>CAVZNR010000021.1:0-110660 GCA_963776675.1 uncultured Alphaproteobacteria bacterium | reverse complement strand
GCCGCACTCGCCTCGCCGCCGCCAAGGCCGTATTCGCCCGCAGGTCCGAGGGCGGCGCCAGGCGACCTTCTCGCACACGGGAGGAGGACCGCCATGGGTCTAGCATTGACGCTCCGGCAATACCTCGACGACAAGCACATCGATTACGACGTGTTGAAGCACAAGCGCACGCTTTCCGCCGAACCACCGCTCACGCAAGCCACGTCCCCGGCAATCGTCTCGCCAAGGGTGTGGTGCTGACGCGCGAAGGCGGCTTCGTGGTGGCGGTGATCCCCGCTTGCTCCAAGGTACGCTTCGACGTGATCGAGCGTATGCTGCATTGCCCCGTGGGGCTTGCCAGCGAGGACGAGATCGCCGAGCTCTTTCCCGACTGCGATGCCGGGGCCGTGCCGCCGGTTCCCGAGGCGTACGCCGTAGAGGCCTTCGTCGACGAGAGCCTCGATCAGGAGCCCGACGTCTATCTGGAAGGTGGCGACCACCGCAGCCTCATCCACATCTCGGGCGACGAGTTCCGTGCGCTCATGAAGGACATGCGCCACGCGCCTATCGCCATGCACCACTGACGTTGACGGCGGCGCTCAGACGAGCGCCGTCTTGTCGAGGTGGCCCAAGATGATCGGGAAGACGTCCCTGGCGGCGTCCTTGCCGAAGATGCAGTCGATGTGGCCGTATCCCGGAATGACGTGGCGATCATAGAGCTGGCGGCCGTTGGCCTGCGCCAGCCGCGACAGCGTACGAGCCGTGCTCTCCGGGCGGAAGCAGGCGTTTTTGGCCCCGTGAATGAAGGTGATCGGCAGCGCCAGTCGCTCCAGGTGGGGCAGATAGACATCCTTTCCGTTGCGATCGAGCACATGCCCGGCACGCGCGAACAGCGCTAATTGCTTGAAGGCATCGATATTGGCCTCGCCGAACATCTCGGCGAGCCCGGACTCCACTGTGGTAGCGTTGAGCTGGTCCAGCTGGTAGAGGCGGCCGTAAAGCGCGGTGATGCGGTTTGAGGTGGCGTCGTGCGTCCGCTCCGAGCGCGGCACCGGCACTATGAAGCGCAGCACCCAGTCGAGCGTTCGCTCAAGCGGCCCATCGGCGGTGGTCGCACGGGCATCCACGACATCGATGCCTAGGCTGTCGAACAGGCTGGGCGCGCGCAGGTAGGCCAGCAGGCGCTGAGGGAACCACGGCACCACGTAGTCGGTCGAAATCTGCGAGATGACGGCAGAGCGCACGCCTTCCAGACCCGCGAGCATTGCCATGGAAAACGTCGTCGCACCGAAGCAGTGCGCCACCACCTGTACAGTGGGCGCTCCGGTCACGGAGCGGACCTTGGCGAGCGCTGAAGGATAGTCCTGGGTCGCGACATCGTCGGCCGTCCACAGCTCGCGGGCGGAGGGAAGATCGACGCTTGCGCGGTAGTCGAGCAGCCAACAGTCGTAGCCGGCGGCGACCAGGTACTCGAGCAGGTTGGTCTCGATGGTATCTATCGCGAATATGAGGCTCGACACACCGAGCCCGTGCGACAGCACCACCGGCCCCTTGTTGCCGCCGCGATAGCGCGTGAGGCGCAGGATCTTGCCGTCGGCGGTGCGAACGAGGTGGATCTCCGGCTCGGGCACGCGCAGGGAACGCTTCTTGCGCGGATTGACGACGTCGTAGCGGCCCGTGCGCGCCAGCACCCCGCCGTAGGTATCGAACAACTCGCGGCTGAAAAAGCGCCCGAACTTGGCAACAGCGCGCAGACGGTCAGCAGCATCCTGCCCGCCCGTACCTTTGAGGGTCTGCATCTGCACATAAAAGTCGTCAGGGGCAATTTCCAGCATGCCGCGCCCGACATGTCCGAGCTGCCCCTTGGCACCCTTGCAGATGTCGATGAAAAGCCGGGTCGTATCGCGCCACATGTCGAGGTCGGCATCCGACCTCACGACCTTGTGGCCCTCGAACTGGTACTCGGAGCCGTCGTGCGCGGCGAGCGAGAAGCGGTAGTCGAACCGCTTGGTCTCCACCGCCGCCTCGTCGATGCGCATCAGATTGAACACGCCGTCGAAAATCTCGAGCGGTTCCGGCGACAACGCGGGGCAGTCGACCTGGCCGATGATGCGGCCGCGGCGCTGCTTGTCGTGGATGAAGCGCTCCACGTCGTCGACGACGACCGTGACGGTGAAGCTCAGCGGCGAGCCCGCCTCCTTGCCGCGCCGTGCCGCCGTCTCATGCGGAAGGCTCACGTCCGCAGAGACGTAGCCGGCCATGCGCTCGGTGAACTCCACGCCCGCGGGAACCAGCTTTTCTCGCCCGCCGGGTGCCGCCACCAGCAGCGGCACGTCGTGCTTGATCTCGTCGCTGAAGGTCCAGCCGCGATCTTGCGCGAGATGGATCATAGCGCGCTCAGACAGCGCCGTGATGGTGAGGAGTGGATTGACGCCGAGCGGACGCGGGATGACGGAACCGTCGCAAACGTAGAGGCCCGCGTGCACCGTGTCGGCGTCGGCCTGAGGTGTCGCGTCGAACACCTCGCACTTGTGATTGACCACGCCGTGGGTGCGGTCCTGGCCCATGACGCAGCCGCCGAGCGGATGCACGCTGATCAGCGCGTTGCCGAGCACGCTGTCGGTCATGGGGTTGCGGACATAGGTCCCGCCCGTAGCAAACGTTGCCCGTTTCAGGTTGCGCTCGATGGCGGCAAAGATTGGCTGGCCGGCGAGACCGTCCCAATCGACCTTCAGGCGCCCGTCCTCGAGCTTGATCTGGCCGCCTGCGTCGTCGTGGCTCATGACGAGGTAGGTTTGTGTGCGCGCTACCGCGCCGCGATAGGAGCCGAACAGCAAGCTCTGGCGCTCGCGCGCACGCTCCTCCATCGCATCGAGCAGTCCGCTATCCATGTCTTCGCCGAAGCGCGCCGCGCCCGCCGCCATGATGGCCGGCAGCACCGGCGCCAGCCCCGACGGGATCGAACCCTCCTCGATCACCATGCCGTCCTCGAGGCGCTCGGTGTCGCGCAGATCGATAAGGCCCGTTATGCAAGGCCCTACCGGCGGCGTGTCGGCGATGGGCGGATCGCCGACGCCGATGCCGTTGATCAGACCGTTGTTGTTGTAGGCGAAGGCGAGCACGTCGCCGTTGCCGGTGAAGCGCTCGCCCAGCCGATCGGAGACCGCAAGCCCCGCCTCGCGCGAGCGCAGCAGGATCTCGGTGGAGCCCAGCGTACCCGCTGCCAGCACGACCACGTCGGCCATGATCGATTGCTCCGTGGCGGCAAACTTCTCCCGCGAGTGACCCAGCGCCTCGAAGAAAACGCGCCAGCGGCCGCGCTCGGGGCGCACGTGCGTCACGCGCGTCTCGGTGAAGATCTCCGCGCCGTGGTGGAAGGCGTCGGCGAGATACGTCACCTGCACCGTGTTCTTGGCGCCGACATTGCAGCCCGAGCAGCAGTCGCCGCAGTTGGTGCAGGCCGGCTGCTCGACGCCGGCGTAGTTCACCTGTCGCTCGAAAGTCACGTTGATGGGCGGACGCACTACGTCGCGGCCGAGCGCGTTGCCGCTCACCTGCAGGGCCGTCAGCTTGTCGAGGAACTGGCCCTCCGGATAGGGCACGGGCCGCAGCACTTCTTGCGCGCGCGCAAAGCCTTCCTGGCGCGTCTGGTCGGCTGCAATCTCGCGCGGCCACACCGGATCGTCCCACACGCGCGGATCGGGCGGCAGCGAGACGTTGGCGTTGATCAGCGATCCGCCGCCGAGACCGCAACCGACGAACACGTGCACGTCGCGGCCGAGATGCAGATCGTAGAGGCCGAGCCGCGAGCCCGTGAGATGCACGCCGTCGCGCGAGAGCTGCAGCTGCTCCTGCGCCTCGATCAGACGATCGGGAAAGTCGCCGATGGCGAACTCGCGCCCGCGCTCGAGCACGGCCACGCTTTTGCCGCAACGCGACAGCCGCGAGGCGGCAACGCCGCCACCGTAGCCCGAGCCGACGACGACGACGTCGTAGCGTAGCTTCAGGTCGGCGATGGATTTGGACAATCGCCGCATGTCACTCTCCCTGAGCCCGCTTCAGTCCGTCCCAGCCCCAGCCTGCAAGGCCGCCGAAGCGGCGTTTGCGCGGCTCGGTCGCGGCGGACGCGGCGGCAACGGGCGACACGCGCACGGGCGCAGCCTCCTCGTTCATGTGCCAACCGTAGTCGTGCGCCATGAGGATCATGGCGCGCTCGGCGAGTGCGGTGATGGTAAGCAGTGGGTGGATCCCGAGCGGGCATGGAATAATGGCTCCGTCGCAGACGTAGAGCCCGGCATGCACAGCCGACGGATCGGCAGCGTCGAACACCTGCCCCTTGTGATTGACGACACCGGACGCGGCATCGGCGCCCATGGTGCAACCGCCGAGAGGATGCACGGTCATGAGGTTGCCGCCCAGAATGCGCTCTGATGCCGGGTTGCGCACGTAACTGCCGCCCGTCGCGGCGGACGCGCGCTTGAGAACCGCCTCGATGCGCTGGAACACCCGCTGCTGCGGACCGTTGCGCCATTCGATCACGATGCGGTCGTCTTTCAGTTGCATCAGCCCGTTGCCGGCGTCGTGGCCGACGGCGAGAAACGTCTGCGTGTTGTGGACGGCACCCTGGTAGGCCCCTTTGACGAGGCTTTCGACGGCACGTCCCAGTTCGTCGATCTCATCGGACACCGAGCGCAGCTCGTCCTCCCCAAACGCCGCGCCGCCAGGCGCGAGCAGTGTGGGAAGCAGTGGCGCAAAAGCGCTCGGCAGCGCGCACTCGACGATGGCGAGACCGTCGCGCACGCTCGCGTCGTCGCGCAGATCGATGAGGCCGTTGACCGCCTGCCCCACGGGCGGCACGTGCGCTTTGGGAGGATCGCCGACGCCGACCCCATTGACTGGTATGTCGTTGTTGTAGGCGATGGCGATAGCGTCGCCGTTGCTGGTGAAGCGGGCGCCGAGCCAATCGGATAGCGCCAGGCCTTCGGCACGCGAGCGCAGCAGAATCTCGGTGGATCCCAACGTGCCCGCGGCCAGCACGACGACGTCGGCGGTCAGAGACACTCGGCCGGCGCTATCCTGCCAATACGCTGGCCGCAGCCAGATGCGCCACTTGCCGTCCGCCTCTTTGGTGAGCGACAGCACGCGCATCTCGGTGAAGATCTCGGCGCCGAAGGCTTCCGCATCCGCCAGGTAGGTGCACGCGACCGTCGTCTTGGCGCCGACGTTGCAGCCCCCGCAGCAGTCGCCGCACTGGGTGCAGGCCTCCTGGTGCACGCCGGCGGCGTTGGGCCCGCTCTCGTGCGTGACGTGCAACGGCACGGGCTCGACGCCGCGCTCGAAGGCGCGGGCGGCAAGGCTCAGGGCCTTCACCTTGTCGAAGGCGAACGTGTCGGCGCAGGGCTCCGGCCGCAACATATGGCGCGCACGCACGAAACCTTCGGCCAGCAGCCGGTCGCGGCGCACCTCCTCTGGCCAGGCGCGGTCGTCGAACACGCGCGCGTCTGGCGACAGGCAGACGTTGGCGTTGATGAGCGAGGTGCCACCCAACCCGCACGCCATCATCACGTGAATGTCCTCGCCCAACCGGATGTCGAACAGGCCCGTGCGCTTGCCCATACGGACCTGAGGGCCTGAAATCTGCACCTCTTTCCCAGCCGCAGTGGCGCGATCGGGAAAATCACCGGGCAGGAACTCGCGACCGCGCTCGAGCACGGCGACGGAGCGGCCGCAGCGCGCAAGCCGCGAGGCGGCGACCCCACCGCCGTAGCCCGAGCCGACGACGACGGCGTCATAGTGCGCCTTGAGCTCGGATCCCGGCTTTGAGAGCCGCTCCTGCATGAGCCTTCTTCCCTTGCTCAAACGGTGCCCGGCGCGCGCGACGGCGGCTCGGGGCGTTTGACGTCGCCGACGCGAATCTCGATCGGCCCCTCGATCAGTCGTGGCCGCAGCGGCCGCGCCGGCACGATCGCCGGACCTTCCGTCGCGATGCCGTCCTTGCGCCTGACGTAGCGCCAAGACCGCCTTCGCGGCGTCCGCGCCAGTCCGATGGGATAGATCGTGAGCTTGGTGGGCTCGATCTTCATGCGCAGGAAGTTCTTGAAGTCGGGGATGCCCATCGAGGCGAAGGCCTGATCGCAATGCAGCCCGAAGAGGCAGCTGATGGTGAGATAGGCGCCCCACACGAAGCCAGCGGCGATGCCGCCGACGAAGATCATCACCGGCGGAAAAATGACGATGGTGCGGAATAGCTCGCGCACGTCGGCGGATGACTTCAGCTCGAGATTCTGCAGCATCTCCCGCGCTTGCGGCCAGAGCGTATCCACGAGGTAGAACGAGAAATACGAGACCGCGTAGTAGAGCGCGATCATCATCGCGAGGTGCGCCATCCAATGCAGCGTCCCCAGGACGAGCCTGACCTTGCCGCCGCGGCCGCCGTCGGCATAACCGTAGAGGACGACCCACAGCACAAGGCACCATATCCCTAAGATGACGTTGCTCGCCGCCGCGAACGGCGCCAGCATGAAGATGCCGGGCCACCAGTGGAAGTCCGGATCGCTGATCAGCGTCTCGCCGACGGTTTTGCCGCCATATGGCGTCGTCGAGAACATCCAGATCATCACCCAATAGATGATGCCCAGAGCCACCGCGAAGCCGTAGTTGCGAAGCGGGAAGCCGAGCGTCGACAAGCTCAAGCGTCGGCTGGTGCCGCGCGAGGGCCAGCACGTCGGTTGCCGCGTCGTCTGGCCATCCTTCACCTTGCAACGCACGTCGAGGTCGAGCTTCTTGCCGCCCCAGGAAATCGTGCGGATGTTCTGCAGGTAGTGGGTCGGCGAGAAGTAGGCGCCGCCGCCGCCAGCCGTGAAGAAATTGGTGCCCACATCCTGCGCGGCATAGCGACTGTAGTGATGTAGATCGCCGGCGAGGACGGCGCAGATGCGCGCGCCCGCATCGGCGGCGATCTTGGCGATCTGGCTGAGGTTGTCCTCGCCCTGCAGGCTCTCGTCCCTGTCGTAGTTCCAGCTTGGCTCGGCCGTGCACAAGATGAGCTTGGGCGCCTCGGTCGGATGCTGCTTCATCGCCTCGGCGACGCCCTCGAAGTAGAGCACCTGGCCTGCGTCGAGGTACTGCGCGAGCTGGATGTCGGCGCCCCAGATCCACCAGTTGTGCGGCAGGCGGATTGCGAAATAGCTGCGGTGCTGCGGGCACAGCCACCCGCCGATGCGGTTATCGCCGGTGCGCCCGAAGCGGGCCTTGCAGAACGTGTTGTCGAAGGAGCTGAGCCCGTCGTACCAATCGTGGTTGCCCGGCAGCGCGAAGAGCATCCGGCGCCATCCGCCGTCGGTATGGGCGGGGAGCGCCGTCGTATAAGGAAACACGAAGCGCTCGCGATAGTCCTTGCGGCTCGGGTAGGGATAGACCTGATCTCCGCCCATGATGAGCAGCTTGCCGGCGGGAAGCGTGCCCGCACCAGCGATGTCGAGAGCGGGCGCGCTGATCAGGGAGGCCATCGCGTAGGTGGAATCGAAGCCGTCCCCCAGATCGGCGACATAGTCGACCCACACCGTGCTGCCGTCGCCGAACTCTCGCAGATCCGCATAGTTGTAGCGGCCGACGACCTTGGCCATGACCTCGGGCGCAAAGCCATCGATGGTCGCCTGCATGATGCGCTGGTCGGCGTATTGGCCGAAGAGCTCCGAGACGATCGAGCGCCAGCCGGTGCTCACCAAGTGGCCCGGGCTGTACCACTTGACCATCTTCGGAAGCGTACGGATATTTACGGCGTCCCCCGAGCCCGCAGCCATCTGCAGAACCCCCCATGCGTTTGAAAAATCAACGCTTCTACTTCTGGGAGCCCCCTCCCATTTGCGGCGACTGTAAGTTGGTGCACCAACGATGTCTAGGACGCCCCAGCACTCGGCTGGCACCTGTGGCCGCCGGGCAAATGCCTTCGCCGTCAAGGTGTTAGGTAGGCCTTCCGGCCACTTTGATGCCGCTCAATGCGCGTGGGGCTCCGCGCCTTCAGCGTCGCCTAAACCGGCGCTTAACGGCCTGTCGGTTGGCATGCCGGTGTCACACTGCGACCCTTGAAGGATCACCACGATGGCAGACCTCGACAAGTTCACCCAAGATCTTAAGCGCGTGCGCGACGAGCTGAGGCTCAAGATCCATCTTGGCTCGAAGGAAGCGCAAGACGAGTGGGCCGACCTGGAAGAGCGCTGGAAGGCGTTTCGCGAAAAGGCCGAGTTCGACCGCACCGGCAGCGAGGTCGGCGGCACCGTGAAGCAGCTCGGCTCGGATCTGAAGGCGGCCTACACGCGCATCCGCAAGGCGCTGTAACGGCGGCGAGCCCTAAGCGTGCGTCACGACCTGCGTCTGGCCCCCGGGGGGTCGCGATCGTTGGCGGGATGCTGACGCGCACTTTCGCGTAGCGCTTCGAGCAGCGAGCGAGGACGGCGATGCTTTTTCAGGAGGTCGGCGATGGCTTCGTCCGCCAGGCTATGCACTGAGCGTCCGGTATCGCGCGCCAAGTCATCGAGCGCTTGCCAAGTCTGAGCACTGAGTTCGATCCGCCGCGCCACCTCAGGCCCGCTTTTTTGCTGCTTTCGTCTTGGTCCGTTTGCCACCGCTCGTCCCCTTGGCTTTGGCCTTCGGCTTGCTCCTGCCGCCTTCGCCAATGCTCTTGCGCAGGGCCGCCATCAAGTCGATCACCTTGGCCCCGCCGGGCGCAACCTCTTCGTGCGGTGCGATGACTTTTTGCCCCTTCATTTTCTTGTTGACGAGATCGCGCAGGGCTTCCGCGTAGTGGTTCTTGAACTGGGTGGGGGTGAATTTTCCGGATTTGCGCCCGATGAGCTCCACCGCCAGATCGACCATCTCCTTGTCGGGCTTGCCCGTCGGCACCTCGTCGAAGAAGTCGGCGGGATCTTTCAGCTCCTCGGCGTAGCGCAACATCTCCATCAAAAGACCGTCCTCGAACGCCGCAATGGCGACGAGCCACTCGCGTCCCGCGATGGTCAGCTGAGCGAGACCCACCTTGCCCGTCTTGCGCAGGGCCTCGCGGATGACCACGTAGCCTTCGCCGGAGTGCTTGTCGCCGGGCGTGATGAAGTATGGCCGCTCGAAGTAGCGCGGGTCGATTTCGGCTTCGTCCACGAACTTGACGAGGTCGATGGTCTTCTTGCTCTCGAGCTTGACCGCGTCGATCTCTTCGGGATCGAGCGTCACGTAGGTATCGGCGTCGACCTCGTAGCCCTTGACGATGTCGGAATTGTCGATCTCGCCGATGCCCTGCACGGTCTTGGTGTAGTTGATGCGCCGGCCCGAAGGCTTGTGTATCTGGCGGAAGGAGATCTCGGACTTGGTCTCGACCGCGTTGTAGATCTCAACGGCGATGGAGACGAGGGAAAGGCGCAGGAAGCCCTTCCAGTACGCGCGCGCGGCCATGGGTTGCTCCGGACACGAGAAGAAGTGGCCTCACCCTAAGACGCCAACACTATCAAAAGCGTTCCGGGATTGGGCAAAATTTCGCCCAAAAGGGCCGATGCGTGCGCCGTTGCCTCAGCAATTTACCTTTATCAGGGTCTTGGCGCCGTCCACGAAGGTGGGGTCATCTGTCAGCTCCAGCACCTTGTGTGCATCCGCGCAGTTGGAGGCCTTGTCGTCGTTGGCGGTTGCGCGCATGGCATAGAAGAACCCGACCAGCTCGTTTTCCTTGGCCGCGTTGTCGATGAGCCGCGTGCAGGCGGCGACAACGGCTGAATTGTCCACCTTGCCTTGGCCCTGGGTGCAAGTGGCGAAGTCCTTCTCCTGACCGTCGTAGGCGCGGACGGGTGCCGCGGCGGCGGCGCTCATCAGGACCAAGGCACACAATACTCTCAGCTTCATCCTCACGCTCCAGGGTTCCGATACCTGCAAGGTTGCAGCTTGGCATAGTGGTGCCGTGCTGACCATTCCTTGCCTTGCGCAAGGTTTAACGAGCAGGGGGCTGCCTGGTTTGGGGCGTGAGCACGCTGAAATGAAACGACAAGCGCCGAGGTCAGGTGCGAAGGCCTGAGAACTTGCTCGCGGTATTTGCTCATTGCCACGGGCGGGAGTCGATGGCTCGTGCGGCGACTTTCTGCGCGCATTCTTTTGGGTATTCATCAAGACATCGTGAGCAGGAAACATTGCTGAATCCGTCGGGAACTTCTCCCATGGCCACTGCTCAGACAGCCACCTAACGTCGATCGGCCGCGCACTTGAGCGGAAGGAACGTCGCGTACGCGCCGTAGGCTAATACTCGACGTCCTTCCGCGTCTTTTTCGGCGGACATCGACGATGGGGAGAAACAACTGCATGGGGTGGAGCCCGTAAATTCCGGGCCAATCCAACCCCCGCCGGTTTTCGGACCGGTCTCAAAAAAAGCGCTGCTCGTTCACGCGGTTCCAAGGCGTGGTGTGATGGCGTGGCAAAGCGCTAGACTGCTGAAAACATTGGCTGGGGCGGGAGGATTCGAACCTCCGGTACACGGAATCAAAATCCGCTGCCTTACCGCTTGGCTACGCCCCATCTGGCCCCGAGAGCGGGGCGGCCCGCACCGATATACTCGGTCGACATATGGCGGGCAATCCCGCCTGAGCGCGCGCTTGCGGGGGGGGCCAACGGCAGCTATAAGGGCGCCCTCGCCGCATGCGAGCCCCCGATGGGCCCGCTGCGGCGCTGTCCCTTAGGGCTGACGGTCGGGCGGAGCGTAGCGCAGCCTGGTAGCGCACTTGCTTCGGGAGCAAGGGGTCGGGAGTTCGAATCTCCCCGCTCCGACCAGTCGGCTCTATGCACCAAGGGGCGCCCAGGGCGCTAGGATCGGCCTCACTTCGTCCCTTCACGAAATCCTAAGTCGCGCCCGGATGTCTCCTCGCCCCCCTGGCGATGCCTTGGAATAGCCAGATGAGCGACGGCCTCAAGTTCAAGACCGAGATGCAATTTGCCTACGGCGAGGCAAGCCCCATGGCGCCGGGCGTTGCGCGCATCGTCGCGGGCAATGCCAGCGCGCTGACCTTCAAGGGCACCAACACCTATCTGGTGGGCACCAAAGCGCTGGCCGTGATCGACCCCGGCCCTGAAAATTCTGATCACCTTGCCGCCATTCTCAAAGCCGCCGGCGACCGCGCCATCACGCATATCCTCGTTACCCACGCCCACCGCGATCACGTGGACGGCCTCGGCGCGCTGCAGGCTGCGACGGGCGCCAAGACCTATGGCTTTCGCCGCGCGCTGCGGCCAAGCGCCGATGGCGCGACGCCGGAGGAGTCCGAGTACGTCGATCGCGACTACGTGCCCGACGTGCACGTCGAAAGCGGCGCCGACATCGAGGGCGCGGACTGGCGCTTGCGCGCGCTGCATACGCCGGGGCACGCGCCCGATCACTTGTGCTTCGCGCTCGACGGCCAGAGCGTCGTGTTCTCCGGCGATCACGTGATGGCCTGGAACACGTCGGTGATCGCGCCGCCTGAGGGCCGCATGTCGGACTATCTGCGCTCGCTCGAGCTTCTTTTGGCACGCGACAACGAGATGCTGCTACCCGGGCATGGCGGGCGCATCATGGAGTTGCGGCGCATCGTGAAAGCTTACCTGCTGCACCGGCGCTGGCGCGAGCAGGCGATCCTGGAAGCGGTGCGGGGCGGCACCAACACGGTGCGCAAGCTGCTGCCGCTGATCTACCGCGACCTCGACCCGAAAGTGATGGGAGCGGCCACCTTGTCGCTGCAGGCGCACATCGAGCATCTGGCCGAGCGCGGCCTCATCACCTGCGACGACGCCGCGAACGTCGACTGCGTTGCCGTTCCTCTTTGATCACCTTGGGCTTCTCGACCTTTGCGCGCGCGGCCGGCACCACCGATTCCAGGCGCACCACGATCTCCTTGAGGACTTGGCGTACGCGTTCGGCGTTGCGGCCGAGATCGTGCCGCCCGAAGCGCGAGGCGGAGCGCACATCGATGCGCGCCCGCTCGTCGTCGCCGCTAACGCGGATCGCCACATCGTCGTAAAAGCCCAGGATCAACGTGCGGTCGACGGCCTCGAGCATTCCCGGCCGCCCCGCTTCCAGATCCGGCGGCTCCTGGCTCACGATCTCCATCTTGAGGCGCCGGATCGCATCGGCCGCCAGCTCGTAGGCCTCGTCCGCCGAGCGATTGATATCGATCGGCTTGATGTCGGGATAGGCCGCGTGTTGGAGGCTGGCAAACTTGTCGCGCGGATAGAGGGGCGTGTTGGCGCCTGGCCCGCGCAGGCGCGCCAGGGCGACGAAGGGTGGCGGGTTCGCAGCGTCGGTGGTTACGTCGTTGATCTTGGGCAGGCGCTCGTAGCTCGGCAGGAAGACCAGCGGCCACCCCAGCAGCCCGAGGCTGACGACCGTCCCGAACACGATGCGGGAAGTTCCAGGCCGTCCCGTGCGCCACACCCCAACCGCGGCCGCGATCGCCAATAGGATCGACACGGCGGCGCCCACGAAAGCAACGGCCGCAAGGTTGATCGCGATCGTCGTCGGCAACGACAGCAGCCGGTGCAGCAGCATGGCGATGACCAGCAGGCCGACCGAAAAGAGCGCAATTCGGCTCGTCCAGCGCGCAAAGATCGATGGTCCGAGCGGCGGAGGCGGCCTCATGCGGCTCTGACCCTTTCAATCCCACCCCACGGCGCGGCGCGGGCTCTGTTGCCGGTCTTTATCAGCATGCTCAGCTTAGGTCCCCTGCCGGCCCAACGCGAGGCCGCGCCGGAGAATATCCCAGAATTGGTCGAAAACGAGGGCCCGGCTTAATCTGTGGTGGTTGCGGCCCGCCTTGTTCCTACACGTGCTGGCCACCATTGATGTGCAGCTCGGTGCCGTTGACGTAGCTCGACTGGTCGCGTGCCCGGCCCGTTAAGGGTAGAGCCGCGTCTTGAGCCAGTCCTCGCCGGGGGCAGTGCGACGGAATGTGACGCGCTCGTGCAGGCGCGAGAGGCGGCTGTGCCAGAACTCGATCTCCAAAGGCGTCACGCGGAACCCGGACCAGTGCGGCGGCCGCGGCACGCGCCCGACATTGTACTTGGCGGCGACCAGTGCCACGGCCTTCTCGAGGGCGAAACGGCTCTCCAAGGGACGCGACTGCTGCGAGGCCCAGGCACCGATCTGGGCGCCCCGGGGCCGCGTCGCGAAGTAGGCGTCGGCCTCCTCAGGGCTAACTTGCGCGATGGGTCCGCGCACACGCACCTGACGACGCAGGCTCTTCCAATAGAAATCGAGCGCGGCCTTCGGCGTGGCATTGAGCTCGCGGCCCTTTGCACTTTCGAAGTTCGTATAGAAAACGAAACCGCGGTCCGCCCGGTCCGCCCCATCGAGCCCCTTGAGCAGCACCATGCGCACGTTCGGCTGGCCCGAGGGATCGACGGTTGCCAACGCCATCGCGTTGGGGTCGTTGGGTTCGTGGCGTTCCGCCTCTTTGAGCCAGCTTTCGAACAGCTCAAACGGCTCCGACGCCTCGGCGAAATCGCCGGGCTCCGGACCCTGGTCATGGCCAGCGGTCGGTTTGGCCGCGTCGGTCAAACGTCAACTCCTCGTTTACGGCTGCATCAAAGCGCGATGGTTGGGACGCCTCTTCAGTCGCTCTTAACCATGCCGCTCCATACTGGCGAAGGATCGCATTTCCCAGTGGCGCAACGTAGCGTCGTAACCAGTCGAGTGAAGCGTCATGCGTGCGCATACTTCCTTAGTGACCCTGGCCGCTGTTGTCATCACGGGCTTCGTGCTGGCGGCCGGGATTCTCATGAGCCCGCGTGCCGCCTTCGCCGAGGGCCAGAAGTGGGAAACGCGGATCTATCCCTCCGAGCCCTCTGCCCTTCCCCCGGTCGCGCCACCGCACGAGCTCAACGCGAAGGATGAGATTGCGGCACTGGAGCGCATCCAATTCGCGCTATCGGAGGTCGGCGATGGCACCTCATACGTCTGGCGCCGCTGGCATGGCCGCCTCGCGGGTGTCATCTATCCCACCTCCTCCTTCAAAGACGCGTCGGGAAAAGTGTGCCGCCACTTGCTGATATTGCTCACCACCGGCAAGCGCACGAGCAAGATGGAGGGCGTTGCCTGCCGTCTGCCGAGCGGCCGCTGGCAGCTCGAAGGCTGAGCGACTGCGGGCTTCCGCACTCATCTCCAATAGCCTATTGATCCCTTGGGCATCCGCGGGGCAACCCCTGGGTGCGGTCCATCTGGACCCGTTGATCCTTTTGTGTAGGATGCGCGCCGAAAACAGGCGAAGGAAAGAGAAAACCATGTTGGAGCCGGCGCCGAGCGCAGGGGTTGCTACGGGCAACCTAATGGCTGGCAAGAAGGGCCTCATCATGGGCGTGGCGAACAATCGCTCCATCGCCTGGGGTATCGCCAAGGCCGCCGCCGCACAGGGCGCCGAGATCGCGCTCACCTACCAAGGCGACGCCTTGAAGAAACGGGTGGGACCACTCTCCGCCGAGCTTGGCACGCAGTTCATCATGCCCTGCGACGTCACCGATCCAGCCTCTATGGATGCGGTCTTCGCCGAGCTCAAGAGCACGTGGGGCAAGCTCGATTTCCTCGTGCACGCCATCGCCTTCTCCGACAAGAACGAGCTGGACGGGCGCTACGTCGACACGAGCGAGAAGAACTTCTCGCAGACGATGCTCGTCTCCTGCTACTCGCTCACCGCGCTGGCCGCTCGCGCCGAAAAGCTCATGTCGGCCGGCGGCTCCATTCTGACGCTGACCTATTACGGCGCGGAAAAAGTAATGCCACACTATAACGTGATGGGCGTCGCCAAGGCCGCGCTCGAGGCGAGCGTGCGCTATCTGGCCGCCGACCTCGGTAAGAACGGCATCCGCGTCAACGCCATCTCGGCGGGACCCATCAAGACGCTCGCCGCCTCTGGGATCGCCGACTTCCGCTACATCCTCAAATGGAACGAGTACAACTCGCCCCTGCGGCGAACGGTGACGATTGAGGAGGTCGGCGGCGCCGGCCTTTATTTGTTGTCGGATCTGGCGCGCGGCGTCACCGGCGAGGTGCACCATGTCGACGCCGGCTACCATGTGCAGGGCATGAAGAACGAGGATGCGCCCGACATCACGGTGGCAAAGGGCGAGGATGGGTGAGGCGCGACCTGCGAAGTCTGACGCCATGCGCGCGGACGTGACGATCTATTTCATCCGCCACGGCGAGACGGACTGGAATGCCGAGGCCCGCTACCAGGGCCAAGCCGACATCCCCATGAACGACACGGGCCGCGCCCAGGCCCGACGCAACGGCGAGGCCCTGCGCCCGCTGCTGCCCGACATCGCCAAAGCCGACTTCGTGGCAAGTCCGCTGGCGCGGGCGCGGGAGACCATGCGCATCGTACGCACGGCGCTGGAGCTCGACCCCGAGGACTTTCAGATCGATGAGCGCCTCACGGAGGCGCACTACGGCGACTGGCAGGGCACACTGCTTGCCGACCTGCCCAGCATCGACGCTGCAGGCATCGCGGCGCGCACGCGCGATCCGTTCCGCTGGCGCCCGCAGGGTGGCGAGAGCTACGAGGATCTGATGGCGCGCGCGCTGCCCTGGCTCGCCACCGTCACGCGCAACACCGTCGTGGTCTCGCACGGGGGCGTGAGCCGGGTGCTGCGCGGACACATTCTGGGTCTCGACGTGGCGACGGTGCCGGGGCTCGACGTGCCGCAGGACCGCGTGCTGATCCTCCGCCGCGACGGCATCGACTGGATCTAGCGCCGGCATTGAGACGAGAAGAGCCGAAGCAGCGGCTGCTCCGGCCCTTCCCACGCCTTGCGCTTAGCCGCTCGACGACGGTTGCTCAGGCCGGCGGGGAGCGGCGTATGTTCGGGTACGGGCGCACGAGGCGGCCGTCCCGTGGTGACGCTTACGCTTGTGCGAGACGCGACGTGGTCGACGCTAAAGAAACGGCGTTTCAGGACCTGTGGTCGCGAGGCATGAAGCCTGACGCGGACCGGCGGTCCCCCACCAAGCGGTGGTGTTGCATGGGAGGCGGAGCTACGCTTACGCGCGCTCTCCCTCATGCTGTCTCCTTGCAAGGTGTCGCGTACCGCGACGCAGCACATGAGCCCACTTAAACTGCGTCGCGAGCCCTTGTCACGGGCTTTGGGACGCAAGTGGGCGGTTACCGCAAAACGGGGGCGAATTCCTCGATCACCACACGAGCGCCACTTGCCCGCGTGCGCTTGCACTTCTAAGACTGGCCCATCGGCCACGCTCGAATCGCTCAAAAGGTTGCACGAGCGACTCGATTGGCCTTGCCGCCCCCAACGATTTGCGGAACGCAATGTCCCACAACACATTCGGTCACCTCTTTCGTGTGACGACCTGGGGCGAGAGCCATGGGCCGGCCATTGGCTGCATCGTCGACGGCTGCCCGCCCGGCCTGCCCTTGCAGGCGGCCGACATCCAGACGTTTCTCGACAAGCGCCGGCCGGGGCAGTCGCGCTTCACCACCCAGCGCCAGGAGCCCGACGCGGTCGAGATTCTGTCGGGCGTCTTTCCCGACGAATCCGGGCGGCCGGTGACGACCGGCACGCCGATCTCGCTGTTCATCTCTAACGTCGACCAGCGCTCCAAGGACTACGGCGACATCAAGAGCAAGTTCCGCCCCGGGCACGCCGACTACACCTACTGGAAGAAGTACGGCATCCGCGACTTTCGCGGCGGCGGGCGCTCCTCGGCACGCGAGACGGCAGCCCGCGTCGCCGCCGGCGCGGTCGCGCGCAAGATCCTCGACGGAGTCACCATCCGCGGTGCGCTGGTGCAGGTCGGGAATATCAAGGTCGACCGCTCGCTGTGGGACTGGGAGGCGGTCGACGCCAATCCGTTCTTCTGCCCCGATCCCGCCACCGCGGTGGCCTGGGCCGACTATCTCGACGGCATACGCAAGGCCGGCTCGTCCATCGGCGCCGTCATCGAGGTGGTCGCCGAGGGGGTTCCGGCGGGTTGGGGCGCACCGATCTACGGCAAGCTCGATCAGGACCTTGCCAGCGCCATGATGAGCATCAACGCGGTGAAGGGCGTGGAGATCGGCGCGGGCATGCAAGCGGCCGAATTGACCGGCGAGGAAAACGCCGACGAGATCCGCATCGGCAACGACGGCAGCCCCTGCTTTCTCACCAACCACGCCGGCGGCATCCTCGGCGGTATCTCGTCGGGTCAGCCGATCGTGTGCCGCTTTGCGGTGAAGCCGACATCCTCGATTCTCACCCCGCGCAAGACCATCGATGTCGACGGCAAGGACACCGACATCGTCACCAAGGGCCGCCACGACCCCTGCGTGGGCATCCGCGCTGTGCCCATCGGCGAGGCCATGATGGCGATCGTGCTCGCCGACCACTATCTGCGCCACCGCGCCCAGTGCGGCGAGATAAGCGGCTAGCCCCGAACTAAAAACCTGATGCCGGCGTTCCTATTCTATTGATGCCGGCTTCAGTGTCGGCGCCCCAATCGAACAACTCCAGGAGCGCCCCATGCAATATCGCAATCTCGGCAAGCTGAAAGTGTCGGCACTCGGGCTCGGCTGCATGGGCATGTCCGATTTCTACGTGGGCGGCAACGAGGCGGAGTTGATCGCAACGGTCCACCGCGCACTCGAGCTCGGCGTGAACTTCCTCGACACCTCCGACATGTATGGCCGCGGTGCCAACGAAGAGCTCGTCGGCCGCGCCATAGCTGACCGGCGCGACCAGGTCGTGCTCGCCACCAAGTTCGGCATCGTGCGCGGCCCCGATGGCGCGGTCACCGGCGTCAACGGCAAGCCGGAGTACGTGCGCCAATGCTGCGATGCCAGCTTGAAGCGTCTCGGCGTCGACGCGATCGACCTCTACTATCAGCACCGCGTCGATCCCGCGACGCCGATCGAGGATACGGTCGGTGCCATGGCCGAGCTGGTGAAAGCCGGCAAGGTGCGCCACCTCGGCCTGTCGGAAGCGGCCCCTGCGACGATCAGACGGGCACACGCCGTGCACCCGATCGCGGCCCTGCAGACCGAATACTCGCTGTGGAGCCGTGAGCCCGAGGACGAGATTTTGCCGACGGTGCGCGAGCTCGGCATCGGCTTCGTCGCCTACAGCCCGCTGGGACGCGGTTTCCTCACCGGGCAGATCAAGTCGGCCGCCGACCTCGCGCCGGGCGACTATCGCCTCAACTCTCCGCGCTTCCAGGGCGAGAACTTCCAGAAGAACCTGGATCTGGTGGCGACGATCACGGAGATGGCGGCAGAGAGGAAGGCTTCGCCGGCGCAGCTGGCGCTCGCGTGGGTGCTGGCGCAGGGCAACGATATCGTTCCGATCCCGGGCACGAAGCGTCCGCACTACGTGGCCGAGAACATCGGCGCACTGGCGCTGCCGCTGTCGAAAGCCGATCTCGACCGCATCGACGCAGCTTTTCCCACGGGTGCGGCGGCAGGCGATCGCTATGCGGCTCAGGCCATGCGCGCGATCGACAAGTGAGCGTCGTCGGTTAAGCGCAGATAATTCGAGTTTGTCCCGTCGATTTGTCGCATGAAGTCTGGTCATCGATCAGTACTTGCGTTATAGTCATAAAACTGAAGCCCAAGAGAATACTTGAGACTGTAACTGCAGCCGTGCCCCGGTTGCACCGCATCATTATTTGAAGAGACGATGATGCAAGCTGCAGGATCAAGATCTCCGTCAAGATGATCGCAGATAGACTGTAATTTTGTCGCCTCGGGGAAGATTTTCTCCGGAGCGTGCGAAGTTGCGTCCAAGTCAGAGGCTGATCCTACCGTGCTGAGAGCCACCGAGCGCAAACGCTTTTCCTCCTCCATTGCATTGATCCCCCCGTCCGGTCTGGAAAAGATCTCCACCGTTCCGCGCCTCGTCGCGGCCGGCCCCCACGTTCCACTCATCGCGCGCGATCCTTTTGTCGTCGAGACCGCCACCAAGATCGACCAGCTGCAGGCGACGATCCGCCTGCTCGCCCGCGACGTCGACGCGCTCGCCGGCAAGGTCAGCGAGCTGGAGCACGGCGCCAACCGGGACCAGCGCTGGTTTGCGTTCCAGCAGGGCGAGAAGCGCGTGCGCGAGGCCAAGCTCGACGAGATGCTGCGCCGTTGCCGCGATCTCAAGACGCGGCTCGACAAGATGGATGCGCGCAGCGACGGCAACTACCACGCCTACAACAGTTTCGAAGCGGTGAGCCGCAAGATCGCCGAGCTCGAGCACTTCAAGGACGAGGCAGAGCGCGTAGAGCGCCGCGTCACCTTCCGCGCCTGGCTGTTCTGCGGGGCGCTGGCCGCATCGGCGGTGATCCTGGGCGTGGCCAACATCATCTCCGGCTGAGGCGGCGCCGCGCTCACCGCTTGGTCCGCACCATCACCTTGGACAGGAACGCCAGCGTCGTCTCCTGCGCGGCGAGCCCGGCGGCGGTGAGCATGGTCTCGAGGTCGTCGGTGGCGTAGTGCGCAAAGTAGGGCTCGTGAAAACGCACGGGGAAAGCCTCGAGCAGCCCGTCCCAGCCGGGCCGGTCGCCCATCTGCAGGCTGTCGATCAGCACGAAAAGCCCGCCGGGCTTGAGCACGCGTGCGATCTCGGCGGAAACGCGGCGGCGCACCTCCCCCGGCAGCTCGTGATAGAGAAACACCGACGTGACGATATCCTGGCTGGCGTCGGGCAGCGGGATCGCCTCGGCGTTGCCATGGATGAGCGTGGCGGGGCGCAGATCTGACAGATGCCGCCTGGCTGCATCGAGGTAGGTCTGCGACAGGTCGAGACCTGACAGCCCCAGTGCGGGAAAGGCCAGGCGCAGATCGCGCAGGAAGCGGCCCGTTCCGCACGCGACGTCGAGAGCGGCGCAGCGGCGCTGATCGCGCCCCCGCAAATAGGCGGCGATGGGCTTGAGGCCGGCGCGGCGCATGGCGCCGGCGGCACCGTAGAACAGCGTTTCCACCTGCACGTCGTAAAGGCGCGCCGACTCCTCGCTCAGATAGCCGCCGGTCTGGAAGTGGAAGTCCTGCGTGTAGTAGTCGGGCAGGGCGTCGGGCTGCGGTTGCCGCGCCGCCGTGTGCGTGTCCTCGCTCTGACGCCGCTCCATCGTCGCGGGCATGTCGGCGAACATGGCGCGCACGTCGCGCAGGTGCTGCGGCAAGGTGACGGCGGGCTCCTTGGGCGGATAGAGGCCGTCGCGCACGGCGGCGGCATCGGCGACAAACAGCGCGCGCAGGTCGGCCATCAGCTCGGCGTCGCTGGGCACCGGCGCTTGCGGCTGATAGCGCGGGCGGGGACCGAGCCGGCGCGCCTCGCGCGCGAGCAGCCAGTTGAGGCCCGAGTACCAGCCGAAGCGAACCGCACTGCCCGCAAGCTGCGTTGCCATGCCCAGCGTGTCGCTCATCGTCGCCTCCGTCGCGTCGTTGCCTCCACGCAAATGTGGGTGCGCCATGGATGAAGCGCAATCGCAAGCACCGTTATCCTCGCGGGGCGTGTGCCATGGGTCTGACCCTCTGGGTCTGACCCTGTTGTCCTTCGTGGTGCCCCGGGGTGTCAGACCCGAAGGGTCAGACAACCCGCGAATGAGCATCTTCGTCCTCGCGGCGTCTCCGTCTCTTCACCTCTCCCGGGGGGAGAGGTCGGAAGCGAATGCAAATGAGCTTCCGGGTGAGGGCGTAAGACACTGCGCGGCCTCGTAACCCCTCACCCGCGTCCCCGGCTCACGCATGCGCTCGCCGGCGCCGCGACCTCTCCCCCTGGGAGAGGTGACGTAGTGCACGCCTCGACGGTCTCGCGGCGTTGTCCGCCCGAGGGTTTGCGAAAGAAAGGGAGCGCGGGCGCCGAAGCACTGCGATCCTGTTGCAACAAATGGGGCAGCCCTTCAGCGCCCGCGCCGGTTGCTGCCGTGCCGAGGGTGCGGTCACATCGTCAGCGGGCTCATCGGTCCGGCTCTCGACTCCTTCGGCGAGAGCCTCTCGCGTCCAGGACCTAGAGCTGCTGCGCGTCCTAACAAGGAAGCGCCGCTGCGCGACGGGCGTCCGTGCAGTGTGTTGCCACGCCTGCACAGCCTCGATCCGCGGCCCCGGAATCCGAGGTGAGCTACCTCGCGTCAAACGCCCGCGACGGTACGGACGCTGCCTCATCCGGGTCACCGCCCCCGCCCCGCAAAGCCGCTCAGCTGATGCGTCCCATGTGGACGGGGGTGCGAGCAGTATGGGGGAGCGGGAGGGGCGGGGATAACAAACTTGGTGCCTGACCCTCTGGGTCTGGCACCGGAGCAATGGACGGTGCCCACGGTGTCAGACCCGAAGGGTCAGACACCGATAGCGACAGCCATCCACACCCGTCATCCCGGCATGCCGAAGGCATGCTTCCAGCATGAGGGCCGAGACCCACGCAAGTCTCGGTAAGCGCAACGTTAGCGCGACACGTTTCATCGGTCGCGATCACCTGCACCAAAAGCACGTGCTGAAGCTGGCGTGGGTCCCGCTCTACAGCGGGATGACGCTGAGAGGAGGCGCGCGTTGGAACTCACCTCCGCGCGGCGGTATATCCGAGAAACGCCAGCGTGCCGGCGACGGCAAAGGCGACACGAGTTTTTCGCCGGGCGACCGAACTCGCTCAGGGCGAGAAGATGTCCGAGAAGACATCGGCAAGTGTCGGCGTGCTGGACTGTTGCGGCGTACGGCTGCGCCGCTCCTCCTGTTGGACGGCGGCGACCTCGCCGTCGAAGCTGCGCGTCTCGAAGCGCACGTTGCGCTTGAGCAGCGCCTTGCCGACGCGGGCATCGAGCCCGTAGAGGTCGGGAAACGTGCGCAGGTTGCCCTGGTAGTCGACCATGGCCGTGAAGTAGGTGTTGTGCACGGGGATGTGGGTGTCGAGAGCGACCTCGGTCGAGCCGCCCCGGAACAGGCTTTGCACCTTCTCCTTCGACCAGCCCTTGTCCTCGGCGAGCAGCACCTCGGCCAGGCGGCGCGGATCGCCGACGCGCATGCAGCCGTGGCTCAGCCCGCGGAAGTCGCGCGCGAACAGGCTGCGGTCGGGCGTGTCGTGCATGTAGACGTCGTGCTTGTTGGGGAACATGAACTTGACGGCGCCCAGCACGTTGGTCGGGCCCCGGCGGCTGGCGGAAATCATAGGCGCCGATGTTGGCGCTGTTCCAGTTCACCTGATTGGGATCGACGGGACGGCCGTTGGAGTAGGCCTGCAGCTTGTGCGCCTCCAGCACCGCGCGGCTCGAGGGCGCGCCGGTGAACAGGCCGATCAGCCCGCCGCTCGAGCTGTTGCGAAGGAGCGGCAGCAGCTCCTTGCGCTTGATGCCGTCGGGCACACCCCAGCTCGGATGGAAGACGATGGTCTTCATGTCGGCGGAGAAGATCGGCGTCGGCCAGTCGGGCTGGCCGGCGACGATGCGGTCGGAGTTGATGATGCGGCCGTCCTTCAAGACGCGCGTCATGAACTCGGGCACGTTGTTCCAGACATAGAGCGTGCCGAGCTCGACGGGCATCCAGCGCCAGCGCTCCATGTTGACGAGGATGCGGTCGATGTCGGCCGCGGTCTTGGCGCTCACCCGCCGCGGCGGCGCCTGCAGGCCGGCGACAGCCGTCTGCAGATTGGCGCCGTACGCGATATCGGCGTCGTCCTCGCCAGCCCCGCGCAGCTTCATCAACAGCTCGTGCAGCTTCACGAACTGCTCGTGTTTGGGATGCAGGCCGCGCAGGGTGGCGTCGGGCGCGTCCGCGGCGGCAATGTCGGCCAGCACGAGCTTGGGCGCGCGCACAGGCGGGCTCACGTCAAAGAGCTTGGAGACGCGCGCGGGATCGGACAAGCGTCCGCCGCGGGCGTGGCGCGCGTATTTCAGCACCGCGAGCGTCAGCGTGATCTCGGCTTGCGCCTGCGCCTCGGGCGTCGGCGCGCCGGACGGCAGCTGCGGCAGCGCGAAGTCGCGCGCGTTGAGGCCCCAGTCGTCGGCCTTGCGGATCTCGGCGAGCACGGCGGTGCCCTTGCCGGTGAACCCGCTGTCCGACACCCACAGCAGGGCGCCCGTGCGTGCGCCGTAGAACTCGCTCATGGCCGCGCGGTCGGCGGCGTCGGCGCGGGCGGCGATCTGGGGCAGCATCGTGCGCAGCGCGACAAGTGCCGGAGCCGGCGGCGCCACCGGCGCCTCGGCGGGCGTTAGCGCGGCGGTCGTCAGGTCGTTGCTCCGCTTGGCGGAGGGACCGGAGGGTACGGTCACGCGAAACCACACAGCGCCGGTGAGGACGACGGCGGCGACCGTCGCGACCCAATAGGAGACCTTCAAAATCGCCGGTCGCACATCGCCCCCGGTGCTGGAGCCTCACCTCACTGAGACGTGGTGATCACTGAGACTGGCTGAGACATGGCTGAGACTGGCCCTCGCGCGCCCCTGTCGGGCGCGGACAGCGCTGATTCTGAGCAGAATTTCGTGGTCTGGATGTGGCAGGGCGCGGGGTCGAGGGCCCCGAAATGGCGGGAAATAGGCATTCCCTCCCCCCGGTCCTGGCGAAGCTAGGCTGCGCATGAACCGGGGAGAGGGCGGGAGCGGCGCCGAGATGAGGGGAGCGGCGCGCGTTACTTCGTCTGGTCGGCCTTGGTGACCTCCTTCAGCGGCGGCTTGCAGGGCCGCGCGTGCACCTCGCAGCGATAGGTGACCTGTCCGGCGATCTCGCCGATGGACACGCGCCCGCAGCGGCTCTCGAAGTCGCGCGCGTTCGACATGTCGACGTAGGATTCGCCGTGGTCGTAGCGCACGCGCTCCATCCAGTCCTTCTTCGCCGCGGACATGGCGCCCTCGGTGCCGATCCACTGCGTGCCGAGCCCGCGCACCTTCTCCACGCACTGGAAGCCGTCCTTCTCGGTCTTGGCGGATTCTTCGCGCTTGGCGTAGGCCATGACCTTGGTGGCGTCGGCGCTGGCCGTGCTGTGGTGGCGATGGCGGCGCTGCGCGTATTGGGCGTTGCGGTGCTTGGCCTGCGGCGATCCGGAGCCCAGGCTCCAGTCCCAATCGATGTCGCTTGCGAACGCCGGAGCCGCGATTGCCAGTGCGAGCGCGAGCGTGACGTATTTGAGCATGTGTTGTGCCTCCCCGCTGCGGTTCTTGGGCGCGGCTGGCATCGGTGAGGGCGGCATTGGCGGCGCTTAAGGCGCCGAAAGCCGGTCGATGCCAACGCGACGCATGGAATCACTTGTAGAGCCTACCCGACCCGAACGCCGGCAACGGGCTGGCGCCCGGTTTCCACACAAGTTGGGAGGTCGCGCGGGCGCCTTGGGGTGCGTCCGTGGCGCGGGGGCAACGGTGGGCGGGCGGACCCTTAGGGCGCCGGCGTCAGGGCCAGAGGCCGATATCGTCCCACATCTTGCGCGGGATCTCGGAGCCGATCTTGTAGCTGAAGGAGGTCGCCTTCATGCGGTTCTTGGTGACCGTGCAATCGAAGCTGAGGCGGTACCAATGATGATTTTCGCGCACGGCGCCGCCGACCGTCGTCACGCGGTCGCCCTCGAGCTTCGCGTCGCCGAGCACGCCGGTCTTCATGCGGTCGGCATGCGGCAGCGTCTTGTCCTTGCGGATCTTGTCGACGCCGAGAATGATGCAGGCCTGATGCGCCCGCTCCTCGGGATCGAGCTGGGCAAGCGCCCGATCGATGGCATTGGCAGCGGCGCCCTGGGTGAGCAGGACGAGCGCGGCGACGCGGTACACGTTTTTCTTCATGTTTGTCCCCCCGGATTACCCTGCGGCCGTGCCAGGAGAAGGCAGCGAAAATTTGGCGCTGAGGCCGCGCCCAATGCGCGCGCTGCGGGCGTCAGGAACTTCCGCCGTCGCCGCCCGGCTCCTCGTGCAGCACCGCGAGCACGAACTTGAGCCGGCCGCCGCACAGCTGGCAGTTCACGTCGGGGATCAGCTCCGGCATGACGTAGTCGGGCCCGGCGGCTCCGATCAGGCCGTCGAGATCGAAGATGGCGAACCAGCCGCATCCGGTCTCCACGCATTGACCCTCGAGCTGAAACCCGCACGCCTTGATGGCGCCGAGCGTCCAGGTCGTCGGCTCGCCGTCGGGCTCGGTGGTCATGGGTGGGCTGCCTTTCGCTGCCGGAGCCTGCAGGCTATCGGCGCGGCGCGGCGGCGTCACGCGTGTTGATCAAGCTCCCCCACGAGTCCCCTTCTCCAGCGCCGGCACCGGGTTGTTGCGATAGACGAGCCCGGTCCACACAAGGATCGCCACGGGAAGCCCGATGAAGATCACAAGCGACAGCGGCGTGACGCCTAAGCCGGAGAAGCGCAGCGCCACCAGGCAGGGAATGCCGACCTGCGGCACCAGCCCGATCGTCAGGTAGTTGGCGAGCGCGGCACCGCGTAAGTGCGCCGGGCCCCAGATGAGCTGCGAGCCGTAGATGATCTCGATATTGGCGCGCAGCAGGAACGCGAACGCGGCCGGCACCAGGTAGGGCGGCGCTTCAGGCTGCAGCATGCCGTAAAGTAGCAAGATCTCGATCAGGCAGGTGACGAGCGCGTTCGTCACGCACAGCGACGTGACCCAGGGCGCGAGGATGTCGGGCGGGCCGTCGGTGCGGTCGGCGCGCGCGTTGGGATCGTCGGCCGCCCACACGCGGTAGTAGATGCGTTTTATGAAGTTGGGGGAGTTGCGGTCGATGCGCTGGCCAAAGCCGATGCCGCCGAGCCAGTTGAGCGTGAAGTCGGTGCCGAGAAACATGTAGAGAATGCCGGCCCACAGCACCCAGTCGTACCAAGCCATGATGCGCCTCCTTGCGGGTGAATCGCGCGAAAGGACGCGAGCATCGCAAGCGGAGGTGAGCGGGAGGTTACGGCGAATCGGAGAGTTGGAGGGGAAGGCCAGGCGTTACCCCGGCACCTATCGCAAGGGCGAGTGCTGGGCCATCGTTCCAGCCTCGGCGAGCGACTGCCCTTTGTTTACTCGTGCTTCTTGCCGGAAAACCGGTTCCCATCCCCGCCTCCGCTCCCCGCCCGCGCGGGGATGACGTTGGAGGGGAGGCAAACGTCAGCCTTGATTTGCCCGAGCGTCAGTCGGCAGGGCGTAATTTTTGATGTCCTTGATGGCATCGAGCATCTTTATTGTGGCACTTGCGTCAAGAGTTTCGCCTGAATATCGGACTTCGTACAGACCCTGCAGATTGGAAGGGAGTTTGACGCCTTCACGCACGAGCAAAATGAACCGCCGACCATAAAACGCCATAGCGGCACCAATCTCGATTAGGACGTTCGGATTCAGAAACACATGGTCGGTGCCGTCTTTGTCCGTGACTGTTTGCTCCACATCTACATGAATGATTGCAGCACCACAGCTGCGCATATCATCCATAACTTTTTCCGGAACGGGCTTTGATACCGACTGGCGGTCAACAGAGACCACCGGATCCAACTCCCCATACTCAAGTAGCTTTTTTATCGGATCGACAAGAACGCGATTCTTTCCATGGGTTATAAAAACCCGCCTACGACGTTCGTCATCAATTATCGCAACCGCCAGAGGCGACGACTTTCGCCCTGCGATGGTTGGCTCCACATGAGAGCTAGGGCGTGGGCCGTCATGCCCTCCCGGCGGGAGAACCGATTCCACGGAGACCAAATCCACGACGTTCTTTCCTTCGCCTTCGACAGTCCCGTGCAATGTCACGTATTGCTTACCCTTTATTTCATCCAGAAACCCTACAGTTTCAGCGCTAGACAAAATTCGCTCAAAGACTTCACTCGTCCGGTCGCGGGGAACACCCATATCCTCCAATACGTTTTGCCCGATATCCGTTCGAGGCAGCGGGCTCCCATCGTACTGCCGGAGAAATTCGGAGAATACTCGTGGACGGAGCACCGCTTCACGTTTGGCGGCTAAGTCAGCGCCCTCTTCTTTGGGCCTCAAAATACGCTTGGCAAGGTCTGTCACCGTTATAGACGACGCCTGAGCTCCTCCCTCGATCAGACGAGGAAAGGCGATGGAAGCGCCGGATAGCACCTGGATCTGCGAGCCGTTCGGCGCCATGTTAAGAGCCTTTGCCACTTGAATTGGAGCTACTGCCTTTCCTCCATAGTGATCCATCACTGCCTGAGGAATTCTCATCGCCTCTTCAAGAGACGCGCTCGGCACATCACTTTGTTTGAGATAGGTCCGCTTTTGCGTCGGCTTAGTATTTCTCACCATTATGCTCTTTCCCTAGAAAAATTCATGCAAACTAGCGGTGCCATCACCGCACCCCGCGCCCCAACCGCCACATCTCCTCGGCCACCCGGATGTCGGCGAGGATGCGGTCGAGGAGCAGGCACGTGCGCTTGAACAGGTCCGAGCCGCGGCGGTAGTCGGCGGGCGCGAAGAAATCGCAGCGCCCCGCCTTGAACAGATCGACGCATTTCTTCTTGGACTTGTTCGGCGGGTAGACGGCGACCGCGTGGCCGCCGTTCTTGCGCATCACCGCCATCGACGGCACGTCGGTGTCGCCGTCGCCGAAGTAGATCATGTTGGAGAACGGGATCGGGCGCTTCGCCTCGTCCATGTGCTCGTTGATGCCGACGCGCAAATCCTCCAACCCCTTGTTGATGCGGAACAGGAACTGCGTCTTGCCGGTGTCGGTGATGACGCGCTTGGGGAAGGGCAGCTCGTAGGCCTCGAACCAGAACTCGGACGCGAACACGTTGTGGAAGCGCTTGTAGATCGGCGTGCCCTCGATGATCTCGGTGAGGCCGGCGGAGACCACGTAGTGGCGAAGTGAGACGCCGTGCGATTCGGAGCGCAGCTTGATGTAGTCGGCAATCGCATCGAACCAGTCGGCGACGCCGGCGAACAGCTCGACGTTTTTGCCCTGCGCCACGAGGTCGGCGCGGTCGATGCGCACATTCTTGGCCTTCGCCTTTTTGTACATGAGGCGCATGTAGGTGATGAGCGCGTCCGCACCTTCGCGGCGCGCAAGATCGTTGGACTCTTTCCAGAAGGCGGCGGCGTCCTCGCCGATCTGCGGCAGGAAGGCGTAGTCCTGCATGGGGCGCGGGGACAGCGTGCCGTCGAAGTCGTAGACCAGCGCGATGGTCTTCTTGTCGAAGCCGGACTTGTTCGGTTTGGCAGCCTTGGCGGGTGCGGCTCTGGCGGGCGCGCGCGCTTTGGTGCGGGGGCGCTCCTCGCGCGCATCCCTGCCGTTTGCAACGCGCTCCACCATGGCGATTCCCCTTTAGACTTGTAGGGGTCACCATCGCGCGATTCGGGGGCGGGGATGAAGGGCAAGTACCCCGTCATCCTGGAAGCCGGAGCGAAAGCGACGGCTATCCGGGATCCAGGAGAGGTGCGCCGCAGGCCCGAATACCGTGTCTGCGACGAGTCTTACGCTGGATCCCGGATCAGCGCGCGTTTCACGCGCTTGTCCGGGATGACGTTAGACACCCTCAGTGCTTGTGGCCGCAGCCGCAGCCATCGCCGTGGTCATGCTCATGGGCGGCCGGGTCGTGTGCATGATCGTGCGCATGATCGTGCTCGTGCTTGCCGCCGCAGCAGCCGCCCTCGTGGTCGTGATCATGGTCGTGATCATGCGCGTGGGCGTGGGCGTGCTCGTGATGCCCGCCGCAGCACTCGCCGTCGTGATGATGATGGTGCTCGGAGGGGTCCGTCAGCGTCGCCGCCAGCCGCCGCTCGATCGCCACCGACACCTCGCGCTCGGCCTTCGGATCCTCCATGGCCATCGCCATGATCTTCGCACCGAGCCGCACGTCGTCGACGGCGCCGAGGTAGTGGCGGCGCAGGCGGCCCTGGCGGTCGAATAGCAACATGGTCGGGGTGCCCTGCAGGCCGTAGGCCTCCATGGTCTTAGGGATGCCCGAAGCCCCCGGCGCATCGACGAGGATGGGGATCGATATGTGCTCGGTCTTGAGGAAGGGCTCGAGCAGCGACGGCGTCATGTCCTTGTGGTTCTCGAACACCAGGTGCAGGCCGACGACGGCGACCTCCTCGGCGTTGAAGGCGCGCGCGAGCCGCTCAGCCTGGGGCAGCGCGTGGCGCAGCGAGCCCGGGCACAGCATCTGGAAGCCAACGAGCACCACCACCTTGCCCTTGAGCTTGGCGAGCGTGGGGGCCTCGGGCGCGTTGTAGAACTGCGCGGTGATCAGCGCCGGCGGGTTCTCGGGATCGAAGGTGGGCTGATCGATGTCTGCGATGTCGGTCACTTCGGTCACTTCGGTCATGTCGGTCATGTCAGTCATGGGGGCAATCCTCGCGGGGCGCGCAGGTCTCAACGCATTTTGGGGCGCTTCTGGGCCGCATCCTGGGATGGGCTGCTTAAGGGAGCGTTGCCATGGACATAGCGTAGATCTAGCCCCGCGAACAGGCTTGCCAATGACCAGGCTGTGGCCTCGCCCTCTTTCACACCCTCCCCTCGATGGGGAGGGTGGTCGCCGAGACGAAAGTCGAGGCGACCGGGTGGGGTGAAGGGCTTGGAGAGAGTCCGGCAATCTTGCTCCCAGGTGATCACCTCACCCCTAACCCCTCCCCATCAAGGGACGGGGACATGGAGGAGCCACGGTCGAGCTCCCAACTTCCATGCAAACGGCGCGTGCTCGCACGCGCGCCAAATCACTTGCAGCGCAAGCCGGCGGTGACAGGGATTTGCGGCACCGGGCCCTTGCAGGCGAAGCGGGGCGGCACCTTGCACTCGGGATCGAGCCTGGGCGCGCCGGTGATGTAGATCGAGTAATTAAGCGGACACCCGCGCATGACGTTGAACGCTTGAACGCAACCGGCGCGGACGGGCGGCTTGGCGCCGCGTTCTGCGAGCGCCGTGAGGAGGTCGACCTGCCAGCGGTCCTCGACCACGGCGATGCTGTCCTCGCCGCCCGCCATGCGGTCGGCAATCTCGACGATGCCCGGATCGCTGTCGCGCCCCAGCACGAAGACGGTGCTCGGCTCGCGCAAGCCCGCGATCCCGACCGGGCCAACGACGCAGTGCTCGAGCGGCCGAATGGCCTCGGCGATGCGGGTCGCGGGCCAGCCCTTCTCCAGGCTCGGCAGCAGCACACCGAAGGTGAACCCGAGAAAAAGCGCGAAACCGACGACGCTCATTACAAGCCAGGCGGCGGCAAGCTTGGCGCGGGCGGCGAGCGCGGCAAGCGTGAACAGCGCGGTGACGACAGCTGCGCCGAGCACCACGACGCCGCTCGGCGGCGCGCCGGCCACGTAAAGGACGCCGGCAAACAACGCCACCATGCCGGGCGCCACCAACCACGCGGGCAGCCGCAGCATATAGTCGGGGATTGCGAGGCGGCCGTCCTTGTCGAGCGCCAGCGCGCACGCCACGGCGGCGGCCGGGAACATGGCCTGCACGGTATAAAGCGCCGGCTTGGAGGAGATCAGCTCCAGATAGACGAGATACCCGGCAATCCAGCAGAAGAGAAAGCGGTGCAGCGCACTTGTGCGATGCTCCCACAGCGTGCGCACGGCCGGCACCCAAAGTAGTGCGCCCGGCAGAAAGCCCACGAGCAGCGCGGCCGTGAACGTGAGCGGCGCGGCCTTCCATTTCATGTCCTGCGCGCCGCCCAGCGCGCGGATGAGCTCGGAAAAGCCCAGGTCGGCGAAGGGCACGCCGCCGTCGAGATACGCGCGCACGATCAGCCACGGCGCGGCGATCACGAGCATCAGCGGTATGCCGATCGGCAGGTGCAAGCGTTTGAGCCAGGTAAGATCACGGTCGAAAACATAGAGGGCAATGAGCGTGGACAGAGACAGGATCGGCACGGCAAGCGCGTTGAGCACGATGCCGAACCCCTGCGCTGCCCAGAACAGGAGCGCGAGGCCGCGCGTGCCGCGGCGCGGATCGTCGGCGCAGTAGAGGCGCAGCAGCGTCGTCTGCGCGACCACGATGGCAAGCAGCAGCGGGCCTTCTGGGATCGCAAGCTGGGCCTGTAGCGCCACGATGGGCGTGACGGCGAAGAGTGCGGCCGCGATCAGCGCTCTGCGGTCGCCGAGGAGCGGCCTCGAGAGCCACCAAAAGCTGAGCACCGCGAGAAGGCCACAGAGCAGCGACGGCAGCCGGTAGGTGCCGATCCAGCCTTGCGCGCCCTTACCAAAGGCGGCGCCGGGCGCCATCTGCAGCCAGGTGATGCCGATGGGACGAAAGGCGAAGCGCTCGCCCTGGTAGGTGGCATCGAAAAGCTCGCCGCGCTCGAGCAGGCCGCGCGCCATCTCGGCGTAGACCACCTCGGTGCGGTCGACGGGCGGCAGCGCGATGAGCCCCGGCAGGTAGGCGAGAAGCGCCAGGCCGAGCAGCGCCGCGGCGGCGAGGCGGGGACGCGCGGCGAGGCGGTCGATCGCGCAGCGACAGGGACATTCGAGCCGTTCGAGGGTCACCGGGAAAGGCGTCATGGGGCGATGGTTGCGATGTCCCTGGGAGCGCTTTGGCGTGCGGGCTTGACACTGATAGCTCGTTTAAGCGATTGCGCAACGGGGCGAGGAGTGTCCTGATCGCGAAATTCGTCGTCTTGTGCCGCACGTGTGGAACGAATTTCGCGATCTGAAGGACACTCCCAGACTCAATGCGGCTAGTATGATTCAGATCGAGACGTTCGCTTCTCGACGCGGCCGCAAATGATGGGGCGAACGTCTCGATCATCATACTAGCGGGGAGGTCTTAACGATGGCGGACGATCGGGCGGGCGCGCGGGAGCGGCTCATGGCCATCATCAAGACGCGCTCGTTCCAGTCGGGCAAGGAGATCACGCTCGCCTCGGGGCGGACCTCTACATATTACTTCAACATGAAGCCGACGATGCTGGACGCCGAGGGCGCGCATCTGATCGGCACGCTGATCCTCGATGCCATCGACGGCCTCAACGCCGATCTGATCGGCGGGCTGGAGATGGGCGCGGTGCCGATCGCGTCGGCCGTCGCCGCGGTGAGCTTCGCCGCGGGCAAGCCGGTGGGCGCCTTCTTCGTGAGGAAGCAGGCGAAGGAGCACGGCACCCGCAGCCTGATCGAGGGGCTGCCGGCCGGGGAGACGCTTCAGGCTAAGCGCGTCGTCATCGTCGAGGACGTGACGACGACGGGCGGCTCGGCCATCAAGGCGGCGGAGAGCGTGCGCGCCGAAGGCGCCGAGGTCGTCGGCGTGGTGACGGTGGTCGACCGTCAGGAGGGCGCGGGCGAGGCGTTCGCAGCGGCGGGGCTGACGCTGACGCCGATTTTGACGCTGGCGGATTTTAAGTAGAGACCCGCCAGGCTAGCGGCAGCGCACCATTTTAACACACCCCAATCTCGAGGGTGGTGAGCGCCTGCCTCCTCTCAACGCCATAACGCCGGGACGACGGAGTGCAGGTTCGTCGCGCGGGGCCCGAGATCACCGGTGCCGGCGCACTTACGCGCCGCCCTGCTGGAACTCGAGCGCGCAGTTGTTCTGCTGCGCGGCAAGAACGAGCGAGTCGAACTGGCCCTTGAGCCGCCCCAGCGCCGCCATCGTCGAGTCGCTCGGCTTTGTGAGAGACAGTTCCGGCCAGACGACGACCGTGGCGCCGGGCTCGGTCGTGGCGGGCGGTGCACCCGCCACCATGGAGGCACTGCGCGCGATGTTCTGGGCCTCGCGCGCGATCTCGTCGCAGCTCAGGGATTGGTATTGATAGGGCGCGACGTAGATCGGCTGGATCTGGTTCGACGCAGGCGAGCAGCCGGCGACGCCCAGGCAGATCGACGCAATCAAGACCGCTGCGCGCATGACCCTCTCCCGCGGGAGCGGGACCCTACGTCGGCGGGAGGCGGCTCACAAGCGCGGCGCGCGACAAACAAACTCGAGCCAGCGTCAAGCGGCCTTGCCTTTGGGGCGGCGTTTACCGGCTGCCGCGGCGGGCTCGGCGCGCAGGCGAAGCCCGAGCGCGGTGAGAACGCGCCCAATCGTCTCGAATTGCGGACGCCCCTCGGCGCTCAGAGCCCGGTAGAGGCTTTCGCGGGAAAGACCGGTCTCGTCGGCAATCTTCGTCATCCCGCGCGCCTTGGCGGCAACGCCGATGGCATGCGAGATCAGCTCCACTTCGCCGGTCGCCGTCGCCGCCAGCACAACAAGCAAGGCGCTCGCGCTTGGCGAATGCTGGTACTGACGCGGTAGCCAGGAGCAAAATCAATCTCTGAAGCTCGCCGGGTCACGGCCTTCGCCCACGGGCTCGACGCAAGGATTGCTTGGAGTGTAGCTGCAGGCACATATAGGTAAGCCTACCGCGGCAGCGCAAAGACGCGCGACGGCTAATGCGCCGCCGGGCGACGCCGACGAGGCGGACGAGCTCGGCGCGGGCTTCCGCAGCACTGGCGATACGCGAGCCGAAGGCCAGACGCAGGCCGCGCGAGCCTAAAACCAGATCGCAGCCTTCCGGATCGATGCCGGTCATGCGCCAGGGGCCCGAGGGGGACCCCAGCAGCTTGGTCGCGTAAAGCGCGATGGCGTCGGCGTGGTCGGCGTTCATGTGCGACACGATGCCCGGCTCGGCCTCGACGAGCCCTTCGGCGCCTTCCAGGGAGATCAGCAGATCCTCCGCCGGCAGATCGACGATCTTGCCGAAGCCGCCGATGTAGTGCGCGCTGTCGGGCTCAGCTTGAAAAACCCGAAATCGGGGAAGTCGGCATAGCCGGCGGCCGACGGGTGGCGCGCCAGGTAGCGGGCGCGCGCGGTCGGGCTGTCGGTGGGCTGAAGCGCGCCGATCAGCGTCACGCGCGCACCTTCCATGGGGTCGGCCTCGGTGCCGGTTGCATCGACGAGCAGGCTCGCGCGGGGGTCGGCGCCGAGGTTCTGCGTGTGCACCGCCAGCTTGGAAATGAGCAGAATCGGTGCCCCCTCCACGTCGGTTGCGGTCAGCACCAGCGAAGCGTAAGGATGCCCCGAGACCTTGTGCACAGTTGCGAGCGCGCCCTTCAACGCGGCGCGGACCATGCTCCGGGCGGCGCGTGCGGTTTCCTTAACTGGCGAAAAAGTCCCGTCTTTACCGTGCTCTTCACTGCCCATGTGTATGCCCGCTACCTGGTTCCGCCCTGTTCAGTTAAGGTTCAGACAGAAATCACGAAATTGGCTTCGCCACAATTGATACACCTTGGAGCCATAAAGCGCGGCAGGTGCTTTTGCTGCCGCAGGGTCGGGACATGATGAAAGAAAAGAGCACGATCGCGCTGGTCGACGACGAGCGCAATATTCTAACCTCGCTGCGCATGGCGCTGGAGGCCGAAGGCTACAAGGTGCGAACCTATAACGACGGTGCTTCCGCACTGGAAGCCTTGAACGAGGACCCGGCCGACCTGGGTATCTTCGACATCAAGATGCCGCGCATGGACGGCATGGAGCTGTTGCGGCGCGTGCGCCAGCAGTCCGACATGCCGGTGATCTTCCTCACCTCCAAGGACGAGGAGATCGACGAGCTGTTCGGCCTCAAGATGGGCGCCGACGACTACGTCGCCAAGCCGTTCTCGCAACGCCTGGTGGTGGAGCGCGTCAAGGCGGTGCTGCGCCGCTTCCAGCCCAAGGACTTGCAGAACCCAGAGATCGAGGCCGCGCGTGTTCTGGAACGCGGCAAGCTGAAGCTCGATCCCGAGCGCCACACCTGCCACTGGGACAACCGGCCCGTCACTCTCACGGTCACCGAGTTCCTGATCCTGCAGGCGCTGGCCTCGCGCCCCGGCGTCGTCAAGACGCGCGATGCGCTGATGGACGCGGCCTACGATGACCAGGTCTACGTCGACGACCGCACCATCGACAGCCACATCAAGCGGCTGCGCAAGAAGTTCAAGCAGGTCGATGACGCCTTCGACGTGATCGAGACGCTCTACGGCGTGGGATACCGCTTCAAGGAAGCTTGAGGCGCGGAGGAACGATGGCGCTCCATGGTGAGCGATCCGAGGACCACGCACCGCCGGGGGACTCGCAGCGCTGAAAAGCGCCGCGAGCGACGCCGCGGGCACGATCCATTCCCGGCTCAAGGCGGCAGCCGGCACCGCCAAGCGTGCGGCGCGGAGCGCCACCGACACCGCGACAAGGCTATCCTCAATCGCCTCCGAGCGCTTGCGCACGGCGACGCCCCCGCCCGGCGCCGACAGGGCCTCGGCCGCGGTGGTGCGCTGGTTCAAGCGCCAGCCGATCGTGCGCTTCGTGTCCGCCAGCCTCTTACGGCGCATCCTCGTCTCCAACCTCATCGGCTTCTTCATCCTGGTCGGCGGCATCTTGTATTTGGGCTGGGTCAACACCTGGCTGATCGACGCCAAGGTGGATGCCCTCAAGACGCAAGGCGAGATCATCGCCGACGCCATCGCGGCCAACGCCAAGGTGACCCACGGGCAGATCATCGTCGACACCAACAAGCTGCCCGACACGCCCACGTCGAGCCGCCCCTTCGACGACGGGCTCGCGGCGCTGGAGCTTTCGATCCACCCCGAAGAGGTGACGCCGATCCTGCGCAAGCTGATCAAGCCCACCGACACGCGCGCGCGCATCTACACGCGCGACGGGCTGCTGATCGTGGACACCGCGCGCTCGCTCGCCAACCTGTCGCAGCGCCTCAGTGAGGCGAAGGACGGCACAGGCCAGCCCAAGCCGCAGAACTTCTGGACGCGGCTGACGCGCTATCTCTTCAAGGAGCCGCTGCCGGTCTACCAGGAGATCGATACCGGCAACGGCATGGCCTACCCGGAGGTGCGCGATGCCCTGCGCGGCAACGAGCGCAGCATGCTGCTGCTCAACCGCAAGGGCGAGCAGATCGTCTCCATGGCCGTGCCCATTCGGCGCTTCAAGAACGTGCAGGGCGTGCTGCTCTTGTCGACGCGCCCCGGCCAGATCGACAAGATCCTGCGCGAGGAGCGCGTCGTCATCCTGACGCTGTCGGCCATGGCGCTGTTGGCGCTCGTCGTCACCTCGCTGTTGCTGGCGCGCACGGTGGCGGGCCCCATGCGCCGGCTGTCGGCCGCCGCCGAGCAGGCGAGCCGCGATATCGGCGCGCGCGCGCGACTGCCCGAGCTTGCCGGCCGCTCCGACGAGGTCGGCCAGATGGCGGGCGCGTTCCAGGCCATGACGGAAGCGCTCTACAGGCGCATCGAGGCGAGCGAACGCTTTGCCGCCGACGTGGCGCACGAGCTCAAGAACCCGCTGACGGCGGCCCGCTCCACCGCGGAGTCGCTGAGCTACGCCAAGACGGACGAGCAGCGCGACGACCTCGTCGAGCAGATCAAGGACGAGCTCAAGCGCCTCAACCGGCTGATCACCGACGTCTCCAACGCCTCGCGGCTCGATGCCGAGCTGGCGCGCAAGGAGATGCGCTCCGTCAACGTGCCGACGATGCTGGGCAACGTCACCGGCATCTTCCGCGACATTCTCGGCGACGACGCGCGCCGCGTGGTGCTGTCGGTCGACCGCGAGCCGTTCGAGGGCGCCTTTACGATCGTGGGCGACGAGGGCCGGCTGGGTCAGGTGCTGACCAACCTCATCGACAACGCCATCTCGTTCTCGCCCGAGGGCGGCACGGTGACGGTGCGTGCGCGCGCCGAGCCGCGCAACGTGGAGATCCTGGTGGAGGATGAAGGGCCGGGCATTCCCGACGACCGGCTCTCCATCATCTTCGACCGCTTCTATTCCGACCGACCCGAGACCGATGCGAGCCGGGGCAAGAATTCGGGTCTCGGCCTGAGCATCTCGCGCGAGATCGTGCGCGCGCACGGCGGCGAGATCTGCGCCGAAAATCTTTATCGGGAAAAGGCCGGCCCCGATGCCAAGCCGATAGGCGCGCGCTTCATCGTGCGCCTGCCGCGAGCCGAGAAGACGCAGCGCGGAGGAGCGCCCGGTGGGCGACGCGGCTGAGACCCACCACGGTACGGCGATCGCACTGGCGGGGAACGCCGTGCTGATCCGCGGCGCGCCGGGCTCGGGCAAGTCGGACCTGGCGCTGCGCTGCCTTGCCCTCGCGCCGACAGCGATCACCGCGGGACCGGCGATGCTGGTTGCCGACGACTATGTGACCGTGACGCGGACGGGCGACAGGCTCATTGCCGAGGCCCCTGCGACGATCCGCGGCAAGCTCGAGGTGCGGGGGCTCGGAATTGTGACGGTGCCCTGCCTGGAGAGCGCCGAGCTGGTGCTCATCGCCGATCTGGCGGCGCCCGAGCAGATCGAGCGCCTTCCCGACCCTGCGCCAACAGCGGAGCTTGGCGGTGTCAAGCTACCTCTATTGCATATCGCGCCCTTCGAGGCCTCGGCCCCCGTCAAGCTTTTGGTAGCCCTGGCCGAGCGTTTCAAGCATCCCCGGAGCAGCAATTGATGGGTACAGAACAATCCCCTTGCGCCACGGGCGAACACTTGTAAATTTTGGCCGCCGCAAGACCGCCCGGCGCCAGAAGCGGGCGGCACCCGACGAAGCAAGCAGACAATGCTCCCATCGGCCGCGCGACCGGAACATCGCGGCAGGGACCGAGACCAAGGTCGGCTCTACTCCATGATTGGACTTGTCATCGTCACGCATTGCGGGCTGGCACTCGAGTTCCGCTCGGCGCTGGAGCATGTCGTGGGGCCGCAGTCGCAGCTCGAGACCATCTCCATCGGTCCCGACGACGACATGGCGTTGCGGCGCACGCAGATCCTCGACGCGATCAATCGCACCAATACCGGCGACGGCGTGATCATTCTCACCGACATGTTCGGCGGGACGCCCTCGAACCTCGCCATCTCGGTGATGGAGGAGGCGTCCGTCGAGGTGATCGCCGGCATCAACCTGCCGATCCTCGTCAAGCTTGCCAGCGTCAGGAGCGAGCTGCCGCTGGCCGAGGCCGTCATCAGCGCGCGCGAGGCTGGCCGCAAGTACATCAAGATCGCGAGCCAAGAGCTGTCGGGCGAGAGTTGAGCGTCAAGGGCATGCCGGAGATCAGGGACAGCCTCAAGCCAGAGGCAATCGTCACAATCCGCAATCGCAAGGGGCTGCACGCGCGCGCCTCCGCGAAGTTCGTGAAGTGCGCGGAAAGCTACGACGCCGCCATCACGGTGACGCGCGAGGGGCACACGGTCGGCGGCACGTCGATCATGGGGCTGATGATGCTGGCGGCGGGACCGGGATCGACGCTGCACCTGAGCGCGCAGGGGCCGCAAGGGCCAGAGGCCTTGCAAGCCCTGGTGGCGCTGGTCGAGAACGGCTTCGACGAAGACTGCATCGACGATGCATGAGCGTCGATCGACGCAAGTCCTCCCGCTACTTCGACAGATAGATCTTCGACAGCTTGAGGCCGATGTCACGGAAGGCCTGCTGCAGCTGCACGCCGCTATCGGCGGAGTAGAACTTGGAGCTGTCAGACGCGCACTGCTGGAGCGTCTTGTAGGACTCGCTGTACGACCCTCCGAGCTCGAAGCCGACCGTGTAGACGGTGATACCGGCATTCTTCATCGCGGTGCATAGAGCGCGAGCCTGCGTCGTCGAGCTGCCGTTGGCGGCCTGTTAGCTGCTCGCCGAAATACCGTTGGAATCGTACTGCGTGTTGTACTCGCCGTCCGTCATCAGGATGGCGATCTTCTGGTAGTTGGGCGTGTCGTACTCTACGGGCCGGTTCTGCGCCGACCACAGGGCGTCCCAATTGGGAGACAGCGTGTACCAGGCCCAGGCGGTGCCGATGTGGCCCGCCGTGCCACCTTGCGCGGTCAAGCTGCTGATCTTGGACTTAAGCTCGTCGGCGTCGTCGGTCAGCGGCTGGATGGCCGAGTCTTCGGGAATCGTGCACTTGCCTTCCTTCTTGCCACCTGCGCCCCAGCCGCCACCATACCCCAGCATAACCGCCGCCGGAGCCGCTCGGGTGTAGTTCTCGGTGTAATGGGCCATCACGTATTGGCCCGACTTCGGCTCGGCGTCGGTGTACTTCTGCGATGCCCGTCCGCTCCACGATGCAATCCGACAGATAGTAGGTGGTGGTGTATGGGAACCAAGCCCAAACCAGGTCGTGACCGACTTGGCATCAGGCAGGTTGTTGCCGCGCGCCTTGTTCAAGGAGCTGGTCTTGGGCAGGCGCACGTCCTCGGAGAACGGCACCAGCGCGATCTTGGTGGAAACGTCTTTGTCACCCGCCTTGACGATGATGTCGACGAGATCCTTGGCGGCGTCTTTCAGATCCTCGAGCTTCTGGCCAGCCATCGAGCCGGTGACGTCGAGCATCACAGAAATCTCGAGGTTCTCGCCGATCTTGCGCCCCGCCTTGGAGAACTCGGCTGTCGATTCGCTGATGAGAGGCAGCTTGTCGATGGTGGCGAACTGGAGGAACGGCGTGCTGATATGGGCGGTGCCGCTCGCTGTCATCGACTCGCCGTCGTCGCCGACCTTGAAAGTGATCGAATCGTCTTTCACGGGCAGGCGCGACTTGACGTTCTTCGCGTAGTACTTCTGCGCGGCGGCGAGAGCGCCGTCCATGTCGTCGCTGTTGGTCTGGAGATAGCGGGCCCCCGCCAGGACGGCGGAGTCGATCGCCGCAAGCGTCTGGTCGCGTGCGTGCAGCCAACGGCCAACGTCGATTGCCGCACCGATGGCAAGCATCAGCACCACCAGCATCAAGCCGAAGACGATGGCCACATTGCCGGAGCGGTCGGCACTGAAGCGCGCGATGCCCGCGCGGCACAATCCGAGATGGCGACGATCCGGGCGTCTGCACATCCTTGTCATTGGTCGGCCTCTTCCTGCCAAATACGGGGCTTGTTTTCAGGCAATATGCTCCTCCTCGGGCCCAAGAATAGTAAAAGAACTAAAATTTATTATTGTTGACTAACAAAACGTTACACATAGATCTATTGCGCGACACGGCCATTAATTCTTGGGTAATCTATCAGAGGGCTCCGGAACCGACCGCCCAAGCTCGGCTTCCGGTAGGATATAAGGACTTGTTTATATCTTGTTGCGATGGCGCCGCGGGCCCGGTAGAAGGGGCGCCAGGATCGGGCGGCCGCGCGTCGCCCTCGAGCACAGCGGACGAGATCACAGCAGACATGGGACAGGTCGCGGGCCACCGGGCTCCGGCTTTTAATCGACAAGAGGAGCACTCTATGGGTCGTGGGACCGATTACGTCGTCAAGGACATCAGCCTCGCCGGCTGGGGCCGCAAGGAAATCGCCATCGCCGAGACGGAGATGCCGGGCCTGATGGCGACGCGCGAGGAGTACGGGCCGTCGAAGCCGCTGAAAGGCGCGCGCATCATGGGCTCGCTGCACATGACGATCCAGACGGCGGTGCTGATCGAGACGCTCACGGCGCTCGGCGCCGAGGTCCGCTGGGTTTCCTGCAACATCTATTCGACGCAGGACCACGCCGCTGCCGCCATAGCCGCCGCCGGCGTTCCCGTGTTCGCCTTCAAGGGTGAGACGCTCAAGGAGTACTGGGACTTCACGCGCCGCGCCATGGAGTGGGGCGACGGGGGCACTCCCAACCTGATCCTCGACGACGGCGGCGACGCGACCATGCTCGTGCACCTGGGCCTGCGCGCCGAGCAGGGCGACACGGCCTTCCTCGACAAGCCGGGATCGGAGGAGGAGGAAGTCCTTTTCGCGCTGATCAAGCGCACGCTCACCGAGAAGCCCGGCTGGTTCGCCGAGCTCGCCAAGAACATCAAGGGCGTATCGGAGGAGACGACGACGGGCGTCAACCGCCTGTATCAGCTCGCCAAGCAGGGCAAGCTGCTGTTCCCGGCGATCAACGTCAACGACAGCGTCACCAAGTCGAAGTTCGATAACCTGTACGGCTGCCGCGAAGCCTCGTCGACGGCATCCGCCGCGGCACCGACGTGATGATGGCCGGCAAGGTGGCGATGGTCGCGGGCTTCGGCGACGTGGGCAAGGGCTCGGCCGCCTCGCTGAGGAACGCCGGCTGCCGCGTTCTCGTCTCCGAGATCGATCCGATCTGCGCGCTGCAGGCCTCGATGGAAGGCTACGAGGTCGTGACGATGGAGGAGGCGGCGCCGCGCGCCGACCTGTTCGTGACCGCCACCGGCAACAAGGACGTGATCCGCATCGAGCACATGCGGGCCATGAAGGACCGCGCCATCGTCGCCAACATCGGCCACTTCGACAACGAGATCCAGGTCGCCGGCTTGAAGAACCTCAAGTGGGACAACATCAAGCCGCAGGTCGACGAGATCGAGTTCCCCGACGGCAAGCGCATCATCCTGCTGTCGGAAGGGCGCCTTGTGAACCTCGGCAACGCCATGGGCCATCCCTCGTTCGTGATGTCGGCGTCCTTCACCAACCAGACGCTGGCGCAGATCGAGCTGTGGACCAACATGGGCAAGTACGAGAAGCAGGTCTACACGTTGCCCAAGCACCTCGACGAGAAGGTCGCGCGTTTGCACCTGAAGAAGATCGGCGTGCACTTGACCGAGCTGACGCCGGAGCAGGCGGGCTACATCGGCGTGAGCCAGACCGGCCCCTACAAGCCCGATCACTACCGGTACTGATCGCACAGAAGCATCACGTCCCCCTTCACCCTCCCCTAGACGGGGAGGGTGGTCGCGGATCGCAAGACGCCTGCAAGACGACCTGCGTCTTGTCGGCAGCACCCGCCCGGCAAACGCCCGGCCGGGCCCACAAAGGGCCCGCGCCGGCTGGCCACACCGGCTGCCACTCCCCATAATCCGCCATGATTCGCTTCGTACCGAGGCGGTCTTCGCCGGGCTTTTGTCTTTTGCTCGTTGCGTCTCAAGGCCCCGGGTTCCCGCACTTTTCCTTGGATCCCGATGCAATCTGCCGGACACAACGGACGCTTTGGCGGCATGCGCCGTGAGCTCGCTGCCCTCCTGGCGGCAAGCATTGCGTGCGTCCTCGTGCTCGTCGCCGGCCTCGCCACGGGCAAGGACCTCCTCGATGGCCTGACGAGCGAGTGGGTGCCGCTGGCGGCCGTGGGCGGCGCCGGCCTGCTGTTCGTGCTGGCGCTCATCTGGCTGCTCGCCGGCCGGGCGCGGCGCGAGGCCAAGACCGCCCGCACCGAGAACGCCAACCTGAAGCGCAGCCTCGCCGCGGCCGACTCCATCATCCGCTCCGAGCCGCAGATCCTGGTGTTCTGGGAGCAGGGCCAGCCCCTGCGCATCGTGGCGCATACGCTAAAAGGCATTCCCGGGCTGCCCGACACGCCCGACCGGTTCCTGCGTTTCGGCAACTGGCTGGAGCCCAGCTCGGCTGCGACCCTCAAGACGGCGCTCGATGCGCTGTTCACCGCCGGGCATGCCTTCAATACGATTCTGCGCACGCACGCCGGCGGCCACGTGGAGGCCGAGGGACGCACGGCGGGAGGCCGCGCCGTCCTGCGCCTGCGCGACGTGGCCGGTCACCGCGACGAGGTCGCCCGCATCCTCGCCCAGCACCAGCGTCTCGCCCGCGAGGTGCGCGCCAGCCGCACCCTGCTCGACACGCTGCCGATCCCCGTGTGGCTGCGCGGCAAGGATGGACGCATCACCTGGGTCAACAACGCCTACGTGAAGGCGGTGGAGGCCAACTCCCGCGCCGAGGTGCAGGAGCGGCAGATCGAGCTTCTGGAGCAGCGCCAGCGCAAGACGGCGGCGCGCGCCCTGTCGCGCGGCGACAGCTACCGCGGGCGCATCTCGCTGGTGGTCAGCGGCGAGCGCAAGCCGCATGAGGTGACGGTCATTCCCTTCGAGGACGCGACCGCGGCCGCCGCCATCGACCTGTCGCCGTCGGAGCGCATGCAGGGCGACATCGACCGCCAGATCGCCGCCTACGACCGCACGCTCGACCGGGTGGCGACCGCGGTCGCCATCTTCAATGCCCAGCAGCAGCTCGTGTTCTTCAACGAGGCCTACGGCAAGCTGTGGAAGCTCGAGGCCGACTGGCTCAAGACGCGGCCGACCGACGGCGCGGTGCTGGATCGGCTGCGCGAGCTGGGGCGGCTGCCGGAGGTCGTGAACTATCCCGAATGGAAGGCCGTGATCCTGTCGTGCTACGGCGAGGCCGCCCAGCACGAGGACTGGTGGCACATCCCCGACGGACGCATGCTGCACGTCGTGGCCGAGAAGCGCTCCGACGGCGGCGTGACCTATCTCTACATCGACGAGACGGAGCGCCTGGCGCTCGAAAGCGAGTACAATGCGCTGATCGACGTGCAGCGCGAGACGCTCGACAGCCTCAAGGAAGGCGTCGCGGTGTTCGGCCCGGACGGCCGGCTCAAGCTGTTCAACTCAGCTTTCGCCGAGATCTGGAAGGTGTCGCGGCGCGAGCTGGGCGAGCCCCATATCGACGAGTTCATCGTGATGGCACGCCAATACTACGACGACGCGGCGACCTGGGCGCGCATCGGTGGCGCCGTCACCTCGTTCTCCGAGCAGCGCGAGCCTTTCGAGGGCCAGATGCTGCGCGTTGACAATTCGATCATCGATTTCGCCGGCATGCCGCTGCCCGACGGCGCCACGCTCTTTACGTTTGCCGACGTGACGGACGCGCGCCGCTACGAGCGCGCGCTGGAAGAGCGCAACGAGGCGCTCGTCGCCGCCGACCGCATGAAGAACGCCTTCATCGGGCACATCTCGTATGAGCTGCGCACGCCGCTCACCAACATCATCGGGTTTTCCGATCTGCTGTCGAGCCCGCAGGTCGGCCCGCTCAACGCCAAGCAGCACGAGTACCTGGGCGACATCTCCGTCTCCTCGCGCACGCTGCTCGCCATCATCGACGACATCCTCACGCTCGCCACCATGGACGCGGGCGCCATGGAGTTGAAGCTTTCTACCATCGAGGTGCGCGGCGTCATCGAGGCGGCCATCCTCGGCGTACGCGAGGCCGCCCAGCGCGCGCGCCTGACGCTGCAGATCGCGGTGGCCGAGGACGTCAAGCAGTTCGTCGCCGACGAGGCGCGCGTGCGCCAGATCCTCTACAATCTGCTGTCGAACGCCGTCGGCTTCTCCAAGGCGGGCGACGCCATTCGCATTGACTGCTGGCGCGAGCAGGGCATGGTCGTGTTCTCGGTGGAGGATCAGGGCGTCGGCATTCCCAAGGACCAGCAATGGCGCGTGTTCGAGCGCTTCGAGAGCCGCAGCCAGGGATCGGGCCATCGCGGCGCCGGCCTGGGGCTGTCCATCGTCAAGAGCCTGGTGGAGTTGCACGGGGGCACCGTTTCGCTGGAATCGGAGCCGGGCCGCGGCACCCGCGTCACCGTGCGGCTGCCCGAAAAAGGGCGCCCCGGCTCGGCCGGCGAGCCCCCTCAGTCGCAAGGGCCACAACAAGGCCCTCAACAGGGTCCAATGGGACCGCTACCAGCGGGCGGTACTGCCGCGTAAAGTGACCCTTCATGCCTTCGACACGGATCATCCCAGGCATCAGTGAGACCATGCTCGGCCGCCTGGCCGAGGACGTGGCGTTTGCCGTGCGCCCCGGGGACCTCGTCACGCTCAGCGGCGATCTGGGGGCGGGTAAGACGACGTTCGCTCGGGCGCTGATCCGCGCGCTTTTGAACGGGGCGCACGAGGAGATCCCCAGCCCGACCTTCACGCTGGTGCAGACGTACGAGACGCCGCGCATGTCGGTTGCGCACCTCGATCTCTACCGGCTCGGCCAGCCTTCGGAGCTGGACGAGCTGGGGCTCGACTTGGCGCTGCGCAGAGGTCTTGCTCTGGTCGAATGGCCCGAGCGCGCCGGCAGCACCCTCCCGCACGATCGCCTCGACATTCGGCTGGAGGATAGCGGAGAGGACACGACGCGGCGCGTGACGCTCACCGGGCACGGCGAATGGGAGCAGCGGCTTTTGCGCTTCGGCGCCATGCTCGATCTGATGGCAGGCGCGGGCGTCGGCAGCGAAGCCTGCTCGTTGCGCTATTTGCAGGGTGACGCCTCGGTGCGCCGCTACGGGCGGGTCGTATGCCCGCAGCGCGGGGCTGTGCTCATGGATTGGGCGCGCCAGGCCGACGGCCCCGCGATCCGCAACGGGCTGCCCTATAGCCGCATCGCGCACCTTGCCGAGGACGTGCGCCCGTTCGTCGAGATCGCGAAGGCGCTCCGTGCCAGCGGCCTCAGCACGCCGGACATCTACGCCCAGGATCTCGATCACGGATTTCTGCTGCTGGAGGATCTCGGCGACAACATCTTGGGCCGCGCGGTGGAGACGGGTGCGGGCGATCAGGAGACGCTGTGGCGCACGGCGGCGGAGGCCCTCGTGGCGCTGCGCACCCACGCGCCGCCCACTAGTCTGGCGGCCTACGATCACGATGCGCTCGGCATCGAGGTGGAGCTGCTGACCGACTGGTACTGGCCGGCGCTGCATGGCGCCCCGGCGCCGGATGCGGCGCGCGCGGAGTATTTGGCGCTGTGGGCCGCGGTGTTCGACCGGCTCGCGCAGCTGCCCCAGGGCTGGGTGTTGCGCGACTACCACTCGCCCAATCTTCTCTGGCTGCCGCAGCGCACGGGCATTGCGCGTATCGGCGTGATCGACTTTCAGGATGCCATGTGCGGGCCCCCCGCCTACGACCTCGTCTCGCTTTTGCAGGATGCGCGTATCGATGTGCCCCCCGAGCTTGAAGGCCGCCTTCTCGATCACTACTGTGCCGGCGTTGCGCGCACCGAGACGGGGTTCGACCGCGATGCCTTCGCTTTCGCCTATGCCGCGCTCGGCGCCCAGCGCAACACCAAGATCCTCGGCATCTTTGCCCGCCTCGCCAAGCGCGACGGCAAGCCGCAATACCTGCGCCATCTTCCGCAGGATCTGGCGCTATCTGGAGCGCGATCTGGCGCACCCCGAGCTCAAGCCGCTCAAGGACTGGTATGATCGCCACATGCCGACAAAGACGCGCGGCGCCGTTGCAGCCTGAGATAAGAGCTTGTCCATGAGCAAAGCGGCCCAATGGCGGCCCGAGACCGGGATGGTGCTGGCAGCCGGTCTCGGCAAGCGCATGCGGCCGTTGACCGACACGGTGCCCAAGCCGCTGGTGCGCCTCAGGGGGCGCGCGCTCATCGATCACGTGCTCGACCGGATGGCGGCGGCCGGCGTCGCCCGCGCCGTCGTCAACGTGCACTACCTGGCCGATTTGCTGGAGACACACCTTGCCCACAGGCAGCGCCCCGAGATCGCTATCTCGAACGAGCGCGGGCAGATTCTCGATACCGGCGGGGCGGTTGTTCATGCGCTATCCAAGCTCGGATCGGAGCCCTTCTTGATTCACAACTCCGACTCGGTGTGGATCGAGGGCGTCGGCTCGAACCTGGAGCGGCTGTTCGCCGCCTGGGACCCTGAGACGATGGACAGCCTGATGCTCCTCGCCTCGGCGACATCGAGCCTGGGCTACGACGGTCCCGGCGACTTCGGCATGGGGACCGATGGGCGGCTTTTCCGCCGCGGCGAACGGCAGATGGTGCCGTTCGTATTCACCGGCGTCTCGATTGCGCACCCGCGCATGTTCGAAGGCGCTCCGCACGGCGCCTTCTCGCTCAACCGGGTGTGGGACGCCGCGATCGAGAATGGGCGTCTCTACGGCATCCGCCTCGACGGACTTTGGATGCACGTCGGCACGCCGGACGCGCTCACGGAAGCGGAAAGGTGGATCGAGAGTGAGGACGTCGCTTGAGACCGCTGCGACCCCAACCGCAAAAACGGACGCGGCGCGCGTCTACACGGTGCCGCCGGGGCGCGCCTTTCTCGATGCGATCGCGCGCGCGCTGCTAGCCGGCGACCTGCCGCTGCCAGGCGGCGCGGCGCCAAAGCCGCTCGATCTTCCCAACGTCACGGTGCTGCTGCCGACGCGACGCGCCGCGCGCGCGCTGCAGGAGGCCTTCTTCGCGGCCGGCGGCGGGGCGGCGATGATGCTGCCGCGCATCCGCCCGATCTCCGAAGGCGAGGACGATCTCACGCTGCTGTCGGGCCTTGCCGCCGACGCAGCGCTCGGCGCCGACGCGCTCGACCTGCCGCCCGCTGTCAGCGAGATCGCGCGCCGGCTGGCGCTCACCGAGCTGGTGCTCAAGTGGTCGCAGGTTATGCGCCGCGGCGACGACCCGGCCGACTTCCTCAGCGATCAGGCGGCGGCCGCCGGCGCCAACACGCCGGCGCAGGCGGCACATCTGGCCGCAGAGCTCGCGCGCCTCATGGACATGGTGGAAACGGAGCGGCCCGGAGAGCCGGTCCTCGACGAGCTCGCTTCGCTGGTGCCGGAGGAGTTCTCCGAGCACTGGCAGCAGACGATCGAATTTTTGAAGATCGTCACCGAGATGTGGCCGGCGCATCTGCAGGAGAAAGGGCTTTTGTCGGCCGCCTCGCGCCGCAACGAGGCGATCCTCGCCGAGGCGGAGCGCTTGGCTGCCATGCCGCCCGAAGGCCCCGTGATCGTCGCCGGCGTGACCGGCTCCATTCCTGCAACCGTGCAGCTGATGCGCACCGTGGCGGCACTTCCCCAAGGCGCGATCGTGCTGCCGGGGCTCGATCCGCATCTCGACGACGAGAGCTGGGACAAGGTGCCCGAGCACCCCGAGCACCCGCAGTTCGGCTTGCGCACGCTGCTCGACCGCCTGGGACTGCAACGCAAGGACGTGGCCGTGCTGGCCGGCACCGCGCCCGAAGCGGCACAGGCGCGCCGCGCGCAGCTCATCGCCGAGACGATGCGCCCGTCGGGCACCACGGCGCGCTGGCACGACTATGCCCGGGATGCCGACCGCGGCGGCGTGCGCGACGCGCTCAACGGCATCAGTCTCATCGAGGCGCCGTCGGCGCAGGACGAGGCCGAGGTGGTGGCGCTGATCTTGCGCGAGGCGGCGGAGACGCCGGGGCGCACGGCGGCGCTGGTCTCGCCCGACCGCCTGCTGGCGCGCCGCGTTGCCGCGCGGCTCGAATCCTGGGGCATCCGCGTCGACGATTCCGCCGGGCGTCCGTTCGCCAAGACGGTTCCCGGCACCTTCCTCGATCTCGTCATCGGCGCCATCGCCAAAGACTTCGCGCCGGCCGAGGTGATGGCGCTTCTGAAGCACCCGCTGACGCGGCTGGGCCTCGACGCCTTCGCCGTGCGCCGGGCGGCGCGCGCGCTCGAGATCGGGGCCTTTCGCGACGTCTACCTGGGCCACGGTCTCGACGGTATCGCACAGGCGCTCACGGCGACCCGCGAGGCGATCACCGGGGGAGAACGCCGCCATCAAGCGGTAAAGCGGCTGTGGCCGGAAGACTGGGACGGCGCGCAAGAGGTCGCCCGCCGCCTGAAGGACGCCTACGCCCCGCTGGTCGCCGTCTTTGCCGGCGGTCCGCAGTCGCTGCGCGACATCGCGGCGGCGCACGTCAGATGCGCCGAAGCGCTCGCGCGCCTGCCCGACGCCGACGAGGCCGAGGAGACCTCGCCGCTGTGGGGCGGCGAGGCCGGCACCACGGCCTCCACCTTCTTTGCCGGTCTCATGGACCCGGACTTGAGCTCGCCCGCGATCGAGGCCGCCGACTACGCCGACCTCTATCGCAGCCTCATCACCGGTCTCAACGTGCGCCCGCGCGTGGCCGTGCATCCGCGCCTTTTCATCTGGGGCCCGTTCGAGGCGCGCCTGCAGCAGACCGACGTGATGGTGCTGGGCTCGCTCAACGACGGCACCTGGCCGGAGGTTGCCGATCCCGGCCCCTGGCTCAACCGGCGCATGCGCGAGCAGCTCAAGCTGCCCTCGCCCGAGGAGAAGATCGGCTACGCCGCGCACGACTTCACGTCGTTCCTGGGCGCGCCGCGCGTGTACATGAGCCGCGCGCAAAAGATCGACGGCGTGCCCACGGTGCCGTCGCGCTGGCTGATGCGGCTGCAGGCGCTGCTGGCCGGCATGGGCCTGAAAGACGCGCTCGACACGGAGGAGCCGTGGCTTGGCTGGGCGCGCGCGCGCGACTCTTATGACGACGCGCCTGCGCCTCAAGGCGCCGGAGCCGCGGCCCAGGATCGCGCTGCGCCCGCGCCAGATGAGCGTGACGCGCATCGAGACCTGGCTTGCCAATCCGTATGCGATCTTCGCCCGCCACATTCTCAAGCTGGAGAAGCTTCCCGAGCTGGGCGCCGGCCCCGACGCGGCGCTGCGCGGCTCCATCGTGCACGAGATCATGAGCCGCTTCGCCAAGGCCCACGCGAACGCGCTGCCGCGCGACGCCGGCGCCGAGCTGATGGCGATCGCCGAGTCCGTGCTCGCACGCTATGCGGCGAACCCGCGCGTGGCCGCGTTCTGGCTGCCGCGGTTTGCGCGCTTTGCACACTGGTTCACCGAGACCGAGCCCGCCCGGCGCGCCGGCACGACGCGCATCGTCGCCGAGGTCGACGGCAAGCTGGCGCTCAAGGGTCCCGCCGGTCCCTTCGTGCTGACGGCGCGCGCCGACCGCATCGATGTGGGGAAAAGCGGCCTCGTCATCACCGACTACAAGACCGGGCAGCTCCCCACCGACAACCGGGTCGAGCAGGGGCTTTCACCGCAGCTTCCGCTGGAGGCCGCGATCGCGCGCGGCGAGGCGGGCTTTGACGGCGTCGGTCCGGCTGCCGTCACCAAGCTGCGCTACATCCGCGCGACCGGCGGCGAGCCGGCGGGCGAGGAACGCTGCGTCAAGAGCGACGACGTGGCCGCGCTCGGGCGCATCGCTGTTGACCGGCTCGAACGCCTGATCGCCGCCTTCGACGACGAGACCACGCCCTACAAGGCGCTGCGGCGCGCCGGCTTCGACTACGAGTACGACGACTACGCGCACCTGGCGCGCGTCGGCGAATGGACGGCGGTCGTCGAGGACGAGGTCACATGACGATGCACCGGCCCCTGAGCGACCTGGAGCGCACCAAGCGCGCGCAGCGCGAGGCGGCCGACCCGCGCAGCTCCGCCTGGGTGAGCGCCAACGCCGGCACCGGCAAGACGCACGTGCTGACGCAGCGGGCGTTGCGCCTCATGCTGGCGGGAACGATCCCCGAGCGCATCCTCTGCCTCACCTACACCAAGGCGGCGGCGGCCGAGATGTCGAAGCGCGTCTACGACACGCTGGCGCAGTGGGTGACCATGGCGCCGGACGAGCTGACAGCGAAGCTGACCGAGCTCAACGCGCACGCACCGACGCCCGAAGAGATCGCGCGCGCACGCACGCTCTTCACCATGGCGATCGAGACGCCGGGCGGCCTCAAGGTGCAGACAATCCACTCCTTCTGCGAGCGGCTGTTGCAGCGCTTCCCGCTGGAGGCGGGCGTGGCGCCGGGCTTCTCGATCCTCGACGACGCCACCGCGCATCTCATCCAGCGCGAGGCCATCGACCAGGTGCTGACTCTCGCCACGCGCGCGCCTGGCTCGCCCGAGGGGCGCGCGCTCAAAGCGGCCATTCCCTTCGCCGCCGACGAGCGCTTCGACGAGCTTTTGCGCGAGGCGCTGTCGGCGCGGCGCTGGCTCGACGTCGTGTTGCGCATCGATCCCGACTCCGGGGCCGACGAGCTGGCCCCGGTGGAAGCGCTCTACCGCGAGCGCGCTCGGCGTCGGCGCGCAGGCCTCGCACGACGGCCTGACGCGGGCGCTTGCCGACACGGTGCGCGATCCCGACCTGCAGCGCCTGCGCGACGCGCTGAGCGGCGGCGGCACCAACGATCGCAAGCTTGCCGAGACCGTCGCGGCGGCGCTGGCAGCGCGCGGAGCGGGTGCCCGCGTCGAGGCGCTCGAAGCCTTCTTCTGCACGGGCAAGGGCGAGGCCCGCGCAAGCCTGATGAGCAAGGCGATCAAGACCGAGCATGCCGACCTCGATACGATCTTCAGCTCGGCGCAGTCGCGCTTCTGCAAGCTGCTCAACGAGCGCAAGGCGCTCGCCGTCATCGCCGCGACGATGGCGCTGACGCGGCTCGCCGGCGCCGTGCTGCAGCGCTACGGCCATGCCAAGGCGCGGCGCGCCGCCCTCGATTACGAGGACCTCATCGCCAAGACCGTGAGCCTGCTGCACGAGAAGCAGTGGGCGGCGTGGGTGCTCTACAAGCTCGACCGCGGCATCGACCATATCCTCGTCGACGAGGCGCAGGACACCAGCCGCGAGCAGTGGCACGTGGTCAAGGCGCTGGCGCAGGAGTTCTTCTCCGGCGCGGGGCAGCGCGAGGAGACGCGCACGATTTTTGCCGTCGGCGACGAGAAGCAGTCGATCTACAGCTTCCAGGGTGCCGCCCCGCACATGTTCGAGGAGATGGCGCGCGCGTTTGCCGAGCTCACGCAGGATTTCGGTCAGCCGCTGAAGCGCATTCCGCTCGATCTGTCGTTCCGCACGGTGGCGCCGATCCTCGCCAGCGTCGATCGCGTCTTTGCCGATGCCGGGCGCACGCCGGGGCTGACCGCGCAGGCGACGACGATCCGTCACGCGGTGCACCGCTTAGGCCATGCCGGCCTCGTCGAGGTGTGGCCGACGGAGCAGCAGGAGGACACCGGCCCGGTCGATGTCTGGGCACCGCTTGCGGAGAGTGCGGGGAGCGCGCCAGCGGTGCGCCTCGCCGAGCGCATCGCCGATACGATCAAGGGCTGGCTCGATGGCGGAGAGCGTCTCGCCAGCGAGGACCGCGCCGTCCGCCCCAGCGACATCCTGATCCTGGTGCGCAAGCGCCGGCCGTTCGCGGGGCCCATGGTTGCGGCCTTGAAGGCGCGCGACATTCCCGTGGCCGGCGCCGACCGGCTGCGGCTCGCCGAGCAGATCGCGGTCGAGGACCTGGTTTCGCTGGGCGAGTTCCTGACGCTGCCCGAGAACGATCTGGCGCTCGCCGAGGTCCTGAAGAGCCCGCTCGTCGGCCTCGACGACGACGACCTCATGGCGCTGGCGGTCGGGCGCAAGGGCACCCTGTGGAAGGCGCTGATCGATGCCGCCGACACCAAGCCCGCCTGGAAGGCTGCCGCCGAGACCTTGAAGCGCTGGCGCGCGCGCGCCGATTTCGCGCCGCCGTTCGAGTTCTTTGCCGCCATCCTCGACCGCGAGGGCGCGCGGGCGCGGTTCCTCGCCCGTCTCGGCCCCGAGGCCGCCGACCCGCTGGACGAGTTCCTGAACCTGGCGCTCGCCTATGACGACCAGGCGCCGCCCTCGCTCACCGGCTTCCTCGCCTATCTCGCCGAGGCCGAGCGCGAGGTGAAGCGCGACATGGAGCAGGGGCGCAACGAGGTGCGCGTGATGACGGTGCACGGCGCCAAGGGGCTGGAGGCGCCGATCGTGTTCCTGCCCGACACGTGCACGACCGCCACCGGCGGCAGCACGGCGCTATTCGACCTCGCCGATATGGCGCTTCCCGACGGCGTGGAGGCCAAGCCGTTCGTGTGGCGCGTCAAGGGCACGGGCAACGTGGAGGCCATTGCCAAGGCGCGCCAGCAGCGCGATGCGCTCGACGCGCACGAGCGCAACCGCCTGCTCTACGTGGCGATGACGCGCGCGCGCGACCGGCTGTACGTCGCCGGCTTCGAAGGCAAGAAGCAGCGCCCCAACGACTGCTGGTACGAGATCATCGACACGCAGCTGAGCGCGATGCTGAGCGAAGTCGAGCTCCCCGACGGCACGCGCGTGCGCCGCTTACATGCCGATCAATCGACAGAGCCGGAGCCGACGCGCCACGTGATCGCCGACACGACCGGCGCCGTCGCTTTGCCGGCGTGGGCGAAAAGCTCAGCTCCGCGCGAGCCGGGCCTCACCATTCCGCTGGCGCCGTCGCGCCTGGAGGCCTACGCGCCCGACGAGACGGGCGAGCCGCTGCCGGCGCAGCCGCGCGGCGAGGCGGCGCGCGAGGAGCCAGCGATGCCGTCGCCGCTCACCTCGGCGGGCGAGAGCCGCTTCCTGCGCGGCACGCTCACGCATGCGCTGCTGCAATATCTGCCGACGCTGCCCGCGGCCCGATGGCCCGCGGCGGCGAAAGGCTTCGTGGGGCTGCGCGGGGCGACGCTTTCGACGCGCGTGCGAGATGGCATCGTGCGGGAGACGCTGGCTATCCTTAACGATGCCGCCTTCGCCGCGCTGTTCGGGCCGCAAAGCCGCGCCGAGGTGCCGATTGTGGCGCAGCTGCGCAACCCCAAGCCGAATCGGCCGGCCCTCAAGCTGATCGGCCAGATCGATCGCCTTGTAGAGGACGGCGATGAGATCCTGATCGTCGACTACAAGACCAACCGGCCACCCCCGCTGAAGGTGGAAGGCGTTGCCAAAGCTTACCTTTTTCAGCTTGCGGCCTATCGGCTGGCGCTTTTGGAGATCTATCCCGGTCGCCAAGTAAAGGCGGCCCTGTTATGGACCGAGGCCCCGCGAATCATGCAAGTCCCGGGCGAGGTTCTCGACGATTACGCCACGCGCCTTTGGGATCTGGACGTAAGTGTCCTTGACGCTAACGAGGTGCATTCCTAACTTCCCGCAGGAACAAGCTGCCAAAACACCATCGCTCAAAGCGCGATAAGGAGACCGTTCATATGGCAAACGCAGTGTCCGACAGCACCTTCGAGCAGGAGGTCTTGAAGTCCACGGAACCGGTTCTCGTGGACTTTTTTGCCGAGTGGTGCGGGCCGTGCAAGGCGATGGCTCCCGCGCTCGAGCAGGTCGCACAGGAGATGGCCGGCAAGGTGAAGGTCGTGAAGCTCGACGTCGACCAGAACCCCGCCGTGACCGGCAAGTACAATATCCGCGCCATGCCGACGCTGATGCTGTTCAAGAACGGCGAGGTCGCGGCGGCGCACACGGGCGCGCTGGTGCAGAAGAAGAAGCTCGAGGACTGGATCAACTCGTCCGTCATGGCCTGAGCCTGACCGAGCATCGATCTATTGAAACGGCCCCGCTTCGGCGGGGCCGTTTCGTTTAGCGGCTCAGTTGGCTTGCGGCTCGACGCCTTCCTGCAGGCCCAGCACGTGGCCGGCGAGATAGAGCGATCCGCAGATGAGGATGCGCTTGGGGCCGGGCTCGAACTGATCGGTGCGCTTCAGCGCGGTTTCCACGTCGCACGCCCACTCGGCCTCGAGCCCGCACAGGCGCGCCGTGTCGGCGAGCGCCTCGGGCGCATGCGGCGCCTCGTGCGCGCCGGGAATGGGAACGGTGACCACGTGACGGGCGAGCCCACGGAAGGCGGACAGGAAACCGTCGGAATCCTTCAAGCCCATCATGCCGACGATCAGGTGCACGGGCTTGGGCGCGCGCTCCTCCAGATCGGCGAGCGTCTGCGCCAGGGCGCGCGCGGCGGCCGGGTTGTGCCCGCCGTCGAGCCACAGCTCGGTTCCCGGCTTCAACAGGGACGGCAGCGGGCCGGTATCGAGCCGCTGCATGCGCGCCGGCCAGCGCGCGTGCGCCGAAACCCTGCTCGATCGCCCATTCGTCGAGCGCGACGCCCGGCAGGCGCGGGCGCAGCTGCAGCGCGGCGGCAACCGCCGTGCCGCCGTTGACCACCTGATGCGGTCCCACCAGCGCCGGCAGCGGCAGGTCCAGAAGCTCGTCTGCCGCCTGCACCACGAGGCGCCCGCGCTGCTCGTAGGCGTCGAAGTGCTCGCCCCAGGCGACGACCGGCGCGCCGACGCGGCGCGCCTCGTTGCGGATCACCACCTCGGCTTCCACGTCCTGCTGCGAAATGACGACCGGTACGCCTTTGCGCAGGATGCCCGCCTTCTCGTAGGCGATCTTGGCGAGCGTGGCGCCGAGCTTCTCGGAATGGTCGAGCGAGATCGGCGTGATGACGGTGAGCGCCGGGTTGGCGACGACGTTGGTGGCATCGAGCCGCCCGCCGAGCCCGACCTCCAACAGCAGCACGTCGGCGGGATGCTCGGCGAAGGCGAGGAAGGCGCCAGCCGTCGTGATCTCGAATTGGGTGATGTCGTCGGCGCCATTGACGGCCTGCGTGCGCGTCAGGACGTCGATCAAGGTCTCCTCGCCGATGGGGCGCGCCTTGCCGTCGGCACCGGCGAGCTCGATGCGCTCGTGGAAGCGCACCAGATGCGGTGAGGTGTAGACGTGCACGCGCGCGCCAGCGGCCTCCAGCATCGCCTTCAGGTAGGCCGTGACCGAGCCCTTGCCGTTGGTGCCGGCGATGTGCACGACGGGCGGCAGGCGCTTGTGGGGATCGCCGAGCTTGGCGAGCAGCCGCTCGACGCGCCCCAAGGACAGGTCGATCAAAAGCGGATGCAGGAGCTTCAGCTCGGCGAGGAGCTGCGCGCTCGTCGGCATGTCGGCCGTTGCCCTGTCGCGCGTCATGATGAGCCGGCCTGTGCCGGACCCCCTCTACGGGCCGAACCGCCCAAAGGGTCCGCCGTGATTTTTGTGTTCAGAGGATCGAACGCGCCGTTGAGGCTATGGGCACGCGCCCGAAATCTAAGGATGCTGTCCGTCCTTCGATTGGGTGCGGCCGGACTCGGGTTCCTCGTCCTTGCGCGGCTTGTCACGCGTCTCAAGTCGCGAAGAGTCGAAGCGCTCCTCGGGCCCGAGGATCTCCGGCTCCACCACCGCCGGCGCGCCGGTCTCGATCGCCGGGGCGCCGACCGCGCGGCCGTTGACGTAGGGCTGGCCGTTGAGACGTTTGCTCTTGGTTTTGTCGGCGCTCTTGGGCGCGGCGACGGGTACCATCAGCACCTGGCAGATGCGGCTCAGCGTCTCGCGCAGCTGGTGGCGGTGCACCACCATGTCGATCATGCCGTGCGCCAGCAGGTACTCGGCGCGCTGGAAGCCTTCGGGAAGCTGCTCGCGGATGGTCTGCTGGATGACGCGCGGGCCGGCAAAGCAGATGAGCGCGCCGGGCTCGGCGATGTGGATGTCGCCCAGCATGGCGTAGGAAGCGGTGACGCCGCCGGTGGTCGGATCGGTCAGCACCACGATGTAGGGCAGGCCCTCCTCGCGCAGGCGCTGCACGGCGATGGTCGTGCGCGGCATCTGCATGAGCGACAGGATGCCTTCCTGCATGCGCGCGCCGCCCGAGGCGGCAAACAGAATGAAGGGTGTCTTCTTCTCGACCGCGCGCATCATGCCGGTGATGACGGCCTCGCCGGCGGCCATGCCGAGCGAGCCTGCCATGAAGCGGAAGTCCTGGGCGGCGGCCACGATGTCGAGGCCATCGAGCTTGCCCTCGCCCACGAGGATGGCGTCCTCGAAGTTCGTTGCCGCCTTGGCGTCGCGCAACCGGTCCGTGTAGCGGCGCCCGTCGCGGAACTTCAGGGGGTCCTGCGCCACGGGGGGGACGGAAACCGCCTCGTACTCGCCGTTGTCGAAAAGATTGTTGAGGCGCGCATCGGCCGACATGCGCATGTGGAAGTTGGACCCGGGCACCACGAACTGGTTGGCCTCGAGATCCTTGTAGAAGACCATCTGCCCGGTTTCCGGGCACTTCACCCACAGATTGTCCGGCACCTCGCGCTTCGTGGTCAGGAAGCTGCGGATCTTGGGTCGGACGACGTTGTTAATCCAGTTCACGCTCTTTGGCCTCTCACCAGCCTAATCGGCTTCCGCGGCGCGCTACCCCGGTCCGAAATACATGGGGCCCGACTGCTGCGGGCCCATGACGATAGGACCATGATCTGAACCATGATGCTTGCTGGCATCAGAGTAGCATATCGAACCGTACGGAACCCTTAATATAGGCGCTATCCCCGCACCGCAGCAATTCGCGCGGGGCCGATTTTTAGGCCTGATTGCCGCCTAGGCGGCGCGCAGGGCGCCTGCCAACGACTGCACCAAGTCTAGGACAGACGGCACCGTCTTGCTAGTGGAGCGGCCGTCCGGCCCCAAGCTCTTCTCAATGGCCCCGACCAGCGCCGAGCCGACCACGACGGCATCTGCGACCTCTGCCAAGGCCTTGGCCTGCTCGGCGCTCTTTATGCCGAAGCCGACGGCAATAGGAAGGCTGGTGGCCGCCTTAATTTGCCGCACGTGCCGGTGAACGGCATTAACATCGGGCGCGGCAGCACCGGTGATGCCGGTGATCGATACGTAGTAGAGGAAGCCCGAGGTATTGCGCAGGACGGTCGGCAGGCGCCGCTCATCGGTCGTAGGCGTGGCCAGCCGAATGAAGTTGAGCCCCTGCTCCGCGGCCGGCAGGCACAGCTCCTCGTCCGCCTCGGGCGGCACGTCGACGACGATCAGCCCGTCGACACCGGCGGCGGCGGCATCCTTCAGGAACGCGGCGTTGGGATAGACGTAGATCGGGTTGTAATAGCCCATGAGCACGATGGGCGTGTCCGCATCCGTGTTACGGAACGCGGCAACCAGATCGAGGGTCTTTTTCATCTTGTGGCCGGCCTTCAGCGCGCGCAGCGAGGAGGCCTGGATCGCCGGACCGTCGGCCATGGGATCGGAGAACGGCATGCCGAGCTCGATCACGTCGGCGCCGGCCGCGGGCAGCCCGAGCAAGATCTTTTTCGAGGTCTCGAAGTCGGGGTCGCCCGCCGTCACGAAGGTGACGAGGCCCTTGCGGCCTTCCGTCTTGAGCTTGGCGAAGCGGCGATCGATACGGGTCTGTTTTGTCATGGGCGCCGCGTCACATCTCCATGCCGAGGTGGCCGGCGACGGCGAAGATGTCCTTGTCGCCGCGCCCACACATGTTCATCACGAGCAGATTGTCCTTGGGCAGCGTCGGCGCGAGCTTGGTGACGTAAGCCAGCGCATGCGCGGGCTCGAGCGCCGGGATGATGCCCTCGAGCTTGGTGCACAGCTGGAACGCCTCCAGCGCTTCCTTGTCGGTCGCCGACACGTACGTGACGCGGCCGGAATCTCTCAGCCAGGCGTGCTCGGGCCCGACGCCGGGATAGTCGAGTCCGGCCGAGATGGAGTGGCCTTCGAGGATCTGGCCGTCGTCGTCCTGCAAGAGATACGTGCGGTTGCCGTGCAGGACGCCGGGTTGCCCACCATTCATGGAGGCGGCGTGCCCGTTCGGCACCTCGAGCCCGTGGCCGCCGGCTTCGACGCCGAAGATCTTGACGCTGGCGTCATCGAGGAACGGATGGAACAGCCCCATGGCGTTGGAGCCGCCGCCGATGCAGGCGACGAGCGTGTCGGGAAGGCGTCCCTCGGCCGCCATCATCTGCTCGCGCACCTCCTTGCCGATCACCGACTGGAAGTTGCGCACGAGCTCGGGGTAGGGATGCGGCCCCGCCACCGTGCCGATGATGTAGTAGGTGTCGTGCACGTTGGTGACCCAATCGCGCAGCGCCTCGTTCATGGCATCTTTGAGCGTGCCGGCACCGCTGGTCACCGGATTGACCTTGGCGCCTAACAGCTTCATGCGAAACACGTTGGGCTTCTGGCGCTCGACATCGGTCGCGCCCATGAACACCTCGCACGGCAACCCGAAGCGCGCGCACACGGTGGCGACGGCGACGCCATGCTGGCCGGCGCCCGTCTCGGCGATGATGCGCGTCTTGCCCATGCGCCGCGCGAGCAGAATCTGGCCGAGGCAATTGTTGATCTTGTGCGAGCCGGTGTGGTTGAGCTCGTCGCGCTTGAAGTAGATTTTGGCGCCGCCCTTGCCGCCGGATGAGGCGGACACCTCCCGCAGGTGCTCGGTCAGCCGCTCGGCGAAATAGAGCGGGCTCGGACGGCCCGAGTAGTGCGTATTGAGATCGTCGAGCTCCGCCTGGAATGTGGGATCCGCCTTGGCATCGTTATAGGCGCGCTCAAGCTCGAGGATCAGCGGCATCAGCGTCTCGGCGACGAAGCGCCCGCCGAAGATGCCGAAGTGCCCGCGCTCGTCCGGTCCGCTGCGCATCGTGTTGAGCTTGGCGTCGCTCGATTTTTGACTTGTCGCGGCCATTGCGGCTCCTGTTCAGCCCGTCTCGCCGGTGCCGGGAGAGGGGACTTGATTAGCGGTCTTTGCCGCGTGAAGGAAGCGGCGGATCAGCTCGCTGTCCTTCTCGCCCGGACGGCTCTCAACGCCCGAGGAGACGTCGACGGCCGTGGCGCCGGTCCGGCGGATGGCCTCGGCCACGTTCTGGGGCGTCAGGCCGCCGGCCAGCATGTAGGCGAGCTTGCCGCGGACGCCCTCCAGCACCTGCCAATCGAAGGCCACGCCGTTGCCGCCGGGGAGCACGCCCGGGCGGCCTTCGGGCGCCTTGGCATCGAAAAGGATCAGATCGGCGGCGGCATAGGAGAGCGCCGCCTGGGCGTCGGCGGCGCTGGCAACCTTGACGGCCTTGAGCACGGGGCGCGCAAAGCGCTCAGCGATCTCGGCGACGCGCGCAGGCGTCTCGGAGCCGTGCAGCTGGATGACGTCGGGATCGACGACCGCGACGACGTCGGCCAGACGACGGTCATCGGGATCGACGAGAAGCGCCACGACCTTGGCCCTGCCACGCGCCGTCTCCGCGAGGCGGTGCGCGGTCTCGAGATTGACGTTGCGCGGGCTCGCGTCGTGGAGCACGAGCCCGACGTAGTCGGCCCCGCCCGCGATCGCCGCCTCGAGCGCCGCCTCGGTCTTCAGTCCGCAAATTTTCACATCGATTGTCATGGCTTGTCAGAGGCTGCAGGTGCGATGCACGCCGCGGCGCTCACGAGCCGGTTGCGGCGAGCCGTTTGGGGCCGGCGGCGAGCGCATCGCGCTCGCGCGTCAGGCGATCGGCCTCGGCATGCCATCGCGCTGCGGCGCGACCTTGCACGCGGGCCGACTTACGCCATCGGCCCTGGCTCAGCCACATGGCGACGCCGCCCAGCAAGATGCCGACAAGGATGGCCGCAAAGAGGTAGGCGTAGAACGGCAGAACCAGCGAAAGGACGGGCGCCTCGGGGCGAAACGGATCGAGCGAAAGACGCACATCGTGGCGGTTGGCGACAGCCAACGTCACGAGCAGCAATCCCGCCGGTAAGGCGATGAGAAGCCAAACGATCCGCCGCAGCACGTCAGGAAACCTCGAGGCTAGTGTACCGATCGCGAAGCTCGCAGGACCTCGCGGCAACAGTTGAACGAACCTTGCGATCGAACCAACACGAGCAAGGTTGCGCTTCTAGTGTCATCCAATTCGAGAAATTCGCTGCAAGCCGTGCCGAGAGTAATGGCGAATTTCTCGATCGTCACACTAGTGGTTTTCCTTATCGCGGTTCAGACGCTCGCGCAGCTCCTTGCCCGTCTTGAAGAAGGGCACGAATTTCTCCGCGACCGACACCGACTTTCCCGTGCGCGGGTTGCGACCCTGCCGGGCTGCCCGGTGCTTGACCGTGAAGGCGCCGAAGCCACGCAGCTCAACGCGGTCTCCGCGTGACAGCGCTTCGACGATCTCGTCGAAGACCACTTTCACTATTCGCTCGACGTCGCGGTGATAAAGATGTGGGTTCGAATTTGCGATCTTGTGGATCAACTCGGACTTTATCATCGCTGGCCCCGGAGCAAATAACTGTAATCTCTTAATTTTCCGAAGGGTGCCAAACCGAGACCAGTCCGTCAAGACCGAGTGTAGCCAGAGACGGGTCGCGGGCCAGCATTTGGCCAACGTAGGATTGGCCAAACAGGCCATTCACAACCGACCCCGCCGAGCTCCAGAAGCCAAAACCGCCGGCAGACTGTGGCTTCCAGTCGACAACCTTGGCGTCCTTGCTGACCTTGTGCTCCTTGCGCAGCCACGCCACCGCCTGGTCCTCGCCGCCGATTGCATCTACCAGCTTCAGGCTCAAGGCCTCCTGGCCCAGGAAGACGCGCCCCTGCACGAGGCCGGGGATCGTGTCGGGCTTGATATGACGGCGCGTCTCGACCAGGGACAGGAACCAGCGGAAGCCCTCGTCGATCATCGTCTTGGTGACCGCCGTGCCCTCCTCGCTCGAGCGGCTCGAACGGCGACGGCACGGCCTTGAGCGGGCCGCTTTTGATCTCGTTGAACTTGACCCCGATCTTGTCGAGCATCTGGCTCACCTCGGGCCATTGGATGAGGACGCCGACGGAGCCGGTGATGGTATTGGCGCGGGCGACGATGTAGTCGCAGCCCAGCCCGACGATGTAGCCGGCGGAAGCCGCGATGGTGCCGAACTGGGCCACCACGGGCTTCTTCTTGGCGAGATCGCGCAGGGCGACGAAGAGCGCCTCTCCGCCCGTCGTGGTGCCGCCGGGGCTGTTCACGAATACGAGCACGCCTTTGACGTTCTCGGCGTCGCCGATGCGCTTGAGGAGCTCGAGCTGCTCGCGGTTCTCTAGAATCGTGCCCTCGATGGCGACGCGGGCGATCTGCTGCTCGCCCAGCGCTTCCGACAGCTGGTCGCCCGACGAGCCAACGACGAACAGGGCGATGACGACGGCGGCAACCGCAAGCGCGCGCCACAGCGACAAGCGGCGGCGCAAACGACGGCGATCGAGCAGCGTGTCGGTGTCAGTCGTCATGCGAGCTCTCCGGCCTTAACTGCCTCTCACTCTCAGAGGGTAGGCAAGCTTGTAGAGGCGTTCAATAGTCAGTTGGCGGTGAGCCTCTTCAAAACGTTAGCGCGGCGGGAGATCCCGCCGCGCCTTATTTCAAGCCTAGCACGCAATGGCGCGCGCCGGTCACTCCTTCTCGGCTTCTTCCTTGGACTCGGTCTCGGACTCGGGCTCGGACTCGGCCTCGGCCTCTTCGGTATCGCTTTCGGCGGTCTCGCGCTTCTTGATGGCCGCCTTGAAGATGTCGCCGAGCGAGGCGCCCGAGTCGGTGGAGCCGTACTGGGCGACCGCCTGCTTCTCCTCGGCGATCTCCAGCGCCTTGATGGAGACGCCGATGCGGCGCGCCGCCTTGTCGGCGTTGGTCACGAAGGCATCGACCTTGTCGCCCACGTTGAAGCGCTCAGGCCGCTGCTCGGAGCGATCGCGCGACAGATCGGAGCGCTTGACGAAGGCGGTGAGCTCCGAGTCGGCGATTTTGACCTCGATGCCGTTCTCCTGAACGGTGACGACGGTGCAAGTGACGATGTCGCCCTTCTTGTACTTGGCGAGCGCGTCGATGGGATCGCCCGAGAGCTGCTTGATGCCGAGCGAGATGCGCTCCTTCTGGCTGTCCACGTCGAGCACGATGGCTTTGACGTTGTCGCCCTTCTTGTAGTCCTTGATCACCTCGTCGCCGGAGCGCGACCAGTCGAGGTCGGAGAGGTGGACCATGCCGTCCACGCCGCCATCGAGGCCCACGAACAGACCGAACTCGGTGATGTTGCGGATCGGGCCCTCGACCTCGGTGCCTTTCGGATGCGCGGCAAGGAAGGACTCCCACGGGTTCTCCTGCGTCTGCTTGAGACCCAGCGAGATGCGCCGCTTGTTGGGATCGACCTCGAGGATCTGCACCTCGACCTGCTGGCTGGTGGAGACGATCTTGCCGGGGTGCACGTTCTTCTTGGTCCAGCTCATCTCGGAGACGTGGATCAGGCCTTCGACGCCCGGCTCCAGCTCGACGAAGGCGCCGTAGTCGGCGATGTTCGTGACCGTGCCCTGCACGCGCGTGCCGACCGGGTACTTGGTTTCGATCGACTGCCACGGATCGGCCTGCAGCTGCTTCATGCCCAGCGAGATGCGCTGCGTCTCCGGATTGATGCGGATGATCTGCACCTTCACCGTGTCGCCGACGTTGAGGATCTCGGAGGGGTGATTGACGCGGCGCCAGGCCATATCGGTGACGTGCAACAGGCCGTCGATGCCGCCCAGATCGATGAAGGCGCCGTAGTCGGTGATGTTCTTGACGAGACCGTCGATCACCTGGCCCTCCTCGAGGCGGGCCACGATGTCGGCGCGCTGCTCGGCGCGCGTCTCTTCCAGCACGGAGCGGCGCGAGACGACGATATTGCCGCGGCGGCGATCCATCTTGAGGATCTGGAACTGCTGGGTCTGGTGCATGAGCGGGCCGATGTCGCGCACGGGGCGGATGTCGACCTGGCTGCCGGGAAGGAAGGCGACGGCGCCGTCGAGATCGACCGTGAAGCCGCCCTTGACCTTGTTGAAGATGACGCCGGAAACCTTCTCGCCCTTCTCGAACTGTTTCTCCAGCCGGGTCCAGCTCTCCTCGCGCCGCGCCTTGTCGCGCGACAGGACCGCCTCACCGAGCGCGTTCTCGACGCGCTCCAGGTAGACCTCGACCTCGTCGCCGACTTTCAGCTCGGCCTGCTTGCCGGGCATCGCGAACTCGCGGACGGGAACGCGGCCCTCCATCTTGAGGCCGACGTCGATGACGGCGAGATCCTTCTCGATACCGACGACCTTGCCTTTGACGACTGAGCCCTCGAACACGTCCTCCTTGGACAGGGCCTCGGCGAGCAGGGCGGCGAAATCTTCGTGCGTGGGGTTCATCGAGGTTGCGGACTGCGACATGCGGAAAGCGGCTCCTTGATAGGCGTTGTGTTGCGGGCCGTCGCGCGACGGCCTCGGTTATGTCTCAAGACGGTGCGAGACCTCCGCCACGGGAAGCGTGGTCGGACAGTCTCCTGCCGGCTCATGTGATGCTGGGTCGGAAAACCGCTGCGATGGGCTTATGCCCGCCAACGCGAATTTGGAGCGCCCCTTTGGGGCGTCCTATCGGCCGATCTTCCTCTTGATCAATCCGACAGCGGCTTCGAATGCCGCCTCTATATCCAAGTCCGACGTTTCGAGCAAGTCGGCGTCGGGGGCGGGGCGCATGGGAGCGCTTTCGCGGCCCGAATCGCGGGCGTCCCGGCGCTGAATATCCGCCAGGACCCCGTCATAGGTGACGAACAACCCCTGCTCCTGGCGCTCGGCAAAGCGGCGCCAGGCCCGCACCTCGGGCCGGGCCGTCACATAGACCTTGGCGTCGGCCGTGGGGCAGACGACGGTGCCGATGTCGCGGCCGTCGAGGACGGCGCCGCCGGCTTGGGCGGCGAAGCCGCGCTGGTAATCGAGGAGGGCTGCACGGACCGCCGGCATGCCGGCGACGATGGAGGCCGCCTCGCCGGCGCCCGGCATGCGCAGGCCGGCATCCTCCAACGTGGAGGGGTCGAGGCTGCGGGCCAGCGCCAATGCGGCCCAGGCGTCGCCGAGCTTGAAGCCGCGCATGGCCACGTCGCGCGCCACCGCCCGGTAGAGGAGCCCGGTGTCGAGGCAGGGCAGCCCCCAAGCTTGCGCGATGCGCCTGGCGAGTGTGCCCTTGCCGGAGGCGGCGGGGCCGTCGATGGCGATAATCATGTTCCCCCCGCTGAGAATGTTGCCCCCAGGATTTCCATCAGCGCGCAGAACTCGGGAAAGCTCGTCGCCACCATCGTCGTGTCGTCGACCGTCACCGGGCGCTCGCTCGCCAGGCTGAGCGTAAGGAACGCCATGGCCAGGCGGTGGTCGAGGTGCGTTTCGACCACGCCGCCGCCCGGCACGCTCTTGGCGCCAACGACGATCAGCGTATCGCCTTCGGCCCGCGCCGCAACGCGATTGGCGATGAGCCCGGCGACGGTTGCGGCGAGCCGGTCGCTTTCCTTCACCTTGAGCTCGGCGAGGCCCTCCATGCGCGTCTCGCCCTCGGCGAAGGCGGCGACAACGGCGAGGACCGGGTACTCGTCGATCATGCTGGGCGCGCGCTCTGCCGGCACGGTGACGCCCTTGAGCTTGGAGGCGCGCACGCGGATGTCGGCGATGGGCTCGCCGCCCTGCTCGCGCGCGTTAAGAAGCGCGATGTCGCCGCCCATCTCCTTGAGCGTCTGATAGAGGCCGGTGCGCGTCGGGTTCACGAGCACGCCCTCAATGGTCACGTCGGAGCCGGGCACGATGAGGGCGGCGGCAGCGAGAAACGCAGCCGAGCTCGGATCGCCCGGCACGGTGACGTCGCGACCGATGAGCTCCGCGTCGCCCATCACCGTGATGTGCTGTTTGCCGTCCTTTTGAGCCGTGCGCACCTGCGCCCCGAAGAACCTGAGCATGCGCTCGGTGTGATCGCGCGTCGGCTCGCTCTCGATCACGGTGGTCGCGCCGGTGGCCCCAAGGCCTGCGAGCAGGATGGCGCTCTTGACCTGCGCCGACGGCACGGGAAGCGCGTAGGTGATGGGCACGAGCGTCGAAGACCCGCGCACGTCGAGCGGCAGCCGGTCGCGATCACCCTCGACCTCCAGCCCCATCTGCTTCAAGGGGAGAAGGACGCGCGCCATCGGCCGCTTGCTCAAGGAAGCGTCGCCGACGAGCCGCACGGACACGTCGTTGCCGGCGATCACGCCGAGCATGAGCCGTGTGCCGGTGCCGGAGTTGCCGAAGTCGAGCGGGGCCTCGGGGGCGCGCAATCCGCCGACGCCGCGACCCTTCACGCACCATTGATCGCCCGTCTTGTCGATCAGCGCGCCCAGCGCCTGCAGGGCTTTGGCCGTGTTGAGCACATCCTCGGCCTCCAGGAGGCCGGAAATACGCGTTGTGCCCGAGGCGAGTGCGCCCAGCATCAGCGCCCGGTGCGATATCGACTTGTCGCCGGGAACGCGGATGTGCCCCTGGAGCGGACCGCTGGCGCGTGCGCTCAAAGGGCGGGGGGCGAGGACGGTTTGGGAGGACACCTTGGTATCGGGCTCCAGCGCGGCGGACCCGCAGCGGCACGGGGGCTGGCCGGCATAGAGCCGAGGCACGCCGCCCCTGTCAACGCCGCCGGGCGGGGCGAGCGGCCCCCGCCCTCAGGATTGCTTTTGACAACCTCTGGGGCATGTGGCAGATCGCGAGAAATTCCCCCCTCTATTCTCAAGGTTGGCTCATGGCGACCAAGCAAGACCGCGGAACCAAGCGCACCTGCCAGAACGGCGAGTGCGGCGCCCGCTTTTACGATCTGGCCCGCAGCCCGATCACCTGCCCCATCTGCGGATCGGCATATGTGATCGCCTCCTCGCCGACGCCGGTCGCGGCGGTGGTGCCGGAGGTGAAGGCGCCGCGCAAGCCCAAGAAGGAGGAGTTCGCTCCGGCCGCCGCCGGGGACGAAGCGGAGGCAGCCGACGAGCTCGCCGACGTGGAGACGGACGACACGGTGGACGACGACGCCGACGAGACCTTCCTCGAGGAAGAGGAGGAGGAGGGCGGTGACGTGTCCAACATCATCGGACCGGTCGCCGAGGGCGAGGAGGAGCGCTGAAGCGCTCGCCTGCGGCCCGATCGCGGGATCGGCTGCTCACCGCCGACCCGGCGGCGGCCGAGCCCAACTTCGCCCTTGCAGTTTGGCGACGAAGGCCCTAATCAGGCCCACTGCTCGGGGCGCCAGATCGCGCCCCTTGCGGTTTCTGCAAGATCCCAACGGTCGGGGCCGTAGCTCAGTTGGGAGAGCGCGTGAATGGCATTCACGAGGTCAGCGGTTCGATCCCGCTCGGCTCCACCAACTTTCCGAACAAAATTGCACAGCTATCGCGCGTCTCACTGAGGCGCGCGTCGTCGGTACAATCCTCGTCACTGAATTGTCGGCGATCACCCACCGAGCCCGCCCTTAGAGCTTCCGTCTCAGGCCGACTTGCGGCGCGGCGCCGGCGGAACCAGGGCTCGCAAGCTTTCGGCTGACAACTCCAGGGATTGGATGGCGGCGGCCTGATCCTTATGGACGAGCCGGTAGCCGCAGCTATCCAGCCAGTCGATGAGCCGCTTCGCCTGATTTTGATCGTACCGTGTGCCGACGGGAAAGAATCGGGCGACGGCTTCCTCTGGTTCGAACATGCTGACCTGTCTCCTTTGGTTTGCAGACAGCATGCCCGAGGGCCGTATCGAAATTATTAAGCGATGCCCCAATCGCACGCGTCGGTGCCAATAAGCCGTCCGCAAGAGCGCACCCGCACGGTGTAATCGGATCGCTCGCGACGGCGCGGTCCATGGATCGCAGGCAGCGACCGCTCGCGCGCGCCGACAAGTTTCGGTGTGCATCACTGCAGCAATCCATTGCCGGGGCCCGCGCGGGGGCGCACACTACGCGCTCACCCGTGATCCAGCATTGGCGTTTTCCATGTCGACGGTCACACTGCGTCGGTTGCGACCCGAGTTGGCCGCTCAGCTTAGCCAGCTCGAGCTGGGGGCTGCGCTGGTGGAGCGCGACGCCAGGAACGGCCGTGCAATGCTGGCCGAGATCGGCATTGTTCTCCCTGTAAAGCGCCGTCGATTGTCGGCCGTGCGCGCCCGGTCCAGGGCGACGCTTCAAGCGGCGATACGTACCTGGGTGCTGGTCCTTGCATGGCATGTGCGCATTCTAAAGAGCCCCCGCCTTGCCGCGGGCGTGCGCAATACCCGACGCTGGATCATCGATTGCCTGACGGGCCTGTCACTCGCGTCCGTCATGCTGGCTTCGCTCGTGCTCGCCATCCTGGTGATGGCGCCGCCCGACTGACGAAGGGCGGATACGTCGCGGACAAACCATCGTCCGCCAGCAGCCCGACGCCCCCGGCAGAAAAGAGCGATCCAAAGGTGCGAAGGCGCGCGCCTCACGCGGCCGTCTGCGGCTTGATCGTCATGGTGCCGCGCTGATCGACATAGAGCGTGTAGTTCGCCTCGAGCGCGGGCGCATTGGCCGCCTCGGCGAGCAGCCGCACGGTCCCACAGCCGAGGGGAACGATGGAGAACGTCTGGCCGTCGCGCGGCTCGGCCGCAGCTGCCGCCTCGTCGCCGATCGCCTCCACGCCGCACAGCTCGAACACGACGCGGCCGCGCGGTTTCAAGTCGACCTCCTCGGCGTCCGAGTTGGCCACTTTCAGCTTGGAGCGGATGTCCACCTTGCGCTTGTCACCCGCCAGCCGGTAGCACTCCAGCGAGACGCTGGTGCGGCGCGCGGGGATCGAGCGCGAGGCGTTCTGAAGCTCGACATGATAGAGACGCAGCAAGCGGTTCCCGAGCGCCACGTAGGTCTCGTAGCGCTCGCTCGGGTCGAGGATCCTCAGCGCCAGAACCGGCTTGGCACCGCGCTGGAGCGCAACGGCGTAGCGCAGCAGATGCCAGATCAGGAATAGGGCGCCGAAGGCGAGTGCGAGCCACATGCCCGGAACATCGGGAAGCCCCTCGACGCCCTTCGACGCGAGGTAGTCCCTGGCCGGCGCGTAGAAGTGGAAGATGGCGACGCCCAAGCCAAGCCCGAGGAGCGCGCGGGCGAGCCCCAGGCTGACATTGAGAGCGCGGATGGCCTCCCATACGAACGCGAGAAGTGCCCACATGTGCAACGGCCTACACGCCAACTTGTGCGCGTCGAGACGACACCACACTGCAAATGGGGCCAGTGTGGGTCACGCGCTACGCAATGGACTTGAGGCTGCCGAGCGGGCCCGACCCGATCCCCCAATTCGCCCGAGCATCGCACTATGCGTGCAAGCAGCACAAGGGGCGCGAGGGCACCTGCAGCGCCTACCAGCCGGCATCGGGGCCGTGGTCGACGTCGCAATCATGCTTGATGCGAATGTCGCTGCCGATATAGCGGCAGACCTTATTCTTCAATGACGGATTGTTGCGGACCGCCTCGTTGCTGACCTTGAACCCGTGCTGGCGCGCGACCTCCGCGACGTAGTTGTCGGCGCAGTAGGGCGTCGCGATCTCCTGGCCGTTGACGACCTGATACCCCTCCCGGCAGACGATGCGGGCTTCGGCATGGCCACTGCTAAGGCCGGCGAGTGCCAGGCAACAGGCAAGCGCGCGTGTCCCGATCATCAGCAACCTCCATCTTCGGGCCTTGCACGCAATGACCGCGTGCAAGCTCGCACATGGGCGCCTCGTTAAGCTGCGGCAAGAACTTGGTAGCTAAAATTTGCTCTGATCCCCCACGGAACTTTTTGCTCTGTCTGCGCGCGGCGCTTTACTCAAACACGCCGGAGACGACAGAATAGGTCCGCACAACCGTTTCAGAGGCTCCAATGGTACTCGAACCCATGTCGCTCCTCGGCTGGATCCTGATCGGCGCCATCGCCGGCTGGCTCGCAGGGAGAATCGTCGAAGGCTACGGCTACGGCTTCGTCGGCAACCTCGTGATCGGGATCATCGGCGCCTGCATCGGCGGGCTCATCCTGCCGCGCCTGGGCATCATTCCCGCCTCGACGTTCGGCAACCTGATCGCCGCCACGCTCGGCGCCATCGTGCTGCTGTTCGTGCTCGGGCTCACCCGCCGCGCCTGACTCACGCAGCTGTGCATAACTCGCAATAGGTGTGCAAAACGCTGGACGCGCGGATTGGCGGCCACAGTGACGCCATGCTTAGCTCACGTCCCGGTCTTGCGTGTTGGGGCCCACGTTTGGGGCCGTGGTCTGTGAAAGTTGCGGGGGTACGAAATTGAGAGCGTTCTATTTCGCTGTTGCGCTTGTCGTGTCGATTGGACCCGCCGGCGCAAACGAGCTGGCTTTGCCGGGGCCCGGTGCAGGGGTCGCCCAAGCCGCGCAAACGCCATCCAGACAAGCATCATCTGAGGAAACCAAGGCGTCTCTGTTCGCAGAGGAGCCCCGCTCGGAGTCCGCCACCGAGGACACCGAGACGATCGAGATCAGCGACGGGCTCAGGGCCAAGATCCACGCCATCGTCGAACTTCTGCGCGACGATGGACAGACCGGCGCCGACGGCTCGGAGCTTCTGGGCAGCCGCATCCGGGTGCACTGCGCGGTGAAGAAAGTCGTGGCGAAGCGCAAGCCATCGCTGTCGGCGACGCCGGCTTTGATGCTGTCGGAGCACGCCGCGTCCGGGCAGGCAACCATCCGCGCCACGACCATGGAGGCCTGCACCGTGAAGCTGCTCCAGGTCCGCCGCACGACGGAGGAGGCGAGCGCGGATACGGGCAAACGCGCCTTCTCGATCGAGCTGCCGGTTGTCGGTGAAACGGCTCGCTGAGGCCGACCAAGCGCGCCGGCTCGAAGCCAAGGCCACCCATTGCCAGAGCGGCGGCCGGTATCATGCCGGGCGCCGCTCGCGGCGGGTTTTGCACCGCCTCGCGGCCGCGGCGCGACCGTTTCCAAAGTTGTAGGCGCGGCGCAAGACTCTCAAGCTTGCAGCGCAAACTCGCGCGCGACAGCTGAACCGTCACATCAGCCCTTCCCCTGCCCCCCCCAAATCAGCGATGCTATGCAGTGGAGAGGCTGGGAGCGCCCCGTCTCTCGAGGGGGAAGAACCGCCAAGACAGGCAGACATCAGCGTGAGGACAAGGAGTCCAAGGAGGGCCGCCATGTCACGCAGAAGGAGCCATGCCATCGAGTCTTACGGCGATAATGCTTTGACGTGGTTTTTCGTGGGTATGCTGGTCATCGCCGCCGTAGCCGGGCTTTTGGGGCAGGTCGCATTCGGCTAGCGCCAGTTGGCAAAAGTCACCAACGCGACGTTTTCGTGAATCAGACGCCGGCGCCGCCCATGGGCGGCGCCTAGCGCCTTTGCAGTTTCATGACGTGATCCCGGACGCCGCTACCCCATGACCGGCTCGGTGGCGTGCTCGGCGGAGGCGACCTTCTCGGGATCGAGCACCGGCATCAGCTCAGCGGTGTCATCGGAGCGGCGCACGCGACCGTCGAACTTCGCGCCTTCGGATATGGCGAGCTTCTGGTGCATGATGTCGCCCTCGACCTGGGCCGTCGATTGCAATGCGACGCTAACGGCGCGGATGGACCCGCGCACGGCACCACGCACCTCGATCTTCTCGGCGCACACCATGCCGACCACGGATCCGTTCTCGGTGATCAGAACCTGCTTGCCGTGGACGTTGCCGCGTACGTGGCCGTCCACCTGCAGCTTGTTCTGGGAGATGATGGTGATCTTCTCGCCCAGAAGCGTCAGATCGTTGCCGATCACGGAGGTCCCTGCCGTGGTCGCCGTCGACGTCGTCGGCTCGAACGCAGGGCGCGGGCTCGGGGAGACGACGCTACCGCCGCGCCCGGGACTGAGCTTGGAATTGTTGAGATCGGGATTGGCAGTGGAGTCGACGCTGAACACGGGCACACCTCCGGCGCGTATGGCGCTGTAAAATCAAGAGCAGTTGGTGTAGTCCCCGCCCGCCTAGAAGCGCACGCATCCAGGGCGATATTTTGTCAAAGTCGCGTTGAGAACGTGACTTGGTGCCTTGGGGAGCCATTTTGACGGCACGATTCGTCATCGAGCCCCGAAAAGCTCAGGGCGGCCCCGTCGCCGGAGCCGCCCTGCGCGGAACGCAGGTGACGCTAAAGCTTAGCCGCAGCGGTGGCGCCACATGCAGCGGCGATAGCGGTACGTGCCGAGGCCCCAGCGGTGCGTGCAACGGCGCCCCCAGCGCCAGCAGCGGTGATAGCCGCGGTGGCGCCAGCCGGCCTTCTCGACGATCGCGCCAGACGCAGCAGCCGACTGGGCCGCCTTCATCTGCGGAACGACCGTGCCGGCAGCCGTGGCCTGACCGAGCATCAGCGGGCTCGCGAGCGCCAGAACGGCACCGAGCAACAGGGTACGACGCATAACAATCCTCCATGGGTGACTTGCAGAACATTACGTACGCTGAGGTACACGTCCTGAACTAGGCGGAGATTCCTTACGTTTGAGTCAATCGCACGGTGCGGATGCGATGCTCTGCACCTGGTGGTCGATGTGACAATTTTATGCGCTTTCTTCCCATTGCCCGCGGCCTGCACCATCTAAATTGCAGCCCGGTTTCATCCCCGCCGAGGCAGTACCGCCCGGCGTGGCCACCGCCGCACCCTTGACGATGCGGCAATTGCCAGGCTCTAGGGTGGAGTAAAGCGTCAACCGCGGGAGCTTGGAGAGCGCAATGAGCCAGAAAGAGATCGTCGAGGACACCAAACGCAAGCTCAACGAGCTCGAGCAGAAGATACGGGCCGCAAGGGCCGCACCCGGAGCCTCCGAGATCATCGCCGGGAAGGCGCACCAGGACTGGCAGGCGATGGTGGAAAGCCACGCCGCCATCAGCCGCAAGCTGGACGCGGCCGACGATCATTCCGCCGAGATGATCGAGGGGATCCGCCTCGATATCGACGTGCTGCGCAACTCTTTCCAGCGCTGGATGGGCCGCGTGGAGGAAAATTACGCTAAGGGTGGCAAGGGCAGCTGAGTTCCTGGCAGGCGCGGAGTATTGGGAAGCGGATGGACAGGCGCATTGCCGACAGCGTGATGAGCCCGGCTGGCGCGCCCACGCCGGTTCCCATTGCCGGCACCTTCCGGCCGCCCCGCTATGTCGCCGGCCTGTCGTTTCTCGTCACCTACATTGTGCTCGACTGGGCGAGCCTGGTCTTTCCCTACACCCACAACGGCATCACCCCGTGGAACCCCAGCGCCGGTCTCGCCTGGGCGTTCATCGTGCTGTTCGGACGACGATACCTGCCGTTGCTGTTCGTGGCGCCGCTGCTGGCGAACCTGCTCGTCGTCGGCTCCCCGCTGCCGTTGTGGGTCAAGGTCGCGGCAGCAGGCTTGAGCGGCACCGGCTACGCAGTGGCGCTCACGATCCTCATGCACCGCAAGACGCGGTTCGATCCCGCGCTCGGCTCCATGCGCGACATGGTGCTGCTGATAGGCACGGCGATCGTGGCTACTGGATTAGTGGCGCTCGCCTACGTGGCGATACGCGTCGCCTCCGGCGGCCTGCCCGCGCCCAACGCCCAATGGGCGCTGCTGCGCTACTGGATCGGGGACCTCATCGGCATCGCGGTGGTGACGCCGTTTTTGCTGATCCACGCCGCCGCCGGGAAGCTGCCGCGGCTATCGCTCGAAACGCTTTTGCAGGCGGTCGCCGTTCTTCTGGCGTTGATATTGATCTTCGGCCTGGTCGGCGGCGCGCATCTGCGTCTGTTCTACCTGCTCTTCGTGCCCATCGTCTGGATGGGGTTGCGCAAGGGGCTCGAAGGGGCCACGCTGGGGCTGGTGCTGGCGCAATTCGGGGTTGTGGTCGGCCTCCTGCTCACCCAAGAGAAGGCGGCAAGCGTGACCTCGCTGCAGGCGCTGATGCTGGTGCTCGCCTTGACCGGTCTGGCGATCGGCGTGGTGGTGAGCGAACGGCGGCGTGCAGAGCGACAGCTTTGGCTCAACCAGGAGGCGGTAAGCCGCATCTCACGGCTCGGAAGCATGGGCGAAATCGCGACCTCAATCGCACACGAGATTAACCAGCCGCTGACCGCCATCTCCAACTATACGCGGCTGGTGAAGCGCTACATGGAGACCGGCGCCGGCACCCGCGAGGCGGCGATCGAGGCCGCCGCCAAGGCGGTGACGCAGGTCGAGCGCACCGCCGCCATCATCAAGAGCCTGCGCGATCTCATCCGGCTGGGGCGCAGCGAGATCGCGCCGCAGAACGTGCAGCGGATCGTGCGCGAGACCGTGGAGCTGCTCGAGCCCAACCTCCCGCGCAGCAAGATCGAGATCAAGACGCGCATTCCCAAGGGGCTGCCGCTGGTGCTCGCCGACATGTTGCAGGTGGAGCAGGTGCTTTTGAACCTCGTGTGGAACGCCATCGAGGCGATCGAGGGCGGCGGCAAAAAGGGCGTCATTTGCATTGAGGCGGCGCGCGAGCCCGGCTTTGTCGAGATCAGCGTCACCGACACCGGCCCCGGCTTCCCCCATGACTTCAAGGTGGCCTCCATCGGGCCCTCACAGTCGACCAAGCGGGACGGGCTGGGGCTCGGCCTCGCGTTGTCGCGCTCCATCGTTGAAGCGCACGGCGGACGCCTTACCATCGGCGGCGGCAGCGGCGGCGCCGCCGTCCGCTTCACCCTGCGAACAGCTCAAGAGGTGAAACCATGAGCGAAGATCAGGTCTGTCTGATCGACGACGACGAAGCGGTGCGCGACTCGGTCGGGCTTCTGTTGGAAAACCACGAGTTCAACGTCGCGAGCTTCGAGTCGGCGGAAGAGTTTCTGACCCGCGTCGAGGCGGGCCTCAAGCCTGCGTGCGTCGTCTCCGACGTAAAGATGCCGGGCCTGTCGGGCCTCGACCTGCAGCGCGTGCTGGCCGAGCAGCAGACGCGCATTCCCCTCATTCTGATCACCGGGCATGGCGATATCGCCATGGCGGTCGCCGCCGTGAAGGCCGGCGCGCACGACTTCCTGGAGAAGCCGTTCGACGACCAGACCTTGCTCGAGAGCATCGAGAGCGCGCTCGACAAGGCGCGCCGCAATAAGGCGCACGAGGACACGCTGCAGGAGTTCTCGCAGCGCGTCGGCGAATTGTCCGTGCGCCAGCGGCAAGTCATGGACCTTGCCGTCAAAGGCTACTCCAACAAGGAGATCGCCCAGGAGCTCGGCATCAGCCCGCGCACGGTCGAGACCTATCGGGCCTGGGTCATGGAGAAGACGGGTGCGCGCAACCTCGCGGACCTCGTGCGCATGGCGATGCGCCTAGAGGACATGGGGAGCAGCTGAGCATCCGCGCCAAGCGCACCGCAAAAACATTGCGGCGGCCGAGGGCTCGGCCGCCGCATTGCGATTTCGCAGAAATCGACCGTTAGATGATGTCGATCTCGGCCGGCAGATAAGACGTAACCTCGAGGCCGACTTCCTGCTCACGCACTGCGGGCTTGTTCCAGGTCTTCATGTTGTTTCCTCCTTGGACGGAGATCAGGAGGGTTATGCCTCCTTCCCCGTTGGCGGATATACGGGATTGCCGCGCGGGCGGGCAACCAGATTTTTCCTATGGGGGATATCAGCGAGGCTTATGCTTTACGCGCGCAATCCGCACGTTTCTGCAACCGGATGCGGCCTTGCCTGACGGGCCTGCGCGAGCGCGGACTACGTCACTCGTCGCTCGAGCCCCAGCCGGCGATCGAGTTCAACACCGAGGGTCGGCATGGGCCGAGCGGCCCCACCGCGCTGTCGGCTGAATCGTCACCCCGCTGCTTGGGGATCTCGTAGTTCTCTTTGCAGTACTCCGCCTGCGCGCGCTGGAGCTCCTCCTTGGAGGCCTGCTTCTTCGCGTCAGGATCCTCGATGCCGGCGATCTGGGCGGCCGGTGGCTGCTGGCCCTCAGTCGGCGGCGGCAGGTTGTCGAGATTGGGGGGCACGACGAGCGGCGCGCGGGCGGCAAGCTTGGGCTCGCCGGAGCTCGACTTCGACCGTGCCGAATCCGAAAGTCCAATAGCGTCGAACACGCCGCCATTGAATTGCACATCGTCCCCGGAGCAGCCGGCCACGCCGAGCGCCAGGCCCAGCGGAAGCAAAACTGCAAAGCGTCTCGGACGATGGGCAGTCAGCGACATGTTACCCCCCGTGCATTCCCCGCAGCGGCCCCGTATCGACTTGTCGGCCCGGATGAAGCATGGGCACAGCGCCGACACCTAATGGACTGGGCTACAACGGCTTTGCGGCGTCTTTGCGACTCGCAAGCAAGGAGTCATACAGCAGCCCCGCGACCCCGGCAACAATGGCCACATCCGCGACGTTGAATACGTACCAATAGTAGCCAAATGCGTGCAGGGAGAAGAAGTCCGCAACCCCGCCGAGGCGCACCCGGTCGATGGCGTTGCCGATCGCGCCGCCCATGATCAGGCCCAGGCTGACCCCCATCAGGCGGTTGGCGCCACCGCGCGCCAGCCAGACCCAGAGGCCGAGCGTCGCCAGGGCCCCGAAACCCGCCAGCATGAGCTGGCCTTCATAGCTCGCCTGGTCGAACAGGCTGTAGCTGATCCCGATGTTCTTGACGTAGACCAAGTCGAAGAAGGCGGTGACAGCCACCCGCCCGCGCTCGGCGATGCCATAGACGTCGAGCATCCACCACTTGTTCGCCTGGTCGAGCACGAGCGTGGCGAGCGCCACGGCCAGACCCAGCCGCGAATAGGGCCCCCAGAGCCACCCCCGCGCCGACGCGGCGTCGGTCATGGCGCGGCGTCCTTCTTGGCGCGCTGATCGAACTCGCGCACGGCGGCGGCATCGCGCGCCGACAGATCGGGGAACTCGGGATCGGCGCCGATGTCGGCGACGATGCGCCAGGAGCGGGCGCACTTCTTGCCTTCGGCGCGCTTCGGGACCACCCCCACGCCGGCCACGTCGGGCAGCGTAAAGGCACCCTCGGGCGGGGCCTTGGCGATCGGCCGCGGCGCGCCGCTGGTGATCGTCACTTCGGCAAGGTCCACGCCTTCGAGCGCGCGCAGCATGTCCTTGTCGGCCACGTAGACGTCGGGCGCGGCCTCCAGGCTCGAGCCGATGCGCTTTCCGGCGCGTTCCAGCTCCAGCGCGCCGGTGACGACGCGGCGCACGTCGCGCACGTGCGCCCACTTACTTGCCAGCTCCGCGTTGCGCCATCCCGGATCGATCTGGGGGAACGGCTCGAGATGCACGGAGCCTTCGCGGCCGGGCACGCGCGCGAGCCACGCCTCCTCGGCGGTGAACGCCAGGATGGGCGCGAGCCAGGCCACGAGCGCGGTAAAGATCTCGTCGATGACGGTGAGGGCCGCCCGCCGCTTCAGGCTCGAATACGGCTCGCAGTAGAGCGCGTCCTTGCGGATGTCGAAGTAGAACGCCGACAGCTCCGCGTTCATGAAGTGCGTCAGCAGCGCCACGACCTTGCGGTAGTCGTACTCGGCGTAGGCCTTGCGCACCTCGACATCGAGCTCGACCAGCCGGTTGAGCATCAGGCGTTCCAGCTCCAGGTCGCGCATGTCCTTGAACTTGACGCGATCGTTGGGGCCCAGGTGCGCGAGCGCGCCCAGCATCCAGCGCAGCGTGTTCCTGAGCTTGCGGTAGGCGTCGACGGACGCCTGCACGATGGCCGGGCCGAAGCGGATATCGCCGGTGGTGTCGGCGGACGCCACCCACAGGCGCAGAATGTCGGCGCCGGACGCCTTCATCACGTCCTGCGGCGACAGCGTGTTGCCCTTCGACTTCGACATCTTCTCCTCGCCCTTCTCGTCGAGGATGAAGCCGTGCGTCAGCACGACGTCGTAGGGCGCGCGCGCGCGCGTTCCGCACGATTCCAGCAGCGAGGACTGGAACCAGCCGCGGTGCTGGTCGGAGCCCTCCAGGTACATGACGCGATCGCGGCCGCCGTCGCGCTGGCGCTTGACGCCGGTGAGGCCTGGGAAGTGCTTGGGATCGTCCAGCACGAAGGCGTGCGTGGAGCCGGAATCGAACCACACATCGAGAATGTCGCGCACCTGCTCCCAGGCGGCCGGATCGTCGACGAGGCCGTCGAGGAAGCGCGCTCTTGGACCCTTCGGCGAACCACACGTCGGCGCCCTCGTCGGCGAAGGCATCGGCGATGCGCTGGATCAGCTCCTTCGACTTGGCGAACTTGGGCGATGGGATCACCTCGCCGGTCTCGGTGTGGCGGAACACGGTGATCGGCACGCCCCAGGCGCGCTGGCGCGAGACGACCCAGTCGGGGCGTCCCTCGACCATGCCGCGGATGCGGTTCTCGCCCGATTCCGGCACCCACTCGGTCTCGTCGATGGCCTTGAGGGCGAGCTGGCGCAGGCTCTGGTTGCCGCTTTTGGGGACGCCTTTGAGCGCCTTGTCCATGGCGATGAACCACTGCGGCGTGTTGCGGAAGATCACCGGCTTCTTGGAGCGCCAGGAGTGCGGGTACTGGTGCTTGAGGCGGCCGCGCGCGATCAGCGCGTTTGCTTCCTCGAAGCGCCTTGATGACGGCGTCGTTGGCGTCGCCCTTGTCGCCGGTCTCGTTGAGCACGCGCTTGCCTTCGAAGCCCGGCGCGTCCTTGGTGAGCACGCCGTCGGCGTCGACGGTGAAGGGGATGGTGGTGTCGATGCCGCGCTCTTTCAGCTTGGGCGCACTCGCCATCCAGATCTGGTAGTCGTCGGTGCCGTGGCCGGGTGCGGTGTGCACGAAGCCGGTGCCGGTGTCGTCGGTGACGTGGTCGCCGTCGAGCAGGGGCACGTCGAAGTCGTAGCCAATGTCATGCAGCGGGTGCGCGACTACCAGCCCTGAAAGCTGCTCGGGCGAAACGGTCGCGAGCTTCTTGTAGTTTTCGACCTTCGCCGATTTCATCACTTCGGCAGCCAGCTTGTCAGCAAGGATTAGCTTGTCGCCGACCTTGGCCCAGTTGCCTTCGGGCGCAGCCGTGACCTCATACAGGCCGTAATCGATGCGCGAGGAGAACGAGATGGCGCGGTTGCCGGGGATGGTCCACGGGGTGGTTGTCCAGATCACGACGCTCGCATCTTTCAGAATAGCGTCGGGCGATTCCGTCACCGGGAACTTCACCCAGATCGTATCGCTCTGATAATCCTGATATTCGACCTCGGCCTCGGCCAGCGCCGTCTTCTCCACCACCGACCACATCACGGGCTTCGACCCGCGATAGAGCGTGCCGTTCATCGCGAACTTCATGATCTCGTTCGCGATCGCGGATTCGGCGCCGTAGCTCATGGTCACATACGGGTGCTTCCAGTCGCCGACCACGCCGAGGCGCTTGAACTCCTCGCGCTGCACGTCGATCCAGTGCTCGGCGAACTCGCGGCACTCGTTGCGGAACTCGTTGATCGGCACCGTGTCCTTGTCTTGGCCCTTGGCGCGATAGTTCTCCTCGATCTTCCACTCGATCGGCAGGCCGTGGCAGTCCCAGCCCGGGACGTAGTTGGAATCGTGCCCGAGCATCGTCTGCGATTTGACGACGAGGTCTTTGAGGATCTTGTTGAGGGCGTGCCCGATGTGGATGTGGCCGTTGGCGTAGGGCGGCCCGTCGTGCAGCAGGAACTTCGGCTTGCCGCGGCCTTCCTCGCGCAGGCGCTCGTAAAGCCCCATCTCGCCCCAGCGCTCGAGCAGCTGCGGCTCCAGCACCGGCAGTCCCGCCTTCATGGAAAAGTCCGTCTTGGGCAGGAAGAGCGTCTTGCTCCAGTCGCGCGCGCCGTCGTCCGGCTTGGTGCCGGACGCAGGCGCCGCCGCTTTCACCGGCTCGGGGCTGCTCGCCGCCGGCCTTGTCTTGGTGGGGGCGGCGCCACTCTTGCCGCCGTTGCTCTTGGCCATGTCCTCGTGTCCGGTTGTCTCGCGGGGGGTTCTAGCAACATGGGCTCCGCTAATCCACCAGGGAGGCGCCAGTCAGCGGGAACCTTAGGCTTATGTCGCAGTTGAGTGCGTCAGGAGGGTGCCGCCGCCGTTCTTCCGGACGCGGCGACGCCTCGTCCGGCCAGCGGGGACGCGCGGCGGCATCTTCCGTTCGTGTGTTGCGTATCACAAATCATCGAGGGGCGTGTCCGGCGCGAGCGCGAGGATTTCCTTGGCGCGCGCGCAGTCGGTCTGCATTTGCGCAATCAGCGCCTCGCTGGAATCGAACTTGCGGTCGGGGCGGATGAAATCGATGAACGCCACGGCGATGTCGCGGCCGTAGAGGTCGCCGTCGAAATCGAACAGAAACACCTCCAAGACCGGCATGCCGTCGTCGTAGGTGGGGCGCGTGCCCAGGTACGCGGCGCCCTGGTAACACGCTGCACCGTCAAACACGCGCACCGCGTAGATGCCGTGGCCGAGGCCGGTGCCGCGCGGCAGCGGTATGTTGGCGGTGGGAAAGCCGAGGCCTGAGCCGCGTTTGGCGCCGCCGACGACGGTTCCGCCCGTGCGCCACCAGCGGCCGAGCATGCCGGCTGCCCCTTTCACGTCGCCCTGCGCCAAGTGCAGGCGAATGGCGCTGGAGGAGAATACCTCGCCACCTTCGGCAACGGGCTCGACCACCGTCACGCCGAAGCCGAACCGCTGCGCCTCGGCGCGCATGGTGCCGGGAGTGCCGGTGCGGCCCTTGCCGAAAAAGAAGTCATACCCGATGACGACGTGGCGCACGCCGAGCGCGGCGACCAGCACACTTTCGATAAAGTCCTCCGCCGGCAGGCTGGCGAGCGCCTTATCGAATGCCAGCACGACGGCAACGTCGAGCCCCAGGCCCTCGAAGATCCGAAGCTTCTCCTTGAGCGTCGTCAGGTGGAAGTGCGGCTCCTCGGGGTGGAAGAACTCGCGCGGGTGCGGCTCGAACAGCAACACGCCCGCGGGCGCACCGAGCCTGCGGGCCTCGTCGACGGCGGCCTCGATGAGCGCCGCGTGACCGCGGTGCACGCCGTCGAAGTTGCCGATGGCCAAAACTGCGCCGCGCACCGAAGGCGGCACGTCCCGGTAGCCTTGAACGACCTGCATGACGTCTTGCCGCCTCCGCCGCGCGTCTAAATTCTGCCGCCCATGTCTAGCATCGTCCCTCGCCATGAAGGGCTGGGTCTCTCAGATCGTAATCGGAATCATCGTGACGGTCGTGGGCACCGTTCTCGCCAACGCCGTCGTGCGCGGGCATGGACGACATGGGTTCACAGGGGTTCACTTTTCCGCCCCTCTCAGACCCGGCCGATAGCTCCCTAGGCCGGACGCGCCGGGACCATGAGCACGGCCTCGCCCACCACGACCGGCTTGTCGTTGACCGTGCACACGCACTCGAAACGCGCACGCTTCTTCTCGGGCACCAGCTCGACGACCTTCACGGTCGTCACCACGATGTTGCCAATTCTGACCGGTGCTTTGAAGTTCAGCGTCTGCGAGATGTATATGGCGCCAGGCCCGGGCAGCTTCATGCCGAATACGGCTGAGATATAGGCGGCCGCCAGCATGCCGTGCGCGATGCGCTCCTTGAACATGGTGGTGGCGGCATAGGCGGCGTCGACGTGCACGGGGTTCTTGTCGCCGGAGACCTCGGCAAAGGCGTTGATGGTGGCCTCCGTCACGGTGTTCGACAGGCTCGCCTCGTCCCCGACCTTAAGATCCTCGAAGTAAACGCCCTTTGCCGCGGTGGCCATGTATTCCGCTCCCTTGGTTACCGGCTTCGTATCGCGCGCGGGCGACACTATCCGCGCCCGTCAGGCGGAGCAACATGGGGGCTGACCGGCCCCAAACGGTGCACCGACACCCCATCAGAAGCCCCGATCCACGGTTGCGCGGGCCGGGGCGGGCGAGCTATAAGGCGCCATTCCCCAGTTGCCCCAAAAACGCTTGGCCCTGCGGACCGCAGGACGCCGGAGGAAGAAGCCGTCATGAGCGACCGCAGACCCCTGATGCCCAAGGCGACGGCCGTTTGGCTGGTCGCGAACACCTCGCTGACCTTCGACCAGATCGCGGCCTTCTGCGGGCTGCACGTGCTCGAGGTGAAGGGCATCGCCGACGGCGACGTGGCGCAAGGCATCAAGGGCCTTGATCCGGTGACGTCGGCGCAGCTGACGCGCGGGGAGATCGAGACGGCCGAGCGTGATCCCAATCACGCACTGCACCTCGCCGAGCCGAAGGTCATCGTACCCGAGACGCCGGCCAAGAAGGGACCGCGCTACACGCCCGTGTCGCGCCGGCATGACCGCCCCAACGCCGTGCTCTGGCTTTTGCGCAATCATCCCGAGCTCAAGGACAGCCAGATCATGCGCCTCGTCGGCACGACCAAGCCGACGATCACGCAGATCCGCGACCGCACCCACTGGAACGCGCCGAACCTGACGCCGCAGGATCCCGTGACGCTGGGTCTGTGCTCGCAGACCGACCTCGACAGTGAGGTCAAGAAGGGCGCGCGCCGTCTCGAGCGCGAGCGCAAGGAGCAGATGAAGGACATGGAGAAGGCCGGCACGCTGCTGCCGACCGAGGCCACCACGGCGCACGAGGACTTGTCCGACGAGCCGCGCAAGGTCGAGATCATGCAGCCCAAGGTCGCCGAGCAGCATGAGGAGACGCCCGAGGAGGAGCAGGCCCGCGTCTTCGCCAAGCTCAAGGAGATGAAGGTCGCCGAGGAGCCGGAAGAGGAAGAGGCCGGCGACGAGCCCGCACCTGCGGACGACGAGACCTCCGACGAGGCGCCGAGCGAAGAGGCTCCCAGCGAAGAGAAAGCGGACGACGAGCCGCACCAGGAGTGAGCGGCCACGCCTAGACTTTGAGCGATCGGGCAAGCGTGCACGCAAGCCCCCGCCACGCTCGGCGCGGCGGCGCTACTCGAGAATCCAGGGCACCATCAATAGAAGCATCAGCAGGATCCAAAGGGCGATCGTCTGCTGCTTGAGCTCGCTCATGGCCGTCTCCCAGCAACGCCACGCGATAGGCCGACGTTATCCCTAATTCGCCTTGCACGAAAGACAGGCAACTGAGTTTTTCCGCACATTGCCGGCGGAAACGCGCGGGGTCGGGCGCCGGCCGTCGCCACTGGCTTTGCGCATTTGCCGGGCACCCAAGCGGAAGTCTCGCGTGTCAGCCGGAGTTGGGCGTTGCTGAACTTCGCGGCTTTCGCTAGCGTTTCTGGCACGTCCCAATTATCCCGCTCAACCCTGTTGCATGAGAGCGCCGGCCGGCCAATGTCCTCAAATCCCTATCAAGAGCACCTCGACAAGAACCCCGCCAATTATCAGCCGCTGACGCCTTTGCAGTTCCTGGCGCGTGCCGCCGCCGTCTATCCCGACCATACCGCCGTCATTCACGGCAAGGCGCGCGCGAGCTACGCGCAGCTCTATGCGCGCTCCCGCCGCCTCGCCTCCGCGCTCGTCCAGCGCAACATCGGCCCCCGCGATACGGTGTCGGTGCTGCTGTCGAACACGCCGTCGATGCTCGAGGCGCACTACGGCGTGCCGATGACGGGCGCGGTGCTGCACTCGATCAACACGCGCCTCGACGCGGCGATCATCGCCTTCCAGCTCGACCATGCCAACACCAAGCTGCTGATCACCGACCGCGAGTTCGCCGCGACGATGAAGGAGGCCCTGGCGCTCGCCAAGGTGAAGCCGCTCATCATCGACTACGACGATCCTCAGTTTCCGCAGGACGGCGAGCGGCTCTCCGAGCTGGAGTACGAAGCGTTCATCGCCGACGGCGATCCCGATTTTGCATGGCGCATGCCCGACGACGAATGGGACGCGATTGCGCTCAACTACACCTCGGGCACCACGGGCAATCCCAAGGGCGTCGTCTACCATCACCGCGGCGCGGCCCTCATGTGCTACGCCAATACGCTCGAGACCGGCATGGGGCTGCATCCCGTCTACCTGTGGACGCTGCCCATGTTCCACTGCAACGGCTGGTGCTTTCCCTGGTCGCTGTCGGTGGTCGCGGGCACGCACGTGTGCCTGCGGTGGGTGCGCGCCAAGGCGATGTACGACGCGATTGCCGACCACAAGGTCACGCACCTTTCGGGCGCGCCCATCGTCATGACGACGCTGCTCAACGCGTCGGCCGAGGAAAAGCGCGAGATTTCCCACACCGTCGCGGTCAACCACGCCGCCGCGCCGCCGCCGCAAGCCGTGCTCGACGCCATGACCGCGGCGGGCTTCCGGCTTACCCACCTGTATGGGCTGACCGAGACCTACGGACCGGCGGTGGTCAACGAATGGCACCCCGAGTGGAACGACCTCGACGATGCGGGCCGCGCCTTCAAGCGCACGCGCCAGGGCGTGCGCTACGTGTCTTTGGAAGACCTGACGGTGCTGGACCCGATCACCATGGAGCAGGTGGCCTGCCGACGGCGAGACGCTGGGCGAGGTCATGTTCCGCGGGAATATCGTGATGAAGGGCTACCTGAAAAACCCGACCGCCTCCGACGAGGCCTTCGCCGGCGGCTGGTTCCACTCCGGCGATCTCGGCGTGCTCTATCCCGACGGCTACATCCAGCTCAAGGACCGCTCCAAGGATGTGATCATCTCAGGGGGCGAGAACATCTCCTCCATCGAGGTGGAGGACGTGCTCTACAAGCACCCGGCCGTGGCCTGCTGCGCCGTCGTCGCCAAGCCCGACGAGAAGTGGGGCGAGACCCCGTGCGCGTTTGTGGAGCTGCGCCCCGGCACGACCGCGACCGCCGAGGAGCTGATCGAGTGGTGCCGGCAGGGGCTCGCCCGCTACAAGGTCCCGCGTCATTTCGTGTTCGTGGACGTGCCGCGCACCTCCACGGGAAAGATCCAGAAATTCAAGCTGCGCGAGATGGCGAAGGGGGCGTGAGCCCCGCCGCTTGATGCATCGACGACGCGCGAAAAGTTCCGGCGCCGAGATATATGAGCGCTGTTGTCCCGCCGATAAGCGCAGGTCCAAATGTGTGGGAAGATTTCGGAGGCGAGCGAGGCCGCTCGCCTCACTTTAGCGCCTAGTGGCGCGTCTCGTCATCACCGCTCAAGCGAGCGATCTGATCCTTGAGCTTGAGTTTTTCGAGTTTTAATCGGTGTATTTCGACGTCGTCCGACCCAGGGCGGGCGACCTCATCTTCAATTTTACGCTCCAGAAGCCGATGCTTCTCCGCTAGCTCTGCGATATGAGCCGCAAGCGCCATCATGGTCCTCCATGAAATTGTTGAAGAGACCCAATTAAGGTGCCAGATCGCGAGCCGGTTGTCCACGCTCGCATACCCCTTGTAAGCGCCACCCGACGTGCGCAATTTGATGTAAAAGGCCTTAGCGCGCCGCGTTACGACAGCGCAAGCTGCCGGTCTTCCTGGGATAAAGCGCCCCAGTGAGCCCCTGTCGCTTGCCAATTTGCCCAAAACAGGACGATAGTTCGCGCGCCCGCGCGGTGTATAACAACGGGGCGTTGGACCGGGCCGGCGAATGAAGCGTGTCGACGAACGAGAGTTCCGTGACGAACTCGTCAAGCTCAGGGCGGAGCACCGCGAGCTCGACGAACAGATTATCTTGCTCGAGGGCAATGCAACCGCGGACCAGCTGCTCGTCAAGCGCCTGAAGAAGCGCAAGCTTGCCTTGAAGGATCGCATCACCGCGATCGAGGACCAACTCCTCCCCGACATCATCGCTTAGCACCCCCTTAACGGGCGTCCTGACGCCGAAAGGCCGATGACAAGCCACTTGTCATCAACGCCCCTGTCCTGTAATCCCCCGCTTTCTTTTTGACGGACGCAGCACTGAAAATGAGCACCGGGAACGCCGTCGTCGGCATCATCATGGGCAGCCAGTCCGACTGGCCCACGCTCAAACGAGCGGCCGAGATCCTGGACGAGCTGCAGGTCCCCTACGAGACCCGGATCGTCTCCGCCCACCGCACCCCCGACCGCCTCTACGAGTATGCGAAGTCGGCTAGAGAGCGCGGGCTCAAGGTGATTATCGCCGGCGCCGGTGGGGCAGCCCACCTGCCCGGCATGACCGCCGCGCTGACGCCGCTGCCGGTGCTGGGCGTGCCGATCGCCACGACGGTTCTGGGCGGCCAGGACAGCCTCTATTCGATTGCGCAGATGCCGGCCGGCGTGCCCGTCGCCACACTGGCGATCGGCGAGATGGGCGCCACCAACGCCGGGCTGCTGGCAGCGCAAATTCTGGCCCTGGCCGATGCGGCACTGCAGAGCCGCATCGAGGCGCATCGCGCCAAGCGCACGGCCGCCGTCGCCGAAACACCCAAGGACGCTTAGAGGCATGCAGCCGCTCCCGCCGGGGTCGACCATCGGCATCCTGGGCGGCGGCCAGCTCGGGCGCATGCTGGCGCTCGCGGCGGCGCGGCTCGGCCTCAAGTGCCACGTCTATAACGACGCATCCGGCCCCGCCTTCGACGTGGCCGCGGCGACGACGCTCGCAAGCTTTGACGACGCCGAGGCGCTGAAGCGCTTCGCAGGCGCCGTCGACGTGGTCACCTACGAGTTCGAGAACGTGCCGGTCGAAGCCGCCGCTGCGGTCGAGCGCATCGTGCCGGTGCGGCCAGGCTTGAAGGCGCTGCAGGTCTCGCAGGATCGGCTCGAGGAAAAACGTTTCGTGTCGGGCCTCGGGCTGCCGGTGGCGCCGTTTGCCGGCGTCGAGGGCGCAGAGGATTTCGAAGCGGCCTTGCGCGCCGTCACGCTGCCGGCAATCTTGAAGACGCGGCGCTTGGGCTATGACGGCAAGGGGCAGGCGCGCGTTACGAGCGCGGACGAGTTGCCTGCAAAACTATCCGAGGTCGGCGGCGCGCCTTCGACGCTCGAGGCCGTGGTCGAGTTTGGTTGCGAGGTCTCGGTCGTGCTCGTGCGCGGCCTCGACGGCACGGTGTGCGTGTACGACATCCCGCGCAACCACCACGAGGGCGGCATCCTGCGCACCTCCACGGTGCCGTGCGAGCTGCCCGCCGCGCACCAGGCGCGCGCCTGCGAGATTGCGTCGGCGATTGCCACCGCTCTCGATTACGTGGGCGTGCTGGCGGTGGAGATGTTCTACACCGGCAATGCAGCCGCGCCGCTCGTCGTCAACGAGTTTGCCCCGCGCGTGCACAACAGCGGGCACTGGACCATCGACGCCTGCGCGGTAAGCCAGTTCGAGAACCATATGCGCGCCGTCGCCGGCTGGCCGCTGGGGGCCACCGAACGCCATTCGGATGCCGTGATGCACAATTTGATCGGCTCGGATGTCGAGGCCTGGCCCAAGCTGGCCGCCGAGCCCGGCGCCGGCCTGCACCTTTACGGCAAGGGACACGCCCGGCCGGGCCGCAAGATGGGGCACATCACCCGGATCAAACCCCGGTCCGACGGCCCTTGAGACTTGTAGGCGCCCCGCAACGAGGCCCGCCCGCCGCCGAAGCCAACCCCTATGGCGGCAATGGACAATTCCGCCGCCGTTTGCTAGAGAGCCTCCACTTTCGACGACAAACGCAAGACTGGCGGGCGCCCTGCCGAGGCGCGTTTGTCGCGATTATCGGTTCGCTTGGATCCATCAGAGGAAACATCGCTTGCAGGTTCTCGTTCGCGACAACAATGTCGATCAGGCCCTCAAGGCGCTCAAGAAGAAGATGCAGCGCGAGGGCATTTTCCGGGAGATGAAGCTCCGCAACTATTTCGAGAAGCCGTCCGAGCGCAAAGCTCGGGAAAGGGCTGAGGCCGTGCGCCGCGCGCGCAAGCTCGCCCGCAAAAAGCTTCAGCGCGAAGGGCTCCTTCCCGGCAAGCCGGCGGCGACCCGGACGCCGGCCCGCGGCGGACGCTGACGCGCCCATAGTCGAGACCTGCAAGATGCATTGCGTCCCTAGCCGCCGGCTTTAGGGGCGCATTTGCTTTTCGGACGCCGACAGGCCGGGCCGCTCGCCCATCACGCCGTCGATCCAGCGAAACACCTCCTCGGTCGATCCGTGTAGGTGGTGATCGGAGTGGCCCGCCCCGGGAAAGGTCGCGAGCTCCTTGGGCGCGTTGGCCGCGGCATAGACCGCACGGCCCATGGCCACGGGAATGACCGCATCGTCCTCACCGTGAATGACGAGCAGGGGCGCTTTCACGGACGGAAGATGCTTCATCGTCTCATAGCGGTCGAACAGAAACGGCCGCACGGGAAAGAACGGGTAGGCCCCGGCCGCCACGTCGACGATGGACGTATAGGGGGCGTCGAGAATGATCCCGCCGACGGGCTTTTCGGCGGCGACCTGCACGGCGACGCCCGAGCCGAGTGACTCGCCGTAAAGCAGGATGTCCTGGGGCGCGACGCCCTCCGCTACCAACGCGTCGTAGGCCAGCTTGGCGTCGGCGACGTTGGCGCGCTCGCTGGGGCGCCCGCTGGAGCCGCTGTAGCCGCGATAGCTCATGATGAAAACGCCGATGCCGCGCACGAGATATTTGCGCACGCGCTCGGAGCGGTTGGCGAGGTTGCCGGCGTTTCCGTGGAAATACAGCAGCGTCGGCCGTCCCGGCGCGGCCGGACCGTACCACGCGACGATCTGCTCGCCGTCGGGCGTTTGCAGCACGCGCTCCTCCACGCCCGCGAGCGCAAAGCTCGACGGCGGCACGCGCGTCGCGTCGGGAAAGTACATGAGGCGGCGCTGCGTGATGAAGGCGGCGACGGCAACGAAGCCGTAGAGCGCCGCCACAACGAGCGCGAGCTTCAGCACGAACGGCATCGAGCGCTCATGTGGGTATGGGGCGATGCGGCTCTAAATCTGCTGGTCGAGATAAGGGTCGCCGATAAGACCGACATGCATCCAGGCCGCGATGGCAAACAGGAAGTAGCCATTCGTCTCGACCAGTTCTTCCCAGAAATGCCCGGTGGGACCTTCGATGCCATCGAGATAGAGTTCCGCTGTGCCAAGCAGCGCCACCGATAGCACGCAAGGCCAAGCTTGCCACCTCAGACCGAGCCGTACCAACCCCCAAAAATATTGCCGGTGCATGAAGAAATACACAGCCGTCACGGCGCCGAACAGGGCAAGAAGGCCGTCCTGAAGCTCGTGCGCCACGAGCCAGTCGAACCATGCGGAAGATCCCGTCAGGCTCCTGAAGTCGATTTCACGGACGATCGCGATCGTTCCCATCAGGGCCAGCAAGGCGCCGGCGACGCGAACCGGCCCCAGGCCCTTCCACCACGCAAACCCGAAGAGCGCCAAAGCCGGCAGCATGATCAACAGTTGAGCGTCCTCGAGCGGGCCGTTCTCGCTGCCGATAAGGCTCGCCCGACCGGCGCGTAGGTGCTCGAGCGCAACCTCATTGAAACCGACGGCTATTCCGAGGATGGCGGCCCAAAACAGGTAGGTCGCGGGCCGTGCGACGGAGAGCGCTGGAGCATCGGCTCGCCCGTCCGCCGACAAGGCGCTCTCGGGCGCAAGTCCATCCGCGCCAGCGCTTTTAACGCGACCGACATCGACGGCCATTACGCGGCCCCTCCCTCAACCGGGCAGGCCTCCGGCTTATCAGAGGGGGGTCGTAAAACTGTCGTGGAAACGTCATGTTTCCCGGCGGCAGGTGCTTAGGTGTGGCGTTGTAGCAACAAACTGCCGTTAAGAGCATAAGGTTTGCGTTGCGTCATAGCGCCCGAAACAATTGGGGCGCACAAATTGGTTTGAACAGAGACCAAACGCAGACTGAGATTTTGCTTTGCAGCAACCTAAAATTGCATGCTACGCCTTCGTCAACCAGCCAAGCTGGACCCTGATATTGTGAGAGGGAACATTCATCCGCTAGTCGTTTAAAGACTGTCCCTCAACTCTTAGCGTGCCGGGCATCCGACGGGTGTCCGGCATTTTTTTGGGCGCTCAGGCTCCGATGGCGCGCGCCGCGTCGACGTGCTTCTCGCCCAGCGCCCCGGCAACGGCCGCGTACGTGATCTTCCCCCCGTGCACGTTCAGGCCCGCGAGCAGATGCGGGTCGGCTCGCAGCGCGGCCACCGTGCCCTTGTCGGCGAGCGCCAGCACGAAGGGCAGCGTGGCGTTGTTCAGCGCAAAGGTCGAGGTGCGCGCCACCGCGCCGGGCATATTGGTCACGCAGTAGTGCACGACGCCATGCGCGACGTAGCTCGGCTGCGCATACGTGGTGGGCTTCGACGTCTCGGCGAAGCCGCCCTGGTCGATGGAGATGTCGACGATGACGGAGCCGCGCTTCATGCTCTCGACGAGCTTCTTACTGATCAGCTTGGGCGCGGCCGCGCCCGGCAGCAGCACGGCGCCGATGACGAGGTCGGCCTGCAGCACGTAGTCCTCGATCGCCTGACGCGTGGAGAAGATCGTATTGATGGAGTTGCCGAAGCGGTGATCGAGCTCGTAGAGGCGCTCGATATTGATGTCGATGCAGGTGACGGCGGCCTCGAGCCCGATGCCCATGCGCACCGCGTTGACGCCGGCGACGCCGCCCCCGATGACAACCACGTTGGCCGGCGCCACGCCGGCCGAGCCGCCCAGCAGCATGCCGCGCCCGCCTTGCTCCATCTCCAGGCAGTGCGCGCCGGCCTGGATGGCCATGCGGCCGGCCACCTCGCTCATGGGTGACAGCAGCGGCAGGCCGCCGCGCGCGCTCGTCACCGTCTCATAGGCGATGGCCGTGACGCCGGACTGCATGAGCGCCTTCGCCTGCTTCGGATCGGGCGCGAGGTGGAGGTAGGTGAAAAGCGTCTGGCCGTCGTGCAGTAGGGCGCATTCCTTCGGCTGCGGTTCCTTCACCTTCACGATGAGCTCGGAATTCGCGAACACCTCCTCGGCCGTGTCCGCGATCTTGGCGCCGGCGCGGCGATAGTCGTCGTCCGACACGCCCATGCGCTCGGCCGCTTGCGTCTCGACGAGTACTTCATGCCCGTGCGCGACCGCCTCGCGCACGCTCGCCGGAATGAGCCCGACGCGGTACTCGTGGACCTTGTTTTCCTTGGGAACGCCGATGCGCATGGATGGCCTCCTACCGGGCAATGCGCACCAAGATAGCCGCTATCCGCATCTTGTTCCTTAACCGCTCCCCATCCCTGTGGGGAGAAGTGAACGTCGCGTGGCGCTAGCCGAATCGCACGCAGTAGACGGGCGGCAGGTTGCTCGACACGGTCTGCCAGCTGTCGCCCTGATCCTCCGACACCCATAGACTGCCCGTGGTCGAGCCGAAGGCGAGGCGATTGCCGCTTGCGTCGATGTCGAGCGCATGGCGGAACACGAGGTCGTAGGCATGCTCCTGCGGCAGGCCCTTCGACAGCGTCTCGAAGGTTTTACCGCCGTCGCGCGTGCGCGTAACGACGACCTTGCCGCCGACGGGAATGCGCTTCTCGTCCTTGATGGCCGGCACGAACCAAGCCGTGTCGGGCTCGTCGGGGTGCACGACGACGCCGAACCCGAACGTCGACGGCCCCGCTTCTGTGATCTCATGCCATACCTTGCCCCCGTCGTCGGAGCGGAAAATGCCGTTGTGGTGCTGCACCCACAGCCGATCCGGATTTCCCCGGCACTGCACCATGCGGTGGGCGTCCTGGATGTCGGGATCGAACTGCTGCTCGGGCGGCATGAACTCCGCGCGCATGCCGGTGATGGCCGAGTCCCACGTGGTGCCGCTATCCGTCGTCGTCACCACGCCGCCGCAGGAGACCGCAACCTGCACGCGCTTCGAATCGCGCGGGTCGACGCAAATGGAATGGATGCCGGGGAGGTCGGCGCCGCCGCCCATCCACTTCTTGCGCCGCTCACTGTCCCACAGCGTGCGCTGAAGCTCCCAGCTCGCGCCGCCGTCGGTCGACTTGAAGAGCCCTCCGGGAAGCGTGCCGCACCACAGCACGCCCGTTTCCTCCGGGCCGCCCGCCTCCAGCGCCCAGATCTTCGACGTCGTCCACGGGATCGGCCGGCCCCACATGTCGTTGTCGACCACGTCCTCGGGCTTTTCCGGATAGGTGGGAGTGGCGATCTCCTCCCACGCTCCGCCGCCGTTCCTCTTGTGCATTTTCACGCCGAAGTGGCCGTGGTCGAGGCCGGCATAGAGGCTGTCGTCGCGCGGATCGGCGAGCACCATCGACACGTGATCGGCGAGGAAGTCGGCGCCGGCGATCTTCCAGGATCCGCCGTTGCGCTGAAGCGTGAACAGCCCTTTTCGCGTCGCCACCAGAATGCGGTCGCTCATTCTTATCCCCCGGACAATGATTGCAGGACGTAGATCTCGCCGCCGTCGGGCACGACGTCAGAGAGGCGCACGCGGTCCTGGATGCGTGTGCCGTTGACGAAAACGACCATGTGCTTGCGCAAGGCCGCTTGGTCGTCGAGCACGTAGGCGCGCGCGCGATCGTTGCCGGCGAAGGCGGCGTCGAGCGCCTCGCGCACGGTGCGCGCCTCGACGTGCGCCGGCGGGCAGGCGATGTGGCGCTGCAGGTTGGGCGTGAACACGACGCGGACCATGGACTCCTCTATTGGCCAGTTGCACCGGAAACATCCAACGGCAGACTAGCTCAGAAATTTGCGGCCTAATTCGCGCTGCAGGTGTGCGCCGTGGTCATAGTCATCCCCTTAGCCGGAGACGAACATGCTTGACGATAATGTTGATGTCAACATATATGCGCTGAAGCCATGAGCAAGAGCGAGCCGTCCTACCAGACGACACTTGACGTGCGCGATACGTGCCTGTGCCTGCACGTGCAGCGTGGCGCGCGTGCGCTCGCGCGCCGCTTCGACGAGGCTTTTCGAGCGCTCGAGCTTACGCACGGCCAGTTCTCGCTGATGATGTCGCTCAACCGGCCCGAGCCGCCCACCGTGGGCGACGTCGCCGACGTTATCGGCATGGACCGCACGAGCCTCACCGCCAAGCTCAAGCCGCTGGAGCGGCGCAAGCTGGTGCGCGTGGAACCCGACACCCGCGACCGGCGCACGCGGCGGTTGGTGCTCACGGACGCGGGCCGTGCGCTGCTCGCGCGTGCCGTGCCCATCTGGAGGAAGACGCACGCACAACTGGAGGAAGCTGTTACGCCAAAACGACAGGCGGATGTGCGCGCGGCAATGAATGCTTTGATCAAGCGCTGAACCAGTCCGACGGTGGGCACCCGCCAGTCTGCCTGTGCCGCAATAGCGGATCAGCTGTCGGGCAGATGATCGCGGCCGAATTGGCATACCCGGATTGGCCTCGCGGCATGGCTGCCTGAGAGTTTGCGATAAGACGACCAGGGAGCGGGGCCCCATCACGTTGATCGTAGGTTGCGCTCCAGGAAATCCATGACGCGTGGCGCCTGATCCGGCAGGAAATGGTATCCGTCTTCCAAGAAGCAGATTTCTGCGTGCGGTGCGGTCCGTTGCAGCCGTGCGCGCGTGTCGACAGAGTCGAGCAGGACGTCCCGCCCGCCGATGATGGCGAGGATCGGCATACCGAGCCGACCCAGCTGCTCGTCCGTCAGTCGTGGAATGTTGACTACCCTCGGCTTGATCGCCCGACCGATCGCTTCCATCAGCTCCGCGAGCGGCCGTATCGTTTCCGGCAGCTCCTTCGGAGCGGGACCAAACACCTGCTCACGCATCTTGCGTTTGCCCCACGAGCCGAGAAGCAGCAGCGGCGCCGCCTTCAACAGGAAGTTTTTCTGACGGCCGATGCCAGCAGGGCAGATCAACGCCAGGGCCCGGACAGCTGTGGGTCTCTTGCTCGCGTAGTCGAGCGCAAGCCATCCGCCCAGGGACGTGCCGACAAGCCCTGCGCTCGATAGACCCAGACCCTGGAAAACGTCGTCGAGCCACAAGGCGTGGGCATCCCCGCTGAGGTTTGGCCGGACCGGTGCGCTCAAGCCAGGCTCGCCGATCATATCGACAGCAAAGAGCCTGAACTTTGTCGACCACAGTGCGGCATCAAGCATCCAGGCTGCGGAGTTGGCCTGAGAGCCATGGAGCAGCACAACGGGAGGGGCGCCCTCCTGCCCGCACGCGACCACAAACGTCGCGCCCTGGCGTGTCGGCACGTGCAGCTCGGTTTTCGGGACCGGCCACAGCTCCAAGACCTGGCGATACTGTTTCTCAACGCTCGCTGCCGCTTGGGCGCTGCGAAAGACCACGTCGTTCACGAGCGGGAATCCAGTTGCAGTTGCAGCATCTCCAGCAGCTTGCCCGCATCGGACGGACGACCGATCGCAACGACTTTCAGGCTCTTGGCCAGCGGGTCGAACACCGTGTTGAGATGGATGGGCGACGCGGCGGCATTGCCGGCAATCGCAGTGGAATTCAGGAATGCTGCCAGCCGCTCTGCCCCCTCCAATGACATGTGCGGGATGTCGACGATGCAGGTTGCGCGCGCGCCCATCTCTGTCTCGGAGGTGCCGCTCTCCGATCCCGTAAAGGCAGCGAGCTCGGCGCGAACGATGCGATAGGACTTCCCAATCCTCGTCGCTGGCAGACGTCCGTCGTGGATGTAACGGAGCACGGTTTTCGGGTGCAGGCTCAGTTGCTCGGCAACCTGCTCGACCGAGAGAAGGACATCCGACATCGCGTCATATATTCCCTATTATTCCCTATATTGGATATATCAAAGCTTTTTATGGTGCAATAGGGCGTACCATTGTCGAGGTCTCGCCACGTCGGGTGCGATGGAGAATGGACACATGCAGTCGTCATTTGCCGAGCAGGCCGAGATACGGCCCGACGATGAGGAAGGCGCTCGAGGCCATGATCCACAGCGACACGAACAATTTGAGCCATAGCGGCCCCAGCCACATCGCAAGCAGCCTGGCCAGGAAGCCGCCCAGCATGGCGCCCGGGATGGCGCTCAGGCCAATGGACCACACGATGTTGCCGTGAACGAATTGGATCAGAACACTGCCGTTGTCGAGCCGGTCGACCAAGCGGAGCACGAGAGCCCCGTCTTATCGGGTCGGCAGCTTGGCTTCCTGCAGCAGCCGCTCGACCGCCCCGCACGGCACCAGAAACGTCTGCCAGTCGCGCGGGTCCTTGGGGTCGACGTCGTAGCGGTACTTGTTGTCCGCACCCGCGGCGCCCTGCGCGACGACGCCCACCAGCGCACCCGTCGCGTCCACCACCGGGCCGCCGGAGTTGCCGGGCAGCGAGTCCACGCTCGAGGCGATGTAGATCGACTTGACCCCGCCGAACTCCGCTTTGCCGAGCCCGACGAAGGCGCCCTTGCTCCAGCGCTTGACCTCGCGGCGCATGTGCAGCGACCGGCGCTTGCTGACGCCCGGGAAGCCGACCGCGTAGATCTCCTGGTGCAGGGCGCGGTCGCAACCGTCGCCCACCGCGATCGGCGCACCGACGCGCAACTTGGCCGAGGCCTCGACCTTCACCAGCGCCATGTCGTAGGCGTCATCGACGTGCACCGGCGTCACGCCTTTGAGACGCTGCGGGCGCCGCGCCACCGTGATGCCGTCGCGCTCGAAGTAGGGCTGGTTGACGTTCTCCGCCAGATAGCGCCGCGGCTGCTTGCAGTCGGCGATCGCGTGCCCGGCGGTGACGAAGAAATAGTCAATGCGGGCCTTGCGGCGCGCGTTCGGCACTTTCGCCACCAGAAACGCACTCGCGATGTAGACGCTGCCGCGGCCCTCGCACACGAAGGCGTAGACCGACGGCCAGATGGCGCGCACGGCCGGCGGCTTGTTGTCGGTAAAGAAACCTTCGTCGGCAGCGCCCGGCAGCGTAAACGCGCAGACCAGGGCTGCGCACATTAACAATCGCAAGCGGGCGCGCCTGATTGAAACGCCTTCATGTCCTCGACTGTCCATCCCCTCCCCCGAAAACTCGTGAACCACCCTCCCCTCGACGGGGAGGGTGGTCGCCGAAACCCAAGTTGAGGCGACCGGGTGGGGTGACGAGCCAGGAGAGAGATCTCAAGTGTTGCTCTTGTTCAATCCCCCCACCCCTGACCCCTCCCCACCAGGGGGAGGGGGACATGATGTGACTGGTGCGGAACGCCGTGCGATCAGAAAGTACGCTAGTGCGCGAGGGCTTTGACGATCTCTTCCGTCATCTTCTTGGCGTCGCCCAGCACCATCACGGTGTTGTCGCGGTAGAAGAGCGGGTTGTCGATGCCGGCGTAGCCCGAGGCGAGCGAGCGCTTGTTGAACAGCACCGTGCCGCCCTTCCACACCTGCAGCACGGGCATGCCGTAGATGGGCGAAGATTTGTCGTCCTCGGCCGCCGGGTTGGTCACATCGTTGGCGCCGATGACGTAGACGACGTCGGTCTGCGGGAACTCGGAGTTGATGTCCTCGAGCTCGAACACCTCATCGTAGGGCACGTTGGCCTCGGCGAGCAGCACGTTCATATGCCCAGGCATGCGTCCTGCCACGGGGTGGATCGCGTACTTGACCTCGACGCCCTCTTTCTTGAGAGAATCCGCCATCTCGCGCAGCGCGTGCTGGGCCTGCGCCACAGCCATGCCGTAGCCCGGCACGATGATGACGCGGCCGGCGTTCTTCATCATGTAGGCGGCGTCCTCGGCCGAGCCGAGCTTGACCGGTTTCTGCTCGGCCCCGCCCGCCGGCCCCGCGACCTCGCCGCCGAAGCCGCCGAGGATCACCGAGATGAACGAGCGATTCATGCCTTTGCACATGATGTAGGACAGGATCGCACCCGAGGAGCCGACGAGGGCACCGGTGATGATCAGCGCGATGTTCGACAGCGTGAAGCCGATACCGGCCGCCGCCCAGCCCGAGTAGGAGTTGAGCATCGATATGACGACGGGCATGTCGGCGCCGCCGATGGGAATGATGATGAGGATGCCGAACAGCATCGCCGTCAGCGTGATCGCCCAGAACAACAGCGGATCGCCGCCCGACAGGCAGAACGTGTAGATCAGCCACACGAGAAGCCCGAACAGGGCTAAGTTGATCGCATGCCGCGCCGGCAGAGTGATCGGCTTGCCCGACATGCGCCCCGACAGCTTGGCGAAGGCGATGACGGAGCCGGTGAAGGTAATGGCGCCGATGGCGAGGCCGAGCGACATCTCGATCAGGCTGGCGAAATGGATGTCGCCGATGGCGCCGATGCCGAAACTGTCGGGCGCGTAAAGCGCCGAGGCCGCCACGAACACCGCGGCGAGACCGACGAGCGAGTGGAAGGCGGCGACGAGCTCGGGCATCGCCGTCATGGGGATGCGCCGCGCCGTGACCGCGCCAATGAGGCCACCGACCGCGAGGCCGCCGCCGATCAGGTACCAGGTGACGGGAAGCTCCGGACGCGCGATGGCAAGCGTGGTGCCCATGGCGATCGCCATGCCGAGCATTCCGGCCTGGTTGCCGCGGCGCGAGGTGGCCGGGCTCGACAGGCCGCGCAGAGCGAGGATGAACAGCACGCCCGAGACGAGGTAGAGCCCGGCGACGAGATTGGGAGAAAGGGCTGGTATCGTCACCGCTTGTCGCCTTTCTTCTTGTACATGGCGAGCATGCGCTGCGTGACGAGGAAGCCGCCGAAGATGTTCACGGCCGCCATGGCGAGCGCGAGCAGCCCGAAGCCCTTCGAGAACGTGGCGTTGCCGAAGCCCAGAAGGTTATCGAGCCCCTGGTGCTCGACTGCGACCGCCAGCAGCGCGCCGACGACGATCACCGAGGAAATGGCGTTGGTCACCGACATGAGCGGCGTGTGCAGTGCCGGCGTCACGCTCCAGACCACGTAGTAGCCGACGAAGATCGCCATCACGAACACCATCAGCTCGTAGATGACGGGGTCGATGGCGCCGCCGATACCGGTGGCCGCAAACGCCGGCGTCGCAAATGTGAATGCGGCCAACAGAGCCAGGCACGCGGTCGTGAGTGCAGCCCAACCACTCTTCTCCCTCCCCCTTGACGGGGGAGGGCTGGGGAGGGGGTGGTGCACTGAATTCGAGGTGGTGGACACCCCCCACCCTGACCCTCCCCCACAAGGGGGGAGGGAACCAAGGCAAGCCGCAGGTGCGGTCTTCTTGTTCATGCTCACGCTCCCTGTGCGGCGAGGCTCGGGTGGACGATCTTGCCGTCCTTCGCAACGAGCGTGCCTTTGACGATCTCATCGTCCCAGTCGATCTTCAGGGCCTTCGCGTCCTTGTCGATGAGGATGCCGAGGAAGGCCAGCAGGTTCTTGGCATAAAGGCTCGAGGCGTTGACCGGGACCTCGCCCGCGAGATTGAGCGGCGCAAAAATGCGCACGCCGTTCGCCTCGGTCGTCTTGCCCGGCTCGGTCAGCTCGCAGTTGCCGCCGCGCTCGCCCGCCAGGTCGACGATCACGGATCCGGGCTTCATGCTCTCGACCATGGCGCGCGTGATGAGCCGGGGCGCGGGGCGTCCCGGGATCAGCGCCGTGGTGACGACGATGTCCTGGTTCTTGATGTGGTTGGCGACGAGCTCGGCCTGCTTGGCCTGATATTCGGCCGACATCGGCTTGGCGTAGCCGGCAGCCGTCTGCGCCTGTTTGAACTCCTCGTCCTCGACCGCGATGAACTTGGCGCCCAGTGAGGCCACCTGCTCCTTGGTGGCCGGGCGCACGTCGGTGGCGGTCACCTGCGCGCCGAGCCGGCGCGCGGTGGCGATCGCCTGCAGGCCGGCGACGCCGACGCCCATGATGAAAGCTTTTGCGGCGGGCACTGTGCCCGCCGCTGTCGTCATCATCGGCATAGCCCGCTCGAACATGGCCGCAGCATCGACGACGGCCTTGTAGCCGGCGAGGTTCGCCTGGCTGGAGAGCACGTCCATGGACTGGGCGCGCGAGATGCGCGGCATGAACTCCATTGAGAAGAGCGCGGCGTTGGTGGCGGCCAGCGCCTCGAGCCCTGACTTGTCGCTGTAAGGGTCGAGCATGGCGATAACCAGCGCACCCGGCTTCAAGGCCTTGACCTCGTCCGCGCTCGGTCGGCGCACTTTGAGAAGAATGTCGGCGTCGCGCAAAGCGTCAGCGGAAGTGGCTGCGATCTCGGCGCCCTGCGCTTTCAGCGCCTCATCGGAAAAGCGCGAGCGCTTACCTGCGCCCGCCTCGACCTTCACGTGAGCACCGAGGGCGGTGAGCTTCTTGATCGTCTCAGGGGAGACCGCGACACGCGGCTCTTCTGTCCCCTCCGCCGTAACAGCTATGGTGACCATGGACACTTCCGATTGTGCGGGACGCTTCAGCCGCCGGACAGCCGCGAACGCTCCGAGAGTTCAGTCTCGCCACGCGTCTTCGGTCGAATCGAGGAAAATTGCCCCCGACGGCCTTAGACTAAGAAGTAGGCCATGCCGGAAAGGAGCAGCACCAGGAAAACAATCGCGACCTTGGCGAACGTCAGGAACTGTTTGTAGGTGCGTGCGTGCTCGGCGTAGTCCATCGCCGGATTGCCGCCAGACAAGTCGATCGCCACGTTACCCCTCCCTCGGGTTTGCTATCGTTGAATTTCTCGTACCTCAACCCACGGCTGCTATCAAGCTGATCAGGCCCAATGGGCCCCAGGAGGCAGGCCAGGCGCCCAGATTGCGGGCGGTGTGACGCGGACGTTGCGGTGCGACATGACTATTCGGCACGGATTTCACGATAAGAAAGACCTTCGGGCTAGACTTGCCTGTTACACCAAGTGTTACACCGGTTGGCGCCCTTGGATACCTTCGAGCTCATAGAACGCCTCGCCGTGGCGCTCGCCATCGGTCTCGTCATCGGCATCGAGCGTGGATGGAAGCAGCGCGAGGAGCCCGAGGGCGAGCGCGCCGCAGGCCTGAGGACGCACGCCCTGTCGGGGCTGCTGGGCGGCATTTGGGGCGCGCTGGCGCATGCCGGCACCGGCGCGGGTCTCCTGGCGCTTGCCATAGCCTTTTCAGCGTTTACCGCCGTGATCACCGTTTTCCGCTACCGCGAGATGGTGCACGAGAAGACCTTCGGCGCCACCACGGTGGTCGCCGCCATGCTCGCCTTCGCGCTCGGAGCATTTGCGGTGATGGGCGACGTAACGGCCGCGGCCGCCGCCGGCGTCGCCGCCGCGCTGCTGCTCGCGCTCAAGGAAGCGCTGCACGGTTGGCTGCGCCGGCTCACCTGGCAGGAGCTGCGCGCCGGACTGGTGCTCGCCGCCATGACGGTGATCCTGCTGCCATTGCTGCCCGACCGCGAGCTGGTGTCTTGGTTCCCCGTCAACCCGCGCGAGGTGTGGCTGCTGACCATTCTCATCGCGGCCTTGTCGTTCGCCGGCTACGTGGCAATCCGCGTTGCCGGCCCCTCGCTCGGTACGCTGCTCTCCGGGCTCGCGGGCGGGCTCGTGTCGTCGACGGCGGTGACGCTGTCGATGGCGCGGCTGGCGCGCCAGTACCCTGCGCGCGAGAAGCTGTTCGCCGCGGCGATCATGCTGGCGAGCGCGGTCATGATGCTGCGCGTCCTGGTCTTCGTCGGCGTCGTCAATTTCGAGCTCGCGAAGCTCATCGCGGTGCCGCTCGCGCTCGCCGCGCTTGCCCAAGCGGCCACTGGCGCCGTGCTCGGAAATTGGGCGCGCGACGATGCCCCGGTCGAGGAGCCATTGACGCTCAAGAACCCGTTCGACCTCGGCGTCGTGTTGGAGTTCGGCGCGCTGCTCGCACTCATCATGGCGCTGGCCAAGGGGCTCGCGGCGTGGGCCGGCTCGAAGGGTGTGTTCGTGCTTGCCGCCGTGTCGGGGCTCGTCGATGTCGACGCCATCAGCCTCTCGATGGCGCGGCTGGCGCCGACGGGTCTTCCCATCGCCAGCGCCGCCTTCGCCGTCCTCATCGCGGTTGTGGCCAACAGCCTGTCGAAGATCGGGCTTGCCACCACCGCAGGCGGGATGCGTCTCGCCCGCCACCTGGCGTGGGGTCTCGGCGCGGCGTTTGTGGCCGGCGCGCTCGGGCTATGGGTGATGCTCAGTATCTGATGTGTGCGCAAGGATGCGCGGGTTGACGGCCCCGACGGCACACTGCAGTTTGCCGATCGGCGGCAACGGAGGGGCGGACATGATCGGATTTGGGCTGGTTGCTCTGTTGCTGATCTTCGTGAGCGTCGCAGTGCACGCCGTGGTGGTCGCCCGCATGATGGTGCGTCTCATTCAGAGCGTGCACTTGCGCGTCATCAATGTGTTCCGCGCGCACGCGCTGCTGTTGTTCCTCGTGTTCACTGTTCTGCTCGCGTCGCATCTGGTGCAGGCGGTGCTGTGGGCCGTGGCCTATTACGCGATCGGCGGCTTCGACGACCTGGCGACCTCGCTCTATTTCTCGCTGTCGAGCTACACGACGGTGGGCTATGCCGATGTGACCCTGCCCGTGAATATGCGCCTGTTGGGCCCGCTCGAGGCGGCAACCGGCGTGCTCATGTTCGGATGGTCGACAGGATATATCTTCGCTTTCGCCACGCACATGCTGTCGGCGCAGGCTCCCACGCGGGACTGAGCGGCTAGATTCGGCCTGCGCCAGCGCCTCGCAGCCGGCCGCCACAAAACTAAGAGTCTTTGCGCAGCGACATGATGAAGGCCGCGAGCTGGTCAATCTCGTCGAGCGTCAGGTGGTGGTCCGGCATCATGGGCGGCACCGCCTTGAGCCAGCGCACGATGCCGCCGTAGGTCTGATCGGGGCGGTTCGCCACGGCGACAAACCCCGGCACCCCCATCGGCCCCTGCTTCTCGCCCTGCCCCTCGTTGAGATGGCATTGGGCGCACAGGGTGTTTGCCAGTTTGCGACCCTTGGCAACATCGGCGTCCTCGGCACGTGCCGATAGCGCACTCGCGCCGGACACGACGAGCGCCGCCACTACCGCCATTCTCAGTCGCAGCATCGATTTCTCCGTAAAGAAGCTCGTCGCGAGCTTAATCGCTTTTGGGCGCAGGGCGCTACGTCGTCCTACAGCCCGGGTTTGCAGCCGCGATTGACCCACATCAGTTCCAGATTGCGGGCGGCGGATTAGCTTGTCCCGCTGCAAGCACGGCTGCCGGACGCGAGCCCGATGCGAGCCAAGGAGCATCACCATGAGCAGGAACGAAGGAACGCTCGACCGCGTCGTGCGCGTCGTCGCTGGGCTGGCCCTCATCGCGTCGCCGCTCGGCCTCTACGGGCCCGACTATGCCTCGATGTGGGGCTGGATCGGTATCGTGCCGCTGGCGACGGGACTTATCGGCGTGTGTCCCGCCTATTCGCTGGTCGGCGTCAAGACCTGCAGCAACTGAGGATGGCGTGCCATGAGCAAGCCGCTCGCCGCAGCACTTCTGGCGGGGCTCGGCACACCGGCCTGGGCGCAGGACGGACAAGGGCCCTGGCACATGCATGACTGGGGGATGGGTTGGGGCATGGGTTGGGGAGGTGGCATGATACTCGGTCCCCTGCTGACCATCGGGCTGGTCGTCTTGCTGATCGCGCTGATCGTGCCGTTCGTTCGCTCGCGGGGCGGCGGCAAGGCGGCTCCTGGCACTCCGACAGCGCGCGACATCCTCGACGAGCGCTATGCGCGCGGCGAGATCGACCGCGAGGAGTACCAGCGCAGGCGGCAGGATATCGCCGGCGGGTAATGGGCCTCACACCACGTCGGGCAGCGGCACGCCAGCTTTCGCGAACGCGGTGCGCTGACGCTCGGTGACGTCGTCGAGCTTGAAGCCCTCGATCGTCTCGTTGAACAGGCGGTACCAGTTCTGGCGAGCGCCCAGGTGCAGGAACACGCCGCCGAGACCGATGGCCGCCCGATCCATGAACACGAACTCGCGCGGCACCGTCACCGGGCCCTTCTCGCGCAGGACCTTGTGCACGTTGAAGGCCTCGCGGCGGCCGTACTCGCCGGGCGCCGTATCCTCGGCGATGGCGCGCACGCGGTCGTCGAGCAGGGGCCCGTAGATGAACTTGGCCCAGATCGTCATGGCCTCGATCAGCTCCGGCGACAGACCGCGGAAGCCCCAGGTCTCGTAGGCGTGCGCGACGAGATCGCGGTCACCCTCGAGCAAGCCGTTGTAGAGATCGATGACGCCCTGCACGAACGGCACGTGGAAGGTGCGGATGCAGCCGTAGTCGAGAAGATTGATGCCTGCGGGGCGTCCCTCGTTCTCGAAAACCGTATAGTTGCCCAGGTGCGGGTCGCCGTGGATGACGCCGTAGTGGCTGAACGGAAACCACCAGGCGCGAAACATCGCCTGCGCGATCGCGTTGCGGTCCTCCATCGGCGCCGGCTTGTAGTCGAGCAGCTTAGCCCCCTGCAGCCACGTCATGGTCAGCAGCCGCTTGGTCGACAGCTCGGGCAGCACCTCGGGCACGCGGATGCGCGGATCGTGGGCAAAGATGTTTCCGTAGAGCTTGGTGTGGTGCGCCTCGAGCTCGTAGTCGAGCTCCTCGCGCAGCCGCGCAGAGATCTCCTTCAAGATCTCGCCGGTCTCGACGGCGGGGTTCATGCGCGCATGGATCGCGAACACGGCCTTCAGCTGGACGAGGTCCGCCTCGACGGCCGACGACATATCCGGATACTGAAGCTTGACGGCCAGCTCGCGCCCGTCGAGCGCCACCGCCTTGTGCACCTGGCCGAGCGACGCCGAGGCCGCGGCCTGCGTGTCGAAGCTGGCAAAGCGCTTCGCCCAGTCGGGCCCGAGCTCGACTTGCATACGCCGCCTTGCGAAGGCGGGCCCCATGGCGGGTGCGGCGGACTGCAGTTGGCCAAGCTCGCGCGCATACTCGGCCGGCAGCGCTTCGGGGATGGTCGACAGCAGCTGCGCGACCTTCATCAGCGGGCCTTTGAGCCCGCCCAGCGCGGCGGCGAGATCGGCAGCGGTGCGCGCCGAATCGTGCTCGCGCCCAAACAGGCGCTCGCCGGCGACGCGGGCCGCCAGCCCGCCCACGTTGGTGCCCACGCGCACGTAGCGCGCGGCTCTGGCGGAGAACCTGTTTTCCTCGTCGCCCATCGATCCTGATCCGGGCGGCGCCATCGGGCCCGCCGCCTTAGCGCATATCGGGAACGCGGAACGCGCCGACAAGGGCGCGTCGCGATCTCAGATCGCGACCTGGGTGCCGACCTCGACCACGCGATCCGTCGGGATCTGGAAGTAGGTGGTGGCGTCCTGCGCGCTGCGCGCCAGCGCCACGAACAGGCGGTCCTGCCACATCGGCATCTCCGACTTTGGCGTCGGCCTCAGGTTGCGGCGCGACAGGAAGAACGACGTCGCGCTCATGTCGACTTTGAGATCCTTGCGGCGACACTGGTCGAAAATCTTGGGCACGCTCGGCGTCTCCATGAAGCCGTAGCGGGCGATCACACGAATGAAGGTGTCGGTCACGCGATCCACCGAGATGCGCTCGTAGCGCGGCACGCGCGGGGTGTCCTCCGTGTGGATGGACAGGATGATGTTGCGCTCATGCAGGATGCGGTTGTGCTTGAGGTTGTGCATGAGCGCGGTCGGCGCCGCGGTCGGATCGGCGGTGAAAAACACCGCGGTGCCCGGCACGCGGTGCGGCGGCTTGGCCTCGAGCCGGCGCAACAGCCAGTCGAGATCGGCCTCGTTCTTGCGGTTCTGCTTGGCGAGCAGGCGCGAGCCCCGCACCCAGGTGATCATGATGAGCCCGACGCAGGCCGCGAGCGTGAGCGGCACCCAGCCGCCTTCGAACACCTTGAGGAAGTTGGCGGTCAGGAACGCCTGCTCGAGGAACAGCAGCGGGATGACCAGCAGAAGCGTACGCCACAGCGGCCACTTCCAGAATTGCCAGATCACGAAGAAGGCGAGCAGCGTATCGATCACCATCGCCGCAGTCACGGACACGCCGTAGGCCGCCGCCAGGTTGGTGGAGGAGCGGAAGATCAACACGACGACCAGGACGCCGATGAGCAGCATCCAATTGACGCGCGGCATGTAGATCTGGCCCGACACGGCCTCGGACGTGTGCGTGATGCCGAAGCGCGGCAACAGACCCAGCTGTATCGCCTGGCGTGTCAGCGAGAAGGCGCCGGTAATCACCGCCTGGCTCGCGATGATCGTCGCCATGGTCGCAAGGATGACCATGGGAACGAGCGCCCAGTCCGGATAGAGCAGATAGAAGGGGTTCTCGAGCGCCTCGGGGTGCGCCAGCACCAGCGCGCCTTGCCCAAAGTAGTTGAGCGTGAGCGCGGGCAGGATAAGGCCGAACCACGCCGTCTGGATGGGCTTGCGGCCGAAGTGGCCGAGATCGGCATAGAGCGCTTCGGCGCCCGTCACGGCGAGGAAGACGAGGCCCAGGACCGTCAGGCCGATCAGGCCGTGGCGCAGCAGGAACTTGATCCCGTACCAAGGATTCATGGCGACGAGCACCTCCGGATTGATGAAGAGATGCACGATCCCGCCGCCGGCCAGCACCAGGAACCAAACCACCGTGATCGGACCGAAGAACGAGGCCACCTTCGCGGTGCCACGCGACTGCGCCGTAAACAGCCCGATCAGAATGATCAGCGACAGCGGCATCACGTATTGCTCAAGCGCGGGCGAGACGAGGGTCAAACCTTCGACGGCGGATAGGACCGAGATGGCCGGCGTAATGACGGCGTCACCGTAGAAGAACGACGCCCCCGCGATGCCGAGCGCCATGATCACCGGCGCACTGCGCTTGGCGACCGACTGGCCGAGCGCCATAAGAGCGAACATGCCGCCCTCGCCCTTGTTGTCGGCGCGCAGCAGGATGACGACGTACTTGAGGGTGACGATCAGCAGCAGCGACCACAGGATAAGCGACAGCACGCCGAACACCGCCTCGCGGCCGGCGAAGCTCGAGGCTTTGGCGGCGATGACCGCTTCGCGGAACGCATACAGCGGGCTCGTGCCAATGTCGCCATAGACGACGCCCACACTTCCGAGGACGAGCGGCCAAAAATGCTTATAGGGCGTGCCGTCGGGGAGCCCCGGCTCGGCGCCCTTCGCGACGTGCGATTGTGCCACGTCGGCACCTCACATTGGGATGACTGCAGTGCAGCAATTGGCGCGCGCTTCTAACCCCTAACCCTGTCCGAGGGAAACCCCCAAATTCGAGAAAGCCCCCGCTTCACGGCCTTGACAATGAAGTAAGACTCTGAGGCGGGAAACCGTTGCAATGCCGCAGCGCGACAAGGAAGCGCAACAGTGTTGCGCTTCCTTTGGGTTGCAGCGGTCCACCCGCAGAGGCTTGCCTTATGCGGTCGCGTCCATCTGCTCCAGCTCGTCGATCATGCCGGCGATGACGTTGAGGCCCTTCTGCCAGAACTCCGGCTGAGCGGCGTCGAGACCGAACGGCGCCAGCAGCTCCGAGTGATGCTTGGAGCCGCCGGCCTTGAGCATGTCGAAGTACTTGTTGACGAAGCCTGGATGCGCTTCCTCGTAGAGCCCGTAGAGCGAGTTCACCAGGCAATCGCCGAAGGCGTAGGCGTAGACGTAGAACGGCGAGTGGATGAAGTGGGGCACGTAGGTCCAGAACACCTCGTAGCCGGGCTTGAGATCGATCGCCGGCCCTAGGCTCTCCACCTGCACCTCGAGCCAGATGGCATTGAGCTCGTCGGGCGTCAGCTCGCCCTTGCGGCGCGCCTCGTGCACCTTGCGCTCGAAGGTGTAGAACGCGATCTGGCGCACCACCGTGTTGAGCATGTCCTCGACCTTGCCGGCGATCATTGCCTTGCGCTCTTTGGGATCCTTGATCTCCTTTAAAAGCGCCTTGAACGTCAGCATCTCGCCGAAGACCGAGGCCGTTTCCGCGAGCGTCAGCGGCGTCGGTGCCATCAACGCGCCTTGCGGGCGCGCCAGCATCTGGTGCACGCCGTGGCCGAGCTCGTGCGCAAGCGTCGTCACGTCGCGCGGCTTGCCCAGATAGTTGAGCAGCACGTACGGGTGCACCGACGGCACCGTCGCTGCCGAGAAGGCGCCGGGCGCCTTGCCCGCACGTACGGGCGCGTCGATCCAGCGCTTGTCAAAAAACTCTTGCGCCAGGCTCGCCATCTCGGGCGCGAAGCCGTTGTAGGCGCCGAGCACCAGCTGGCGCGCCTCCGACCAGGCGAAGATGCGCTCGGGCTGCTCGGGCAGCGGCGCGTTGCGATCCCAGTGCGCGAGCTTGTCCTTGCCCAGCCACTTGGCCTTGAGCGCGTAGTAGCGATGCGACAGCCGCGGATAGGAGTCGCGCACGCTTGCAGCCAGCGCATTTACGACCTCGGCCTCGACCCTGTTGGCGAGATGGCGGCTGTCGGCCACGTCCTTGAAGCCGCGCCAGCGGTCGGAGATCTCCTTGTCCTTGGCGAGCGTATTGGTGATCAGCGCAAAGAGACGGACGTTGTCTTTGAACACGGCGGCGAGCGCTTCAGCTGCAGCCCTGCGCTTGCCCTCGTCGGGGTTGGACAGCAGGTTGAGCGTCAGCTCGAGCGTCAGCGGCGCCTCCTCGCCGGCGACGGGGAAGCGCAGCGCCGTCATCGTCTCGCTGAAGAGGCGGTCCCAGGCACTGTTCGAGGTCTGGCTTTTCTCATGGAACAATCGCTCGATCGTCTCATCGAGCTGATACGGCTTCTCCTTGCGGACGTTTTCGATCCACGGCCTGTAGTGCCCGGCGCGCGGATCTTTGAGCGCTTCTTCCATCGCCGCGTCGTCGATCTGGTTGAGCTCCAAATCGAAGAAGATGATGTCCATCGAGATGGCGGTGAGCTTTTCGGAGATGTCGCCATAGAACTTGGCGCGCTTGGGATCGGACTGATCGGCGGCGTAATAGAGCCCGGCGAACGACCCGAGCCTTCCCATCACCTCGACCAGGCGCTCGAACTCCTTGATCGCAGCGCCCAGAACCGCACCGTCACGGCCGAGCTGCGCCAGCTTGCCGTGATACGTCTCCTTGATGCGGCGCGCCTGCGCGGTGGCATCCTCGAGGTCGCGGGCAATCTCGGGCGCATCGGGCCCCGCATACAGATCGGCGAGGCTCCATTCCGGCAACGTTCCCAGCTCGGCGGCAGCGCCGCTCGCGCCGCCTTCCTGCTGACGAGCCGCATCGACGTGCGACGCACCGGTGGTGCGCAGTTCCATTCGCATCTTATGCTCCAGGGCGGTTTGGCTGGCCTTAACCATGCGCGGACAGGCCCAACGATGCAACCCGCGATGCCGTTGCGACCCACCGGACGCAGAAAAGGATCAACCTGAGCCCTTTCGCAACGGCTTGTTTACCCATGTTGGGCAATCTCTCCTCTAGTTGAGTGAGCCGCCGGTGGCCAAGTGTCCAGTCCTGACGCAAGTCGGGGGACTTTGGTGGGCTGGGGCCCGTAGAGGTTGAGTGCGAGTCCCCATGGTCAAGAGTCTCCTAATCGTTGACGACGATCCCGCCCAGCGCCGCATTCTCGAAGAAATGATCAAGCGGCTGGGCTTCAACGCCCGGACCGCTAGCTCCGGAGAGCAGGCGCTGCAGTTCCTCGAGGGGCCGGAGCGCCCCGAAATCTGTCTGGTGCTGCTCGACCTCGTCATGGACGGCATCGACGGCATGGCGGTGCTGGACAAGCTTAACGGCAAGCCCGGCCTTCCCCCCATCATCGTGCAGACGGCGCATGGCTCCATCGACGCGGCCATCAACGCCATGCGCGCCGGCGCGGTCGACTTCGTGGTGAAGCCCGCTTCGCCCGAGCGCCTCGAGGTCTCGATCAAGAGCGCCCTCAAGATCGAGGCGCTCGCCGACGAGATCAGCCGCATCAAGCGCAAGGTCGAGGGCACGCTCACCTTCGACGACCTCATCATCCGCGGTGAGGGCATGGAACGCGTCTTGTCGCTCGGCAAGCGCGCCGCCGACTCCAACATTCCGGTGCTGATCGAAGGAGAATCGGGCGTCGGCAAGGAGCTGATCGCACGCGCCGTTCAAGGCGAGAGCGAGCGTTCCGGCAAGCCGTTCGTCGTCGTCAATTGCGGCGCCATCCCCGAGAACCTGGTCGAAAGCATCCTGTTCGGGCACGAGAAGGGCTCGTTCACCGGCGCCGTCGACAAGCGCATCGGCAAGTTCCAGGAAGCCGACGGCGGCACGCTGTTCCTCGACGAGATCGGCGAATTGCCGCTCGACGCGCAGGTGAAGCTGTTGCGCGCGCTGCAGGAGGGCGAGATCGATCCGGTCGGCTCCAAGAAGCCGATCAAGGTCGACTTCCGCCTCATCTCGGCGACCAACCGCAACATGATCCAGCTCGTGCGCGACGGAAAGTTCCGCGAGGATCTCTACTACCGCATGAACGTGTTCCCGATCTGGGTGCCGCCGCTGAGGGAGCGCCTCGCCGATGTGCCGGAGCTCGCCCAGCACTTCATGGCGCGTTTCGCAGCCGAGGAAGGAAAGCGCATCAGCGCCATCAGCGAGGACGCGCTGCGCCTTCTGAAAAGCTATCCCTGGCCCGGCAACGTGCGCCAGCTCGAGAACGCGGTGTTCCGCGCCGTCGTTCTCGCCGACGGGCCCGAGCTCACGGTTGCCGAGTTCCCGCAGATCGCCGCGCACGTCTCCGGCTTCGAGACCGCGGTGCCGGCCGCGCCGGCACCCGTCACCAACCGCGGGAGCTTCAAAGGTCCGGCGCTGCTCGGTGCGGAGCACATCATCCCGCAGACGATGGAGATCCACGCCAACGGCGGCGAAAGCGCGCTCGGCATTCCCGTCATCACCGAGGCGGGCGACATCCGCCCGCTCGACGAGATCGAGGCCGACATGATCCGCCTGGCGCTCGGGCGCTACCGCGGGCACATGACGGAGGTCGCCAAGCGGCTGAAGATCGGCCGTTCGACGCTCTACCGCAAAATGCAGGAATACGGTCTCGAGCCCCGGGCTTAGACGGAGCTCGAACCTCGGGTCGGGGCGGCGTTCCCCCTCCGCCGCCCCGCCGCCCTTCACAAAAGCGACACGCACGATTTGAGCCCGCGGCGACAGCGCGCGGGCTTTCCGGCGTATTTCAGCCACACTTCTCGCCCCCCGTTCCTCCGCGCCATGCAGTTCGGTTTTGCGGGGGTGGTCAGCCCTGCCAGCCTCGGCTAGCGTGCGACCGCGAACGAGGAGATAGCGTAATGTACATGCGGAGTTTTGTGGCGTTCGGCTTGGCCACGTCATTCGTCGTGAGCCCGGTCCTGGCGCAAGAAGCGCCCGCGCCGCAAATGACGGCAACCGCCGAGCCTCCGCTCGAAACGCCGCAGCCGTCCGCCACCGCCGTTCCCGAGCCGACGCCGCAGGATCCTATCGGCATCGCCTTGCAGCAGCGACTGACGACGCCGACTCCCGCCCTCTCCAAGGAAGACCTCGATGCGCTGGCGGCCTTCTATGCCAAGCGCACGTACGAGCCCGTCTGGGTGGGCCCGTCGGGGCTGACGCCCAAAGCCGAGGCCGCCATCGCCGAGATCAAACGCGCGGACGACTGGGGCCTCAACGCCAGCGACTTTGCGCTGCCGGCTCCGCTCGCCTCGAACACCGAACCCGGCGCTCTCGCCGAGGCAGAGACCACGCTGTCGGTCGCGGTGCTCAAGTATGCGCGCGACGCCCGCGGCGGCCGCATCATGAACCCCGCCCAGGATTTGAGCTCCTACCTCGACCGCACGCCGCAGCTCCTCGGTCCGCAGGACGTGCTGGCGCAGCTCGCCACCTCCACCGAGCCCGACGCCGTGCTGCGCGGCTTCCATCCGCAGCACCCGCAATTCGAGAAGCTGCGTCAGGCGCTGCTCAAGCTGCGCAAGGATGCAGCCGAGAAACAGATCGTACGCATTCCCGACGGCCCGCTGCTGAAGCCCGGCATGTCGCATCCCGACATTGCGCTGCTGCGCAAGCGCCTCGAGGTTGCAGCTCCCGCACCCGCGGCGGACGGCAAGCCTGTCGACGAGACGTTCTATGACGACACGCTCAAAGACGCCGTCATGGCCTTTCAGAAGGAGAAGGGCCTCAATCCCGACGCCCTCATCGGAAGCGGCACGCGCTCGGTATTGAACGACGTCGAGGTCCTGAGCCCCGACAAACTCATCGCCAACATGGAAGAGTGGCGCTGGATGCCCACCGACATGGGCGACCTCTACGTCTGGGTGAACATCCCCGAGTTCACGCTGCGCATCGTCAAGGACGGCTCGGTCATCCACACCGAGCGCGTCATCACCGGTCTCGTCAGCAAGCAGACGCCGGTGTTCTCAGAGAACATGAAGAACATCATCTTCCAGCCGCGCTGGAACGTGCCGAACTCGATCAAGGTCAACGAGCTTTATCCGAGCCTAGCGCGCGGCGGAAACACCTTCGAGCGCCAGGGCCTGCGCCTGACGCAGAACGGCCGGCGCATCGATCCCGAAGACGTCGACTGGGACGAGACCGACATCCGCCGCTTTGACGTCTATCAGCCGCCGGGGCGCACAACGCTCTGGGCGTGGTGAAGTCGCCTTCCCCAACAAGCACCTCGTCTACATGCACGACACGCCGAGCAAGCAGCTGCTCGAAAATGCCACCCGTGCGTCAGCCACGGCTGCATGCGCGTGCGCAATCCGGTTCGATGGCCGAGATCCTGCTTGCCGAGGACAAAGGCTGGGATGCGGCCAAGGTCGACGACCTGGTCGAGCACGGGCCGGAGGACAACGCGATCGAGATCGAGCACCCGATCGGCGTGCACGTCACCTACTTCACGGCGTGGGTGGACGATAACGGCGAGACCCAGATGGCCAGCGACATCTACGGCCACGAGAAGCGCATCACGCAGGCGCTGGCCGGCCAGTGGAATCAGATCGCCAGGGCCCGAACCATCTGGCGCCGGTGCAGCTCAAGACCGTCGAGGATGGCTGGTCCTTCTTCGGAGGGCGGCGGCAACGGCAAGAACACGCCAGACCGTGGGCGACTACGTGCAGTCGATCCTCGGCGGCGGCTTCGTGCCCCCCGCCCCCCCGGCTTTCGCGACCTCCGATAACGGCGCCGCCGCGGCGGCGCGGCGCTCGCGGGCTCGCCGCGCTGTTGCCCGCCCAGCCAACGTGCCGCATTCGAAAACTTACCAGCTGATGAGGGTTTCGCGATTGACCCTGAGGGGACGTGATGCCGTCGCATACCGGGACCCCCGCCGCAAGCCGCGGGCGCCAAGGTCACCGGGCAGGACACGGGTGCCACGTTGGTATTGCGTAAAAGAGGTTTCCTC
>CAVZNR010000020.1:0-9270 GCA_963776675.1 uncultured Alphaproteobacteria bacterium | reverse complement strand
AGCTCGCTCGGGGCCAGACCCAAGGTCGCGTAGTCGGGAGGCAATGTGTTGACCGCGTGGTCGCAGATCAGGACGAGCCCGGCGTCGCTGCGCCCGGGAATGATCTCATAGCTTTTGTTGATGGAAGGGGCGACGAGGGGAGCGGGTGCGCACCCGGAGGGATCTGGCATGCGCCGAATATAGCGGGAGAGGGGCCCCGGGAAAACCACCCGCGGCGGTGCGCCGCTTGACGGCCGGCGGCCGATTGCGCAAACCACGCCTCAGGTAGCAACATCACCGGAACAGATCGATGGCCGAAGCAGCGTCTCACCCTGCGCGCCCGGCGCGGGGCAAGGCGCAACGTTGGCTGGCTCTCGCCCAGCTGCCGGCCACGGCAAGCGCCATGAAACGTTCAATCTCAATGCCGCCAACTTCGTACGGCTCAAAGTTGCCAGTCCAGGGCGAGGAGCGGAGTTGACCACGTGCGGCGCGGCAGACCAAAGCGGCAACGGCCCAGCACGCGGCATCTGCTTGCCGTCTCCGCTCTGATGATAGGCCCCATGATCACCGCACCCACCCCCGCCCTGGCCGATCTCAAGCTGTGCAATTCGACCTCCAGCCGCATCGGGGTCGCCATCGGCTACCGTGACGAGAGCGGCTGGGCGACGGAGGGCTGGTGGAACATCGCCTCGCAGACATGCGAAACCCTGCTCAAAGGAGCGGTGCCGAGCCGTTTCATTTACGTCCACGCGCTAGACTACGACCGCGGGGGGGAATGGGCCGGTAAGAATTTCATGTGCACCGAAGACAAATCGTTCGCGATCCACGGCGTCCAGGATTGTCCCCAACGCGGCTTCAAGCGCACGGGGTTCTTCGAGGTGGACACCGGGGAGTTGCAGGAATGGACGATCCGCCTCACCGATCCTGAGGATCAAGGGGCGGACGAGAAATGAGACGCGACCGGCGGGTCAAGGTGGTGGCAACCTTGGGCCCGGCCTCATCTGCGACCGAAATGATCGAGCGGCTGTTCCTGGCCGGCGTCGACGTGTTTCGCATCAACATGAGCCACTCCTCGCACGAGGCGGCGCGCGCATTGCAGCACTCGGTCCGCTGGGTCGCCAAGCGCCATCGTCATCCCATCGGCCTCCTCGCCGACCTGCAGGGCCCCAAGCTGCGCGTGGGCGAGTTCCCCGGCGGACGCGCCTTCATCAACGACGGCGCCATCTTCAAGTTTTGTCGTGAGGAGAAGCCCGGCTCCGGCGAGAGCGTGTTCCTGCCGCATCCGCAGATTTTCGCCGCCGTGGAGCCCGGCCACATGCTGCTGCTCGACGACGGCAAGATCCGCATGCGCGTCATCGAGAATAAGTCCGACGGTATCATGGCCGAGGTGCTGGTCGGCGGCGCGCTCGGCAGCCGCAAGGGCATCAGCGTGCCCGACACGCTTTTGCCCGTGGGTCCGCTCACCGAGAAGGACCGCACCGACCTCGCACACGTGCTGAAGCTCGGCGTCGACTGGATCGCGCTGTCGTTCGTGCAGCGCGGCAGCGACGTGGAAGGCGTGCGCAAGCTCGTCGGCGAGCGCGCCGCAGTGCTGGCCAAGATCGAGAAGCCTTCCGCGATCGCCGATCTTGACGCGATCATCGCCGCTTCCGACGGGATCATGGTGGCGCGTGGCGATCTCGGGGTGGAGATGCCGGTCGAGCGCGTGCCCGGCCTGCAGAAGAAAATCACGCGCAAGGCGCGCGCCGCCGGCAAGCCGGTTGTGGTCGCGACGCAGATGCTGGAAAGCATGATCTCGACGCCGGTGCCGACGCGCGCGGAGGTGTCCGACGTTGCGACCGCCGTGTTCGACGGCGCCGATGCCGTCATGCTGTCGGCGGAATTGGCGATCGGGCAGTTCCCGCTCGAAGCGATCCAGATGATGGACCGCATCGCCATCCAGGTGGAAAGTGATCCGAGCTACGACGCCATCGTGCACGCGACGCAGACGACGCCGCAGCCGACCGGCGCCGACGCCATCGCGGCCGCCGCGCACGCCATTGCCGACACCGTGAAGCTCGCGGCCATCGTCTGCTACACGGCGACCGGCTCCACGGCTATGCGCGTCACCCGCGAGCGGCCCGGGCTTCCCGTCATCGGGCTGACGCCGGTGGAAGCGACGGCCCGGCGGCTGTCGCTCGTGTGGGGGATCCAGTCGGTCATGACCGGCGATCCGGCAAATCTCACCGACATGGTGAGCAAGGCCTGCCGTATCGCCTTCGACGAGGGCTTCGTGCGGCCGGGTGACGGCATTCTGATCACCGCCGGTGTGCCGCTCGGATCGCCGGGCGCCACCAACATGATCCGCATCGCCTTCGTGAACGAGGACGGCGCTCCCATGGCGGAAAGCCGCTGATTGCAAGGGTTCTGGAACGTCTGCGGAGCCGTGATACCGGATGCCGGGACTCTTAGATGCCCTGGCCCTCGACCTCGACCCTCAGCTCGTCGGCGGCCTCTTTGGCGCCGGGCATGTAGGGGTAGATGCGCAGGAGCTGCTCGTAGACCTTGAGTGCGCTCTTCTTCTGCCCGCTGTCATTGAGGATGCGGGCAAGCCCCTCGAGCGCCTTGAAGTGGTTGGGCTCGAGCGCCAGCGCCCGGCGCAGATCGCCGACGGCGCGGTCGTAATCGTTCTGCCGGTAGAAGACGTAGGCGCGCCGGCTCCACCCTTCCGCATAGTCGGGGGCGAGCTCCACCACTGCGTCGAGCATCTTCACAGCCAGCTCGTTGCGGTCGTCCGCCAGCGCCTTGTAGGCGCGTTTCATGAGAACGCCGATGGTCGCGCTCTTGTTGAAGGTCCACAGGCCTTCGATGGTGCTGGCGATGGGCGCGGCTTCCGTGGCGTCGCGCGCCTTGGCCAGATGCGCATAAAGCTCCGCCAGCATGGCGTCGCGGTCGTGCGGGCCCTTGGGCTTGGTGTCGACGCGCTTGCGCTTGGCGTGCGCGGCGCCCGAACCTTCGGCGTCGGGCGCGACCGCTTCGGGTGCGGCAGGATCGGGCGCGGCCTGATCCGGCGATCCCGGCTCCATGGCGTCAGGCGCGTGCTCGGCATCGGGCTCGGGGAGCCCAAAGACATCCTGGGCAAGCGCCGCCGAGCCAACGAGCGAGGCGAGGGCGAGGCCGGCGGCGAAAGCGGCGAGTTTGGAGCTTTGGCGCATCCTAAAGACATAGGACGCCGCCGGCGCACCGTCAAAGCCCCGAGCGCCAGATTTGACGCCTCAGCCCTGGCGCGCCTTGAAGCGGCGCTGCACCTTGTTGATTACGTAAAGCCGCCCTTTACGCCGCACCAGGCGATTGTTGCGGTGGCGCGCGCGCAGCGACTTGAGCGAGTTGCGAACTTTCATCTCAGATTACCGATGGTCAGCCAGAATGGTGGGCGCGACAGGGATCGAACCTGTGACCCCTACGATGTCAACGTAGTGCTCTACCGCTGAGCTACGCGCCCCTGAAGGCCGAGGTTCTAGGCGGTAGCCGGCTTCCCGGTCAACCCTTACTTGGCGGCTCAGGCCGCCAGCAGCCGGTCGACCTCGCGCACCAGGTCCTTGAGGTGGAAGGGCTTGGACAGGACGCGGGCGTCCTTGGGGGCCGCGAGATCGTTGTTCAGGACCACCGCGGCGAACCCGGTGATGAACATGATCTTCAGGTCCGGGTCGAGCTCGCTGGCCCGCCGGGCCAGCTCGATGCCGTCCATCTTGGGCATGACGATATCAGTCAGGAGCAGGGTGAACGGCTCCGACTTGAGCCGCTCGTAGGCCTCCTCGCCGTTGGCGAAATCGATGACGTCGTAGCCCGCCTTCTTCAGGGCCCGCACGAGAAAACCGCGCATGGATTCGTCGTCCTCGGCCAGGAGGATGCGGGAAAGGGTGACGCGAGATGGCTTTGCGGTCATTGACTCGGACTACTCTCTTCTCAAGAGCTGATCGGATCGGGCTCAGTCGGAAGCAGACTGTGGTGGCAGTATGGTAAACGGAAGGTGAAACCGGCGCGCTGACGATGCCGGCGGTCACGCCCAAGGCGGCATCCCCGAGGTGCGTATCCCACCAATGTGGCTTGCATCCCTCAGCCCTCCCGATGGACATATTGAGGGCAGGTTGGCACAGTGGGCAAGGGGCAATGTTGCACCGCTGCCTCCGTGTGGACGCAGCTTGCCGCAACGGCACCGCAACGATTGCCATCAGCTGGCGAATCCGCAAGGAGCAAGGGCAAGTCGACGCACCGACACGATCGAGCACTAGAGGATCCGTTCCAACCAGCGACCCCTAACGACACCGAAGCTCCCCGCAACCAAAATCTGTGCAAAACGCATGCCCCCGTACGACCGCCCGACCATCCCTTCGGAGTTGCTGCCGCCCTTCGAGGTGACCGCGCCCCAGGGCCAGGCCGCGCCCTTTGTGCTGTGCTCGCCGCATTCGGGCAGCATCTACCCCGCCGACTTTCTCGAGCTTTCGCGGCTCAGCCCGCACGCCCTGCGCAAGTCGGAGGACTGCTTCGTCGACGAGCTGTTCATGCCGGTCGCGGCCGAGGGCGCCCCGCTGATCGCGGCCCGCTTTCCCCGCGCCTACCTCGACGCGAACCGCGAGCCCTACGAGTTCGACCCCGAGCTGTTCAGCGAGCCGCTGCCGGACTACGCCAATACGCAGTCGGTGAGGGTCGCCGGCGGGCTCGGCACGATCGCCCGCATCGTCGCCGACGGCGAGGAGATCTACCGCTCGAAGCTTCCCCTGGCGTCCGGCATTGCCCGCGTGGAGCAGCTCTACATTCCCTTCCACGCCGCGCTCGCCGAGCTCATCGAGGAGACGCGCAAGCGCTTCGGCTACGCCATCCTCATCGATTGCCATTCCATGCCGTCCGCCGCCATGGCGCCCGCCGGCGGCCCGCGCCCCGACGTGGTGCTCGGCGATCGCTTCGGTGCCTCCGCCGACTGCAAGATCACCCGCTTCCTGAAGGATCTGCTGGTGGGGCTGGGCTACGAGGTGCAGATGAACCGTCCGTATGCGGGTGGCTATATCACCGAGCACTACGGCCGGCCGGCGCGCGACGTGCACGCGGTGCAGATCGAGATCAACCGCGGCCTCTATCTCAACGAGCTGACGCTGCGTCCGACCACGGCGTTCGGCGAGTTGCAGCGCGACCTCAAGACGATCGCCGGGCCGCTGTTCAACGAGCTGCCGGCGCTCCTGGAGCGGCGTGCGGCCGCCGAGTGAGCGCACGCGTTCTGATCCGAGGTATGCACGAGCGACATGCGCGAAGGCGGGCTGGGGCCGCATAGCGGCGCGATCGGCCCCAAAAACAGCCATGCCCCCACCGGAATTCGGAAGGGGCCCTAAAAAAGAAAAGGGGCCGTTCGGGTCTCGAACGGCCCAAGTCTAGGGAGGAAACGCCCAAGGAGGGCTACGACACGCAAGCGAACTCGCGATGTCGCACTGCAAAACTTAAGGGTGCAGCGCACAATTTTCAAATGCAAATTTTGCAGAGCTGCACATCCGCAAATGAAGGGCTCGGCGGCAGGGGACCGAATCCACGGAAAAAAGGCCGTTCGTGCCACGAACGGCCCAAGTCTAGGGAGGAAACGCCCAAGTGGGCTAACGGCAGCAATCAGAATCACCGACGCCACCGCGCAATTCGAGATATGAGCTTGTTCGCTCTTTGCGGCAACGGACGCACCCGTTGTGCACGGTCTTTGCTGGGGAAATGTAACCTCAAAGCAACAGATCTGGAAAGAAGGCCACACTGTGTCAAACCTATGTAATGCAACGTTTATCAGACAGCGTGGCGCATCGGCGCCATCCGATATGCCACGCCTGGTGGGCTGAAGGAGCGACACTGTGAGACGCGGTACGCGCCCCAGCTTCAAGAGCCTGCTCGATTTCGCTCACGAGCTGGCCGATCTCTCCGGCGACGTCATCCGCCCTTACTTCCGCAAGCCGATGGCCGTGACCAACAAGGCGGGCAAGGGCGCATTCGATCCCGTCACTGCCGCCGACCAGGGAGCCGAGCGCGCGATGGCGCGCGCCATCGCCAAGCGCTGGCCCGACCACGGCGTGCTTGGCGAGGAGTTCGGCAGCACGCGCGACGGCGCGCAGCTGTGCTGGGTCGTCGACCCGATCGACGGCACCCGCGCCTTCATCATGGGCTCGCCCCTGTGGGGCACCCTCATCGGTCTGCGCGACGGCCAGACACCCCTGCTCGGCGTCATGGACCAGCCCTTCACGCGCGAGCGCTTCTGGTCGGCCGAGAAGGCGTCGTATCTGCGCTCCGGCGACGGCAAGGCGCGGCGGCTCAAGACGCGCGCCGGCACGCGCTTAGCCGACGCCGTCGTCACGACGACCCACCCCGATCTGTTCGAGCCGGGTTACGAGGCGCAGGCCTTCGCCCGCCTCAAGTCCAAGGCCCGCATGACCCGCTACGGCGGCGACTGCTACGGCTACTGCCTGCTGGCCGCCGGCTTCGTCGACATCGTGGTGGAGAGCGGCCTCAACGCCTACGACGTGCTGGCGCTCATTCCCATCATCGAGCGGGCCGGCGGACGTGTGACGACATGGAAAGGCGAGCCGGCGACGGCTGGCGGGCGCATCCTCGCCTCGGGCGACGCGCGCCTGCACGCCGAAGCGCTGAAGGTTCTGGATCGCTAAGCGACCTTGGTGTCGACGCCGAGATAGGCGTCGAAGGCCGCCCAGAAGCGGGTGCGCACGGCATCCGTCTCCTGCAGGATCTCGTGGCGCGCGCCGGGCATGAGGATCGAGGAGGCCACCTTGGCGCCGACGGCAAAATCCTCGATCGCGCGCGTCGACACCACGGTATCGTTGCCGGCAGCAAACAGCAGCAGCGGCACGTTGATCTTGGCGGGATAGTCGGGGTGGGCGATGCGCCGGCAGGAGCGCAACGCCGCCCGCAACCAGCCGATGGTGGGCGATCCGAGCCCGAGCTGCGGCGCGCGATCGAGCACCGCCTTGGTGCGCAGCCAGCGCTCGTGGTCTGAGGTGAGCGCGTTGCCCTCGAACGGCTTGCTGGATTCCAGCTCGTCGGAGCCGCCGACCACGTAGGCGGTCGACATGCCGAGCGCGCAGCCGAGCTCGGCGTAGGCCCGCGCGTTGATCGGCCGGGGCCCGAGAATGCTGTCATGGATGGCGATCATCGGAGCGGTGAGCACGATGCGCTCGAACCAAAGCCCCGGCATGGTGGCGGCGCGCAGCAGCACGTTGCCGCCCATCGAATGCGCCAGGCCGATGAAGGGCGGCAGACAGTCGGGCAGCACGATGTCCTTCATGAAGCGGATGAGATCGCGATCGTACTCCCAGAACCCGCGCACGTGACCTTTGCGCGGGTTCGACAGCATGCGCTGCGAGCCGCCCTGGCCGCGCCAGTCCATGGTCGCCACGGCGAAGCCGCGGCGGCGCAAATCGGCGATGACCTCGAAGTATTTCTCGATGAACTCCGTGCGCCCGCCGAACAGGCATACGGTGCCGCGCCGCGGCATACGCGTCGCGTCCCAGCGCGCATACCTCAGCTGCGCGCCGTCGTAGCCTTTGAAGAACCCGACCGAGCCTCCGCTCGGAACCGGATTCTTAGCAAGCGTCACCAGCTCCATTGCGCCCCCTCCGGCGTGGCCCGACTCTCGCGCCATCATACTCACGAGGTGCGGGCCGCGACAGGGAAAGGGCGCAAAGAGTGGGGCCTGCCTAGTAGGGCTGCCAGTAACGGCGGGGCGTTCCGGCATAGGAGCGGCCGGCGAACAGTGGCCGCGCCTCAATGATCTCGCCCGAGCAGGTATCGACGGTCAGATCGAAGCGCCGCCCCGATGGGCGCCGCGCCTGCATATAGACGAGGTTGCCGCGCGCGGCGAAATTCCCGAAATCGCGCCAGCCGTCGGCGCGGATACGCTCATGCGCGATACGGCGGGGGACGCAGCCCTCGCCACGGGCGGCATAGCGCGGGAATTCGTAGCGGCCATCGCCGTCGAAGCCGTCGTCCCTGAAGGCGTGCCGGCGACGATAGGGCGGAGCGTACTCCTCCTCCGGCTCGTAGCGCTCCTCGACCGCCGGCTCGTCGCCGTAGCGATCGCCATAGCGCTGATCGTCGTAGCTGGAGCCGTAGCGGGGCGGTGCCCATAGATCGGCGGAACGGGCTGGAATTGCGGTTGCGAAAAGCGATGCGGCAACCGCTGACGCCGCAACAAAACGGACGGACGCTGGCATGACCTCACTCCTCGAGACTTGTGGTTGTGGCTGCTCCCCAAATGCCCCTGAAGGGTGATCGTTCCAACATGAATGGGAGCTGAAGGCGCTGCGGATTTCCCGTTGCCCTAGCGCAACTTGGGCATCCGCTCCGAACTGGCTTCGAGACCCTTGAACAGGGCCGGCGGCCTCCTAAATCTAGGCTAGCGCACGCCCATCCGGGGTGCGCAACAAGAGCGGTCCGGCCCCCAAGCGGGCGGACCGAAAGTGCATGTCGCTTCATCAGGAGGATATGTCATGCGACAGTTCGACTTTGCCCCCCTCTATCGCTCGACCGTTGGCTTCGACCGGCTCGCCCAGCTCATGGACAGCGTCGGCGGCCTCGATGCGGACGGCTACCCGCCCTACAACATCGAGCGACTCGGGGATAACGAGTACCGCATCACCATGGCGGTCGCCGGCTTCGACAAGGACGAGTTCAAGGTCGAGGTCAAGGAGAGCGCGCTTATCGTCAGCGGCGAGAAGAAGCCCGACGACAAGGAGCGCGTGTTCCTGCACCGCGGGATCGCGGCCCGCTCATTCGAGCGCCGCTTCCAGCTCGCCGACTACGTCGAGGTGAAAGGCGCCGACTTCGAGAACGGGCTCCTGCACATCGACCTCGTCCGCAATCTGCCCGAGCGCATGAAGCCGCGCACCGTCGCCATCGGCGGTGAGGCCAAGCAGATCGAGGCAAGCGCCTAAGGCGCACGTCTGCGCACGAGACCTGGACGGAGCGGGGCGGTCGCTGCGAAGGTGGCGGCCGCCCCGTCCTGTCGCGCCTGCCCGCCCTCTGGGTGGCCGCCCTCAGGGTCCTTGTGCGGCCTGGGAAAATCTGCGAAAGTCGCCCGAAAGGTCAGCAGTCCTGTCCTTTAATGGGACACACCTGTCCGCCGCCGAAGCCCCAATTTACGGGGGTTTTACCGAAGTTTGAGGAGCGCACGAGCAAGGAACGCCGTCGAGCCGGAAGGGCCCACGTTAGGGACGCCGAAGGCTGCCGAAGGCTAGGCTGACGGAGAGCTGCCGAGGACGAGCCGTCGAGACC
>CAVZNR010000019.1:0-49369 GCA_963776675.1 uncultured Alphaproteobacteria bacterium | reverse complement strand
AAACAGGCGCTCGCCGGCGACGCGGGCCGCCAGCCCGCCCACGTTGGTGCCCACGCGCACGTAGCGCGCGGCTCTGGCGGAGAACCTGTTTTCCTCGTCGCCCATCGATCCTGATCCGGGCGGCGCCATCGGGCCCGCCGCCTTAGCGCATATCGGGAACGCGGAAGCGCGCCGACAAGGGCGCGTCGCGATCTCAGATCGCGACCTGGGTGCCGACCTCGACCACGCGATCCGTCGGGATCTGGAAGTAGGTGGTGGCGTCCTGCGCGCTGCGCGCCAGCGCCACGAACAGGCGGTCCTGCCACATCGGCATCTCCGACTTTGGCGTCGGCCTCAGGTTGCGGCGCGACAGGAAGAACGACGTCGCGCTCATGTCGACTTTGAGATCCTTGCGGCGACACTGGTCGAAAATCTTGGGCACGCTCGGCGTCTCCATGAAGCCGTAGCGGGCGATCACACGAATGAAGGTGTCGGTCACGCGATCCACCGCGATGCGCTCGTAGCGCGGCACGCGCGGCACCTCCTCGGTGCGAATTGAGAGGATGATGTTGCGCTCATGCAGGATGCGGTTGTGCTTCAGGTTGTGCATGAGCGCTGTCGGCGCCGCGGTCGGATCGGCGGTAAAGAACACCGCAGTTCCCGGCACGCGGTGCGGCGGCTTTGCCTCTAGTCGGCGCAACAGCCAGTCGAGATCGGCCTCGTTCTTACGGTTCAGCTTGGACAACAGGCGCGAGCCCCGCACCCAGGTGATCATGATGAGGCCGACGCAAGCCGCCAGCGTGAGCGGCACCCAGCCGCCTTCGAACACCTTGAGGAAGTTGGCGGTCAGGAACGCCTGCTCGAGGAACAGCAGCGGGATTACGAGCAGAAGCGTACGCCACAGCGGCCACTTCCAGAATTGCCAGATGACGAAGAAGGCCAGCAGCGTGTCGATCACCATCGCCGCCGTCACCGACACGCCGTAGGCCGCCGCCAGGTTGGTGGACGAGCGGAAGATCAAGACGACGACCAGAACGCCGACCAGCAGCATCCAGTTGACGCGCGGCATGTAGATCTGGCCGGACACGGCCTCGGACGTGTGCGTGATGCCGAAGCGCGGCAACAGACCGAGCTGTATCGCCTGACGCGTCAGGGAGAAGGCGCCGGTAATCACCGCCTGGCTCGCGATGATCGTCGCCATGGTCGCAAGGATGACCATGGGAACGAGCGCCCAGTCCGGATAGAGCAGATAGAACGGGTTCTCGAGCGCCTCGGGGTGCGCCAGCACCAGCGCGCCTTGCCCAAAGTAGTTGAGCGTGAGCGCGGGCAGGATAAGGCCGAACCACGCCGTCTGGATGGGCTTGCGGCCGAAGTGGCCGAGATCGGCATAGAGCGCTTCGGCGCCCGTCACGGCGAGGAAGACGAGGCCGAGGACCGTCAGGCCGATCAGGCCGTGGCGCAGCAGGAACTTGATCCCGTACCAAGGATTGATGGCGACGAGCACCTCCGGATTGATGAAGAGATGCACGATCCCGCCGCCGGCCAGCACCAGGAACCAAACCACCGTGATCGGACCGAAGAACGAGGCCACCTTCGCGGTGCCATGCGACTGCGCCGTAAACAGCCCGATCAGAATGATCAGCGACAGCGGCATCACGTATTGCTCGAGCGCGGGCGAGACGAGGGTCAAACCTTCGACGGCGGATAGGACCGAGATGGCCGGCGTAATGACGGCGTCACCGTAGAAGAACGACGCCCCCGCGATGCCGAGCGCCATGATCACCGGCGCACTGCGCTTGGCGACCGACTGGCCGAGCGCCATAAGAGCGAACATGCCGCCCTCGCCCTTGTTGTCGGCGCGCAGCAGGATGACGACGTACTTGAGGGTGACGATCAGCAGCAGCGACCACAGGATAAGCGACAGCACGCCGAACACCGCCTCGCGGCCGGCGAAGCTCGAGGCTTTGGCGGCGATGACCGCTTCGCGGAACGCATACAGCGGGCTCGTGCCAATGTCGCCATAGACGACGCCCACACTTCCGAGGACGAGCGGCCAAAAATGCTTATAGGGCGTGCCGTCGGGGAGCCCCGGCTCGGCGCCCTTCGCGACGTGCGATTGTGCCACGTCGGCACCTCACATTGGGATGACTGCAGTGCAGCAATTGGCGCGCGCTTCTAACCCCTAACCCTGTCCGAGGGAAACCCCCAAATTCGAGAAAGCCCCCGCTTCACGGCCTTGACAATGAAGTAAGACTCTGAGGCGGGAAACCGTTGCAATGCCGCAGCGCGACAAGGAAGCGCAACAGTGTTGCGCTTCCTTTGGGTTGCAGCGGTCCACCCGCAGAGGCTTGCCTTATGCGGTCGCGTCCATCTGCTCCAGCTCGTCGATCATGCCGGCGATGACGTTGAGGCCCTTCTGCCAGAACTCCGGCTGAGCGGCGTCGAGACCGAACGGCGCCAGCAGCTCCGAGTGATGCTTGGAGCCGCCGGCCTTGAGCATGTCGAAGTACTTGTTGACGAAGCCTGGATGCGCTTCCTCGTAGAGCCCGTAGAGCGAGTTCACCAGGCAATCGCCGAAGGCGTAGGCGTAGACGTAGAACGGCGAGTGGATGAAGTGGGGCACATAGGTCCAGAACACCTCGTAGCCGGGCTTGAGATCGATCGCCGGCCCTAGGCTCTCCACCTGCACCTCGAGCCAGATGGCATTGAGCTCGTCGGGCGTCAGCTCGCCGGAGCGGCGCGCCTCGTGCACCTTGCGCTCGAAGGTGTAGAACGCGATCTGGCGCACCACCGTGTTCAGCATGTCCTCGACCTTGCCGGCGATCATCGCCTTGCGCTCTTTGGGATCCTTGATCTCCTTTAAAAGCGCCTTGAACGTCAGCATCTCGCCGAAGACCGAGGCCGTTTCCGCGAGCGTCAGCGGCGTCGGTGCCATCAACGCGCCTTGCGGGCGCGCCAGCATCTGGTGCACGCCGTGGCCGAGCTCGTGCGCAAGCGTCGTCACGTCGCGCGGCTTGCCCAGATAGTTGAGCAGCACGTACGGGTGCACCGACGGCACCGTCGCTGCCGAGAAGGCGCCGGGCGCCTTGCCCGCACGTACGGGCGCGTCGATCCAGCGCTTGTCAAAAAACTCTTGCGCCAGGCTCGCCATCTCGGGCGCGAAGCCGTTGTAGGCGCCGAGCACCAGCTGGCGCGCCTCCGACCAGGCGAAGATGCGCTCGGGCTGCTCGGGCAGCGGCGCGTTGCGATCCCAGTGCGCGAGCTTGTCCTTGCCCAGCCACTTGGCCTTGAGCGCGTAGTAGCGATGCGACAGCCGCGGATAGGAGTCGCGCACGCTTGCAGCCAGCGCATTTACGACCTCGGCCTCGACCCTGTTGGCGAGATGGCGGCTGTCGGCCACGTCCTTGAAGCCGCGCCAGCGGTCGGAGATCTCCTTGTCCTTGGCGAGCGTATTGGTGATCAGCGCAAAGAGACGGACGTTGTCTTTGAACACGGTGGCGAGCGCTTCAGCTGCAGCCCTGCGCTTGCCCTCGTCGGGGTTGGACAGCAGGTTGAGCGTCAGCTCGAGCGTCAGCGGCGCCTCCTCGCCGGCGACGGGGAAGCGCAGCGCCGTCATCGTCTCGCTGAAGAGGCGGTCCCAGGCACTGTTCGAGGTCTGGCTTTTCTCATGGAACAATCGCTCGATCGTCTCATCGAGCTGATACGGCTTCTCCTTGCGGACGTTTTCGATCCACGGCCTGTAGTGCCCGGCGCGCGGATCTTTGAGCGCTTCTTCCATCGCCGCGTCGTCGATCTGGTTGAGCTCCAAATCGAAGAAGATGATGTCCATCGAGATGGCGGTGAGCTTTTCGGAGATGTCGCCATAGAACTTGGCGCGCTTGGGATCGGACTGATCGGCGGCGTAATAGAGCCCGGCGAACGACCCGAGCCTTCCCATCACCTCGACCAGGCGCTCGAACTCCTTGATCGCAGCGCCCAGAACCGCACCGTCACGGCCGAGCTGCGCCAGCTTGCCGTGATACGTCTCCTTGATGCGGCGCGCCTGCGCGGTGGCATCCTCGAGGTCGCGGGCAATCTCGGGCGCATCGGGCCCCGCATACAGATCGGCGAGGCTCCATTCCGGCAACGTTCCCAGCTCGGCGGCAGCGCCGCTCGCGCCGCCTTCCTGCTGACGAGCCGCATCGACGTGCGACGCACCGGTGGTGCGCAGTTCCATTCGCATCTTATGCTCCAGGGCGGTTTGGCTGGCCTTAACCATGCGCGGACAGGCCCAACGATGCAACCCGCGATGCCGTTGCGACCCACCGGACGCAGAAAAGGATCAACCTGAGCCCTTTCGCAACGGCTTGTTTACCCATGTTGGGCAATCTCTCCTCTAGTTGAGTGAGCCGCCGGTGGCCAAGTGTCCAGTCCTGACGCAAGTCGGGGGACTTTGGTGGGCTGGGGCCCGTAGAGGTTGAGTGCGAGTCCCCATGGTCAAGAGTCTCCTAATCGTTGACGACGATCCCGCCCAGCGCCGCATTCTCGAAGAAATGATCAAGCGGCTGGGCTTCAACGCCCGGACCGCTAGCTCCGGAGAGCAGGCGCTGCAGTTCCTCGAGGGGCCGGAGCGCCCCGAAATCTGTCTGGTGCTGCTCGACCTCGTCATGGACGGCATCGATGGCATGGCGGTGCTGGACAAGCTTAACGGCAAGCCCGGCCTTCCCCCCATCATCGTGCAGACGGCGCATGGCTCCATCGACGCGGCCATCAACGCCATGCGCGCCGGCGCGGTCGACTTCGTGGTGAAGCCCGCTTCGCCCGAGCGCCTCGAGGTCTCGATCAAGAGCGCCCTCAAGATCGAGGCGCTCGCCGACGAGATCAGCCGCATCAAGCGCAAGGTCGAGGGCACGCTCACCTTCGACGACCTCATCATCCGCGGTGAGGGCATGGAACGCGTCTTGTCGCTCGGCAAGCGCGCCGCCAACTCCAACATTCCGGTGCTGATCGAAGGAGAATCGGGCGTCGGCAAGGAGCTGATCGCACGCGCCGTTCAAGGTGAGAGCGAGCGTTCCGGCAAGCCGTTCGTCGTCGTCAATTGCGGCGCCATCCCCGAGAACCTGGTCGAAAGCATCCTGTTCGGGCACGAGAAGGGCTCGTTCACCGGCGCCGTCGACAAGCGCATCGGCAAGTTCCAGGAAGCCGACGGCGGCACGCTGTTCCTCGACGAGATCGGCGAATTACCGCTCGACGCGCAGGTGAAGCTGTTGCGCGCGCTGCAGGAGGGCGAGATCGATCCGGTGGGCTCCAAGAAGCCGCTCAAGGTCGACTTCCGCCTCATCTCGGCGACCAACCGCAACATGATCCAGCTCGTGCGCGACGGAAAGTTCCGCGAGGATCTCTACTACCGCATGAACGTGTTCCCGATCTGGGTGCCGCCGCTGAGGGAGCGCCTCGCCGATGTGCCGGAGCTCGCCCAGCACTTCATGGCGCGTTTCGCAGCCGAGGAAGGAAAGCGCATCAGCGCCATCAGCGAGGACGCGCTGCGCCTTCTGAAAAGCTATCCCTGGCCCGGCAACGTGCGCCAGCTCGAGAACGCGGTGTTCCGCGCCGTCGTTCTCGCCGACGGGCCTGAGCTCACGGTTGCCGAGTTCCCGCAGATCGCCGCGCACGTCTCCGGCTTCGAGACCGCGGTGCCGGCCGCGCCGGCACCCGTCACCAACCGCGGGAGCTTCAAAGGTCCGGCGCTGCTCGGTGCGGAGCACATCATCCCGCAGACGATGGAGATCCACGCCAACGGCGGCGAAAGCGCGCTCGGCATTCCCGTCATCACCGAGGCGGGCGACATCCGCCCGCTCGACGAGATCGAGGCCGACATGATCCGCCTGGCGCTCGGGCGCTACCGCGGGCACATGACGGAGGTCGCCAAGCGGCTGAAGATCGGCCGTTCGACGCTCTACCGCAAAATGCAGGAATACGGTCTCGAGCCCCGGGCTTAGACGGAGCTCGAACCTCGGGTCGGGGCGGCGTTCCCCCTCCGCCGCCCCGCCGCCCTTCACAAAAGCGACACGCACGATTTGAGCCCGCGGCGACAGCGCGCGGGCTTTCCGGCGTATTTCAGCCACACTTCTCGCCCCCCGTTCCTCCGCGCCATGCAGTTCGGTTTTGCGGGGGTGGTCAGCCCTGCCGGCCTCGGCTAGCGTGCGACCGCGAACGAGGAGATAGCGTAATGTACATGCGGAGTTTTGTGGCGTTCGGCTTGGCCACGTCATTCGTCGTGAGCCCGGTCCTGGCGCAAGAGGCGCCCGCGCCGCAAAAGACGGCAACCGCCGAGCCTCCGCTCGAAACGCCGCAGCCGTCCGCCACCGCCGTTCCCGAGCCGACGCCGCAGGATCCTATCGGCATCGCCTTGCAGCAGCGACTGACGACGCCGACTCCCGCCCTCTCCAAGGAAGACCTCGATGCGCTGGCGGCCTTCTATGCCAAGCGCACGTACGAGCCCGTCTGGGTGGGCCCGTCGGGGTTGACGCCCAAAGCCGAGGCCGCCATCGCCGAGATCAAACGCGCGGACGACTGGGGCCTCAACGCCAGCGACTTTGCGCTGCCGGCTCCGCTCGCCTCGAACACCGAACCCGGCGCTCTCGCCGAGGCAGAGACCACGCTGTCGGTCGCGGCGCTCAAGTATGCGCGCGACGCCCGCGGCGGCCGCATCATGAACCCCGCCCAGGATTTGAGCTCCTACCTCGACCGCACGCCGCAGCTCCTCGGTCCGCAGGACGTGCTGGCGCAGCTCGCCACCTCCACCGAGCCCGACGCCGTGCTGCGCGGCTTCCATCCGCAGCACCCGCAATTCGAGAAGCTGCGTCAGGCGTTGCTCAAGCTGCGCAAGGATGCAGCCGAGAAACAGATCGTACGCATTCCCGACGGCCCGCTTCTGAAGCCCGGCATGTCGCATCCCGACATCGCGCTGCTGCGCAAGCGGCTCGAGGTTGCAGCTCCCGCACCCGCGGCGGACGGCAAGCCTGTCGACGAGACGTTCTATGACGACACGCTCAAAGACGCCGTCATGGCCTTTCAGAAGGAGAAGGGCCTCAATCCCGACGCCCTCATCGGAAGCGGCACGCGCTCGGTGTTGAACGACGTCGAGGTCCTGAGCCCCGACAAACTCATCGCCAACATGGAAGAGTGGCGCTGGATGCCCACCGACATGGGCGACCTCTACGTCTGGGTGAACATCCCCGAGTTCACGCTGCGCATCGTCAAGGGCGGCTCGGTCATCCACACCGAGCGCGTCATCACCGGTCTCGTCAGCAAGCAGACGCCGGTGTTCTCAGAGAACATGAAGAACATCATCTTCCAGCCGCGCTGGAACGTGCCGAACTCGATCAAGGTCAACGAGCTTTATCCGAGCCTAGCGCGCGGCGGAAACACCTTCGAGCGCCAGGGCCTGCGCCTGACGCAGAACGGCCGGCGCATCGATCCCGAAGACGTCGACTGGGACGAGACCGACATCCGCCGCTTTGACGTCTATCAGCCGCCGGGGCCGCACAACGCTCTGGGCGTGGTGAAGTTCGCCTTCCCCAACAAGCACCTCGTCTACATGCACGACACGCCGAGCAAGCAGCTGTTCGAAAATGCCACCCGTGCGTTCAGCCACGGCTGCATGCGCGTGCGCAATCCGGTTCGCATGGCCGAGATCCTGCTTGCCGAGGACAAAGGCTGGGATGCGGCCAAGGTCGACGACCTGGTCGAGCACGGGCCGGAGGACAACGCGATCGAGATCGAGCACCCGATCGGCGTGCACGTCACCTACTTCACGGCGTGGGTGGACGATAACGGCGAGACCCAGATGGCCAGCGACATCTACGGCCACGAGAAGCGCATTACGCAGGCGCTGGCCGGCCAGTGGAATCAGATCGCCAAGGGCCCGAACCATCTGGCGCCGGTGCAGCTCAAGACCGTCGACGATGGCTGGTCCTTCTTCGGCAGCAGCGGCGGCAACGGCAAGAAGAGGCCCAAGACGGTGGGCGACTACGTGCAGTCGATCCTCGGCGGCGGCTTCTAGGCCGCCCGCCCCCCGGGCTTTCTGCGACCTCCGATAGCGGCGCCGCCGGCCGCGACGCCGGCGCTCGCCGGCGCTCGCCGCGATGTTGCCCCGCCCGAGCCCACATCTCCCCGCATTCGAAAGTTACCAACTATTAAGGGTTCGCAATTAACCCTGAGGGGACGTGAATGCCGGTCGCATACCGGGACGCCCGCCGCAAGCCGCGGGCGCCAAGGTCACCGGGCAGGACACGGGGTGCCACGTTGGTATTGCGTAAAAGAGGTTTCCTCGCGGGCCTTGCCGCGGCGCTGTTGGGCATGAGCGCCGGCGCGCCTCAGGTCGTGGCCGATTTCGGCGCGACGCGCACCATCTCGCTCTATCACATCCACACCAAAGAGACGATCAGCATCACCTACAAGAAGGACGGCAAGTACCTTCCCGAGGCGCTCAAGAAGCTCAACTGGTTCCTGCGCGACTGGCGCGAGAACAAAGCCACGGAGATGGATCCCAAGACCATCGATCTCTTGTGGGAGATGCACACCGAGCTCGGCAGCAAGGAGCCCATCCACATCATCTGCGGCTACCGCTCCGACAAGACCAACAACATGCTGAGGAAAACGGTCGGCGGACAGGCCAAGCGCAGCTACCACATCCGCGGCCAGGCCATCGACGCCGCCTTCCCCGACATTCCCGTCAAGCAGATGCGCTACTCCGCGCTGATCCGCGAGCGCGGCGGCGTCGGCTACTACCCGACCTCGGGCATTCCCTTCGTGCACGTCGACTCCGGCCCCGTGCGCGCCTGGCCGCGCCTGCCGCGCTACGAGCTCGCGCTGCTCTTCCCCAACGGGCACACCCAGCACAAGCCTGCCTCCGGCGGCCCGCTGACGCCGAGCGACGTGCGATACGCCCGCTCGCACCACAAGGAGCTTGCCACCCAGGTCGCCGCCTTCTTCGACCTGCGCAACAAGCCCAAGACGCCGATCGCGGTCGCCGAGGCGAAGGAGCCCGCGCTCCAGGTGCCCGCACCCCAGCCGGTCAGCCGGCCGCCGACCCGCGTCGCCTCGCTGGGCCCCGTCTCGCTCCCGGCCGCGCCGCCGCCCTCAGAGACCGAGCGCGGGCGCCTGAACGAGCTCGTCTCGCTCGCCGCGCTCGAGACGCCGAAAACCCCGCGCCCGGTCGCGGCGCCCGATCGTGATCGCCTGTCGCGGCTCGTCGCCGCCTCGCTCGATGCGACGCCGCGCGCAGCCCTTGGAGGGCCGGCCGAGCCGCCCGCCCCCGCCGCGCCCTTGACGCAACTTGCTGCGCTGACGCCCGACCCCGCGCCTGCCGGGACGACAGCCGCACGCGGTGCAGGCCGCGCGAACCCCGACGACACCACCGGCTGGAACGACGGCTGGGCCCCGCAGCCCGAGTTCGACGACGACCATCCCGAGGAGCTGTCCTACCGGCCGTTCCCCATCGCGCCATTCCTGACGCAGTCGGCGTCGGCCGACGACACGGCCCTCGTCAAGCTCGTGCATCCGGATGTCCTGCGCACCCTCGATCTCCTCGACGACGGCCAGATCGTGCTGCCGCTCAGGCTGCGGCCGGGACGGCAGGTGGCCGAGACGATGTGGGCTCAGCAGTTCCAGGGGGGCGCCGTTGACGTCTCGGCGCTGGAAGAGGCCCAGAGCATGCGCAACGCGCTCTCTGCGCTCGCCTCGCGGCCCGTCAGGACGACGTCGCGGTAAGCGGGCGCTTGTGCCGGGGGTTCTTGCGCCCGGGCGGCACGCAGCCTTTCGACCACGCGACCTTGATCAGCCGTCCCAGCTCACGGAAGTCGGCGACCCGCGGCGACGTCGAGCGCCATGCCAGCCCGACGGTGCGGTGCGGCTCCGGATCGACGAAGCGCGTCAGCCCGATGTCGCGGCCACGCGCCTCGACGTTGAGGCACATCTCCGGCAGCAGCGTGATGCCGTAGCCGGCCGCCACCATCTCCACGACGGTCGACAGGCTCGACACGCCGAAGGTATTGACGGTGGAGACCTGCTGCAGGCTGCAGTAGGTGAGCGCCTGATCGCGCAGGCAGTGGCCTTCCTCCAGCAACAACAGCCGTTCGTGCTCTACCAGGTCCTTGGTCGCGCGCACGCGCGCGCTCAAGCGCCGCTCCATCGGCAGCGCCAGCAGGAAGCGGTCGTCGAACAGCGACACCGTCTCGATCTCGGGGTGCACGATCGGCAGCGCCAGGAGCAGCACGTCGAGCTTGCCCTCGACCAGCTCGTGCGTGAGCGGCATCGTCTGCGTCTCGCGCACGTGCAGCTCCAGATTGGGATAGCCCTCGCGCAGCAGCGGCAACAGCGGCGGCAGCATGTAGGGCGCGATCGACGGAATGACGCCGAGCCGCAGCGAGCCGGCGAGCACCTCGTTGGAATGCTGCGCGAACTCGATCATCTCGCGCACGTCGCCGAGGATGCGTGCCGCGCGCGCGGCGACCTCGCGGCCCCTGTCGGACAGCAGCACGCCGGAACGCGTGCGCTCGACCAGCACCAGGCCCAGCTGGCCCTCGAGCTCGTGAATTTGCATGGAGAGCGCCGGCTGCGTGACGGCGCAGGATTCCGCGGCGCGGCCGAAGTGCTGCTCGCGCGCCAAAGCGTCGAAATAGCGGAGCTGCTTCAGCGTGACATGCGGAGGCATAAGAAACTCTGATCCAGAGCGAAACAATATACGATTAGAACTTATGCGATTGGGTGTCTAGACCAGGACACGTCGAGTTTACCGGCGAGTCCTGGCGCGCATTTCGGCGGCCGGGACCCGTCCAATTTATCGGCAGGGTGGGGGAAACCCTTAACTCTTGCCGTGGGCGCCTCGGCCGAGCGCCGAATCGGACCGAGGCGCTCTCTCATCCCGTAGTGTCGACCGGTTATGTCGGATGGAGCAGCGCGCTGTTCCCAGCGCGCTGTTTCATGTCATTCGGCGGCGATCATCGCATCGGCCGGCGCGTCGTCGAGCATGCCCAGCGCATGCAGGTAGACCTCGAGGATCGCTTCCTCCTCGGTGCGCTCGGTTGCGCTCTTCTTGCGCAGGCGCACGATCTGGCGCAGCGCCTTGACGTCGAAGCCGAGCGCCTTGGCCTCCAGAAACTTGTCGCGGATGTCGCCTGCGAGTGCCTTCTTCTCTTCTTCCAAGCGCTCGATCTGCTCGACGAGCTGGCGCAATTGGTTTTGCGCCGAAGCCTGTAGCGTCGTCATCCCTCGTCTCCTCGCTGTGGTGGAGCTGTCAGGACGCTAGCGGCGGCACTCCGCACCATCAAGCCGCCAGCTCAGACGATCCAGAGGTTTCTTGACGCCCCCGTGACAGCGGCACGAGGCGCAAGGGCGGCAATGCCTGCAATAGGCCCTTAGGAGCGCTCGGCCGTCGTCGGCGCGGGCGCGTGCTCTGCGGGGCTGGAGAAGGGAGGCGCCCCTGGATTGTCGGTGTGCGAGCCGAAGTACTGCACCGCGTGCAGCGAATCATGCAAATCGACGCGTCCGAGAATCCCCGCGACGGCGTGAGCGATTCGCGCAGCCCACTGCGCTTGGCCCGCCTCGTCGCGAATGTGGTCCTGGCGCACCTCGAGGATCGTGTGGGCGAGCCCGCGCCGGGTGCCGTGCTGCCACATGCAGTCGCCGGCAAGCTTTCCGTCGTAGGGCTCGTTCTCTCCGACCATGAGCCCGCTCTCTACGCGCAGCGCCTCGAGCAGCGGCACGGAGAATCGATAGTCGCGGTCCCATAGAATGGCGGCGTCCCACGGACGCGTCTCTCCCTTCCACAACTCGGTGAAGCTGTGGATCGACAAGAGCACCGGCGGAACACCGGCGGCCATGCACTGCTCGATCAGATCGTCGATCGCCAGATGATAGGGCTCGTAGTAGGTGGCGACGCGCCGTGCGCGCTCCTCGGCATCGATATGGCGGTTGCCCGGCACGACGGCACCGTCCGACAGGCGCATGATGAGCGTGGGATCGTCGAGCCCGCGATTGACGTCGATGAGGAGGCGCGAGAAGCGGGCCGAGATCGCGGGGGCGCCGAGCGCCTTCGCCAACGCGCTGCGTGACCGCATAGGCGCCAATATCGTATGCGATATGCCGGGCCAGCTCGCTCGGCGCCAGACCCAAGGTCGCGTAGTCGGGAGGCAATGTGTTGACCGCGTGGTCGCAGATCAGGACGAGCCCGGCGTCGCTGCGCCCGGGAATGATCTCATAGCTTTTGTTGATGGAAGGGGCGACGAGGGGAGCGGGTGCGCACCCGGAGGGATCTGGCATGCGCCGAATATAGCGGGAGAGGGGCCCCGGGAAAACCACCCGCGGCGGTGCGCCGCTTGACGGCCGGCGGCCGATTGCGCAAACCACGCCTCAGGTAGCAACATCACCGGAACAGATCGATGGCCGAAGCAGCGTCTCACCCTGCGCGCCCGGCGCGGGGCAAGGCGCAACGTTGGCTGGCTCTCGCCCAGCTGCCGGCCGCGGCAAGCGCCATGAGAACGTGCAATCTCAATGCCGCCAACTTCGTACGGCTCAAAGTTGCCAGTCCAGGGCGAGGAGCGGAGTTGACCACGTGCGGCGCGGCAGACCAAAGCGGCAACGGCCCAGCACGCGGCATCTGCTTGCCGTCTCCGCTCTGATGATAGGCCCCATGATCACCGCACCCACCCCCGCCCTGGCCGATCTCAAGCTGTGCAATTCGACCTCCAGCCGCATCGGGGTCGCCATCGGCTACCGTGACGAGAGCGGCTGGGCGACGGAGGGCTGGTGGAACATCGCCTCGCAGACGTGCGAAACCCTGCTCAAAGGAGCGGTGCCGAGCCGTTTCATTTACGTCCACGCGCTAGACTACGACCGCGGGGGGGAATGGGCCGGTAAGAATTTCATGTGCACCGAAGACAAATCGTTCGCGATCCACGGCGTCCAGGATTGTCCCCAACGCGGCTTCAAGCGCACGGGGTTCTTCGAGGTGGACACCGGGGAGTCGCAGGAATGGACGATCCGCCTCACCGATCCTGAGGATCAAGGGGCGGACGAGAAATGAGACGCGACCGGCGGGTCAAGGTGGTGGCAACCTTAGGCCCGGCCTCATCTGCGACGGAAATGATCGAGCGGCTGTTCCTGGCCGGCGTCGACGTGTTCCGCATCAACATGAGCCACTCCTCGCACGAGGCGGCGCGCGCATTGCAGCACTCGGTCCGCTGGGTCGCCAAGCGCCATCGTCATCCCATCGGCCTCCTCGCCGACCTGCAGGGCCCGAAGCTGCGCGTGGGCGAGTTCCCCGGCGGACGCGCCTTCATCAACGACGGCGCCATCTTCAAGTTTTGCCGCGAGGAGAAGCCCGGCTCCGGCGAGGGCGTGTTCCTGCCGCATCCGCAGATTTTCGCCGCCGTCGAGCCCGGCCACATGCTGCTGCTCGACGACGGCAAGATCCGCATGCGCGTCATCGAGAATAAGTCCGACGGTATCATGGCCGAGGTGCTGGTCGGCGGCGCGCTCGGCAGCCGCAAGGGCATCAGCGTGCCCGATACGCTTTTGCCCGTGGGTCCGCTCACCGAGAAGGACCGCACCGACCTCGCACACGTGCTGAAGCTCGGCGTCGACTGGATCGCGCTGTCGTTCGTGCAGCGCGGCAGCGACGTGGAAGGCGTGCGCAAGCTCGTCGGCGAGCGCGCCGCAGTGCTGGCCAAGATCGAGAAGCCTTCCGCGATCGCCGATCTCGACGCGATCATCGCCGCCTCCGACGGGATCATGGTGGCGCGTGGCGATCTCGGGGTGGAGATGCCGGTCGAGCGCGTGCCCGGCCTGCAGAAGAAAATCACGCGCAAGGCGCGCGCCGCCGGCAAGCCGGTCGTGGTCGCGACGCAGATGCTGGAAAGCATGATCTCGACGCCGGTGCCGACGCGCGCGGAGGTCTCCGACGTAGCGACCGCCGTGTTCGACGGCGCCGATGCCGTCATGCTGTCGGCGGAATTGGCGATCGGGCAGTTCCCGCTCGAAGCGATCCAGATGATGGACCGCATCGCCATCCAGGTGGAAAGCGATCCGAGCTACGACGCCATCGTGCACGCGACGCAGACGACGCCGCAGCCAACCGGCGCCGACGCCATCGCGGCCGCCGCGCACGCCATCGCCGACACCGTGAAGCTCGCGGCCATCGTCTGCTACACGGCGACCGGCTCCACCGCCATGCGCGTCACCCGCGAGCGGCCCGGGCTTCCCGTCATCGGGCTGACGCCGGTGGAAGCGACCGCCCGGCGGCTGTCGCTCGTGTGGGGCATCCAATCGGTGCTGACCGGCGATCCGGCAAATCTCACCGACATGGTGAGCAAGGCCTGCCGTATCGCCTTCGACGAGGGCTTCGTGCAGCCGCGCGACGGCATTCTGATCACCGCCGGCGTGCCGCTCGGATCACCGGGCGCCACCAACATGATCCGCATCGCCTTCGTGAACGAGGACGGCGCCCCCATGGCGGAAAGCCGCTGACTGCAAGGGTTCTGGACGCCTGCGGAGCCCCTCGATACCGGATGCCGGGATCTTAGATGCCCTGGCCCTCGACCTCGACCCTCAGCTCGTCGGCCGCCTCTTTGGCGCCGGGCATGTAGGGGTGGATGCGCAGGAGCTGCTCGTAGACCTTGAGCGCGCTCTTCTTCTGCCCGCTGTCGTTGAGGATGCGGGCCAGCCCCTCGAGCGCCTTGAAGTGGTTGGGCTCGAGCGCCAGCGCCCGGCGCAGATCGCCGACGGCGCGGTCGTAATCGTTCTGCCGGTAGAAGACGTACGCGCGCCGGCTCCACCCTTCCGCATAGTCGGGAGCGAGCTCCACCACCGCATCGAGCATCTTCAGAGCCAGCTCGTTGCGGTCGTCGGCCAGCGCCTTGTAGGCGCGTTTCATGAGAACGCCGATGGTCGCGCTCTTGTTGAAGCTCCACAGGCCTTCGATGGTGCTGGCGATGGGCGCGGCTTCCGTGGCGTCGCGCGCCTTGGCAAGGTGCGCGTAGAGCTCCGCCAGCATGGCGTCGCGGTCGTGCGGGCCCTTGGGCTTGGTGTCGACGCTCTTGCGCTTGGCGTGCGCGGCGCCCGAGCCTTCGGCGTCGGGCGCGATCGCGTCGGGTGCGGCAGGATCGGGCGCGGCCTGTCCGGCGATCCCGGCGCCATGCCGTCAGGCGCGTGCTCGGCATCGGGCTCGGGGAGCCCAAAGACATCCTGGGCAAGCGCCGCCGAGCCGACGAGCGAGGCGAGGGCGAGGCCGGCGGCGAAAGCGGCTAGTGTCGAGCTTTGGCGCATCCTAAAGACATAGGACGCCGCCGGCGCACCGTCAAAGCCCCGAGCGCCAGATTTGACGCCTCAGCCCTGGCGCGCCTTGAAGCGGCGCTGCACCTTGTTGATGACGTAAAGCCGCCCTTTACGCCGCACCAGGCGATTGTTGCGGTGGCGCGCGCGCAGCGACTTGAGCGAGTTGCGAACTTTCATCTTAGTTACCGATGGTCAGCCAGAATGGTGGGCGCGACAGGGATCGAACCTGTGACCCCTACGATGTCAACGTAGTGCTCTACCGCTGAGCTACGCGCCCCTGAAGGCCGTGGTTCTAGGCGGTAGCCGGCTTCCCGGTCAACCCTTACTTAGCGGCTCAGGCCGCCAGCAGCCGGTCGACCTCGCGCACCAGGTCCTTGAGGTGGAAGGGCTTGGACAGGACGCGGGCGTCCTTCGGGGCCGCGAGATCGTTGTTCAGGACCACCGCGGCGAACCCGGTGATGAACATGATCTTCAGGTCCGGGTCGAGCTCGCTGGCCCGCCGGGCCAGCTCGATGCCGTCCATCTTGGGCATGACGATATCGGTCAGGAGCAGGGTGAACGGCTCCGACTTGAGCCGCTCGTAGGCCTCTTCGCCATTGGCGAAATCGATGACGTCGTAGCCCGCCTTCTTCAGGGCCCGCACGAGAAAGCCGCGCATGGACTCGTCGTCCTCGGCCAGAAGGATGCGGGAAAGGGTGACGCGAGATGGCTTTGCGGTCATTGACTCGGACTACTCTCTTCTCAAGAGCTGATCGGATCGGGCTCAGTCGGGAAGTAGAATGTGGTGGCAGTATGGTAAACGGAAGGTGAAACCGGCGCGCTGACGATGCCGGCGGTCACGCCCAAGGCGGCATCCCCGAGGTGCGTATTCCACCAATGTGGCTTGCATCCCTCAGCCCTCCCGATGGACATATTGAGGGCAGGTTGGCACAGTGGGCAAGGGGCAATGTTGCACCGCCGCCTCCGTGTGGACGCAGCTTGCCGCGACGGCGCCGCAACGATTGCCATCAGCCGGCGAATCCGCGAGGAGCAAGGGCAAGTCGACGCACCGACGTGATCGAACACTAGAGGTTCCGTTCCGACCAGCGCCCCCTACGACACCGAACTCCCCGCAACCAAATTCTGTGCAAAACGCATGGCCCTGCACGACCGCCCGACTCGATCCCTTCGGAGTTGCTGCCGCCCTTCGAGGTGACCGCGCCCCAGGACCAGGCCGCGCCCTTCGTGCTGTGCTCGCCGCATTCGGGCAGCATCTACCCCGCCGACTTTCTCGAGCTTTCGCGGCTCAGCCCGCACGCCTTGCGCAAGTCGGAGGACTGCTTCGTCGACGAGCTGTTCATGCCGGTCGCGGCCGAGGGCGCCCCGCTGATCGCTGCCCGCTTTCCCCGCGCCTATCTCGACGTGAACCGCGAGCCCTACGAGTTCGACCCCGAGCTGTTCAGCGAGCCGCTGCCCGATTACGCCAATACGCAGTCGGTGAGGGTCGCCGGCGGGCTCGGCACGATCGCCCGCATCGTCGCCGACGGCGAGGAGATCTACCGCTCCAAGCTTCCCCTGGCGTGCGGCATTGCCCGCGTGGAGCAGCTCTACATTCCCTTCCACGCCGCGCTCGCCCAGCTCATCGAGGAGACGCGCAAGCGCTTCGGCTACGCCATCCTCATCGATTGCCATTCCATGCCGTCCGCCGCCATGGCGCCCGCCGGCGGCCCGCGCCCCGACGTGGTGCTCGGCGATCGCTTCGGCGCCTCCGCCGACTGCAAGATCACGCGCTTCCTGAAGGATCTGCTGGTGGGGTTGGGCTACGAGGTGCAGATGAACCGTCCGTATGCGGGCGGCTATATCACCGAGCACTACGGCCGGCCGGCGCGCGACGTGCACGCGGTGCAGATCGAGATCAACCGCGGGCTCTATCTCAACGAGCTGACGCTGCGTCCGACCGCGGCGTTCGGCGAGTTGCAGCGCGACCTCAAGACCATCGCCGGGCCGCTGTTCAACGAGCTGCCGGCGCTCTTGGAGCGGCGTGCGGCCGCCGAGTGAGCGCACGCGTGTCTGATCCGAGGTATGCAAGAACGACATGCGCGAAAGCGGGCTGAGGCCGCATAGCGGCGCGATCGACCCCAAAAATCAACCATGACCCCACCAGAACGCGGAAGGGGCCCTAAAAAAGAAAAGGGGCCGTTCGGGTCTCGAACGGCCCAAGTCTAGGGAGGAAACGCCCAAGGAGGGCTACGACACGCAAGCGAGGCTCGCGATGTCGCACTGCAAAACTTAAGGGTGCAGCGCACAATTTTCAAATGCAAATTTTGCAGAGCTGCACATCCGCAAATGAAGGGCTCGGCGGCAGGGGACCGAATCCACGGAAAAAAGGCCGTTCGTGCCACGAACGGCCCAAGTCTAGGGAGGAAACGCCCAAGTGGGCTAACGGCAGCAATCAGAATCACCGACGCCACCGCGCAATTCGAGATATGAGCTTGTTCGCCCCTTGCGGCAACGGACGCACCCGTTGTGCACGGTCTTTGCTGGGGAAATGTAACCGCAAAGCAACAGATCTGGAAAGTAGGCCACACTGTGTCAAACCTATGTAATGCAACGTTTATCAGACATGCGGGCGCATCGGCGCCATCCGATGTGCCACGCCTGGTGGGCTGAAGGAGCGACACTGTGAGACGCGGCACGCGCCCCAGCTTCAAGAGCCTGCTCGATTTCGCCCACGAGCTGGCCGACCTCTCCGGCGACGTCATCCGCCCCTACTTCCGCAAGTCCATTGCCGTGACCAACAAGGCGGGCAAGGGCGCATTCGATCCCGTCACCGCCGCCGACCAGGCCGCCGAGCGCGCGATTGCGCGCGCCATTGCCAAGCGTTGGCCCGACCACGGCCTTGTCGGCGAGGAGTTCGGCAGCACGCGCGACGGCGCGCAGCTGTGCTGGGTTGTCGACCCGATCGACGGCACCCGCGCCTTCATCATGGGCTCGCCCCTGTGGGGCACCCTCATCGGCCTGCGCGACGGCCAAGACGCCCCTGCTCGGCGTCATGGACCAGCCGTTCACGCGCGAGCGCTTCTGGTCGGCCGAGAAAGCGTCGTATCTGCGCACCGGCGACGGCAAGGCGCGCCGGCTCAAGACGCGCGCCGTGCACGCGGCTCGCCGACGCGGTGTCACCACGACCCACCCCGATCTGTTCGAGCCGGGCTTCGAGGCGCAGGCCTTCGCCCGCCTCAAGGCCAAGGCGCGCATGACCCGCTACGGCGGCGACTGCTACGGCTACTGCCTGCTGGCCGCCGGCTTCGTCGACATCGTGGTGGAGACCGGCCTCAACGCCTACGACGTGCTGGCGCTCATTCCCATCATCGAGCGGGCCGGCGGCCGCGTGACGACGTGGAAAGGCGAGCCGGCAACGGCCGGCGGGCGCATCCTTGCCTCGGGCGACGCGCGCCTGCACGACGAAGCGCTGCGGTTCTGGCTCGCTAGCGCCGCTCAGGCGACCTTGGTGTCGACGCCGAGATAGGCGTCGAAGGCCGCCCAGAAGCGGGTGCGCACGGCGTCGGTCTCCTGCAGGATCTCGTGGCGCGCGCCGGGCATGAGGATCGAGGAGGCAACCTTGGCGCCGACGGCAAAATCCTCGATCGCGCGCGTCGACACCACGGTGTCGTTGCCGGCAGCAAACAGCAGCAGCGGCACGTTGATCTTCGCGGGATAGTCGGGGTGGGCGATGCGCCGGCAGGAGCGCAACGCCGCCCGCAACCAGCCGATGGTGGGCGAGCCGAGCCCGAGCTGCGGCGCGCGATCGAGCACCGCCTTGGTGCGCAGCCAGCGCTCGTAGTCGGAGGTGAGCGCGTTGCCCTCGAACGGCTTGCTGGTTTCCAGCTCGTCCGAGCCGCCGACCACGTAGGCGGTCGACATGCCGAGCGCGCAGCCGAGCTCGGCGTAGGCCCGCGCGTTGATCGGCCGCGGCCCGAGGATGCTGTCATGGATGGCGATCATCGGAGCGGTGAGCACGATGCGCTCGAACCAAAGCCCCGGCATGGTGGCGGCGCGCAGCAGCACGTTGCCGCCCATCGAATGCGCCAGGCCGATGAAGGGCGGCAGACAGTCGGGCAGCACGATGTCCTTCATGAAGCGGATGAGATCGCGGTCGTACTCCCAGAACCCGCGCACGTGACCTTTGCGCGGGTTCGACAGCATGCGCTGCGAGCCGCCCTGGCCGCGCCAGTCCATGGTCGCCACGGCGAAGCCGCGGCGGCGCAAATCGGCGATGACCTCGAAGTATTTCTCGATGAACTCCGTGCGCCCGCCGAACAGGCATACGGTGCCGCGCCGCGGCATACGCGTCGCGTCCCAGCGCGCATACCTCAGCTGCGCGCCGTCGTAGCCTTTGAAGAACCCGACCGAGCCTCCGCTCGGAACCGGATTCTTAGCAAGCGTCACCAGCTCCATTGCGCCCCCTCCGGCGTGGCCCGACTCTCGCGCCATCATACTCACGAGGCGCGGGCCGCGACAGGGAAAGGGCGCAAAGAGTGGGGCCTGCCTAGTAGGGCTGCCAGTAACGGCGGGGCGTTCCGGCATAGGAGCGGCCGGCGAACAGTGGCCGCGCCTCAATGATCTCGCCCGAGCAGGTATCGACGGTCAGATCGAAGCGCCGCCCCGATGGGCGCCGCGCCTGCATATAGACGAGGTTGCCGCGCGCGGCGAAGTTCCCGAAATCGCGCCAGCCGTCGGCGCGGATACGCTCATGCGCGATACGGCGGGGGACGCAGCCCTCGCCACGGGCGGCATAGCGCGGGAAGTCGTAGCGGCCATCGCCGTCGAAGCCGTCGTCCCTGAAGGCGTGCCGGCGACGATAGGGCGGAGCGTACTCCTCCTCCGGCTCGTAGCGCTCCTCGACCGCCGGCTCGTCGCCGTAGCGATCGCCATAGCGCTGATCGTCGTAGCTGGAGCCGTAGCGGGGCGGTGCCCATAGATCGGCGGAACGGGCTGGAATTGCGGTTGCGAAAAGCGATGCGGCAACCGCTGACGCCGCAACAAAACGGACGGACGCTGGCATGACCTCACTCCTCGAGACTTGTGGTTGTGGCTGCTCCCCAAATGCCCCTGAAGGGTGATCGTTCCAACATGAATGGGAGCTGAAGGGGCTGCGGATTTCCCGTTGCCCTAGCGCAACTTGGGCATCCGCTCCGAACCGGCTTCGAGACCCTTGAACAGGGCCGGCGGCCTCCTAAATCTAAGGCTGCGCACGCCCATCCGGGGTGCGCAACAAGAGCGGTCCGGCCCCCATGCGGGCGGACCAAAAGTGCATGTCGCTTCATCAGGAGGATATGTCATGCGACAGTTCGACTTTGCCCCCCTTTATCGCTCGACCGTTGGCTTCGACCGGCTCGCCCAGCTCATGGACAGCGTCGGCGGCCTCGATGCGGACGGCTACCCGCCCTACAACATCGAGCGACTCGGGGATAACGAGTACCGCATCACCATGGCGGTCGCCGGCTTCGACAAGGACGAGTTCAAGGTCGAGGTCAAGGAGAGCGCGCTTATCGTCAGCGGCGAGAAGAAGCCCGACGACAAGGAGCGTGTGTTCCTGCACCGCGGGATCGCGGCCCGCTCGTTCGAGCGCCGCTTCCAGCTCGCCGACTACGTCGAGGTGAAAGGCGCCGACTTCGAGAACGGGCTCCTGCACATCGACCTCGTCCGCAATCTGCCCGAGCGCATGAAGCCGCGCACCGTCGCCATCGGCGGTGAGGCCAAGCAGATCGAGGCAAGCGCCTAAGGCGCACGTCTGCGCACGAGACCTGGACGGAGCGGGGCGGTCGCTGCGAAGGTGGCGGCCGCCCCGTCCTGTCGCGCCTGCCCGCCCTCTGGGTGGCCGCCCTCAGGGTCCTTGTGCGGCCTGGGAAAATCTGCGAAAGTCGCCCGAAAGGTCAGCAGTCCTGTCCTTTAATGGGACACACCTGTCCGCCGCCGAAGCCCCAATTTACGGGGGTTTTACCGAAGTTTGAGGAGCGCACGAGCAAGGAACGCCGTCGAGCCGGAAGGGCGCACGTTAGGGACGCCGAAGGCTGCCGAAGGCTAGGCTGACGGAGAGCTGCCGAGGACGAGCCGTCGAGACCGCTGAAGCGGCGGCCCTGCCCGGTCGCAAGACCAGCCCCGAAAACCTTGACGAACCCTGCAAAGGACCGATCAAATCGATCCGAGGCGCCGACGCCTCTCCATTGTAACCGATGAGACCTCGCACCGAGGCCGCGAAAAAATGACGAACAGTCCGCCCATGAGCCGCACCGACCTGCGCGATAGCCTTGATGCGCTTTCACAAGCGCAAGGGCTTTATGATCCCGCGCATGAGCGCGATTCCTGCGGCGTCGGCTTCATCGCCGACATGAAGGGACGCAAGTCGGCCAAGATCATCGCGGACGCGCTCAAGATCCTCGAAAACCTCGAGCACCGTGGCGCCGTCGGCGCCGACCCCCTGGCCGGCGACGGCGCCGGCATGCTGATGCAGATCCCGCACGACTTCCTGAAAGACGAGTGCCGCGAGCTCGGCTTCACGCTGCCCCCGCAAGGGCGCTATGCCGTCGGCCACATCTTCCTGCCGCAGGACGAGCGCCTGCGCGCGAACTGCGAGCGCATCTGGGCGCCGCATCATCAAGGAGCAGGGCATGGAATTGCTCGGCTGGCGCTCCGTGCCCGTCGACAATTCCTCGCTGTCGGAGATGGTGATCGCTACCGAGCCGGTGCACCGCCAGGTCTTCGTCGGCTGCCCCTCCTCGATCCTCGACCAGGACGACTTCGAGCGGCGCCTGTATCTGGCGCGCAAGGTCGTCTCCAACGCCATCCAGCAGGCCTACAAGGGCCGCGACGTCGGCCACTACACCGTGTCGCTGTCGAGCCGCACGCTGGTCTACAAGGGCATGTTCCTGTCCTACCAGCTGCGCGCCTACTATAAAGACCTCTCCGATCCGCGCTTCGTGTCGGCGATGGCGCTGGTGCACCAGCGCTTCTCCACCAACACGTTCCCGTCCTGGAAGCTTTCCCATCCCTATCGCTTCGTCGCGCACAACGGCGAGATCAACACGCTGCGCGGCAACGTGAACTGGATGGCGGCGCGCGAGGCCTCGGTGTCGTCGCCGCTCTACGGCGCCGACATCTCCAAGCTGTGGCCGATCTCCTATGAAGGTCAGTCCGACACCGCCTGCTTCGACAACGCGCTCGAGTTCCTCGTCATGGGCGGCTACTCGCTGACCCATGCCGCGATGATGCTCATCCCCGAGGCGTGGGCCGGCAACCCGCTGATGGACCGCAAGCGGCGCGCCTTCTACGAGTATCACGCCTGTCTCATGGAGCCGTGGGACGGCCCCGCCGCCATGTGCTTCTCCGACGGACGCCAGATCGGCGCCACGCTCGACCGCAACGGCTTGCGCCCCGCACGCTACTTCGTCACCCGCGACGACCTCGTCGTCATGTCCTCCGAGGCCGGCGTGCTGCCGACGCCCGAGGAGGAGATCGTGCAGAAGTGGCGCTTGCAGCCGGGCAAGATGCTGCTGATCGACCTGGAGAAGGGCCGCATCATCTCGGACGAGGATCTCAAGAACGAGATCGCCGCGTCCAACCCCTACGACACCTGGCTGAAGCGCACGCAGATCCTGGTCTCCGACCTGCCGCTCGCGACCGAGCGCTCGGCGGCGAAGAAGTCCAACGTCGGCCTGTTGGATCTGCAGCAGGCCTTCGGCTACACGCAGGAAAGCCTCAACCTCCTCATGAAGCCCATGGCCGAGGCCGGGCAGGAGGCGATCGGCTCCATGGGCACCGACACGCCGATCTCGGCGCTGTCGTCGCGGCCCAAGCTGCTGCACACCTACTTCAAGCAGAACTTCGCGCAGGTGACGAACCCGCCGATCGACTCGATCCGCGAGGAGCTCGTCATGAGCCTCGTCTCCTTCATCGGACCGCGGCCCAACCTTCTCGATCTGGAAGGCACCTCGCGCCAGAAGCGGCTCGAGGTCTATCAGCCGATCCTGACCAATGAGGACCTGGAGCGCATCCGCCAGATCGGCGAGGTGAAGGACAACGAGTTCTCCTCCATCACGCTCGACATCACCTATGCCGCCGAGAAGGGCCCGGCCGGCATGGCCGCGGCGCTCGACTGCGTGTGCGCGGAGGCCGAGGAGGCCGTGCGCTCGAAAGAGTACAACATCATCATCCTGTCGGACCGCGCCGCCGGCCCCGACCGCATTCCCATTCCCTCGCTGCTCGCCACCTCGGCCGTGCACCACCACCTGATCAAGCAGGGCCTGCGCACGTCCGTCGGCCTCGTCGTCGAGACCGGCGAGGCGCACGAGGTGCACCAGTTCTGCACGCTGGCCGGCTACGGCGCGGAGGCGATCAACCCTTATCTCGCGTTCGAGACGCTCGAGGCGATGCTGCCCGACCTCGACGAGGAGCTCACCGCCGAGGAGGTCAAGGCGCGCTACATCAAGGCCATCGGCAAGGCCATCCTCAAGGTGATGGCCAAGATGGGCATCTCCACCTACCAGTCCTATTGCGGCGCGCAGATTTTCGACGCCGTCGGCCTGCGCTCCAGCTTCGTCAAGAAGTACTTCACCGGCACGCACACGCAGATCGAGGGCGTGGGCCTGCGCGAGATCGCGATGGAGACGGTGGATCGCCATGCCGCCGCCTTCGGCCACGTGCCCGTGCTCGAGAACGCGCTCGACGTGGGCGGCGAGTACATGTTCCGCGTGCGCGGCGAGGCGCACGTCTGGCGCGCCAACGTCGTCGCCGACCTGCAGCACGCCGTGCGCGGCAACCTGCCCGACAAGTACCGCTCGTATGCCAAGCTGGTGAACGAGCAGTCCGAGCAGCTGATGACCATGCGCGGCATGTTCCGCATCCGCTCGGCGGAATCGCTGGGGCGCACGCCGGTGCCGCTCGAGGAGGTCGAGCCGGCGGCCGAGATCGTCAAGCGCTTCGCCACCGGCGCCATGAGCTACGGCTCCATCAGCCGCGAGGCGCACACCACGCTCGCCATCGCCATGAACCGCATCGGCGGCAGGTCGAACACCGGCGAGGGCGGCGAGGAGGTGGACCGCTTCAAGCCGCTGCCCAACGGCGATTCCATGCGCTCGGCGATCAAGCAGGTCGCCTCGGGCCGCTTCGGCGTCACCACCGAGTATCTCGTCAACTCGGACATGATGCAGATCAAGATGGCGCAAGGCGCCAAGCCCGGCGAGGGCGGACAGCTGCCCGGGCACAAGGTCGACAAGATCATCGCCAAGGTGCGCCACTCGACGCCCGGCGTCGGCCTGATCTCGCCGCCGCCGCACCATGACATCTACTCGATCGAGGATCTCGCCCAGCTCATCTTCGACCTCAAGAACGTCAACCCGGCGGGCGACGTGTCGGTCAAGCTCGTCTCCGAGGTGGGCGTGGGCACGGTGGCCGCCGGCGTCGCCAAGGCGCGCGCCGACCACGTCACGATCTCCGGCTTCGAGGGCGGCACCGGCGCTTCGCCGCTCACCTCCATCAAGCACGCCGGCTCGCCCTGGGAGATCGGGCTCGCCGAGACGCACCAGACGCTGGTCGTCAATCGCCTGCGCGGGCGCATCGCCGTGCAGGTCGACGGCGGCGTGCGCACGGGCCGCGACGTGGTCGTGGGCGCGATGCTCGGCGCCGACGAGTTCGGCTTCTCCACCGCCCCGCTCATCGCGGCGGGCTGCATCATGATGCGCAAGTGCCACCTCAACACCTGCCCCGTCGGCGTCGCCACGCAGGATCCGGTGCTGCGCGCCAAGTTCCAGGGCAAGCCCGAGCACGTGGTCAACTACTTCTTCTTCGTCGCCGAGGAGGTGCGCGAGTACATGGCCGCGCTCGGCTTCCGCACCTTCAACGAGATGATCGGGCAGACGCAGGCGCTGGACAAGGATCGCGCCATCGCGCACTGGAAGGCGAAGGGGCTCGACTTCACCAGGATCTTCCATAAGCCGCGGGTCCCGAAGTCGGTCGCCATCTACAATTGCGAGCGCCAGGACCACGGCCTCGAAAAGGTGCTCGACAACAAGCTGATCGAGCTGTGCCAGCCGGCGCTCGAGCACAAGAAGCCGGTCAAGCACGAGCTCACCATCAAGAACGTCGACCGCTCGACGGGCGCCATGCTGTCGGGCGAGGTCGCCAAGCGCTACGGCCATGCCGGCCTGCCCGAGGACACCATCTGGCTCACGCTGTCGGGGACCGCGGGCCAGAGCTTCGGCGCCTTCGCCGCGCGCGGCGTCACGCTCGACCTCGTCGGCGAGGGCAACGACTACGTCGGCAAGGGACTGTCGGGCGGCAAGCTGATCGTGCGCCCCAATGCGATCTCCGGCATCAAGCCGGAGGAGAGCATCATCGTCGGCAACACGGTGCTCTACGGCGCCATCACCGGCGAGTGCTACTTCCGCGGCATCGCGGGCGAGCGCTTCGCGGTGCGCAACTCCGGCGCCATTGCCGTCGTGGAAGGCACCGGCGACCACGGCTGCGAGTACATGACGGGCGGCGTCGTGGTCGTGCTGGGTCCGACGGGGCGCAACTTCGCGGCCGGCATGTCGGGCGGCATCGCCTACGTGCTCGACGAGACCGGCGAGTTTGAATCCAAGTGCAACATGGCCATGGTCGCGCTCGAGCCGGTGGAGGCCGAGGAGGAGGTCATGGAGACGATCATGGGCCAGGCCGGCGATCTGGAAAGCCACGGGCTCGTGGACGTCATGACCGACATGACCAAGGGCGACGCCATGCGGCTCTATCAGCTCGTGGCGCGCCAGGCGCACTACACCAACTCGGCGAAAGCCAAGCTGATCCTCGCCGACTGGCGCGCCTACCTGCCGAAATTCCGCAAGGTGATGCCGGTCGAGTATCGCCGCGCGCTGCAGGAGATCGCCAAGGCCCAGGCCGCGGAGGGTGCCGATCTCGACGAGATGCAGATCGGGCTCAAGGCAGCGAAGGCTTGAAGATAATCGCCACTCCATGAAAAGATGACAGGCACTGGGCGTCGGACCGCGACGGTCCGACACCTGACGAAGCCGCAACAACGACAAGAGCGTGGACCGATAGATGGGCAAGGTAACGGGGTTTCTCGAGTTCGAGCGGGCGGAGCGCAAGTACGCGCCCGTCGCCGAGCGCGTGAAGCACTGGAACGAGTTCGTGCAGCCGGCGAGCGAGGAGGAGACCAAGATCCAGGCAGCGCGCTGCATGGATTGCGGCATCCCCTATTGTCACACCGGCTGCCCGGTCAACAACCAGATCCCCGACTGGAACGACCTCGTCTATCACAGCGACTGGAAGCGCGCGGCGCTCAACCTGCACTCGACCAACAACTTCCCCGAGGTGACGGGCCGCGTCTGCCCCGCCCCGTGCGAGGCCGCCTGCACGCTCAACATCGACGACGTGCCGGTCGCCATCAAGTCGATCGAGTGCGCGATCGCCGACCGCGCCTTCGCGGAAGGCTGGATCGCGCCCGAGCCGCCGGAGACCAAGACCGGCAAGCGCATCGCCGTCGTCGGCTCGGGCCCTGCCGGCCTCGCCGCCGCCCAGCAGCTGGCGCGCGCCGGCCACGAGGTGCACGTCTACGAGCGGAACGCCAAGCCGGGCGGGCTGCTGGTTTATGGCATCCCCGACTTCAAGATGGAGAAGGGCATCATTGCCCGGCGCGTGAAGCAGATGGAGGCCGAGGGCGTCACCTTCCACTGCAACGTCAACGTCGGCATGGACATCTCCGCCAAGGAGCTCGAGGCCAAGCACGACGCGGTGCTGCTCGCCGGCGGCTCGGAGGCGCCCTTCGACTTCTTCGCCAAGTCGCCGGGCCGCGAGCTCGACGGCATCCACTTCGCCATGGACTTCCTGCCGCAGCAGAACCGCCGCGTCGCCGGCGAGGTTCCGCCCGCCATCACCAACGCCAAGGACATCCTCGCTCAAGGACAAGCACGTCATCGTCATCGGCGGCGGCGACACGGGCTCGGACTGCATCGGCACCTCCTTCCGCCAGGGCGCGAAGTCGGTGACGCAGCTCGAGATCATGCCCATGCCGCCCGAGCACGAGAACAAGGCGATGACCTGGCCCAACTGGCCGTTGAAGCTGCGCGTCTCGACCAGCCAGGCCGAGGGCGCTCATGTCGAGTACTCGGTGTCGACCACGGGCTTCTCCGGCGCCGACGGCAAGGTCGAGAAGCTGCACTACGTGCAGGTCGACAACAAAATGCAGCCGATCCCCGGCTCCGACGCGGAGCTGCCGGCCGACCTGGTGCTGCTCGCCATGGGCTTTTCCGGCCCCACCGAGGAAGGGCTCGTCAAGGAGCTCGGGCTCGAGGCGGTGGCGCGCGGGCGCTTCAAGGGGCTCGATGCCGACGAGCGCGACTACAAGATCGCCGGCCGCGACAAGCTGTTTGCCGCCGGCGACATCCGCCGCGGCCAGTCGCTGGTGGTGTGGGCGATCCGCGAAGGCCGCCAGGCCGCGCACGCGATCGACAAGTTCCTGATGGGCAAGACGACGCTTCCCCGCTGATTTTTCTCACTGACACAAGCCGAGAGAAGCTTTGCCTGCGGTAGGCGCCGTCGTGTTGATGGCCGGCGCTAGCGCCGGGGCCCCTTGGGCCTTGGCTGCCGCACCAACGCTTCAATGTGCGCAGCAAGCCGCGGCGAGTGGAGCGAGCCGCGGAAGGCGCCAAGGGCGCCCGGCGCCTTAGGCGCCGGCCATCAGCACGACGGCGCCCACCGCAAGACAAAGCTTCTCGTCGGCTTGTGTCAGTGAGAACTAAGGGCTCTGCACCGGCAACGGCGGCGCCGAGGGATCGGTGGAGCCCGTGTCACCCGTATCCACGGCGGCGTGCTGGCGCGGCCAGGAGAAGTCGTCCACGCGGCCCGGCTTCGGGACGAGCCGCTCGCCGCGCTCGAACACGCGGAAGTACGGCGTCTGCGTCGGCGACAGCCGGCGGCGTCCGTCGCTGCCGCGCGGCGGCACGATCGAGCTCATCACGGTGAGCCCGCCGGGAATCTGGTCGACCAGGATGTCGCCCATCTGCGCGGCGCGATCGACGCTCGAGCGGCGCGTCATCAGCGCCACCACCGAGGCCGGGAATGGCAGGCCGCACGATGTCGACCGTCAGCACCTGCTCGGTGCCGCCGGGGCCTGCAACCTTGATGTCGACCTTGCCGACCTCGGCCTTCTGCTCGCGGGCGCCGGCGTTGGCCGCTGCGGGCGCTGGCGCACCGGACTTGGCCGTCTTGGACTTCGGCTCCTGGCGCGAGCTTTCCGCCTTGAGCCGCGCCCGGTCGGGATTGACGCGCGCCTGCTCGCCGGGATCGCCCGCCAGCGGCACGGCGCGCTCCAGGCGCGCCTGCGCCAGATCGCGCTTGAGCTCGCGCTCGACGAAATGCGCCAGCTTGCGATAGCCGGCCTCGGTGAAGTGAATGCCGTCGGTGTCGCGCAGGCGCCGGACCTTGCCGGTGACGTCCGGGCCGTAGTCGCTGTAGCCGCCGTCCTCGTCGATGAAGCTCGCGTAGGCGTCGATGTAGCGGACACCATTCAGGTAGGCGCGCTCGCGATAGATGTCGTTCATCATCTGCGCGCGCTCGTTGTCCTGCCAGCGGCGCATGTTCGGCAGTCCGACCCAGTAGACGGCGCGGCCGCCCTTCTTGAGAATCTTCATGGCCTGATCGACGCGCGCGCCGTACTCGGTGCGCCATTCCGCGTCGGCCTTGGGGCTGCGCCGCGAACCGAGGCTGTAGCGATCGTTCACGCCGATCATGACGATGGCGATATGGCTCGGGTCGTTGGCCATCGCCTGCTCCAGATCGGCGATGTCGCGGCTGCGCCGCAGCCCGGAAAGTGTTGTAGCGCTTGGGCGCGAACTGGGCGCCTGCGGGACTGGTGGCGAAGGCCTCCTGCAATCCGCCGAGGAGACCTTCCGCGAGCCAGTCGCCGATGACCTGGACCTGATAGGTGTCGTTTGCGGGAAACGGCGTGATGAAGCTGCCGCCGAGGCCGGTGTCCTGCGCAACGGCAGGCGCGCTGCCAATCAACGCCCCGACAAGGGCGAAGACCGAAAGAACCACTGCGGCGACGGTGCGCTTCACGTCCGCTCGCTCCTCAAGTGCCGCGATCCGCGAGCGTCCGCGAATCCGCTGGGCGACACAGTAGACTTTTCTACTGCGTCGCCCAAGCTCAAGGCGGAAACGTGGGCGGAAACAAGGCCCCGTCGAGACCCGCGGCAGGCAAGACGGCCGGTCAGGCCGCCTTCCTGGTCTTCTTGACGCTCTTCAAGCGGACAGGCGCCGTCTTGGAGGACGCAGCCTGCCACCTGAGCTCGTCGAGCTCTTCACCGCGCTGATGCGTCTTGACGAGCACATCGCGCGCGCTGAAAGCCTCGCGCAGGACCTCGACACAGTTCTGCGGCTTGGCGTCTCCACACATGAAGACGTCGAGCGCAGCATAGTCGGCCTCCGGCCAGCTATGGATCGAGATGTGACTCTCCGAGAGCACGGCGACGCCCGACACTCCACCGTTAGGCGTGAAGTGATGCAGGTGGATGTGCAGGAGCGTTGCGCCCGCCACCTCCACGCATCGCGTCAGGGTACGCTTGATGTGCTCCAGATCATCGAGCCGTCGGGCGCCGAAAAGGTCCACGATCAAGTGGGTCCCGGCGAACCGAACGCCATCGCGCTCGATGAAAAAGTCCTTCCTGTCGTCATGCGCAACTTGCGCATGGTCTTCGTGCGCTACATGCGCAGGCTACACGATGATCTTCCTCTTGGGCGGTGCTTGAACGAGTTAAGTCCATCCCCAATTGGAAGAGGGTGTCATTAAAGGCCATATGACCCTCCCCAACCAGCAGATAGATGTGACCCGCCCGCTCCTTACCTTTGGGGTTTCTGGAAAACCTCGACCTTAAGGGCAGGTGGACGAACGGAGAGGGGTCATATGAGGCAACACCCCCCCCTACGCAAGAAAAAATTGCCCCCGCGCGCCAAAAAATTTTGTCGCGCCGTTGACGTGATTTTAGCCGACGCAATTTCCGAAGGAGCTGCGCACGCCGTGCTGCGACCGCGCGACGCGCCGCGCTCACTTGCCGAGAAACTTCTCCAACAGCTTCTCCGCCTTCGACGGCTCGCCGTTCTCGCCCTTGCCCAACAGGTCCTCGACGATCTCGCCGGCGTTCTTGCCCTTGAAGCCTTTGCCGAGCTCCTTCACCGCCTCGACCGTGTCGGGATTGTTAATGGCGCCGGCGATATCGGGCTGAATGCTGGGATCCTCCCACGAGCCGGTAATGTGCAACGGCACCTCGACGCCGCGCAGGCCCTTCTCGCCGCCTTGCCCTTCCAGGCTCGCCACCACCTTGGGCCGCACCGTGTAGTCGAGGCTGCGCGCAGGCAGATCGATCGCGCCGGCGCCGGTGGCCCGCAATAGCGGGCTTGCGAGTTGCAGATCGTCGTTCTTGGCGATGCCGTCGGTGATGACGAAGCTGCCGGTGAGCTCCGAAAAATCGGTCTTGTCGGCCGGCGAGCTTTCGAAATCGGGGATCCTGCCTTCCGACAGCGCGCGCATGGCGCCGCCCAGATTGAAGCCGATGAGGGCGCCGTTGCGCACGGCCACGTCGGACTTTCCCGTCAGCGACTGCACGATGGCCGCCTCGCTGGCGCCACGCCCGGTGATGGCGAGCGTCACATTCCCCGAGCCCGCCAGCCAATCGATGCCGGCGGCATCCTTGAGCAACGGCCGCGCGGCGATGCCGGAGAGCTGCACGTTGGCGGCCACGGCGGCGTCGGCACCAGAGCCGTCGAGCGTGACGAAGCCCTTGCCGCTGCCCTCATAGAGCTTCACGTCCTCGAACGTGGTCTTGAGCACGCTGTCGCGCAAAGCGACGCTGAGCTGCGAGGCGTCGACGCGCACGTGTCCGACGGTAAGGTCGGTGACCGCGAGCCGCGCGTCGGCGTTAACCATTGCCGAGCGGGGCCAGATCGATCGGCTCGCCGCTCCAGTCCGACGGCTGTCCGGCGCGCTGCGTGAAGCCGCGCACCTGAGGACCGGATTGGGGTGCCGAGCGGTCCTGCAGCAGCTCCTCAATCGACTGCGGGGTTTGGGCGGGCGCCGCTGGCGGCGGCGGCGCGGCAGCACGCGCCGGCCGCGGGCTCTTCCGTCCGCCTTCGCCGCCCATGTAGTTGCCGAGATCGAGGTTCGCGACCTTCAAGTCGGCGGTGACGTAGGGCTTCGGCCCCGTGGTGGTCACGCTGAGCGTGCCCGTCGCGCTGGCGCCGTCGAGGCCGATGTGCGCGTCCGCCAGGCGCACCGTGCTCTCGGTGGCGTTGAGGTAGGCCTTGAGCGACGCCTCGCGGAAGCCGCGCGCGGGCGGCAGGTCGGTACCGAGCCAGGCGGCCAGTGCTCTGAGCGAGGCCGCGCTGCCCTCGACTGCGCCTTCGGCGCCGAGCGTATCGGTGAGCGTCACCGAGCCGTCATAGCTGAGCTTGAAGGGCGCGCCGTTGAGGCTGAGCGCGAGCTTCGCCGGCCGCGCGGAGAGAAGCTCCGACGGCGACGTCAGCATGCCGTCGAAATCGAGCTGCTCCTGCTCCCACACGAAGCTGCCCTTGGCGGTGAAGGGGCGCGTGATGGCCTCGAGGCCGGCTTCGGCGTTGATCGCGGCGATGCGCACATCCGAGCCCGTGCGCGCATCCGCGTAGCTGATGGTGCCGTTGTCGATGCGGATATCCCCCAAGGACAGCTCGGAGGGCCCCGAGCGGCCCTCGGCGCGGTTTTGGGGACTCTGCGCAAGCCCAGGGCCTGCGGAGAAGTCGCGAACCGTGGCGTCGAGATCGGCCTGCGCCAGGCGCACGCGCGGCGGCGGCAGCAGGGCCGCCATGTCCCAGCTCTTGCGGCCCTGGGCGTCGACGCGCAGGGCAAACGCCGGCTCGTGCAGCACCAGCCGGTCGACGACGATCTCCTGGCGCAGCAGCGGCAGCAGGCGCACGCCCACGTCGATGCTCTTGGCCGTCAGCAACGGCGCACCGCCCATACCCGGCGGCGCCGACAGCGCGACTTTGTCTGCGCTCACGCCAATCGTCGGAAAAAAGCTGAATGTCGCTTCGCCGATGGTGAGATCGCGGCCGGTCTCAGACTTGACTTGCGCGATGATCTCGCGACGGACGAGGTCGGTGGGCAGCGCCATCACAAAGAAGGTGACGGCACCCACCGCGAGCGCCAGCAGGCCGATGCCCCCGTACACGAGACCCAACAGCACGGGCGACGTGGCGGGACGCGCCGGCCGACGCGGCGGTCTCCCGGGCGCGGGCCCGCGTGGACCGGGGCCGGGATAGCGGTAGTCCTCGAAGCCTGGTGCACCGGGTGGTCTGCGGTTGGTCATCTTGCTCCCGTCTGCTGCTGGTGGCGGGCGCCGGCGGCCCGATGGCGCAATGGACCGGACAGCCGCATGTAGGTGCGAATTATGTCACCCTCCCGCCAGCAACCCAAAGCAAAGCCCACAGCTTTTTCTGCGCTTCGGGGCGCGAAAGGGCGGCTGCACAGCTCCCGGTGTCGCAGGCGGAACAGCGCTGCTCGCCCCGAGTTGTTAACCGGGGGAATAGCCGCAGTAGCCGTGGACCTTTTTTCCTGGCAAAAGCTACAGATCGGTAACATAATCTTGCGCTGCACACTAGTTTGCTGCGGCGCAGCGAGAATCGAGAAGGGCTCGCAATGCACTACTATGCTTACGAGTTCGCGCACGCGGTTCTCCAGCCGTTCCGCATCGGCGTGCACGGCATGCGCACGTTGCTGGAACTCCCCTTTAACCCTATCGCGGGCACGCCGGTCGGCCGCCACATGCTGGCGGCGTGCGAGGTGTTCGAGAATGTGACCCGGCGCTACGGCAAACCCGAGTGGGGCTTGAAGACCGCACGGGTCGGCGGTGTCGACGTAAAAGTACAGCGAGCACGTGGTCGCGGCCACGCCATTCTGCAATCTGCTCCACTTCCAGCGTGACGGCTCCAAGACCGGGCCCCGCTACGATCCCAAGGTGCTGGTCGTTGCGCCCATGTCCGGCCACTACGCGACGCTGCTGCGCGGCACCGTCAAGGCCATGCTGCCCGAGCACGAGGTGTACGTCACCGACTGGACCGACGCGCGCGACATCCCGGTCGCCATGGGCCGCTTCGATCTCGACGACTTCATCGACCACGTCATCGACTTCATCCGCGTGATCGGACCCGACACGCACGTCATCGCCGTGTGCCAGCCGGCGGTGCCGGTGCTGGCGGCCGTGGCGCACATGGCCAACACCGACGACCCCTGCCAGCCCGCCTCCATGACGCTGATGGGCGGCCCGATCGATACGCGGCGCAATCCCACCGCCGTCAACGAGCTTGCCGAGAAGCGCTCGCTCGACTGGTTCGAGAACAACGTGGTCGCCACCGTGCCGCTGCCGCACGCGGGCTTCATGCGCCGCGTCTACCCGGGCTTCATGCAGCTCACCGGCTTCATGACCATGAACCTCGAGCGCCACATGAACGCGCACGTCGACCTGTTCAACAATCTGGTCAAGGGCGACTGCGATCCGGTCAAGCAGCACCAGGACTTCTACGAAGAGTACATGTCGGTCATGGATCTGACCGCCGAGTTCTATCTGCAGACCATCAAGACCGTGTTCCAGGATCACGCGCTGCCGTTGGGCACGATGATGCACCGGGGCACGCTGGTCGATTGCTCGGAGATCCGCGACACGGCGCTGATGACGGTCGAGGGCGAGAAGGACGACATCTGCGGGCTCGGACAGACCGAGGCCGCCCACGACCTGTGCACGGGGCTGCCCGAGCACATGAAGGTGCACTACGTGCAGGAGGGCGTCGGCCACTACGGCGTGTTCAACGGCACGCGCTGGCGCACCGAGATCCAGCCGCGCATCCGCGAGTTCATCCGCACCATCGAGTATGCGCGCGGCGCCATCCCCACCGACAAGCGCACGGCGCGGCGCATGCAGCATCCCGAGTTCGCCGTTTCGCCGGTTTAGTTGGCGCCTGGGCGCCTCTTAGCGGCCTTTTAGCCTCTTTCGTGCACTCCATGCCGGAGCCCTCGCGGCCCATGGAGTTGCCGATGCGCCCTTTCGCGATTGCCATCACGCTCGTCCTGCTCGTGCCTGCCGCCCAGGCGGCCGACGACGACCTCGAGCTCGCCTTCAACGACCACTGCCGCGAGTGCCACTCGTTCGTGAAGGACGACAACCGGCTGGGGCCGTCGCTCTATGGCGTCGTGGGGCGCAAGGCCGGCACGGAGCCGGGCTATGCCTACTCGGAGTCGGTGAAAAGCTCAGGGATCACCTGGACGCCTGAGATGCTCGACAAATGGATCGCCGATCCGGACGCCGTCATCCCCGGCAACGCCATGAGCCCGCCCTACTCGGGGCTCACCGACCCCAAGATCCGCAACAAGATCGTGGCGTACCTGAAGACGCTCTCGCCGAAGGCCGGCGAGAGCAAACAGGCGCCGTAAAAAAGCAGACGGCGCCCGGAGGACCGGGCGCCGCCTGAAGTCAGGATGAGATTTTTTGAGATCGTTAGATGATGTCGATCTCGGCCGGCAGGTAGGACGTGACCTCGAGGCCAACTTCCTGCTCGCGCACGGCGGGCTTGCTCCAAACCTTCATGATATTTCCTCCTTGATGAGCCGGGCGTTGATCGCCCAGCCTCACGCCTACATGTAGGAACGTGCGACCATAAGCGCCAATCGCATTTCCTTGCCGTTTAGATAAGCGCAGCTGATGGCGCGTTCAAGGGCGCCCCCGCTTTTGCAGGGGATGCCGGCCCCGAGGCTGTCCAAATTCGGGAGTTGGCTTGGACGTGGGGAAAGCAGGGGGCGGGCCAAACAGGAGGGCGCCATGTCCAACAGCAACGCACCCATCGAAGAGCATACGCGCATCGTTCGCGACCGCTGGTACCAGCTTCATGCGCGGCGAGTTCGATCCCAGGAGCCTGCCGCCGCACACACCGCGCGCGGAGGACCGGATGGTCGCCGCCATGGAGTTCGCAGCTTTCCAGCTGGGCGAGATCAACCAGCGGCTCGCCTACCTCGTGAACCTGACGCAGGAATCTGCGCAACGACGACCGACGCTGACGATCGCGGGCGGGGGCCTTCACCCCGAGGCCCTCGCATGCGCTCAATGCGCGGCCTCCCAGTTGTCGGCGGCGTGCGCATCGACGTGGATCGGCACCGCCAACGACACCGCCGGCAGCGCCGCGCCCTCCATCACCGTCACCACCGTCTTGAGGGTCTTGGGCACCTCGGCCTCCTTCACCTCGAAGACGAGCTCGTCGTGCACCTGCAGGAGCATGCGCACGGACTTGAGGCCGGCATCGGCGAGCGCGCCCGGCATGCGGATCATGGCGCGGCGGATGATGTCGGCGGCCGAGCCCTGGATCGGCGCGTTGATCGCCGCGCGCTCCAGGTTGCCGCGCACGCCCGGGTTCCGGGTGTTGATCTCCGGGTAGTGGATGCGCCGCCCGAACACCGTCTCGACGAAGCCGTGCTCGTGCGCCTGCTTCTTGGTCGCCTCCATGTAGTCGCGGATGCCGGGGAAGCGCTCGAAGTAGGTCTTGATGTAGGCGCCGGCCTCCTCGCGCGCGATGCCGAGCTGGTTGGCCAGCCCGAACGCGGAGATGCCGTAGATGATGCCGAAGTTGATGGCCTTGGCGCGGCGGCGCACCTCCGGCGGCATGTCCTTGACGGGGACGTTGAACATTTCCGACGCCGTCATGGCGTGAATATCGAGGCCGTCGTCGAAGGCCTGTCTCAACTGCGGGATGTCGGCGACGTGCGCGAGCACGCGCAGTTCGATCTGGCTGTAGTCGGCGGAGACGAGCTTCATGCCCTTCTCGGCGATGAAGGCGGTGCGGATCTCGCGCCCTTCCTTGGTGCGGATGGGGATGTTCTGCAGGTTCGGCTCGGACGAGGCGAGCCGCCCCGTGGTGGTGGCGCCGAGCGCGTAGCAGGTGTGGATGCGGCCGGTCTCGGCGTTGACGTAGCCCGGCAGCGCGTCCGTGTAGGTCGAGCGCAGCTTGGTGAGCTGGCGCCATTCCAGCATCGTGTTGATCAGCTTGCGGGCGTCCTCGGGCAGCTCCTCGTTGGCGGCGAGATCGTCGAGCAGGCCGGCGCGCGTCTCCCACTGCCCCGACTTGGTCCGCTTGCCGCCCGGCAGCTGCAGCCGATCGAACAGCAGCTCGCCCAGCTGGCGCGGTGAGGCCAGATTGAACTTGTGGCCGACGAGCCGGTTCACCTCCTCCTCCAGCCGCGCCACGCCTTGCGCGAACGTGCTCGACAGCCGCGACAGGATGCCGGCGTCGACCTTGATGCCGGCGCGCTCCATCTCGGCGATGACCGGGAGCAGCGGGCGCTCCAAGGTTTCGTAGACCGTCGCCACGCGCTCGGCGACGAGCCGTGCCTTGAGCGCCATCCACAGACGCAAGGTCACGTCGGCGTCCTCGGCGGCGTACTCGGTCGCCTTGTCGAGCGGCACCTGCGCGAACGTGCGCTCCGACTTCTTCTTGCCGGGCGCGTGCGCCATAACCTGATCGAACGAGATGCAGGCGTGGCCGAGGTGGCGCATGGCGAGCTCGTCCATGCCGTGGCTGCCCTTGCCCGCGTCGAGCGCGTACGACATCAGCATGGTGTCGTCGAGCGAGGCGATGCGCACGCCGTGGCGCGCCAGCACGTTGTAGTCGAATTTCAGGTTCTGGCCGATCTTGAGGATCGAGGGATCCTCGAGCAGCGGCTTCAACAGGCCGACCGCCTCGCTGACGGGAAGCTGAGGGATCTCCTCGCCGCCGAAGTCGAGCTCGGCGCCGCTTCTGCGGTGAGCGAGCGGCACGTAGCAGGCCTTGCCGGGTGCTGTCGCCAGCGAGACGCCGACGAGGTCGGCGCGCATGGGATCGAGGCCGGTCGTCTCGGTGTCGAAGGCGACGCGGCCCGCATCGAAGGCTTCACCGATCCACGCCTCCAGGCGCTCGCGCGTCGTCACCGTCTCGTACTTGGAGCGGTCGAAGGGCGTCTTGGCGGCTGCGAGCGCGTGTATCGCGCCGGCAGCCGGCGTCTCGGCGCCGGCCGGCGCCGCCTTGGTGTCCTTCGCGGACGGGCCCAGCGGCACCCTTCTTCGGCACCGTCGCGCCGACGGAGGTGGCAAGCGCTGCCGGCGGCTCGGCGCCCAGAGCTTCCGCGATGCGCCGCGTCAGCGTGTTGAACTCCATGTCGCGCAGGAAGCCCAAAAGCACGTCGGGCTCAGGATCGTGCACGCCCAGCGCGTCGACCGGCACGCCGGTGTCCACGTCCTCCTTGAGCCGCACCAGCTCGCGCGACACGCGCGCCTGGTCGGCGAACTCGATCAGCTTCTCGCGCCGCTTGGGCTGCTTGATCTCGCCGGCGCGCGCTAAAAGCGTATCGAGGTCGCCGTACGCGTTGATGAGCTCGGCCGCCGTCTTGACGCCGATGCCCGGCACGCCCGGCACGTTGTCGGTGGAATCACCGGCCAGCGACTGCACGTCGACGACCTTGTCGGGGGCTACGCCGAACTTCTCCATCACCTCCTCGCGCCCGATCTTTTTCGACTTCATGGCGTCGAACATGACGACGCCGGGGCGCACGAGCTGCATCAGGTCCTTGTCGGAGGAGACGATGGTCACGTCGCCGCCCGCATCCACGACGTCGCGCGCGTACGACGCGATCAGGTCGTCGGCCTCGAAGCCTTCCTGCTCGACGCAGGCGACGTTGAAGGCTTTCACGGCGTCGCGGATGAGCGGGAACTGCGGGATCAGCTCGTCGGGCGGCGGCGGGCGGTTGGCCTTGTAGTCCTCGTAGATCTCGTTGCGGAAGGTCTCGCGGCCGGCATCGAACACCACGGCGATGTGGGTCGGGGCCTCCGAGGCCTTGGTCTCGCGCAGGAGCTTCCACAGCATGGCGCAGAAGCCGTGCACGGCGCCCACGGGCAGCCCGTCGGAGGGCCGCGTCAGGGGCGGCAGCGCGTGGAAGGCGCGGAAGATGTAGCCCGAGCCGTCGACGAGATAGACGTGGCTGCCCTTGACGATGGGCGTGGCCTCGCCGTCGGGGACGGTGAATACGGTGCCGTTCTTGATCCCTTGGCGGGGGACTTGGTCTGCGATTTGGCTTGGCTCATGGCGCGGGAATATAGGCGCTCCGATCCGCCGGGTCACGGCGCGCGGACGCTCCTCAACAAGTGCTAACGACCCGGCGGCACGATCACCGGCGGCACGGAGAAATCGAGCACGGGCGCGCCGGGGCCTGAGCGGTCGGGCGGCGGGGCGCCGGAAATGGCCGGCGGATAGGGCGGCAGCTCGATCTGGCCGGCATTCTCCGGCATCGCGTTTTGCGGCGCCTCGATACTTATGGGCCGGTCTTGCAGCGTCGGCACCTTGTCGTGGCGTACGAGCCCCGGGAAGGCGATCAAGAGCCCCACCATCACGCACTGGATCCCGACGAACGGCACCGCGCCCCAGTAGATCTGCGCGGTGGTGACGGGCGGCATCGTGCGCCCCGTCACCTTGTCGACGTAGTCGGAGCGCGGGGCGACGGAGCGCAGATAGAACAGCGCGAACCCGAACGGCGGGTGCATGAAGCTCGTCTGCATGTTGACCGACAGAATCACGCCGAACCAGATGAGGTCGATGCCGAGCGCGCTCGCGGCCGGCGCCAGCAGCGGAATGATGATGAAAGCAAGCTCGAAGAAATCGAGGAAGAAGGCGAGGAAGAACACTAAGATGTTCACGACCACGAGAAATCCGACCTCGCCGCCCGGCAGCGACACGAGCAGGTGCTCCACCCATTTGTGGCCGTTGACGCCGTAGAAGGTGAGCGAGAACACGCGCGCGCCGATGAGGATGAACATGACGAAGGCCGACAGCTTGGCCGTCGACTGTGCGGCCGAGCGCACGATCTCCAGGTTGAAGCGCTCCGGCTTGCGGTCGGCGACGCGCTTGGCGAAGGCCAAGAGCATGGCGCCCACCGCGCCCATGGCGCCGCCCTCGGTCGGCGTCGCCACGCCGATGAAGATGGTCCCCAGAACCATAAAGATGAGCAGCAGCGGCGGCACCATCACGAACACGACCTGCTCGCCGAGCTGAGACAAAACCCGCACGTTCGTGACGCGGTGCAGGACGTAGCTCGCCAGCGCGACGACGAAGGCGAGCGCGACGGCGAGCCCCAGCGTCAGGATCACGAAGTCGGCGCCCTTGTACGGCGCCTCACGCATGACCAGCCAAGCAGCACTTCCGCAGGCGAGCGTGAGCAGGGCCAGCGAGGTGTAGCCGCGCGATCCGTCGGCGCGGCGATAGCCGATCGCCTCGGGCGGCAGGCCGGGCGCCGCTTTGCGTGAGACGGTCGAGACGACGAACACATAGAGCATGTAGAAGCCGGCGAGCATCAGCCCCGGCACCAGCGCGCCGGTGTACATGTCGCCGACCGAGCGGCCGAGCTGGTCGGCCATCACGATCAGCACCAGCGAGGGCGGCACGATCTGGGCGAGCGTGCCCGACGCCGCGATGGTGCCGGTGGCGAAACGCGCGTCATAGCCGTAGCGCAGCATGATCGGGAGCGAGATGAGGCCCATGGAGATGACGCTAGCCGCGACCACGCCGGTCGTGGCGGCGAGCAGCGCGCCGACGAACACCACCGCGTAGGCCAGTCCGCCGCGCACCGGCCCGAACAGCTGGCCGACGGTCTCGAGCAGGTCCTCGGCCATGCCCGAACGCTCGAGAATGAGACCCATGAAGGCGAAGAACGGGATGGCCAGAAGAGTCTCGTTGGCCATCACCCCGTAGATGCGCTCAGGCAGCGTCTTGAGCAGCGGCCAGGAGAGGTGGATCGCCCCTCCCGACAGCGGCGCCAGCTCCACGCCGATGACGAAAAATATGAGGCCGACCGCGGCAAGCGAGAAGGCGACGGGATAGCCGAGCAGCAGAAACACCACGAGCGCCGCGAACATGATCGGCGCCAGGTTCTCTGCGATGAGCTCGAGCATGTCCCCTCCGGCTCCCTCCCGCCCGCGGGAGGGAACGTCTCCCTAACGCGTGTTCTTGTCGTTCGCGCCGGCGTCCGGCTCGTGCACGTGGCCCGCCTCGGCGGGATGGTGGACGCCCGGCTCCGTCTCGATGAGGTCGCCGCGCTGAATGGCGATACGCTTGATCAGCTCCGATACGCCCTGCACGAACAGGATGGCGAACGCCAGCGGAATGAGAAATTTCGCCGGCCATTGCGGCAGGCCGCCGAAGTTGGATGACTGCTCGTCCTGCGCGTAGGAGACGAGAAAGAACGGCCACGACGTCCATACGACGAGCGCGGCCATGGGCAGCAGAAACAGGAGATGGCCGGCGATCTCGATCCAGTTGCGCAGCCGCCGGGAGAAATGCTGGCTCACGATGTCGATGCGGATGTGCTCGTTCAGCGCCAGCGTCCAGGGTGCGGCGAGCAGGAACACGGCGGCGAACAGCCACCACTGCAGCTCCAGCCAGGCGTTCGAGCTGGTATCGAAGAGCTTGCGGATGAGGGCGTTGCCGGCGCTGATCACGGCCGCCGCCACCACCAGCCATGCGACCCACTGGCCGAGCCGGCGCGTGCCCGCATCGATGAGCTGGCTGAGCGCGAGCAGCCCCCGCATGTCTCTCCTCCCGTGGCGCGGCGGCTGTCGGCGCCGCCTTGTCTCTCCACTCCGGTATATCGAGGCCGCTCAGCGACTTCCAGAGTGACGATTCGATGCCGCTTCCGCTTCCGGTGGGGAGGTTTTCTGACGCGCGGTTATTCGCTAGCATTGCCTCCGGCAGTTGTCGCGTCAGCGCGTTGCTCCTTGGGGGGACGTCGTCATGGGTCAGGTTGTGCGGCAGGGCGGCCGCTTTCTCGCGATCTATCTTTCAGACGTGCTGCTGTGGCTGTCGCTTGCCGGCTTCTTCGAGATCCTATTTGTCATCGTCGCCGGCGCCCTGTGCATTCTGACCGCCGGCTTCATCTTCGAAGGCATGAAGAAGAGCCCGGTGGTCATGGTGCTGGGCACCGCCGTGGCGCTCACGGGCACCTTTCTCGTGTTCCGGGAGGTCAGGGGCTTCTTGTGGCCAGCCCCAACGGTGGCCGCGCCGGCGCCCGCTCCCAGCTCAATAACGCCGCCGCCCACGACCGCGGTGATCCCATCGCCGTTCGACCGACCAAAGACGACGCTCAAACCCGCAAAGCCGCAGGGCTCCGACTGCGCGTCGCGCGGCCCCGCGCACGTGCAATGCCGAGTCAACGGCTGCATCTGGTCGCTGATCTTCAACCGCTGCGATCCGCTGTCGGGCGCGGCCCACGGTGACAAACCGGCCGCGCCCGCCACGGTGGACAAAGGCTCGTTCTGCGCGCTGAGCTTCACCAAGATCACATGCTCTGCGATATCCCAGTGCTACTGGTCGCCGCTCACCAACCGGTGCGAGAAACTCAGGTTCGGACGCGGCTTGTTTTTAGGAACTTCAAGCGACGCGGGGAGCTGCGCGGGCGATACGCTTCTGGTGTGCCTCTCGCTCCCAAATTGCACGTGGTCGTCGAAGCTCAAGCGTTGCTACCCCGTCGGGAAAGCCCCGCCCGACAGCCGCTAGGGCCGATTTTTTCTCGCGCCGATGTCGCGCACGCGGCGAAACTTCCCATATGAAGAGCAGCCCCGTGACTTCCAGCGCGGCCTCTGACAGTATTCCGCCAGCAACGGCGCACCTCCGCCGGCTCGCCTCCTCGCCCCCGGGAGCATTCCGTAATGACAATATCCAAGCCGCAGGTCCTCGACGAGCTGCGCCGGGTCAAGGGCCCTGATCTTCAGGGCAACATCGTGGATCTCGGGCTCGTCTCCGAGATCCTGGTGAACGACGACCGCGTCTACTTCTCCATTACTGTTCCGGCCGCGCGCGCCGAGGAGCTGGAGCCGCTGCGCCAGGCAGCCGAAACTGTCGTCGGCAAGGTGCCGGGTGTCGCCGGTGTCACCGCCGTTCTTACCGCCGAGGCGGTGCGCGGCGCCGCCGCCTCGGGCACTCAGGTCCCAAGTGCCAAAGTCGCCGAAAGCGCGCGCGTCACCCAGGCGCGCGCCCGCGGCGAGGGGGAGCCCCGGCCGCCGCCGCCCAAGCGCCGCCGCAAGGTCAGGGTCACGCGCAGAGCGCCCGCCCGATGGCGCCGGTGCCGGGCGTCAAAAGCCTGATCGCGGTCGCCTCGGGCAAGGGCGGCGTCGGCAAATCGACGACCGCCGTCAACCTCGCCTTGGGCCTGCAGGCGACCGGCCTCAAGGTCGGCATTCTCGACGCCGACATCTACGGGCCGTCGCAGCCGCGCCTGCTCGGCCTCAAGGGTCAGCCGCAGGTGCTGCAGGGCAAGACCTTGAAGCCGATGGAGGGCTACGGGCTCAAGGCCATGTCCATGGGCTTCATGGTCGACGAGGAGACGCCCGTCATCTGGCGCGGGCCGATGGTTGTGGGCGCGCTCAACCAGATGCTGCGCGACGTCGCCTGGGGCGAGGACGGCGACCTCGACGTGCTCGTCATCGACATGCCGCCCGGCACCGGCGACGTGCAGCTCACCATGGCGCAGCAGGTGCCCCTGTCGGGCGCGGTCATCGTATCGACGCCGCAGGACCTGGCGCTCATCGACGCCCGCAAGGGGCTCGCCATGTTCCGCAAGGTCGGCGTGCCGGTGCTCGGCATCGTCGAGAACATGAGCTACTACGTGTGCCCCAAGTGCGGCGAGCGCGCCGACATCTTCGGCCACGGCGGCGCACGCGACGAGGCCGAGCGCCTCGGCGTACCGTTCCTCGGCGCCATACCTCTCGACATGGAGATCCGCGCGCGCTCCGATTCCGGCCAGCCGATCACGGCGACCAAGCCCGACAGCCCGCACGCCCAGTCCTTCCGCGAGGTCGCACAACGCACCTGGGCCGAGTTGCAGAACGCGCAGGAGATCGCCGCCAAGCCGCCGCAGCTCGACGTCGACGACAGCGGAACGCGGCTCACCGTCACTTTCGCGTGCGACACCAAGTACGAGCTGCCGGCGGAGCTGTTGCGCGTCATGAGCCCGTCGGCCGAGGTGCAGGGCCATTCGGCCGAGCAGCGCGTCACCGTCGGCGGCAAACGCAACGTCAAGATCAAGGACTTGCGCCCGGTCGGCAATTACGCGGTGCGCATCGCCTTCGACGACGGCCACGACACGGGCCTGTTCACCTGGACCTACCTGCAGCAGCTCGGCCGCAACAAGGAGGCGCGCTGGAAGGCCTATCTGGCCGAGCTGGAAAAGAAGGGTCTGACGCGGGGCTGATCCCGGCAAACCAGCAACCGTTGCCCGCGCGCGCCAGCCAGTGGTGCGCAAATGTCGGGCTCTCTTGACTTCGCGGCGTTTCTTCCCGATCCTTGCCGTTAATTGAATAGCGTGCATGCCGGCTGCCCCAATGTTCGGGTCAGGCGGCTTTGCGCGTATTTCGTGCCTTGAAGCTATCAAAGGAGAGAGAACATCCGCAGACCAATGCGAGCCGCGCCAGAGCGCGAGCCAGCCGGCCCAAAGATCAATGAGGCGATCCGGGCCAAGGAAGTACGGCTAATTGACGAGAACGGGGAGAACGTCGGAGTCGTCCCCCATGCAGACGCACTCGAGCGGGCCGTGCAGGCCGGGCTCGACCTTGTCGAGGTCTCGCCCGATGCGGACCCGCCCGTCTGCAAGATTCTCGATTTCGGAAAGTACAAGTATCAGACACAGAAGAAGGCCGCCGAGGCGCGCAAGCACCAGAAGATCGTCGAGATCAAAGAGATCAAGATGCGGCCGGCCATCGACGAGCACGACTACGACGTGAAGATGCGCTCGATCAAACGCTTCTTCGAGGAAGGCGACAAGGTGAAGGTCACGTTGCGCTTCCGCGGCCGCGAGATGGCGCATCAGCAGCTCGGCATGAAGGTGCTGCAGCGGGTCAAGGTCGATCTGGAGGCAATCGCCAAGGTCGAATCCGAGCCTCGTCTCGAAGGCCGCCAGATGGTGATGGTGCTGGCGCCGAGGTAGCTCCTCGCTCCCCCGGCCGGCACGACGTTGGTTAGGGGGTTGGGATGGACTGCGAGTCTTCCTTCGCCGTTAGCGCCGGCGGCCACCGCCTTGCGCGGGCCGCCCTGATCCTGAACGCGCTCCTGGTCGTGCTGGTGTGCGCGCTTCCTGCAACCACCATGGCGCAACATGTCGTCAAAGAGCCGCCGCGCGTGGGAGCGCCCCCGGGCGTGCCTCTTCGGCGGCGGCGGGACCGGCGGCGGCGCCGGGCTGCTGGCGCCCACGCCGGGGCTCAACTCGACGCTGCCCGACCTGAAGCCGGCGCCCATTCCCACGCCTCCGGCCGCTGCCGCACCCGCAGCCCCGGCCCGCGTCGTGCGCTTCCGCTGCGAGGTCGCGCCCGAGCACCAGTCCTGCCGCGAGCCCGGGGCCAAGGATGACGGCGGGGGCGGCGACGAGGAGTGCTCCTGCGCCCACGATTACTGCCATACGACGGCGGCCGGCCAGCGGGTCTGCGAGAAGTTGCAGTAGCCGGCCCGCCTCGCGGTCTGGCCGCTCTTGCGGTCCGCTCTGCCCGCCCCTATAAGGGCCCCCGAGCCGCCCGGCGGGGCATGCCGTGGCGGCTCTTATGCTTTGGCAAATATTGCGGATTGCCCAGCCTTCCCAGGATCGGCCCGTAAGGGCCTTGGCCGCAAGTGCGGCCCGCGACGGTGTCGCGCCCCGCGGAGGGCCTGTGGTTCGCCATTGGCGAAACACAGTGCGGCCCGTGAGCGAGAAAGGACCAAGCGAAATGCCCAAGATGAAGACCAAGAGCGGCGCGAAAAAGCGCTTCAAGATGACGGGTACGGGCAAGGTCAAGGCCGCCGCCGCTGGCAAGCAGCACGGCATGATCAAGCGTCATGCGAAGTTTATTCGCCAGGCGCGCGGCACCATGGTGCTCGACGCTTCCGACGCCAAGATCGTCAAGAAGTACATGCCCTACGCGCGCTGAACGGAACGCACGTCCCGTTCGCGCAGTCAATCAAACCCGACATCTGACGGAGCATTCCCATGGCACGCGTCAAGCGCGGTGTTACCGCCCATGCCAAGCACAAGAAAGTCCTGAATGCCGCCAAGGGCTACCGGGGCCGGCGCAAGAATACGATCCGGGTCGCCAAGCAGGCGGTCGAGAAGGCGCTGCAGTACCAGTACATCGGCCGCAAGCAAAAGAAGCGCACGTTCCGCTCGCTGTGGATCCAGCGCATCAACGCGGCAGTGCGCGAGCACGGGCTCACCTACGGACGATTTATCGACGGCCTCAACAAGGCCGGGATCGAGATCGACCGCAAGGTGCTGGCCGATCTCGCCGTCAAGGACGCCGCGGGCTTCAAGGCGCTGGTCGATCAGGCCGCCAAGGCCGAAAAGGCGGCTTAAGCCGCGCCCGCCCAAGGTGTCATCCTCGGCTTCATGCCGAGGACCCATCTTGCCTGCGCGGAGCAAGCGGATGTTGGGTCCTCGGCATCAAGCCGAGGATGACAAGTTTGAGAGCTCCGGTCGCAAATGACCTCTGCAGCCAAAAGTTCAGATCTGCAGAAGCTCGAGAGCCGAGCTTGCTTGCCGGATATTGCCGGCGCCGCCGATCTCGCCGGTCTCGACGAGGTGCGCGTTGCAGCCCTCGGCAAGAAGGGGCGCATCTCCGAGCTGATGTCGCGGCTCGGCACGATGGCACCGGAGGAGCGCAAGGGCTTCGGCCAGGCGGTCAACGAGATCAAGGGCCGCGTCAGCGCCGCGCTCGAAGAGCGCAAGACCGCGCTCGAGGTCGCAGCGCTCGACCGCGCGCCTCGCCAACGAGCGCGCCGACGTCACGCTGCCGGTGCGCTCAGGCCCGCTCGCCGAGGGGCGCATCCATCCCGTCTCACAAGTGTTCGACGAGTGCGTGGAGATCTTCGCCGATCTGGGCTTCGCGGTCGCCGAAGGTCCCGACATCGAGACCGATGATCTGAACTTCACCAAGCTCAACATCCCGCCCGAGCATCCCGCGCGCCAGGAGCACGACACCTTCTATTTCAACCCGAAGGCGGACGGCTCGCGGCTGGTGCTGCGCACGCACACGAGCCCGGTGCAGATCCGCACGATGATGGCGAACAAGCCGCCCATCCGCATCATCGCGCCGGGCCGCGTCTATCGCTGCGATTCCGATCAGACGCACACGCCGATGTTCCATCAGATCGAGGGCCTCGTCATCGACGAGGCGACCCACATGGGTCACTTGAAGTGGGTGCTGCAGGAGTTCTGCAAGGCCTTCTTCGAGGTGGACGAGGTGAAGATGCGCTTCCGCGCCTCGCACTTTCCCTTCACCGAGCCGTCGGCCGAGGTCGACGTCGGCGCCGAAGCGATCGGCAAGCCGGGCCAGTGGCTGGAGATCTTGGGCTGCGGCATGGTGCATCCCAACGTGATCGCCAACTGCGGGCTCGATCCCGAGCGCTACCAGGGCTTCGCCTTCGGCGTGGGGCTCGACCGTCTCGCCATGCTGAAATACGGCATTCCCGATCTGCGCGCGTTCTTCGCCGCCGATCTGCGCTGGCTCAAGCACTACGGCTTCTCGGTGCTCGACGTGCCGACACTCTCGGGCGGGCTGTCGTCATGAAATTCACGCTGTCCTGGCTGAAAGATCATCTCGACACCAAGGCCTCGCTCGACGAGATCACCGAGAAGCTGTCCGCCATCGGGCTGGAGGTCGAGGGCGTCGAGGATCCGGCCGCCAAGCTCGGCGCGCTTTCGCGATCGCGCGCATCGTCGAGGCCAAGAAGCATCCCAACGCCGACAAGCTGCAGGTCGTGCAGGTCGAGGTCGAGCCCGGAAAGCCGCTTCTCGAGGTCGTGTGCGGCGCGCCCAACGCGCGCGCCGGCATGGTCGCCGTGTTCGCGCCGATCGGCACCTATGTGCCCGGCCTCGACGTGACGCTGGTGCAGAAGCCGGTGCGCGGCATCGTCTCCAACGGCATGATGTGCTCGGCCGCCGAGCTCGAGCTTTCCGAGGAAGCCGAAGGCATTCTCGATCTGCCGGCCGAGTGGGCCGACAAGGTCGGCGAGCGCTACATCGACGTGGCGGGTCTCAACGATCCGGTCATCGAGGTGAAGCTGACGCCCAACCGGCCCGACTGCACCGGCGTGCGCGGCATCGCGCGCGATCTCGCCGCCGCGGGCCTGGGCAAACTGAAGCCGGAGCCGAAGCTGGGCGCCATCGACGAAGCGTTTGAGTGTCGTCTCGGGCTCAAGCTCGAGTTCACGCCCGAGACCGCCGACGCCTGCCCCGTGTTCGCGACGCGCACCATTCGCGGCGTCAAGAACGGCCCGTCGCCGGCTTGGCTGCAGAGCCGTCTGCAGGCCGTCGGCCTGCGCCCGATCAACGCGCTGGTCGATGTGACGAACTACATCAGCCAGGACCGCGGCCGGCCGCTGCACGTCTACGACGCCAACAAAATCAAGGGCGGCATTCACGTGCGGCTCGGCAAGGCCGGCGAGAAATTCCTCGGGCTCGACGGCAAGGAGCACGCGATCGACGAGACGATGTGCGTGATCGCCGACGACAGCGGCCCGTTGGGTCTCGGCGGCGTCATCGGCGGCGAAGCCTCGGGCTCGACCGAGGAGACCACGAACGTCCTGATCGAGAGCGCCTACTTCGATCCGCTGCGCACGGCTGCGACGGGCCGCAAGACCGGCCTGATGACGGATGCGCGCTACCGCTTCGAGCGCGGCGTCGATCCGGCGTTCGTGCTGCCCGGGCTCGATCTCGCCACCGACATGATCGTGAAGCTGTGCGGCGGCGAGCCCTCGAAGGCGAAGGTCGCGGGCAAGGTGCCGGCGGCGAAGCGCGTCGTCGCCTTCGAGCTGGCGCGCGTCGAGAAGCTCGACCGGACTCAAGCTGAAGGACGCCGAGATCAAGGGCATCTTGGAAAAGCTCGGCTGCACGCTCGACGCCAAGGGCAAAGCCGCTGAAGGTCACGCTGCCGACGTGGCGGCCGGATCTGCACGGCCCCGCCGACCTCGTCGAGGAGGTCGTGCGCATCGCCGGGCTCGACCGCGTGCCGGCGACGCCGCTGGCGCGCGACGCCGGCATCGCGCGGCCCGTGCTCACCGAGCGCCAGCGCCGCGCGCGCCGGGCCCGACGCACGCTCGCCGCGCGCGGGCTCGTCGAGGCCATCACCTGGTCGTTCATCCCGCGCATCGAGGCGCAAGCCTTCGGCGGCGGCGTCGGACGCGCTCGAGCTCGCCAACCCGATCTCGACCGAGATGTCGTCCATGCGCCCGAGCCTGCTGCCGGGCCTGCTGACGGCGGCCAAGCGCAACCGCAACCGCGGCTTCGCCGACGTCGCGCTGTTCGAGCTGGGCCAGGCCTATCGCGGCGAGGCGCCCGAGGATCAGTACCTCGCCGCTTCCGGCGTGCGCGCCGGCACCGCCAAGCTGTCGGGAAGCGGGCGCCACTGGGACGGCGCGGCGGCAGACGTCGATCTGTTCGATGCCAAGGCCGACGTGGTCGCCGTGCTGGCAGCGCTCGGCTTCGATGCGGGCAAGGCGCAAGTCACGCGCGATGCGCCCGACTGGTATCACCCGGGGCGCTCGGGCACGCTGCGGCTCGGGCCCAAGCTGGTGCTCGCGCACTTCGGCGAGCTGCATCCCGCGACCCTGAAGGCGCTCGACGTCGACGCGCCCGCCGTCGCCTTCGAGATCTTCCTCGACGCGCTGCCGCCGGAAAAAGCCAAGGGCCGCGCCAAGCCGCGGCTGGAGGCGGCCGATCTTCTGCCCGTCACGCGCGACTTCGCCTTCGTGCTCGATGCCGCGGTGGCGGCCGGCGACGTGGTGCGCGCCGCGCTCGCCTCCGACAAGTCGCTGATCGAGACGGTCTCCGTGTTCGACGTGTTCGAGGGCGGCACGCTGGCCGACGCCGGCAAGAAATCGCTCGCCATCGAGGTCACGCTGCAGCCCAAGGCGGAAACGCTGACCGACAAGGACATCGAGGCGGTGGCGGAAAAGATCATTGCGGCCGTCAAGAAGGCGACCGGCGGCGAAATCCGCACCT
>CAVZNR010000018.1:0-23059 GCA_963776675.1 uncultured Alphaproteobacteria bacterium | reverse complement strand
AAAGTAGCTTGCGACATCGCTTTTGACATCGATGTCGCCGATGTCGTCCAAACGAACGCGCTTGATCCGGTGTCTCGTTTCCTGCGCGTGCAGCAGCTCACTAAGCCGCAGGTCCTTGTTTGCGGCGTGTTCGGGCCGAGCGGTATAGACGCATTTGCCGGCAGCGATTGCGTCGGAAATCATCGACCTGCTGTCCTCGGTGCAAATGACGATGTCGGCGACCGCCAGGTAGTCCATCATGATGCCCGGTGCCGCATCGCCGAACCAGGCTGCGTGCAAGAGACCCGGCAGGCCGGCGGTGCCCGATCTGATCGCCTCCTCGGCGGCACTGCCCGTGCGGCGCGAGGTCGTCACCAGGAGATCGAGATCCTGCTCTCGCGAAAGCCGAGCGAGCCCGTGCGCAAACCGGCGCCATTCGTCCGGCTGGTACAGGTAGCCTGCGCCGTCGCCTCCCACGAGGACCGCGCATATGCGACGCGCGCGCGCACGCCAGCTCTTGACCAACGGGGTCGCACGGGCACGTAAATCCGCCAGCAAGACCGGGGTGGGTACGATGTCGAGCGACACGTGCGGGCAACGCAAGCCGGATGCATCTTGCGAAGGCAGATGGGTCACGAGGTCAAAGTGCTCGGAAGGAACGCGGACCGGTATGCCGACATGGAGTGTGAAGGCGCCGCAGTGCTGACGCAGGAACAGTGCCGGGATCTCACCTCGTCCGAGCGTCGACACGGTGACGTCGGGCATCTCGCCATCGAGCGCCGGCCCCGAAAACAGCGCCCGATAAAGAGCCGAGACGATCCAGCGCGGAAGGCGTCGGGACAAGGCGTCGATGCGCCAGGCGGCCTCGAACAAGGGAGCGAGGTGCTTGCTCCGCAGCCGCATATTGACGGTGACCACGCGAACCGGTGCCGTTTGGGCGAGGGCCGTGGCTATGCCCAGACATTGGTTGGTTTCGCCGGGCAGACCAGGATCAATAACCCAGACGAGCATGTTTCAACTCTTCGATTTGCTACGCGACTTTGATCAATTCGGCCGAGCTCACGAAAGGCTGGGCTTGATGAGCAATATTCAATGGCCGGAAAATTCCGACCCCGGTCCGTCCAGGTTGCCACGATTTCAGACCCGTAGGCGCCTGGCAATGCTGGCTTCCATTCATGCTGTACGTAAGACTGGGGGATACCCTTTTGGTTCCGCTCGGCCGCCACTGCCAGGGACACGTTCACTCGAGGCTCTGGCGCTTGCCGTGAGGAAAGTCGCGCTTCGGAACGGGAAGTCCGAGAAAGGCGCACAAGCGCTCCCATGTTGGCTCCGCCTCGAGGTTCCAGCAGAGGAGAACGTCCGGCCGATCTTTGAAGTGGGCCTTGACCGCGTCGTTGTGAGCGTTGAAGCGCCCAATAGCCGTCTCCCGGTCGGCCGCAATCTCGAAGTTCTTTTGGCCATAAACGAAATCGTGCATGGGGCTGTGCGGCCCGTTGTGGAACCGCGCGGCCGAGCGGAACCAGCGTTCGGGATCGCGGACGGTGAGGATGAAGCGGGAGCCGGGATAGGCGGCATCGATCTCCCTGAAGAGCAATGGCCAGGGATTGTCCTCGAAGGCCGAGTAGTACTGGGTCATCGGGAATGCGACGTCCCTAATCTTATCCAGCGTGATCGGCTCTGGAATCGCGATGCGCTTTCCCGGCAGTGTTGATGGTGAACCCCTTGTGCACCCGATAGCCTAACGCGCGCAGCGCGCGGCCCAGCGAGGTGGTGCCCGTTTTGTGAAAGCCGATGCCGAACACCTTGGGCCGCCGGTCGAGTTTCGGCGGCAGTATCGGGTCCATCCACGGCGGGACATAGGAAAGAAATCGCATCGGGCGGGACTAACTTACTCGGTGGTGGGACGACGGCTTAAGCCGCTCAAGTAGCTCGCATAATATTGATGGACCGACTTTGGCCTGTCAAACGTTCGCCAGCGCAAGCGCCGCCAGGCTCAAGGCGATGATCCACAATGCCACACGACCCCACCGCGTGCGGCGGCTCTGCTCGGCTGCCAGCTGGCGAACGGTGTCCTCGTCCAGCCGCAGCCCGGATTGAGCCATCTCGCCGAGGGCCACGGCCGTGTGCTGAGCTTGCGTCAGCAGCGCCGGCAAATCGGCCAGCACTTTGCCGATGGTCGATGCCCCTTCGCCGGCCTCCCGCAGGCGCCCGATGGGCCCGAGGTTGGCCTCGATCCACTCGCGCGCGATCGGCTCGGCCGCGGACCACATGTTGAGGCTCGGGTCGAGATCGCGGGCCACGCCCTCCACCACCACCATCGTCTTCTGCAGCAGGATCAGCTCGGGCCGGGTCTGCATGTCAAAGACCTCGGTGTAGGCAAACAGCTGCCCGAGCAGGTCTGCCATGGAGATCTCTTCGGCCGTGCGCCCGTGTATCGGCTCGCCGATCGCGCGCAGCGCCTGCGCGAACACCTCGACGGGATGATGGGGCGGCACGTAGCCGGCCCAGAAGTGCACTTGCGCCGCGCGCTTGTAGTCGCGCGTGATGAGGCCGTAGAGGATCTCGGCGAGGAAGCGGCGCTCCTTGGTGCCGAGACGGCCCATGATCCCGAAGTCGACCGCGACGACACGGCCCTCATGATCGACGAACAGGTTCCCCTGATGCATGTCGGCGTGAAAGAAGCCGTCGCGCATGGCGTGCTTGAGGAAGGCGCGCATGACCGTCAGACCGAGGGCCCTGCGGTCGAGGCCGGCGGCATCCAGCCGCGCGTGGTCTGCGATCGGGATGCCGTCGATCCATTCCACCGTCAGCACGCGGCGCGCCGTGCGTCGCCAGTCGACGTCGGGGACGCGGAAGTCTGGATCGTCAGCCGTGTTCTCGGCCATTTCCGAGATGGCCGCCGCCTCTAGGCGCAGGTCCATCTCGATCTCGGTTGTGCGTCGCAGCGTATCGACGACGGCAACCGGCTTGAGGCGCCGTGCCGGCGGATAGAGGCGCTCGATCTGGCGCGCGGCGAAGTAATAGCTATCGAGGTCGCGGCGGAAGCGGCGCTCGACGTCGGGCCGCAGGATCTTGACGGCCACATCGCGTCGCCCGCGATCGTCGATGACGGCGGCCTTGTGGACCTGCGCGATCGATGCCGCGGCAACGGCGGGCCCGAACTCGGCGAAATGGTCCGACACCGCGCCCCCGAGGGCCTGCTCCACCGTGCGGCGCGATTTGGCCATGGAGAACGGCGGCAGGTTGTCCTGGAGCTGGGCCAGATCCTTGGCGAGCTCGGGCCCGATCACGTCGGGGCGTGTCGCCAGGAACTGCCCGAGCTTGATGTAGCTGGGCCCGAGGCTCGTCAGGGCAGCGGCGAGGCGCGTCTGGCGTGGCTCATGGGCCTTGAAGGGAGCTGCAACCCAGCGGATCGGCGCGGTGAGCACGCGGGCCACACGCAGCCCCAGAGGGACGCTGGTCCCTTGCGGGACGAACCGTACGCCATGCTGGGCAAGGACGAGACCGGCTCTTGCGAGGCGCAGTGAGTTGGTGAGCGCTGCGGCCATGAATGAGGGTCTGGTCTCGTGTTGGAGCGGCCAAATCAGACTGCGCCGCAGATTGCGCGGATGCGGGAGTGGGTCAAGGCCTCCCGCAGTGGAGGTCGGGTCCAAGCGGCGCTCCGGCGCAGGTTTCCGACACCTTCGCCAACAATACAGTCCGGAGAACCGCGTTCAATAATTACCGCGGAAGAGGGTTATGGATGTGATGTCAAAACTTCGCCGCCGCGCGTGTCGGCAGAAGCATTTTCTTAGCGCATTTCGATGGAACATTTGTTGGTATGGACTTCACCTTGGTGGCAGGCTCGCCGGCGAGGGTTATTGCCCCGATTCGATCGGCGCACAGTATTGTTGAGTGTGCCGAAGGAATAGCAGTCGATTTTGGGGCATCGGCGGAGAAACCAACGTGCCGACGCGCATATTGATTGTCGATGACCATCCCCTTTTCGTCGAAGCGCTGAAGCTCGTCATTCAGAATGCCTTTCCCGATGCCGAGATCGCCGAAGCGGCCTCCATCGATTCCGCGCGCACCGGGCTCGACAAGGATGGACCATTCGACTTGGTGCTGCTCGATTTGTCGATGCCGGGAACGCGCGGACTGGATGGCCTCATAGAGCTGAGGTCGCGTCATCCCAAGCTGCCCATCGTGGTTGTCTCGGCCTTGGAGGACCGGCGCATCATCCATGAGGTCATGACCTGCGGTGCGGCGGGCTTCATCTCGAAGTCGACGCGCGGCGCTGACCTCGGAAACGCCATTCTCGAGGTGATGGCCGGCTCGGTCGTGTTGCCCAAGGGCTATGAGCCGCCTGAGACGGACGCGCCTGGATCTTCGACCAACGACCTTGCTGCACGCCTTGCCACGCTGACACCGCAGCAGGTGCGGGTTCTGCAGATGCTGCGTCAAGGGCTGCTCAACAAGCAGATCGCCTACGATCTCGGCGTCGGCGAGACGACGGTCAAGGCGCATGTATCGGAGATCTTGAGGAAGCTGAAGGTTTCCTCGCGCACGCAGGCGGTTATCGAGGCGGCAAGGATCGACTTCGACTCCATCATCTCGCAATACTCAAGCGATGGGCACGACGGCTGAGCTCGAGGCATAGCTTGCGGCTATTTGCGCGCCAACAGGTGGGACATGAGTGCGCGCAGCTCGGCCGGCCTCACCGGCTTGGTGAGGATCTGGCAATCGACCGCATTCGCCTGGTCGGCGGTCGCGGCGGTATGGTCGGCAGTGATGATGATCGCGGGAAGCTTGCCACCGGTTGCGGCCCGTAATCGTTCGATAGCGGTCATGCCGCTGGTTCCGCCGTCGAGATGATAGTCCACCAGCAGAATGTCGGGACGCGCACCCGACCCGATCACCCGATCCAGCTCCTCCAGACCGCGCAGCAGGGTAACGTCGCACGCCCAATGCTCGAGCAGCGCCTGCATGGCCTCCAGCACGGAGGCGTCATTGTCGATCACCACGACCTTGGCGCCGGTCAATCCGTAGGGACGGGCGGGCGCCGTCGTCGCAGTGTCGACCGAGTACTCGACGGTGCCTGCGAACGGTGCGCTGATGGAAAAGCGCGTACCCCGGGCCTCGCGCGAGCAGAGCCCGACGGAATGGCCGAGCGCTTCCGACATGCGCTGCACGATGGAAAGGCCGAGGCCGAAGCCGCCTTCGGTTGCGCGATCGGCCTCGGGCCCGCGCTGGAACTCCTCGAATATGCGATTGCGCTCGCCTTCGGGGATGCCGGGACCCGTATCCCACACTTCTATGCGCACGTCCGATCCGCGGCGGCGGGCCGCCAGCATGATGCCGCCGTGCCGTGTATACTGCACTGCATTGGCAACGAGGTTCTGCACCATGCGCCGCAGCATCAACGGGTCGGACATAACGGCCAGATCGGTGCGGCGGCGGCGCAGCTTCAGGCCCTTTGCCTTCGCGAGCGGTTCGATGTCGACGATGAGCGAAGCAAACACCTCGCCCAACGGCACGATGCGCACTGACGGCAAGATGACGCCGGCCTCGAGCTTTGAGATGTCGAGAATGGACCTCAATAGCTCCTCGACCGTGGTGAGCGCGTGCTCGATGCGGGTGGCGAGGCGCCGCTGCTGCTCCGAGGAGTCATGGTCGACAAGGGCGCTCGCCGAAAGCCGCGCCGCGTGCAGCGGCTGCAGCAGGTCATGGCCGGCGGCCGTGAAGAACCGCGTCTTGAAGCGGTTGGCGCGTTCGGAGACGTCGCGCGCCGTGGTCAGCTCGTCGTTGGTCCGCTCGAGCCGCGACAGGGCGGTCTTGAGCTCCTCCGTGCGGACGCGCACCTGTCCTTCGAGCGCGATCGCCGTTTGGAACAGCGAATAGGCGTTGGCCTGGTGGTCCATCGACTTCTCGACGCGCTGCATGAGCGCGGTCGTGATCTTCTTCAGCTTGGTGAGCTGCCGTTCCAGCTCTTGCGGCGGCAGGCCGGCATGAATTTGCTGGAGCATTTGCTCAATCATCGCGGCTCCGTCCGCTGCCCGAAGGCGATGCCGGTCAAGGTCTGGTTGAGGTGCATGGCGTTGTACTGCTCGCCGTACGTATGGAAACCCGCCACCGAATACTGCTGATAGAGCGCGTCCATCTCGCGGCGGATCTGCCGCGTCTCGGCATCGAGCCGGCGCAGGATGCAGTCGAATCCCACAACGAGATCGATTCCGCCCATCTTGGCGTCGATCTCCTCGAACGTGCTCGCGGTCGAGCGCAGCATGTCCTGTGGGCGCGCGACTGTGAACACCAGACCCTCGTCGATGGCGCAGAAGAAGGAGAGGCTGCCGTCGGGGTTCATGTTGCGGATCGAACGGCAGTAGTAATCGCCGCCGACCTTCACCACCAGCGGATAGGAGGCAAAGCTGAATGGCCCGAGATCGTTCGGCAAGAGTCCGATGGCGGCGGCGTATTCACGCGATGCCAGCTCGCCGTTGAGCTCGTGCACGATGCGGTTCTCCGTGTCCGCCGCCGTCACCACGAGCTTGGTGCGCGTCGGCTCGAAGTTTTGCGTCTTGAACACGCAGAACGGATAGTCGCTTTCGACCATGATCAGGATCGCCGCGCGTTGCGCCACCTGGCCGTTGTGAATGAGCGCCGTGCGCGAGAATGCAAGGCCGTCTCCGGCCGAGCCGCCCACCAGCTCGATGTCGTCGATGGCCCAATGGATGGCCGCGACGATGCTCTCCTCGATATTCGACAGCCCGTCGACCAGCAGAATAGCGAAAGCATTGGCAGGTCGCTGCTCGGGCGAAGCGATCTGCGCCTTCAAACGCCGCACGGTCGCGGTTGCCCGTTCGACGCCGAAGCGGTCGATGTCGCGAATGAGGTCGCTGTGCACGCGGAAGCCGTCGCGGGGAAATGCGATCAGCATGACGCTGCCCTGCATCATGCCCGCCGGACCGATCTCGCCCGCGGTGGAGCAGCCGGAAACCGGCACGCCGGGGAAGGTCTGGGACAGCGCGTCGATCAACACTTCCACGTCGTGTTCGATGGCAAAGAACACGATGAGGTGCTGGTAGTCCCCCTCACCGAGGCGCTCTTTGAGCTCGGCGACCGCCGCGCGCGTGGCCGGATTTTCGCTAGCTGCCACTTTGATGCCGCAAGAGCTGTTCGAAGCGAAAGCCCGGGCCACGACTGTTTCCTCCACTCGGGCTGCAATTCTCGTTCGCAGCCATTCTTATTCTTCTATCAGATCAGAGCTGCGCACCGCGTCAAGCCGCGCCGTCGACTCTTATCTCCATGCGCAGGGATGCCGGGCCGGTCGTGGAAGGGGTTCAGCCGGAAAGCAGTGGGTCATTGGGCAGCAAGGGTCTGGAAAAGCGCACACCCGCCGTCGATTCCCTGCACCACACCACGACTCCTGTGAAGCGCCGGCCGCTGGGAAGCTCCACCAGCACCAGCGTTTTTGGCGTGAGTTGCGGCACGCGCTCGAGGCCGAAGCCGCCCGGCGATACGTCCCGGACGAATGCCTGGGCCGTCGTGCGATTGTAGGTGATCGTGCAGGGCTGGCAGATCGACTGGCGCGCCGCGTGGCGCCGCTGCGGCAGGTCGGGGATCGTAATCTGACCGTGGTCGTCGAGGCAGGGCGTACCGCCATTGGCCGCCTTCTGCAAAAGGTCGATCAGGACCCGGGAGTTGCTGGTGTATTGCGTGGGCAGGCGTCCCAGATAGCCGTGAAGCTGCCTCACCGCCACGAGCGCATCCTCGCAAGCGCGCCGCCAGGAGTTGCTCAAGGGCTGCAGATGCAGGACCGAAGCGCGCTCGGTGCCGATATGGTTTGCGTCGGCGAAGTACTGGTCCATCGCGATGCGGGCCGGGGCCAGGTCATCGAAAAAGTCGCTGATGACGGCGACCGTATCCTCGTCGAGGTCGGTCTCGAGCATGCCGTTGCGCAACACCGATATGAGTGCGGGCTCGCGGGGGACGTAGGGCTTGAGCGCGGCCTCTCGCTTGTCCGTGTCGCCCCGCTTGAAGCCGTTGACGGCGCTGGCGATGGTGACTGCCAACAGAGCGGCCGAGTGCGTCTCGCACACGAACGCTTCGAGGACGGGCATTTTGGAGTTGGAAAGCTCGCCTTGCGCCAGCTCTTGCACCACCTGCGGCGCGCTCTCGCTCTGAGATCTGAGGCCGTAGGTTTTGCGAATTGATTGCACGGGAAGACTCTGGCCACTGTTCAATAATGGCCGAACTTACCAACCCAAGCGCTAACGTATGGTTATCCTTTGCCCCCAGATGAGGGGTATCTGGGTAAACGCGTGGCGGACGCGCCAGCGCGCGAGGCCGAGATGACGGGCGCTCGCGACAGCTAACGAGTCAATACGATGAAGTCCGAGTACTCGCTCATCTCGTAGCTGCGCGGGTGGTCAGACACGATTAACGATGCTCCGGTCCACACAAGCTCGGAAATGCGTTTGCGGGCTTCCTCGGGCATCTCGATGCGGTCGAGCGCGCCCGCTGCCGTCTCCGGCCCGGACGACGCCTCGGTGCCGGCCTTGGCGAGCGGCAGCTCGGGCACGTCTTTGGCGGCCTTCTTCTTGCTGCTGCGGCCGTGGGAGCGCGGCTCCTCGGGTGGAACCGAGATGGCGGACCAGCGCATCGCCGAGCCGTCTGGCTTTGCTTCGACCGCGATATAGACATGCGTGCCGAGCGGGCGGTCGGGATCGCGGATCGTTACCGGCGCCTCGTAGACCTCTTTCCAGTCCTGCCGGATGAAAACGCGCCCTTCCTTCTTGCTGACGAACACGGACACGGGCTCGGACCGGCGGTCGGCCTCTTTCAGGGTTTGGGCGGCGGTCTTGCTCGCGGCGACCGCGGCCTTCCAAACCTCCACGGTACGGAACGCGGCCGGCGTCTTCTCGGCCTCGCGGGCGGTTGCCATTTCCAGCGCGGCCCGCGCCCGAATGAGCTCGGACGTGGCGGCCGTCTTGGCGGTGGCTGCGGTCTCGACCTTCTTCTGCGCAGCGGCGAGACTCGCCTCCGCGTCGGCGGCAGCTTTAACCGCGTCGGCAGCGGCCTTTTCGGCGGCGGCCGTGACCTGCTCGACCTTGGCGGTCGTTTTTGCATCGGCATCGCTGGCGACGGGCAAAGGCACCGCCAGCGCGCTGAGCTCGTTGGCTTTCGCTTTGGCGGCCTCGAGCTGCGCTTCCGCGGTGCCGAGCTCGGACTTGGCCTTGCTCAGGTCCTCCTCGGCTTTGCTCAGTCCGGCCTCGGCGTTGTGCATGTCCTTTTCGCCGTTGCGGACATCGGCTTCTGCCTCTCGTGCCGCCACGCCGGCCGCCTGAGCGGCCGCAAGCGCCACCTTTTCAGCCTCATCGGCGGACTTCTTGTCGGCCTTCGCGCGTTCCTTTAGGGCAGCGGCGTAAGCGATCGGATTGAGCAGCTTGGGTTGAAGCACATTGCCATCGGCCTCGCCCGAAAGGGTTGCCGTCGCCATGTCGATGTGGGCCGGCGTTTCCATGCTGGCGAGCTCGATCGGCGACTTAGGCGCGCTCGAGGCCTGCTGGGCACCCGCAGGCGCCGGCTGCATGGTCGGCAGCGGCAGGAAGCTGTGCGAGATCTCGAAGGGGACCGTGTCCTTGCGGGCGACGACCACGCGCGCGCCCATCTTCGTCATCTTGTAGAGCTGCGGCGCAAAGGAGTAGGGCAGGCGAATGCAGCCGTGGGAGGCGGGCCGGCCCGTTACGTGACCGGCGTGCATGGCGACGCCCGACCAGGTGATGCGCTGCATCCAGGGCATCGGAGCGTCGCCATAGAGGTTCGAGCGGTGGAAGCGTTCCTTGCCGATGACGCTGAACACGCCTTTCGGTGTGTCACGCCCCCGCACACCCGTGGAGACAGACGAGCGTGCGATGCGGCCGTTGGCGTCGTAGACGGATATCTGCTGGTCCCCGATCGAGACGACAATATAAACCGGACCGGTAGGACCGCTCTCCTTCTTGGCGTCCGCCTTCTTGTCGGCAGTCTTGCCCGCCGCCTGCTCGGTCGGCTCAGATTTGCGCGTGCGTCGTACGGCGCGCCGTCTCGCGGGCTTCTTCGCCTGATAGCCGAAGTAGTTGCCGAAGCCCTGCTGGGCGGAGGCCGGCTCGATGGTGCCTGATAGACCCATCGTCAGCGCGGCTGCCACAAGGGCTACGGCGGCGTTTGCCGCAATTCGGCGCCTCAATATTGGGCTGTGAAAAAATCCGCGCACGATCCCTCTCGCTCCCAATTTTTCCTGTTCCCGCAGGGCCCAACTCTATACCGCAAATGTTAATATCGTGCGCGGACGATTTGGGCGGCGGACCCAGGATCGGCATCCTGTGTTGCCGCGCAGTCTCCCCCCAATTGATCGGGAGGGGAGATCCGGGGTGCGACCATTGTCATCCATTGCGCCGCTTGGGTGAAAGGCCCATTTCAGGCGGGCGGATCGGCACGCCGGAAGCCGCATCCTGCAAGTGCCCGGCACCCAACGACCAATAACAAATAAGGCCCATGCAACTTCCCTCTCATCGGCACTCGGCCGTGGCAGTCCCTGCTGCGCTGCCGCGGCATGCTCTGTCGTACGTAGAGTTCATTTCCCTCATCGCTCTGATGATGGCGCTCACCGCGCTCGCCATCGACATCATGCTGCCCGCGCTTCCGACCATCGCCACCGCCATGGGGGTCACGGACCCCAACGATCGGCAGATCATCATCATCAGCTATGTCCTTGGCTTCTCCGTGGGCCAGCTCGCCTATGGGCGGCTTTCGGACCGCTACGGCCGCAAGCCAATTCTGATGCTGGGGATCGCCATATTCATCGCCGGATCCCTGGTTGCGGCGCTGTCCTCCAGCTTCCTCGTTCTGCTCGCTGCGCGAACCGTGCAGGGCCTGGGTGCGGCGGCGCCGCGCGTCATCGCCGTCGCCATCGTGCGCGACCTCTACACCGGTCGCCAGATGGCCCGCGTGATGTCGTTCGCCATGATGGTGTTCATCACCATTCCCGTGCTTGCGCCCTCGCTGGGCCAAGGCCTGCTCGAGGTGGGCACATGGCGGTGGAACTTCGACGCGCTGCTGCTCGGCGGTCTCATTCTGGCGATCTGGTCCGGATTGCGTTTGCCGGAGACGAGGCATCGGGAGGATGCCGCCGCTCCATTGAGCCTTTCAGCTTCGCTCAAGCTCGCTATCGAGACGCCGCAGACGCTCGGCTATGCCATCGGCGGCGGCTTCATGTTCGGCTGCCTGATGAGCTACGTCAGCAGCGCCCAGCAGGTGTTCGTGGACGTGTATCGGCTGGGCGATAATTTCCCCATTGCCTTCGGGGCTATTGCATCGCTGCTGGCGTTGGCGGCGTTCACCAACGCTCAGCTGGTCGAGCGCCTGGGGATGCGGCGCGTATCGCATGCGGCGTTGACCGGCTTCATCGTCGTCTCGCTCGGCCTCGCCGCTGCCGCTGCCGCGGGGGCCGCCACGCTGACGGTATTCGCCGTCTTGATGGGCACCTTGTTCTTTCAGTTCGGCCTCATCGCCCCCAATTTCAATGCGCTCGCAATGGAGCCGCAGGGGCACAACGCGGGCATGGCCTCCTCGCTCGTCGGGTTTACGTCGACGGGGGCCGGCGCCGTGTTCGGCGGCATCGTGGGGCGCTTGTTCGACGGCTCCGTGCTGCCGCTGGCGCTGGGGTTCGCCTGCTTGAGCCTCGCGGCGTTCGCCACCGTGCTCTGGGTCGAAGGCTTCAAGGGCCTCTACCGCCCGACGCGGTGACGCCAGCAAAGTCGCCCGGTCGGATCCACTCAGCAACCATTCAGGCTCGTTCAATCACATTCTTCTGCGTCTTGCGCCCGTGCGTGCTCTCGACCCGGGGCGGTGCGGTGGCATCGGCGGAATGCCTGGCCTATGGTGGGCGGAATATGCGGGGACTGAGTAAATCGACGCGTGCGGCAGCTTGCCGATCGCGACCAGGGAAAGGGGACATTTTTTGATGGTTATTTCGCGCATTGTTCCGGTACGAGTCGTCTTCGCCGCTATGCTCCCGGTCTTGATGTTGTCCCCTATGTCCGTCCTCGCCGCCGAGGACATGCAGTGGAGCTTCTCCGAGTTCAACGATCCCGACAACAAGGGGCGAATGACCGCGCGGCTGAGCTACGGCGTGCCGGAGACCGACAACATTCAAGTCAGCGGCGTTTGCGATGCATCCCCCAGCACCGGCGTTGCCTTCTCGAGCGTGACGTTCGGCGCCGCCAACGGCAACCTGAAGGACGGCACCGAGACGGAGCTGCGCTTCAGCGGCGGCGGTTTCGATCATGCCCTGAAAGGCACGATCCACCGGCCGAGCGGCGAGGAAGGCATCTCGGGCGTGCATGTCGACATCAAACACGACGATCCCCTGTGGCAGGCGCTGCAGGAGAAGGACAGCCTCGACTATCTCGTTCCCGGCTACCGGGCGAGCACGCTCGACCTCACGCGCGGGCGCGACAACATCAAGTCGTTCATCGAATCCTGCCGCACCTACGCCAAGGTGATCCTCGGGGACGACGCGGATTCCGTGGGCGCCGAGGCGACCGCTGCGAACGGAGCGGCGCCCGAGAAGGAGGCCTTCGACAGCGCCAAGGAGCTCGGCACGGTCGAGGCCTGGAACGCGTTTCTTGCCAACTATCCCACCGGGTTCCACGCCGATCTCGCGCGCGCTTACATCAAGAAGCTCGGCGGAGGCACGCCAGCGCCGAAGGCCGACAACGGCGTGACCGGCCTCAACGTCACTTACGTCGAATACCCGGAGGGCGTATTCATCCAGAACGGGCCGGATACCTGGGTCGAGCAGAAGAAGGCGGGCGGCGACGCGCTGCGTTACAACGAGACCTTCCGCTCCAAGGACGAGGTCAAGCTGTCGGGCAAGTCGCGCAAGAAGCACGTTTCCCTCAACATCTCCGGCGCCGCGATCTGGTCGGCACCCGATGGCTCACCCCTGAAGAAGGTCCATGACATCGTTTCCACCCGCGCCGAGAGCCGGCCTCCACCGCCGGCCACTGCGCAGGCGGCCGAGCCGCTGCCGACGCGCACGGCGACGAAGGTGTCTTGCAGCAAGCTCGGCTCGATCCGGTCCAAATATTCTAACCGGCCGACCAAGATCGCCTTCGTCAACAATTCCGGCGCCTACCGCGGCATCCTCTGGATCGATTTCAAAGGCAATCCGAAGGAGTACGCCAACCTGCAGCCGGGCCAGAGCATCACGCTCGACACCTTCCAGACCCATCCCTGGATGGTGACGGACGGCCCCGGCAATTGCCTGCAAATGGCGTTGCCGCGCTCGGGCCCGAGCCGCGTCGACATCGGCAAGGTCAAGGCCGAGGCCCCCGCACCCAAGCAGCAGGCCAAGACGAAGAAATGCCGGAGGGGCTACCGGTTGATCGAGGGCAAGTGCATCCGCAGACGCGACGCGGCCACCTATTGCGGCCCCGGCTACCGGCTGCAAGGCAACAAGTGCGTGCAGGGCTACCAGGCGCCCAAGCCGCAGGCGCAACGCCCCAGCTGGCAGATCGAGGCCATCAAAAAGGGGTGCAAGCCCGGGCTCGCCTGGAGCGCGCAAGAAGGCTGCCACGAGAACGACTGAGCGAACGATTGGCGATCTGGGGCGGCGTGCGCGCCGCCCGGTCGCCGCCCATGTTCCTCAGGTCATGTCCCTCAAGTCATGTCGCTCAGGCTCGGCGTTGTTTGGCCGCTAGCGCGACACCGCGGCCGTGGTCGAGCCGGTGCTGTCCTCGGTGAGGAAGTGGCGGTTCACCCAACCCGTCATCTTGCCGTGTCGGATGGGGCACCAGTCGGCGCGGCAGGGGCCGACGATCTTCACGCCGCGATCCTCCGGCAGCAGCTCGCCGACCGTCGGATAGGATTCGGCGGGTCCGCTGCGCACGTTGAGCATGTCGTCGGCCTCGACGCGCGCGACCCGGAACGATGCAAGAATCAGCGTCGACGAGGCATGCGTGGTGGCGAACGTCGGCGCCTTGCGCGCTGGGCGCTGGGCAACCGCCGTCGCTGGCTTGGATGGGGCGGCCTTCGGCTCGGCGACTTTGGCATCGGGCCCCGGCGCGGCCTGGGCGCCGACCGGCGCGCGCTCCGGCGTCGTTGCCCTGGCGTCGATCACCTCACGCTCGGGCGCGGCGAGCAGATGTTGCGGTTTGTCGGGCTCGCGGGCCCACGGCGCGAAGTCGATACCGCCGAGCGAGGCGGCGGCAAAACGAAGGGCGAGCTTTGCGGCGCGATCCTTCGCGGGAGCGGGCCGCGGCTGCAGCGCGGTTTCGGGCGCGGCGGGAACGGCCTGAGCAGGTGGGGACTCGACGCTGGCGATTTTCACCGTCTCGACCTCGGCGGTCACCACCGGTGCCGCTTCCTGGAGCGCTGGCTTATCCTGTGTCTGTCCCTTTGGTGCCGGCGCTGCCGGTACCGCACTGGCATCCGGCTCGGGTTGGGAGGCAACGACGGTGGGCGCGTGCTCGGCAATCCGCGCCGTACCGGTACGGTCCTCGCCCCGCCAGAAAAGACGCTCGCCGTCCATGGTGAGGGTGACGCACCGCGTCTCCGCCTCGAACCAGCGGAACCACTTCATGCAAAGCTTGTCGTTCTCGACCCACCAGCGGCCGCGATCGCGCTTGGCGCCGAGCATCGGCGCCAGCACCCCGGCCTCCCCAGAGACGAGGCCGTTCTTGCCGAAGCGGACCGGGATGATGGTGTGGGCCGGCGTGTCCATCTCGATCATCGCGCCGGCCAGCGTCGTTCGGATGACTTCGCTCGACAGCTGCACCGGGTCGGCGGCCGCAGGCGCTGCGGCGGCAAAGAGACCCAAAGCGGTGAGCAGTCGGCACAGCATCAAGACATCCCCCTCGTACGCGGCCGTTCCGGCCTCTCGGGGCCTATACCTGCGACAGGAGTTTGGCAGGAAAAGGAACAGCATGGCCTCAGTCGCTGGGCCTCTGGACCAGGGCCTTAGGACATGGGCACTCGGTGGGCACGAACTGGGCTTTTTCGAGACGGCGCGTCGGACGCTTCGCCCCCAGCGATAGAGTTGACGATTGGATGGTATTGTCCCGCTCGGGCCCGCCGATCAGGGATGCAGGGATGGAGCACGTGCGTGGAGCTTTTCTCGGGGAGTAGGACAACGACCGTGCTGCTCGTCTGCCTGGGCGTCGTCATCGCGGCGGTGTCGTTCCTCGTCTTTTCGCCGCTGCTTGCGCTCATCTCCTGCGCTTTGGGGTGGACGATGTTGGCCATCGCGGTTGCCGATGCGCGCTGGTTCATCGTTCCCGACGTGCTGTCGCTTCCGGCGATCCCCGCCGGATTGCTCGCCGCGCCGCTGCTCGACGGGACGCGCGCGCCCTCCACCCTCGCCTTGGAGCATTTGGGTGCTGCGCTCTTGGGTGCCGGCGCCCTCTATGCGATCCGGCAGCTCTACGAGGTGCTGCGCGGGCGCGAGGGGCTCGGCCTCGGAGACGTCAAGCTCGCGGCCGCAGCGGGGGCCTGGACCGGGCTTGCCGGCCTGGGGCACGTCCTCCTGCTCGCGTGCGTCCTCGCCTTCGGCGCCGTTCTGCTGACGCATGCGCGGCGGCTCAGCGTACTGCGCGGATCGACCGTCCTTGCCTTCGGCGTGTTTCTGGCGCCGTCGATCTGGCTTGTATGGTGCCTCGCCGCGCTTGGCATCGATCCGGTCGGCGCCTGGGTGCCGGCCTCGAGCTTTTGAGAGCCTCGCGAGATCCGCGCTCTACTTGACCTCGGCCACCGGACCTGTGGGTGTCCCTGTGGGACTGACGTTGACATCCCACGGCGCGGCCCGCGGCGCCAGCGACTGCATGCGCGCGCGCATCTCCTCGGCAACCCGGGCCGCGTCCTGCGGATCGCGGATGACGACGGGCTGAAGGAACACGACGAGCTCGGTCCGCGTCTTGGAGTTGTCGTTGCTGCCGCCGAGCACGTTGCCGATATAGGGAATCTTGCCCAGCAGGGGGATGGAGCTCTTGCCGCCGTCGTGCTGCTCGCTGATGAGACCGCCGAGCACGACCATCTGGCCGCTGTCCACCGCAATGGTGCTGCTGATGCGGCGCTGCGAGATGGTGGGCGTGAGATTTTCGTTCGACGACGTGCGCGGCACCGAGCTGATCTCTTGCTCGATATCCATCGTGACGAGGCCGTTGGAGTTGATCCTCGGTGTCACTTTGAGAATGACGCCGGTGTTCTTGTACTGGATCTCGTTGACGACGGGCGAGTCCGGGTTGACCACGCTCTGCGCCTGCCGCGTGATGATCGGGACCTCGTCGCCGACCTGCAACGTGGCCGGCTGATTGTGGAGGACGACGACGGAGGGCGAGGAGACGACGCGCACCGAGGTCTCCTCCGCAAGCGCATCGATGATGACGCGGGGGTTGCCGGCGACCGACCCGAGGATGAAGTTCAAGCCCGGGACCGGCGGCGAGATTTCGAGCGCCGAGCCGTTGCTGAAGCCCAGCAGGCCGGCCTTGCCGTTGTTCTTCTCGAGGAAGAACTGCACGCCGTACTGCAGGTTCTCGTTGAGGGTAACCTCGGCAAGCGTCGCGTTGATGAGCACCTGCAGCGGCGGCTGGTCGATGCGGCGCAGGATGTTCAGGATCTTGCGTAGATCGCGGCCCGACGCCTTGATCAGCAGCTTGTTGTTGCGCTCATCGGGAACGATGCGGACCTTGTCCGATCCCCCTTGCGCACCCGCGACCCGTTTCCAGGCCCGCACCGGACAACGCGAGCGGCCGAGAGGCCGTGTCTGGCTTGGTTGTCGTCGTCGTCGCGGCGCGCGGCTGCGTTCGCGCGCTGGCTCCGTCGGCCGAGTTGGCAAAGAGGTTTCGTCGCGCGTTGCCGCCTCGGTGGGCGCGACCTCGGACTCTTCGGCGCCGCGCACCGCGCCGCCCTGCCCGGTGAAGGCCGCCATCAGCAATCTCGGTGAGGTCCTTCGCGCGTCCGTTCTCCACCCGGTAGACGTAGTAGTTGTCGCCTTCCGGGCCGCCGCGGTCGAGGCGCGCGACCCAGGTCTCGACCTCATCCAGGAACTTCGACTTCTTGGTCAGGGCGAGAATCGCATTGAGGCGCGTGATCGCCTGGAAGCGCACCATGCCCCTTGCCCGGGCCATCGGCCTCGAAAACGTTCTGCAGCTCCTTGATGACGTCCTCGGGAGCGGAGTTCTTGAGCGTATAGAGTCCGGCCGACTGCCCCTTCATCCAGTCGACGTCGAACATGGAGACGATGTCGAGCAGCGACTTCGCGGTGGCGCGCGGTTCCCCGCACGAGCAGGAGATTGTTGTAGACGCTGGCGCGCGGCGGGTCCTGGCTCGAAGCGAGCGAGGACAGCATGCGCGTCATCGTCTCCGCCGACACGTACTTCAAGGGGACGATCGAGATCCCGTAGCCCGCGCCCGACCTCTTTGTGCTCTTGATCGTAGCTGACGGAGAGGACCGCGTTCTGGCGCGCCTCGGCCTCCGGCACGATGCGGTATAGCTTCCCGTCGATGACGAGGGCGCCGCGGTGCATCGCCAGCACGCTCTCCAGGATCGACAGAAGCTCCCGGCGCGACACCGGCCCTCCCGTCGAGACCGTGACGCGCCCTTGTACGCGCGGATCGAAGACGTAGGGCAGGGAAAGCGTATCCCTCAGGATGACTTTCGCCAGCTCCGAGAGCTCCGCATCGTTGAAGTTGAGCTCGTAGCCGTTCGAGGCCTCCCTGAGGCCCTCTCCGCTCGGCGCCTTGCGCTTCGTCGCCACCGCGTCGTTGCCCGGATAGAGCTCGGTTTCGGAGTCCGCCATTTGGGCGCTGGCGAATTCCACGCGCGGCCCTCTCGGCCCGGCGGGAGACGCGTGGCGAGAGATCGGCGTTCGCGACCTGGTCCAACAGATCGGGGGGCGTCGAGGCTTCCCGAGTTGTTGGGCACCGAGCATGCCGCGAGAACTGCGCAGCACAGCCCCGCTGCGAGCCATGCGCTCCACCGACCCATGAGTACGTTCCCTTTTACGCGCTTACACATCCAGGAACTGCATTCTGTTTGTTACGCGATGTACGCTTCTTTTGCAGTCCGTCCCGTTCGGCGACTCCGGCGCATTGCGGTCGAAGTGATGGCCGCTCGGTCCGCTCCACTTTCGTTTTGATCCCCCGGGCCGGGCCTGCTCCGCAGCTAGCGGCGTATCCCCCAGGTCCCTCAGGCCTCTATAGCTCGCGGCCATGACGTCATGCACAGGATTCCTTCCCCTCCTGCGATGATTGAATTGGCATTGTGGCCGCAGCGTAACGAGGACGTCGAAACGACATTCGGCGACTATGCATTGAGTGAACTAACTAGGACGAGAGTGAACTCGCGCGTGCGAGAAAAGCCGAGTTTTGCTCATCAATGTCACGCTGAGAAAAAAATAGAAGACGGTTACCGAGACGGTCGCTTGCTTGAAATGTAGGTCTCCGCATAGTAGAATTGAATCAATCATCTACGGGGCAGCGGGCTGGTGCGACCGTGGATTTACTCGTCGCATGAGCGGTCAGTATGTCGGTCGAGCCCATGGTCATGAGCTTCGAGGAATTCCTCGTCAGTCGGTCGCTCATTTCCGAGACCGATCTCGACAAGGTCGATAGGTTTCGCAAGGAAACCGGCGCGACCCTCTACACGGCATTGCGCAAATCATCCGGCCTGCAATCGCGCGCGCTCGTGCGCGCCATCGCCGACTATCACGACGTGCCCCTCGTCGAGGACGAGCAGTGGCTGGCGCAGCCCGTGTCCTTCAACAACCTGTCGCACGCGTTCCTGCGCGAGAACAAAGTCTTCCCCATCGGCGAGGCCGACGACGGAATCCTGCTGGCGATGGAGGATCCCTCCGACGCCCACGCCATCAATGCCGTGCGGCTCGCGCTCGAGCGTCCCATCCTTCCCCGCGTTGCCGCGGCCGAGGACATCCAGACGGCGATCGAGCGCTCCGCGCGCAATCGCGATGAGCCGACCGTCTGGCAGGAGCCGACTCGGGCCGAAGCCTCAGGCGACGATCTGGAGCATTTGCGCGACATGGCGCTGGGCGCGCCCGTCGTCCGCTACGTCAACCAGATGATCCAGGACGCGATGCACGCGCGCGCGACCGACATCCACATCGAGCCCTTCGACGGGCGCATGGCGGTGCGCATGCGCGTCGACGGCATGCTGCGCGAGATCGCGCCGCCGCCGGCGCAGATGGCCAAGGCCATCATCTCGCGCGTCAAGATCCTCTCGGGGCTCAACATTGCCGAGCGGCGCCTGCCGCAGGACGGACGCGCGCGCATCCGCGTCAACGACCAGCGCCTCGATCTGCGCGTCGCCACCATGCCGACGATCTACGGGGAGGCGGTGGCGATCCGCCTGTTGGACAACGTGCGCCGCGTGCTCGATTTCTCCGCGCTCGGCTTCGGCAATCGCGACGAGGAGGTCATCCGTCGGCACCTGTCGGCGCCCTACGGGCTCATCCTGGTGACGGGCCCCACGGGCAGCGGCAAGACGACGACGCTCGCCACGGCGCTGTCGCTGCTCAACCAGGCGCACCGCAAGATCCTCTCCATCGAGGATCCGATCGAGTACGAGATCGACGGCGTCAACCAGACCCAGGCCAAGCCCGCGATCGGCCTCACGTTCGCCAACGCCCTGCGCTCGTTCCTGCGCCACGATCCCGACGTGCTCATGGTCGGCGAGATGCGCGACGCGGAGACGGCGAGCATCGGCATCCACGCCGCACTGACCGGCCACTTGGTGCTGTCGACGCTGCACACCAACACCGCGTCCGGCGCCATTCCGCGCCTGCTCGACATGGGCATCGACGCCTTTCTGCTGGCCTCCTCGCTCCGATGCGTCATCGGCCAGCGTCTGGTGCGCGTGCTGTGCCCCCACTGCAAGAAGGCAGGCCCCGTCGGCGACGAGCTCGCCATCTTCACCAGGCGCAAGGCGGCTGCTCAACGGCAATGCCCCGACACAGCTTTGGTACGCGGTCGGCTGCGATCGCTGCTCGGGCACCGGCTACAACGACCGCATCGTCATCTCCGAGGTGCTCGACATCGATGACGACATCAGAAACCTCATACAACCCAACGCGCGCACGGCCACGATCGAGGAAGCGGCGTGCCGCAAGGGCATGGTGACCATGGTCGCCGACGGTCTCAAGAAGTGTCAGGACGGCCTGACCACGACAGAAGAAGTCCGCCGGGTGGTGCTCGACGTCTGAGAGCGTCGCCAAGGCCGGCGCTGAGCTAGGGAGAACGGCACGTGGGGCGACCGCGCTTCGGCTCGAAGCGCAGCGGTCGCACTCCGCGCCGGCATTGGGGACGCCGCTCTAATGCTCTATCGCTATAGCGCCATCAGCCGCTCCGGCAGCAAGCTCACGGGCGAAATGGAAGCGGTCAGCCGCGCGATCGTGCTGGAGGACCTGCACAAGCTCGGCCATCTGCCGGTGGAGGTGATCGAAAGCAACGGCACCGCGGCGAGCGCAGGCGGCGGCGGCCGGGATCCCTTTCCGGCAAGCCGAGCGCGCGCCAGATCACGCTCTTCACGCGCGAGCTTGCCATGCTCCTAAAGGCCGGGCTGCCGCTCGACCAGTCGCTGGGGTTTCTCGCCAAGGATGCCCGCTCCAAGCGGCTCTCCCGCGTGATCGGCCAGATCGGCGAGCAGGTCAGCAACGGCAAGAGCTTCCACGAGGCGCTCGAGCAGCAAGGCGCCGGCTTTCCCGCCCGTCTACGTGAGCATGGTGCGCGTCGCGGAGGCGAGCGGCTGCGCTCGACACCGTGCTCGAGCGCATCGCCAAGGGCCGCGAGAAGGCGCAGAAGCTGCAGAGCAAGGCGCTCTCGGAGGTTCTCTATCCATGCATGCTGGTCGTCATGGCGATCGCCGCCGTGACCATCATGCTCACGTTCGTCGTGCCGCGCTTCAAGGACATGATCGTCAACGCGGGCACCGAGGCGCCCGAGCAGGCGCGCCTGGTGATCGCCGCCTCCGACTGGCTGCTCGCCAACGGGCAGTTTCTCGCCATTTCGCTCGTCGCCTTGGCCGTCGCCATCGGGGTTGCCTGGCAGCAGGGCCTCGGGCGCCAGCAGCTGGAGGTGCTGCTGCTGCGCATGCCGCTCGTCGGCAGCATGCTGCGCCTCAATCTCACGATCCGCTTCTGCCGCACGCTCGGCATGCTGCTCGAGAACGGCGTGGAGCTTCCCGCGGCCATGAAGCTCGTCCGCGACGTCATCGGCAACAGATATGCCGCGCGCGTGCTCGACCAGGCCTACGACGCGCTGCGCAAGGGCCGCAGCTTTCTGGAGCCCTTGTCGCAGTCCGGGCTCTTTCCGCCCGTCGTCATCAACATGCTGCGCGTCGGCGAGGAGACGGGCAGCCTGACCTCGTCGTTCTTTCACATGGCGGACATGTTCGAGGAGAAGCTGGAGACGGCCGTGCAGAGGACGTTCACGATCTTCGAGCCCGTCATCATTCTGCTCGTGAGCGTCTTCATCGCAGGGATCATCATTTCGATCCTCGGCGCCGTCATCAGCATCAATGACCTGGCGATCTGAGGAGGGGCAACGATGGGAAACGCAAAAAGGACGGAGGGTGGTGAGATGATGACTTTGTCGACCCGCATGCGGCGCCGCGTTGCCGCTTCCGGCAAGAGACCGCGCGACCGCCGCGGCGAGGCCGGCTTCACGCTGGTCGAGCTCCTGGTGGTGATGGTGATCCTTGTGCTGCTGGCGAGCCTCGTGGCGCCGCGCGTCATCGGCTATCTCGGCAGCTCGCGCACCAAGACCGCCAAGGTGCAGATCGAGAGCCTCTCCACCTCGCTCGAGCTCTACAAGCTCGACACCGGCCGCTATCCCGATCGAGCGCGAAGGTCTGGCGGCGCTCGTCGCCCGGCCCTCCGACGTCAAGAACTGGAACGGCCCTTACCTGAAGAAGGACAAGGTTCCGCCCGATCCGTGGGGGCGCCCCTATCACTACCGCTATCCCGGCCAGCGCGGCGCTTTCGACATCTATTCGCTCGGCGCCGACGACCGGGAGGGTGGCGATGGCGAGGATCAGGATGTGGCAAGCTGGCTCTAGCGCCGGGAGGGCCCCGTGCAACGCAGGGTTCACGCTGTTCGAGCTGCTGGTGGTCATGGTCATTCTGGGCATGGCCATGGTGGCGGTGTCGGCGCTCTATCGGGCGCCGTCGGGCGGCGTGCAGGTGAAGGCGGCAGCGCAGCTCACGGCCTCGCGTCTGCGCGATCTCAGGGCCACCGCGCTCTCGACCGGCAGCGCGCGCAGCGCCTCCTTCGACGTCAACGGCCGCGTGATCCGTTTCAGCGACGGGCGCGCGCCACTGCAACTTATCCCGCACCATTGCGCTGGCGGTGACGGGAGCGGAAAGCGAGCGGCGCGTCGGTGGCGTTGCCGGCGTTCGCTTCTTTCCCAACGGCAGCTCCACCGGCGCCACCATCGTGCTGCGCTCCGAAAGGCAAGGCTATGAGGTTCGCATCAACTGGCTCACGGGACGGGTCTCGACCGCGGCGCTCAACTGACCGCCGGCCCGAGAACCGCGCAGCGGGGTTCACGCTGCTCGAGACGCTGACGGCGATGACGATCCTCGCCATCGCGATGGTGAGCCTGTTCGACGCCCACACGCGGGGGCTGCGCGCCGCCGGCGCAACCGACTCCTATGCGGAAGCGCGCATCCTCGGCGAGGCTTTGCTCACCGATGCGGCCAGCGGGTGGAAGAGCAGCCCCGCTTCGCGCAGCGGCAGCGAGGGCCGGTTCAACTGGTCGATCGCGGTGGCGCCGGTCGGTGCCCCCTGGGCGCAGATCAAGTCCAAAGCCAACTGGCGTCTCAACCACGTTCGCGTAACGGTCGCTTGGGACCAGGAGCGTTCGATCGTGCTGGATACGCTCAAGCTCGTGCACCCCCATGAATAGCTCCGCCCACGCGTCTCGCAGACCAGAGCGTGAGAGCGGCTTCACGCTCATCGAGCTGTTGGTGAGCCTCACGCTGCTCGCCGTCATTCTCGGCCTGCTGGCAAGCAGCCTGCGGGTGATCTCCAAGAACTGGGAGGCCAA
>CAVZNR010000017.1:0-4440 GCA_963776675.1 uncultured Alphaproteobacteria bacterium | reverse complement strand
TGGTCGAGGAGAAAGGTATCGCTCCGCACATCCCCGTCATCGACAAGTCGGCGCGCGAGGACGGCAGCTTCAGCCGAGCCGACTTCCGCTACGATGAGGACGAGGATGTCTACATCTGCCCGGCCAACAAGGCACTCAGGACCAGCGGCACCATCGTCAACGACGATCTCATGCTCTATCGCGGCGCCACAGCCGACTGCCGGATCTGTCCGCTGAAGCCGCGCTGCTGCCCCAAGGAACCGGCGCGCAAGATTCCGCGCAGCGTCTACGAGGCGGCGCGCGACGTCGCCCGATCTTTGTTCGGCACCGAGGCCTACGCGCAGTCACGCCGTGATCGCAAGAAGGTCGAGATGCAGTTCGCCCATCTGAAACGCATCCTGCGCCTCGACCGGTTGCGCCTACGCGGGCCACGTGGTGCCAGGGATGAGTTTCTGCTCGCCGCCACGGCGCAGAACCTGCGCAAGCTCGCAAAGCTCATTATCCGGCCGCCGCCCGATCACAGAGCCGCGTGTGTCGCGTCAGCGTAGGTGGCGTCAGTGAGGCGCGTTACAGACCGCCCCTGGCGTCGGGCGGCAAAAATCGAGGCGGTCTCACCGCCGCGCCGATCTTCCAGGCGACTTTATCAACAAAATCGGCCATGTGTGGACGGCTCCAGGCTGTCAAGGGATTGATCACGTTGCAGCGCTGGTCGGAGCAGCCATGTGTTCGGCCTATCAGAGCGGCTCACAGGGCCGCTGGCCATAATGCCCTCCGCGGATCGGGTCCCGGTCAAAAGCTCGCATTCTTCGATGCTCTGGCCCATGTGGGTTGTCCCAATCACCGGATCGACCGGTTCTGCATTACGTGCTGTCTGCCCTTTCCAGCCATCACACCGCGCCTACTGACGCGATCTCGTTGCTCGTCGCTTCGCCTAACGGGCCAGTGCGAGGGGTTCCCTATAAGACTCGCCCTTGGCCATCATCGCCCATGCCATGCGGGCGATCTTGTTGGCGAGCGCGATCGCCGCGACCTTCGTCGGCCGGCGCTCGAGCAGCCTGACTAGCCATGGCCGATGCTTGGTGCCGTGGATCTTGGCGTAACGGATGACCGCTAACGCGCCCGCGGTGAACAAGCTGCGCAGATAGCGATCTCCCTGCTTGGTGATGCTGCCGAGCTTCTCTCTGCCTCCGCTCGAGTTTTGCTTCGGAACCAGGCCGATCCAGGCCGAGAAGTCGCGGCCCGATCGGAACGCCTTCGGATCGGCAACGCTCGCGACCAGTGCGGTTGCCAGTGCGGGGCCGACGCCGGGCAGCTCATCGAGCCGGCGGCTCGTCTCGTTCGATCGATGCCAGGCCATTATCTGTCGGTCGAACTCCAGAATCTGGGCCTTGAGCTTGCCCAGCAACGCGCCCAGGGCTTCGAGGCACGCACGAGCGACATCAGGAATGCGATCATCCTTTGTGTCGGCGACGGCATAGAGCAGTTGCTCCACGCCGTTGCGACCGACCGGTGCGACAATGCCGAGCTCGGCTAGGTGCGCGCGGATCGTATTGATGACCGCGGTCTGCTGCCGGATAAAGAGATGCCGCGTACGATGCAGCATCAGGCAGCTCTGCTGTTGGGGCGTCTTGGTTGGCACGAAGCGCATGCTCGGCCGCTGCACCGCCTCGCAGATGGCCTCGGCATCGGCCGCGTCGTTCTTCTGGCGTTTGACATAGGGCTTGACGTAGGCCGGAGGGATGAGACGCACCGTGTGCCCCAGAGCCTGCAGCTCGCGGGACCAATGATGCGACGTGGCGCAAGCCTCGATGCCGACCAGGCAGGGCTGCAGCTTCTTGAAGAACGCGACCACGTACCGGCGCTTAAGCTGGCGCCGGACAACGACGCTACCGAGCGCATTGACGCCATGTACCTGAAAAACGGACTTTGCGATGTCGAGGCCAACGACTGCGATTGCTTGCATGATGAGCTCCTCCGGATCCTGGTCGCCTCATCGGCAACCGATTCCAAGGCGCTTGCGCGCCCCGGGCGAGGGGCCGTCCACAGCATCAAAAGCAGAAGTCCCGGTGCCCACGACTGGACTCGTCCGTTGCCCGCAAGCGGGCCACGAAGGGAATTGACCTATTCGTGCCCGGGTGCCAGCGCGTAACCCATGTACATGATCTGCACCGACGGCAGCCGACCGAAGGTGAAGTCGAGCTTCCGGTTCAGCCCGCGTGGGCCGAGGCCGACGAGCGGACCCATGCTGAGATCGCGCGCTCGCAGTTTTGCGCGAAGCTCCGAAGGGCGGATGAATTTTGCCGGGTCGTGGGTGCCGCGCGGCAATAGACCGAGGACGCTCTCGCCCAAGTGGACGATGACCAAGGAGGCAACGCGGGTCCGGTTGATCGTGTCGAACAGGAAGATCCCGCCCGGCTTCAGGACGCGCCGGACCTCGTCCAACACGCGGTCGAGATCGGCGACGTGCTCCAGGACGTCGACGCAGACGATGCAGTCGACGCTGACGTCTGCGAGCGGAATCGCCTCGCCACTGCCGACACGGTAGTCGATGCTGAGTGCCTCACCTACAGCGTGGGCTTGTGCGGCGCGGATCGCGGCCTCAGACGGGTCGATTCCAATGACGGCGGCGCCACGTCGCGCAAGGGCCTCCGACATAAAGCCGCCGCCACAACCCAGATCGAGTACGGTCTTGCCGCTCCAGGTGCCGACGATCGTTTGGAAGTGTGCAAGGCGCGCAGGTACTAGGTTGTGCAACAGGCGCAGGAAGCGCTGTGATCCGTCCCACCAGTTGGGGGCGTAGGTGCGGTAGATGCTTAGATCATTGCGCATCGCGCATCTCCGTCAGCGCTTTTCACTGCCGGGGCGTGGCCACGGCAGCCAGTAGGGGACGCGGCGCGCATAGGTCTCGAAGGCCTGCCCATAGATGCGCCGAAAACGGGCCTCTTTGAAGAGTGGTCCGAGGAGACAATAAAGCGTGAAGGTGACGGCGACGACGAGTTGATCGGGCGTCCAGGTCGGCACGGTCCACACCGTCAGCGTGAAGGTCACGTAGATGGGCTGGCGCGAAAGGCGAAAGAGACCGTGTTCAGGCAGCTTGGGATAGACGGGCTTCCTGTTGCGAAGGAGCGCCCACCATCCGAGCGCGCCCGTCTGAAGTGAGAGCCCGGCGTCGGCCATCGCCTTGCCGAGAAGGAGCCAGGCCGTGGCATAGAGCACGGTCGTGAGCGCCAGGACCGCCCCTTCCGCCTGCCACCAGATCACGCCGCTCGGGGACCATAAGACAAACAAGGCGAGGATCTGCAGGCTCGCGATGGCGACATAGGTGGTGGTCGACAATGTGGGGCCGGTCCCAGCCGGTGCCATCCGAGCGAGCACGGCCCTGCCGCGATCGGTGAGCAGGAACGAGTGCATGAGGGGGAATTGCGCGAGCAGCGCGGCGTTGGCGAGCAAGCTCCAGGGCGGGGCGAGCGCGCCGAGCGACCGGCTCATGCCGAAGTACATCATCGCCACCATCGCTGCCACGCCGAGTGCGAACACGGCATGGCACGCGGCGCCATAGAGAAGCGCGATGACTGGTCGCAGAGGCAAAGTAGGCGTCGTGGGCATCACAGTATCGCCCCACATGTTCGCCGCGGTCACCCAACGAGCACCGGTGTTTGGCCGATGCAGCTGTCGTCGCCGACCTGGCGGATCAGGAACTCGGCGACGTCCCGGCGTGAGATGCTCCCGCCCCGCCAGGAGCGGGGCTCCAACAGAACCTGATAGCGGCCTGTTGCCGGGCCGCGAGTGAGGAGGCCCGGTCGCACGATGGTCCAGTCGAGCCCGCTGGCGCGGATCATCTCCTCCTGGACGCACTTATCAACGTATATACGCTGCAAGATCAGCGGAAATAGGACGCGCGCATGGAGGGCCCCGGAGGATCCGCGGCTATCGCCGGCCTCCAACCCGGTAACCGCGATGAGGCGACGGACCGAGGCGCTGCGCATCGCGTCGACGAGCACGCGCGTTGCGTCTGAAAAAACCGTCGTCCCGTTGAGCACTTTTGCGGGCGTGATGCGGACACCCAACACCTGGACAACCGCGTCTACGCCGTCCAAGGCGCGGGCGATTACGCTCGCGTCGCGCGCGTCACCGCCGATTTTTTCGAGCCGCTCGTCGCTCCGGTCCATGGCAGGTGCCGATCGCGCGAGCGCGCGCACCCGATGCCCGGCGGCGAGCGCCGCCTCGACCGTCATGAGCCCGATGCCGTTGCTAGCGCCGATCACGAGGAGGTTCGGCATCAATGAAAAACCTGCACTGTCGCGTCGCTTGCCGTAGTGGATGGGAAACGCTGATTGGGCATCCGTGCATCTTCCACGCTAGAACCACGCAGGGTAGCGCGGAAACTGCGATGTACTAACGTCGTGCGCCGCAGTCGAGTAACAGTCAGGCTTTGCGGACCTACATTCTGCATGCTCGCGG
>CAVZNR010000016.1:0-25773 GCA_963776675.1 uncultured Alphaproteobacteria bacterium | reverse complement strand
ATCGTCATCGTGGCGCGTGCGCGCGACGAGGGACACGCGCGCCACCTCTACAAGCTTGGCGTCACCGACGCCGTGCCGGAGACGGTCGAGGCGAGCTTGCAGCTGAGCGAGGCCACGCTCGTGGGGTTGGGCGTGCCCACGGGCCCCGTGATCGCTTCCATTCATGAAAAGCGCGACGAGTTCCGCGATGCCCTGCAGGGCGCGGCGGGGCGACCGACCAGGGGGATGCGCGCCAGCCAGACGAAGAAGACCTCCGGCTGACCTAAATCAGCGTTTGGGTGGGGAACAGCGGCGCTGCGTCGCGCGTTCCAGCCTCGTTGTGCGCGAGAATTGCCGCTTTTCCCTGATGTCGTATGGACGGGGTAGCTGCGCCAGGCCATCGTTCGCCGGCGGCCTCACCAACAAAGGAATAATCCCCATGGTGCCTCTCCGGTCTGTCACAACTCATTCCCACCCGCTGCACCGCGCCGGTGCGTATCTCGCCTCTGTGATGCTCTTGGCTGTCGCCGCCGCGCTTCCCGCCAACGCCGCGCACGTCGAGATCGGCGTCTTGAACTGCACTGTCTATGGCGGCCCCGGTTTTGTCTTCGGCTCGACCAAGGATCTCGACTGCACCTTCAAGGGCACCAGCGGCGGCACCGAGCACTACCGCGGCGCGATCAACAAGTTCGGCATCGACCTGGGCTTCACCTCCAAGAGCAAGATCATCTGGACGGTGCTTGCTCCCTCCGCCGACATTCCCGCAGGCGCGCTCAGCGGCAACTACGGCGGCGTCTCCGCCGAGGCGACGGTGGGGCTGGGCGTCGGCGCCAACGCGCTCGTCGGCGGCTCGAACGATACGGTCGCTTTGCAGCCGGTGAGCGTGCAGGGCCAGCAGGGCCTCAATGTCGCGGTCGGCATCTCACAGCTGCAGTTGCGCGCGGTGCATTGAGGCGCATTCGTCTCATCGGGAGCCGTGCGCGAGCGGCCCGATGAGGTCGATGCGGTTTGTCCAGACGCCGCCGTCGTAGTGTGCCGGCAGCGCGCGATAGCTCGCCGCGTCGTCGATGCCGCTGGTGCCCGCCTCGCCCGAGCTGTGTGGCCCCGCGACGAACACGTCCGTTCCGGCGTGGCGCAGGCGATCGAGGAAGCGGTTCGGCCAGCCCCACAGCAGGCCTGCGTAGTTCGACGGCACCAGCATGAGCGTGTTGCGGCAGGCTTGCGGCACGTAGCCCGTCCAGCCGAGCGCGAGATAGGTCAACCCGCAGCGTTTCAAGGTTGCTTTCGACATGACCCGCAGCGCCGGGAGCCTTTCATGCAGCGCCGCGATGGGGCGGTCGGCGCCGTATGCCATGAGCAGATCGCGCTCGGCGGCTGACAGACGCTCGAGGCGTTGCGCCAGAGCTGCGCCCTCGGCGGGGTCGTTGCTCTTGATGTTGATGAGGAAGCGTTTGCCCGGAAAGGCTGCCAGCACCTCGTCGAGCGACGGCATGAGGCCGATGCCCTTGCCGCGGAAGGGAAAGGTCTTGCCGCCGTCTGCGGTGTAGCCGTAGCCGATGTCGAGGGCCTGCAGCTCGGCCAGCGTGTGCGCGCGCGTGACGCCCGTGCCCTCGGTGCGGCAGTCGACGGTCCAGTCGTGAAACACGGCGAAGTGGCCGTCGGTCGTGGGGTGAATGTCGAGCTCGACGATGTCGGCGCCGGCTTCGAAAGACGCCTGCATCGAGGCAAGCGTGTTCTCCAGGAAGCCGTGTGTGGGCGGATAGATGCGCTCGGCCGTGCAGGTGTCGTTCGTGAGTCCCTCGCGATGAAACGTCTGCGCAAGCGCACGGTGCGCGAGCAACAGCGGCTTGCCGCTCATCGCCGGCGCAAGGCTGGCCGTGTTGTTGAGATATACGAACACCGCGAGCAGCAGCGCCGCGCCAAGCACAATAGACCCCGTCCGCCGCATGCATACTCCCGTCCGCGAGCCCGCTATAGGATCGGCGGAATAGGGCAGAAGCGCGCCAATGACCTAGGCCGCCATCGCTTTCTTCAGGTTCTCGTCGACCTTGTCGAGAAACCCGTTGGTCGACAGCCATTTCTGCCGGTCGCCGACGAGCAGCGCCAGGTCCTTGGTCATGAAGCCGGCTTCGACCGTATCGATGCACACCTTCTCCAAGGTCGCGGCAAAGCGCGCGAGCGCCTCGTTGTCGTCGAGCTTGGCGCGGTGAGCGAGCCCGCGCGTCCAGGCGAAGATGGAGGCGATGGAGTTGGTCGAGGTCTCCTTGCCCTTCTCGTGCTCGCGGTAATGGCGCGTGACCGTGCCGTGCGCGGCTTCGGCCTCCACCGTCTTGCCGTCGGGCGTCATGAGCACGCTGGTCATGAGACCCAGCGAGCCAAACCCTTGGGCGACGGTGTCGGACTGCACGTCGCCGTCGTAGTTTTTGAGCGCCCACACATAGCCGCCCGACCACTTCAGCGCGGACGCGACCATGTCGTCGATGAGGCGGTGCTCATAGGTGAGCCTGCGCTTCTCGAACTCGGACCGGAACTCGGCGTCGAACACCTCCTGGAACAGGTCCTTGAAGCGGCCGTCGTAGGCCTTGAGAATGGTGTTTTTGGTCGACAGGTAGACCGGGTAGTTGCGGGCAAGCCCATAGTTGAAGGACGCGCGCGCAAAATCGCGGATCGAGTTGTCGAGATTGTACATCGCCATGGCGACGCCGCTCGAGGGCGCCTTGAACACCTCCTTCTCGATCACGGCGCCGTCGTCGCCGACGAACTTAATGGTGAGCGTGCCAGCGCTGGGGAAGAGAAAGTCGGTGGCGCGGTACTGATCGCCATAGGCATGACGCCCGATGATGATGGGCTGGGTCCAGCCGGGAACGAGGCGGGGCACGTTGTGGCAGATGATGGGCTCGCGGAAGATGACGCCGCCCAGGATGTTGCGAATGGTGCCGTTGGGGCTCCGCCACATCTTCTTGAGACCGAATTCTTTGACGCGCGCCTCGTCCGGCGTGATGGTCGCGCACTTGACGCCGACGCCGTGCTTCTTGATGGCGTTGGCGGCATCGATGGTGATCTGGTCGTCGGTCGCGTCGCGGCTCTGAATTGACAGGTCGTAGAGTTCAAGCGGCAGATCGAGGTAGGGGTGGACCAGCTTGTCCTTGATGAGCTTCCAGATAATGCGAGTCATCTCGTCGCCGTCGAGCTCCACGACGGTGCCGGTCACCTTGATCTTCTGCATGGAAAATTGCCTTCGGCGCAGAGGGTTGGGACGATTGCAGTCGCGCGGGGAACAGCCGTCCCAGCTCTTCGTGTCATAGCCTTGGACCCCTTTCATGCCAAGTCCGTGGAGCTGCGGCACATGTTCGAGGACGAATCGGTGCCATTGCAGCGGGCGAACGCCCATTGGACTGGCAGGGCGCCGGCTTTCCCGCTATGCCCGCAAGCAGTGCCAGACCTCAAATGTCGTAAAGCATGGGCGCCGAGCAAACGCAGATCCGCATCGCAGACGAGGGCACCTATCGCGTGCCGGTGGTGGGCGCACCCGCGACCGCTGTCGCGACAATCGTCTACACCTGCCACGAGCGCACCATCGATCAGGGTCTCGCCGAGCTTGGCGTTCCCGGTCTCGACCGCGCCACGCTCGAGGACGTCCTGACCTATTGCGCCGAGGAGCGCTGCGTCGCCGACGACGCCAGCTGCCCCGGCTGCCGTCGGCGCACGCAAGCCGACGGCATCGCGAGCCTCGATGCGTTCGTCGCCCGCCACAAGGAGATCGTCGTCGGCGACGGCGCGGTGCGCCTGATCGGCCAGGGACAAGCAACGCTGCACGTGGAGACGCTCGAAGGGCTTGCGCAGTCCTGGTCGGGTGAGAAGTACTGGTATTGGGCGCGCCGCGTTTTGCGCAAACTGCGCCACGGTATTCGCCGCGCGCACCTCAAGGGCGAAGCGTTCGCGGGCGACGGTGAGACGCCGGCGATCCTCCTGATGGAGCCGCAGCTCGCCGACAACGTGGGCATGGTCGCCCGCGCCATGGCCAACTTCGGGCTCGACAGCTTGCGACTCATCGCGCCGCGCGACGGCTGGCCCAACGAGAAGGCGCGCATTGCCGCCTCGGGCGCCAACTATGTGATCGACGATGCGGTGGCGTTTCCTGCACTTCCCGCCGCCATAGGAGACCTCAACTGGCTTGCCGCCACCACCGCGCGGCAGCGCGATTTGCGCAAGCCGGTGATGACCCCCATCGAGGCGGTGGCCGAGATGCGCGCGCGCATCGCCAGAGGGGAGCGTTGCGGCGTGCTGTTCGGGCGCGAGCGCAACGGGCTGGAGACCTCCGAGGTCGCCAACGCGGACGCACTAGTTATGATTCCGGTTAACACGCGCTTCGCCTCGCTCAATCTGGCGCAGGCCGTGCTGATCCTGGGCTATGAGTGGATGCGGGTCAGCGAATCGCAGAGCCTGGGCCGGGTCACCACCTACGAGACGCCCATTGCCCCCGGCCTCAACCTTGGCGCGGACCGGCCCGCGACCAAGGAGGAACAGCTCGGTTTTTTCGAGCATTTGGAAGCGGAGCTGGACCGGCTCGGCTTTTTCAATCCCTCCCACAAACGCGACACCGTTGCACGCAATCTACGGACCATGTTCGCGCGAATGGGGGCGACCGAGCAGGAAGTCCGCACCCTACGTGGTATTGTTGCAACGCTGGCAAAAGGCAAGGGACGAGCCCGCAAGCCACCAACATAGCCGCCATGATCTGGCCAAGTTTTGGGCTGAGCGATGCCGCTCGAAACGGCGGGCTCTTTTGCTCCGCGATCGTGACTGCGATTGTGGTCGGCAGAAGCAAGAGTAATAAGATAACGCACAGCTCAGGAGACGCGGATCATGAGAATGGCGGGGAAGGGTTGGGCGTGTGCAGTCTTGCTGGCCGCCAGCGTTGTGGCGGTACCCGCCAGCGCCCAGGAGCAGCTCAGTGAGAAAGCCACGCGCGCGTTCATGGAGTACGCGTGGTCGCTTACGCCGGAGGCTTTCACCAAGCCCAACGGCGAGACAATTCAGATCGACAAGAAGAAGAAGGACGAGGTCCTGATTCCGCTCGACGTCGCGCGCGACGTGATTCGGGTCGGCCGGCTTTCGGCGCACGCGCAGGTTTGCGATCTGGCGCAGGATCAATCGGACAATCACAACTCGCTGATGCGGCGCGAGATCGCCTCGAAGAAATGGACGCCCCAGCAGATCGTCTACATCAACCAGCTGCACCTGACGGTGGTGATGCTTCTGACCGGACGCATCAAGCTGGTCGAGGGCGACGGTGGCAAGGAGGTCGTTGTCGAGGAGGCGGCGCGGCAGGCACAGACGTGCTCGGCCGAGCAGAAGCAGAAGATCAAGGAGATGATCGCCGCCTACGTGAAGACCGGCCCGTCGATGGCAGCCAGGACCGCACCTGCGGCCGCCGCCGAGGCTTCCTCGCAGGCTCCCGTCCAGAAGTAGGCGATTTTACCGCGGACGCCTGATTTGCGGGCGGCCACGGGGCCTGCGCTTGCAGCAATTAGGCGCCCCGGCTGCCCCTTCGGTTGACGAGGGCATCCCGTCCCGGTATCAAGCCGTTCGCAGCGCGGGCCTTAAGAGCCCGCGTTTGCTTGCGCACCCGCGGCAGGTCCGGACAATCGGCCCTGCCTGTCGGTCGCCCGGGCCTCAAAACCTGGTGCGGCAGAGGAGGGGGCGCTCCACGCAATAGAGCCAATACAACGCTGGAGTGCTGTTACCATGACCAAGCGCATTCGCGCCAAGCACAAGATCGACCGCCGCCTCGGCGAGAACATCTGGGGCCGCCCCAAGAGCCCCATCAACCGCCGCGAATTCGCGGCCCGGCCAGCACGGCGAGCGCCGCGTCCAGAAACTGTCGGACTACGGCCAGCAGCTCAAGGCCAAGCAGAAGCTCAAGGGCTACTACGGCAACCTCACCGAGCGTCAGTTCCACCGCATCTACGTCGAGGCCGTGCGCCTCAAGGGCTCGACGTCCGAGCACGTGATCGGGCTTTTGGAGCGCCGCCTCGACGCCATCGTCTATCGCGCCAAGTTCGTGCCGACGGTGTTTGCCGCGCGCCAGTTCGTGAGCCATGGTCACGTCACCGTCAACGGCCGCCGCGTGACGGTGCCGAGCTACCGCTGCAAGGTGGGTGACGTGGTCGAGGTCAAGGAGAAGGCGCGGCAGTTGGCGCTGGTGCTGGAGGCGATCAAGAGCCCCGAGCGTGACGTGCCCGACTACATCGACGCCGACCACAACAAGATGGTGGCGAAGTTCAACCGCATCCCGGCGCTGTCGGACGTGCCCTATCCGGTGCACATGGAGCCGAACCTGGTGGTCGAGTTCTACTCGCGCTAAGCGACGCCACTCTGGCAAATTTCAGCAAGGGCCCGGGCATGTGTCCGGGCCCTTAGCATTTCAGGCCAAACCCACATACACGCCCGCGCCGATCAGCAGCGCGGCGCTGATCGGTCCGAGGCGCGCGCCGAAGGGCGCGAGCTTTTCCACCAGAACGAGGATCGCGAGCCCGGCTATCCAGACGAGATTCATGATGCCGGCCGCGAACAGCAGCAGCATCAGAGCCCAGCAACAGCCCAGGCAGTAGGCGCCGTGCACGAGGCCGAGCCGGAAGGCGCCGAGGCGACCCGCCCGCCAGTGCTCCGCCAGAAAGGATGCCGGCGCCCGGCAGTGCTCCAGACACGCGCCCTTGAGCCATGTCAGTTGGAACAGCCCGGCGACGATCAGGAGAGCCGCGGTCAGCCAGCGGCTGGTCGACCACATCCACATGCCGTGCACGAGGCCGATCTGCTCCAGCGCGAACTGCAGCGCTGTGGCGAGTGCGCTGAATCCGAGCCAGCAGACGAGATAGCCCGCCGCGAACGACGCCGTGGGCACCAGCGCGCCGGAGATCTGGCCGCGCGCCTGACCCTGACGGAACACGCGCGCATAAAGGAGGATCATCGGCGCGGCGCTGGGGATCATCATCGCGATCATCATGACCCACCACATGACAAGCATGATCAGCCAGTAGCCCGCGTTCCATGCGCCGGACATCGTGGCGGCGGGGCGCGGCGGCGGGAATTGCCAGGTCGTCATGGCCATGGTGCTCATGCCAGTGCCGGCCCCGGTGAGGATGTAAGTCCACGCGAGTGCGGTTATCAGCACCAGCCCGGCCGCGATGACGACTTGCTCGCGGCGCACCAAACGCTCGGTGAGCGTCGTCGATGGTTGTGCGGGTATCGACACGTCGCGGCGCTAGCGCACGATGCCGCTCTGGCTCAGGTGGATGTGCGCGAGCTGCGCATAGGTCGCCTCGAGCTTGAGCGGAATGGGACCGGCGATGTCGGAGCTGCCGCTCCCCATCTCGGCGAGCGTGTATTCGAAGCCGTCGGGCAGGTCGATGCGGGCACGGTGCTCGGCGCCCGTTACGGGATTGCGGATGGGCTCCGCCTTGGCTGTGCCGAGCGCCGTCGACGGTGAGATTGGCGCGGCGCGCGTCCACGTCGATCGACAGATCGATCTTCTTGAAAATGGTGTCGTAGCTCTGCTCCACCGTTGAGGCAAAGACGTTCCACACGGTCTTGCCGGGCTCGGTGTCCTCGCCGGTGAGAAGCCGCGCGAGAGCCTCACGCTGTGGCTCGCTCGCGCGCGCGTCGATGATCAGAAAGCGGCGGCCGTTGCCCAGATGGATGGGACCTGGCCAATGAAAGATGGTGAGAACCTTGAGCCCATCCAGGCGCACGTCTCCGTGGTGGCCCTCGACAATATCGTAGGCGCCGATGGCCTCGCAAAGGCCATGCGTGGGCAGGGCATTGAACTGGCAGGGGCAACCGTAGGCGCAGTTGCAGTTGATGAACTCGGTAGCTTTGACGGTCCACGGGATCATGACGGTCTCCTCGAGGCAACGGAGCGAGCTGGCGACAGGGTTTCGTCCTTATATGCAGCGGACGGCACGCGAGATTACCTTGGAAACATACACGCCGCACCATCTGTGCGCCGCCCGCGGCTCAAAGAAGCCCGGTCATCCAAGCGATCCTGCCCAGGTGAGCACGATCGACAAAATCGTGATCGCAACGGACAGCGAGAGATTGGATGAATATTGGTCCACCACATTTCATCTTCTGTTGATCTCGGACAGGTAGCCCGGTCCTTGCAATGTAGCAGCGCGCGCGCTGGAGTTTGCATGGCAGCCCTTCAAACTGAATCGGTCACTGCAATGCCAACTGGATCCGAGTGATCGCACAAGAGCAGATGTAGACTATGGAACTCGAAGAACGCGTGGCGAAAATCGAGCAGAGGAACGCCATCGTAGAGGCAGACAAGGCGTGGGAAAAAAGCCGAACTCGGCAGACGCTGGTGATGCTTTTTACGTATCTCACACTGAGCGTATACCTCTGGGCGATAGGGGTTCCGGACCCTTTGCTCAATGGTATCGTGCCAACCGCGGCGTTTATGATCTCAAGCTTGACACTGCCCTACTTCAAGAAAGAGTGGCTGAAGCACAGAAACGACTGACTTCGGCACGCCGATGCGAAGTGAAGCCCGCCACCTGTGCGTCGCCGCCTCAGAGAAGACCGGCCATCCAGGCGATCCAGACGTACGTCACGGTGACGGACACGAGCGTAATTGGCAGCACCGAGAACGTGAACTGCCAGAATGTGAACGGCGTCTGGCCAAAGCGCTCGGCCTGTTGCACGATGATGACATTGCTCGCGGCGCTGATGATAAAAAGATTGCCCGCCAACGTTGACAGCCCGGCCAGCATCATCAGTGTGGACGTGTCGCCGTGCGGCAAAAGCTTCAGGTACATATCGACGACGGGAACGTTGGAAAACAGCTGGCTGGCCCAGAAGCTGATCGCTGCGGTGACCGGAAGCTCTCCGAGCCGCGCCTGCATCGGTCCGAGCATCGCTTGCAGCGAGCCTGACTGCAGCAGCGAGCCGGTGACGATGAACATCGCGACGAAGAAGCCGAGCGTCGGCCAATCGACCTCCTTGAAGGTCTGAATGCGGCGGTTGCCGAGCACAAAGATCGGCAAGCAGGCGATGAGGCTCGAGATGCCATACGGCAACCTCAATCCGTCGCCCATTCCCTGCAACACACTGTCGACCCCAATCAGCAGGACGAGCAGCACCAAGCCCACGTAGGCCGGCCAAATGCGCGCGTTGTCGGTTGGGTCAGGCAGAGTGTTGGTGTTGAGCTGCGTGGCCTCCGTCTGCCTCTTGATCAGAAATCGTGACCAACAGAAAACGAAGGCGAGCGAGACGATCGTCGGGACGATCAGCCAGTGCCCGAAGGTCGCCACAGGATTCGCAAAATGCCCGTTGGTAGCGATGAGGATATTCTGCGGATTCCCCACCGGGCTCGTCATGCTGCCGACGGTTACGGTGGCGCACAATGCAATCAAGAGCGGGATTGGTGGCAGCCGCAGGGACTGCGCCAGCATGAGGACGATGGGAGTACCGATGACGGCCGCCGCGTCGTTGGTCAGCACCACGGAGCACAGCGCGACGGATATGATCAGCGCCGCGAGGGCCACGCTGGGGCTTTGCATGGCCGCGATGCGGTCCCCGATGGCGTGAGAGATGCCCGAAGTCATAGAGTGCCGCTGCGATCGCGAACACGCCGAACAGATACGCGATCACGTTCCAGTCGATCGCCTTGAAGGCAGCGCTCGGTGAGATTTCACCGAGAAGCAGAAGCACCACCGCGCCCGCAACCATGATGTGCCAGATGCGCACGGCGGACGGCAGCCACTCGCGCATCGCGATCAGGGAAAAGATCAGGCAGGAGACAACGAGGCTGGTGGTGATCATCGGCCCGGCTGGAATTTTTGGCGAAAAGCGCGGGTGTGAACCGAGCGCGGCGACTGTCCCACTTTTAGGTGTGCCTCGCCTTTCACGAGAGCGGTCGATTGGATCAGTATTGCGCCACAAGATTTTAAACTATGTTTAGTCTGAGCCTGTAATCCAGAGCGCTCTGCAATAAGGGATGGCGCACTGGGGTCCGCATGGCAGAGACTTTCAAGCTGAACCGACCGTTGATCGGCACCAACTTTTTTGCCGGCGACGTCATCGCAGGACTCGGCCCCTACATCGCAATCTATCTGCTGTCTGCCTATCACTGGCAGCCCGGCGGTATCGGCATGGCGCTCGCGGCCGGCTCGATTGCGACCGTCATCGCGCAAGTCCCTGCGGGCGCATTCATCGACGCGACCTATTGGAAGCGGGCGGTGCTGGCCGTCTGCGCAATCCTCGTCGGCGTTTCGGCGATGCTCATCGTCGTAACCAACAATCCACCGTGGATCATCTATAGCGCGCAGATTGCGATTGGAGTCGCATGCGCGTTCCTCGCGCCGGGCATCGCTGCGGTCACGCTGGGGCTGGTCGGGCCTAAGTATTTTACCAAGCAGACAAGTGCCAACCAGGCCTGGAACCATGCGGGGAACGTGTTTGGCGCGGCGGGAGGCGCGCTGCTCGCGGTCGTTTGGGCGCCGGTGGGTCTGTTCATGCTGATCAGCGCCATGGCGGTCGGCATGCTGGTCTGCATCGCCATGATCGATGGCGGAGCGATCAATCACGATCTGGCTCGCGGCGGCATCGAAGAGAAGGGGCCGGACGACGGGGAGCCCGAAAGCATCCTGACGCTGCTGAGCGATCGGCGGCTCGTCATCTTCGCGCTTTCGGTGGTGCTGTTCCACTTTGCCAATGCGGCGATGCTGCCGCTGGTCAGCCAGAAGCTTTCGGCCGGAGGCGATACGGACGCCGGCTTTGCCTTCACCTCGGCCTGCATCATTGCCGCGCAGGGCTTCATGATCCCGATGGCGCTTCTGTGCGGCGCGCGCGCCGACGTCTGGGGCCGCAAGGTCCTGTTCCTGGCCGCCTTTGCGATCCTGCCCTTCCGCGGCGTGCTCTATACCCTCTGGGACAACTCCTTTTTCCTGGTCGGCGTGCAGTCCTTGGACGGCCTCGCGAACGGCATCTTCGGCATCATCTTCCTGTTGATCCTGCGCGACATCACGCAAGGCACAGGCCGATTCAACGTCGCGCAAGGAGCGCTCACGATGCTGATCGGCGTCGGGGCCTCGCTCAGCAATCTGATCGCCGGATGGATCGTGCAGATCGCCGGCTACTCGGCCGGGTTCCTGTTCCTGTCCGGCGTCGCGGTGCTGGGTGCTGCGATCTTCGGGTTCTTCATGCCGGAGACGGCGCCCAGCTTGCGCAGCGGGGGAACCGCGACCCCGTCGGGTGGCAACGACGCAGCGACCGTCGTCCAGAGCGCCGCCGAATAAGCCTCAAGCCGGCCGGTGGCGGCGCCCCGGGTTGGTCGGCAGCGTCACCACCTCGCCGAGCGGGGCCGTCGTCCGCCGCGCGGGCACCGTATTGACCCAGCCGTAGGCCAGCATCGTGATCAGCGCCGAGGCCGCGAAGAAGTAGACGCCCGGCATCACCACCGCCTCGGTGTAGCCCGACGAGTTCACGTAGAAGATCATCAGGGCGAGCACCATCACGTCGGTCATGGAGTAGCGCCCCAGCCACTCCATGGTGGAGATGGAGCGGCGGCGGAACTCCGGCGACAGATCGGGCGAGGCGACGAGCGTCAGCAGATAGAACAGCTTGAGGAACGGAAAGAAGATCGAGACGGCGAACACCACCGCGCACAGGAAGTGCTCGTCGCTCTCGTACAGCGCGTAGATGATGGTCGCGATCGAATGCTGCGCCGTCCACACGTAGACGGTGGTGAAGCGGATCGACGGTAGGATGATGCCGAGCGCGAAGAACACCGTGGCCAGGATGATGAGGAAGCTCAAAAGCACGTTGCGCACCGCCGAGAGCGCCTTGGGCAGCTCCGGATCCGGCGCCATGTTGCTGGCCGCGGCGAGGTCCGTCTTGAGCCAGGCATAGGACAGGATCATCAGCCCCACCGCGGTCGTGAAGAAGTACACCGCCGGCAGGCTCGCCGCGTCGTAGATCCCCTGGCTCTTGAGGAAGAAGATGGTCAGCGCCAGCACCAGCACGTCGTGCATCGACCACTTGCCGATCCATTCGATCGCCTTCAGGCGCTTGGCGTGGCGGCGCAGCTCGTCGGCCGGCAGGGTCGAGACGAGCAGCAGGTAGGCGAGCTTGACGATGGGGAAGATGATCGAGAAAACGAGCACGATCACGCCCAGAAACGTCTGGCCGTCGCGGATGAGCACGCCGACGGTGGAGATGAGCGAGTACTCGGACGTCCAGAACAGAAACTTGGTGAGCTTGATGATCGGCAGCGTGATGCCGAGCGCCAGGCAGACGGCGGCCGCGATGATGGCGAAGCTCAAGAGAAACCGTCTGCCGCCCAAGCGCATGGGTCCGCCCGCTCCCTGGATTTCAAGGCCCGGCGCCAGTGAAGGGGGGTGGGACGGCAAAACTAGGGCCGGGGTCCGGGCTAGCCTTTGTTATTCCTGACAATCGGCTTGCCGTCGGAATCGCGGTTCGGCCACCCGAGCACTTTCAGCGCGCTGTGAAACCGCGCATTGCCGAGGCCCCTGTGATGGCGCCGGCACGGGAGCTGCCCGCCGAGGAGGGGGCCCAAGCAGCGCTTGCGCCGCCGGCACCGTTTGAGGACGCACACGTGCGGCAGCCCTGCCGCGGACGACACAAGCCGATTAAAGACCTCGGCCTCGAGCGCCGCCGCGTCGCCGCTCAGAAAGTCTCCCACGTTGCCGCTGCGTGCGATGGCCATACCGAACCGTCTCCTTGCTTCAAGCTCCGATGATGGCACGCACGCGGCTCGCGGGAACAACACGCGTGGTGTGGCGTCTCTGTCTCTTCACCTCTCCCCGCGTGCGGGGAGAGGTCGCGACCCCGGCCGTGAGCCGGGGGAGCGGGTGAGGGGCAGCCGCGCACCGCAGCGCTCGTTTCTGCCCCTCACAGATTCATTCTGCCCCTCACCCCGACCCTCTCCCCGTAAGGACGGGGAGAGGGGGAAACTCCTTCGTCCTCACGGCGTCTCCACGTTTTCACCTCTCCCGGGGGGAGAGGTCGGAAGCGAATGCAAATGAGCTTCCGGGTGAGGGCGTAAAACACTTCCGGCGTCGTAACCCCTCACCCCCTCGCCCGCCCATGGCGGGCTCACGACCTCTCCCACTGGGAGAGGTGATGCTGAGCACGCCTCCGCGGTCTCGCGGGGCTCAGCCCCCGAGGGTTTGAGAAAGTAAGGGAGCGCGGACGCCGAAGCACTGCGATCCTGTTGCAACAAATGGGGCAGCCCTGTCATGGCGGAGCCGTGCTTCGCACGGACGCCCGCGCCGGTTGCTGCCGTGCCGAGGGTGCGGTCACATCGTCAGCGGGCTCATCGGTCCGGCTCTGACAACCTCGGCCAGAGCCTCTCTCGTCCAGGACCTAGAGCTGCTGCGCGCCTCTCTCAAGGAGCGCCGCTGCGCGACGGGCGTCCGTGCAGTGTGTTGCCACGCCTGCACAGCCTCGATCCGCGGCCCCGGAATCTGAGGTGAGCTAAACCTCGCGTCAAACGCCCGCGACGGTACGGTCATCTGCCTCATCCAGGTCACCGCCCCCGCCCCGCAAAGCCGCTCAGCTGCGCGTCCCATGTGGACAGGGGTGAGGGAGTATGGGGGAGGTTGGAGGGGCGGGGATAAGATTTGGGTGCTGGGTCAGCCGCGATCGGGAAATGTCGGCTGTTTGCGGCAATCCGGCCCTTTTTGTCGTGCGGAAAACAGCCGAATCTGACCCAACTCGGACATCGAGAGGTCAGATCGCCTTTGTCGGCGACCTACGCGAAGCACAGAAAGCGGAAGTCGAGGCAGGGACTTTAGGCCGCGCTTCAGCCTACCTCTGCCGAGTCTGCTCTTCCCTCAAGAGTTACCGAACACTGCGCGGCAGCGATGGGCCATGTGTGGACGGCTCCACCACGTCGGTGGTGCGTACACTTTCGAGTTAGTTTCGAATGAGATCTGCGTTTTTAACGCAAAACCCTTCACGTTTGTCCAAGCTAGTTATCGTGCGCAGCCGAATCGCGGCTATCCGATGGCCGCATTGCGCAATTTCGTTTGAGCAACGTCATGCCGGTTGAAAAAGATAGAACTGACCAGCACGGGATTCCGCTCCGGTCCTTAGCGGCAGCATTTGCTATCAGCGTGCTGGCAGTCGCCGCGATGATCTTGATGTTGTGGCAATTGCAACATCGCTTCGCTGATCTGCGGGCGAAACAGGTCGAGCTCAGCGAATATCACAACCGGGTCATGCTGTACGACGAGGCGCTGACTATGTCAGCGCGCATGGCGGCCGCGACGGGCGATCTCGCCTACAAGCAAAGATACGACACATTCGATGCCGAGCTCGACGCCCTGATCAAACAAACGCAAAACGCGTTGCGAGCACCCGAGATACGGCAATTCATCGAGCAAACCGACCAGGCGAATCGCAAGCTCGTGCAGATTGAACGACGCGCCTTAACCTTGGCCGGTGAGGGCCGGCTGACGGAGGCGTCCTCTTTGTTGGCCAGTGAAGAATACTCGCGGTTGAAGGCCATCTATGCCGACGGAGTGGACAAGACCGCATCCTGGCTGAAGGGAGCAATCGAATCCCAAGTCCGGCACCTTAATTTGCTGAGAGCCGGATTGGGGATAGCGAGTGGTGTGATCGTTCTCGTCTTGTTGTGGGCTTGGTATTTTGCTCTTCGTGCCGGGCGACGCTGGAGTGAAGAGCGATTGCGATCCGAAGCGGACCTTAAAAAGGCCCGCGACGATCTGGAATTGCGCGTTAAAGATCGCACCGCGGATCTGCAGGCTACCAACGAGAGACTGGGCACAGGCACAAGAGCGCTGACGCAGGAGCGGGATTTCTCCACTGCCTTGATCGACAGTCTGCCGAGCTTCTTTGCTTTGCTCGATGAGGGCGGCCGCCTCATCCGCTGGAACGAAACTTTACCGGCCCTGACTGGCCTTTCCAATGAACAACTGCAAGGGCTAGACGCGCTTACACTCATAGTCGAGAGCGATCGCGACCTGGTGCGAACAAAAATGCAAGAGGCGTTCAGCATGGGCGCGGCCAGTGCCGAATTCGGGGTACGCGCCAAAGCCGGCGACGTACGTTCTATTCGTTGGAACGGCCGGCGGATCACGAGCGAGGGCCATCCGGTCCTTCTTGCCGTCGGGATGGACGTGACCGCGGAGCGAGAGGCCGAGCTGCAGCTCAAGACAGTGCTCGACACGAATGTCGACGGCATCGTGATGGTGGACGCCGAAACAGCGAAGTTGCGATTTTGGAACCGGGCGTTTTGCGAATTGCTTGGCTATAGTCCCGACGAGCTGCCTGCGCGCAGCATTTGGGACATGCATCCGCCCGAGGCGTTTTCCGAAGTCCGGCAGCAGGTCGAAAGCACATTAAGAGGCGATACGACGGTGGCTCCCAACCTTTTGATGAAACGAAAGGACGGCTCCACATTCTTCGCCGATATCAGTGCCTCAAAGATGGCTCTCGGTGGAAGGACGTATCTGGTCGCCTGTTTCCATGATGTCACGGAACGCCTGCAGATCCTCGACGGGCTGGCTTACCGCGACCGCATTCTCCACGCTGTCAATAAGAGTGCCGCCGAACTCGTGGGCGGCTCGTCGCTCGCGGTTTCGATGCCGCACGCGTTGGAGACTGTCGCTGAAGCATTGCAAGTCGATCGGATGTTCGTTCTGCGAGACTCTTCTTCGCCGACCATGGTGTCCGTCGTCTCTTTGCTTTTCGATTGGCAAAAGTCAGGTATTGCGCGCCTGGACGCAGGAGTTCTGTCAAACCTTTCTGCTGATTCGAAGGAGCACGCCGCATTGTTCGCACCCCTGATTGGGGGCAAGGCGATGGTCATGTGTGCCGACACGGCCAGCGGGGACGTCGGGCAGATCATGCGCGAAACGAAAACGTTCTCGACCCTATTGGTGCCCATAATGGTCAAAGGAGAATATTACGGCCATATCAGGCTGGACGATTGCAAGACCTCCCGCCAATGGACATCAACCGAGATCGACAAGATCACGACCTTGGCGGAGGTGATCGGTGCCTTGCTCCTGCGCGAGAGCATGCATTCCTCGCTGCAAAGAAGCGAGGCGCAGATGGCGCACATTGCGCGCCACGATAATTTGACCAACCTCGCCAATCGCGCCGTGTTCGTCGAAGCGCTGCAGCAGGAGATTGCCGCGGCACACCGGAGCCGCAAGAGTTTCGCTGTACTCTATCTCGACCTCGACCATTTCAAGGACGTCAACGACACCCTTGGACATCCCATCGGTGACCTGCTGCTGCAGTCGGTGGCCGAGCGCTTGCAGGCGAGCATTCGTGCGACGGACCTCGTGGCACGGTTCGGCGGCGATGAATTTGCGGTGCTCCAGACCGATATCAGCGAGCCCGCGGAAGCCGCTGTGCTGGCGGACAAGATACTGAAGGCGGTGGCCCAGCCATTTTCAATTCAGGGCAATGAGATTCGTAGCGGCACCAGCGTTGGCATCGCGGTTTACGGAGCGGACGCGCCCGAGGTGGAGACCCTCCTGTCTCAGGCCGATGTGGCCCTCTACCGGGCCAAATCGGAAGGTCGAGGGACGTACAGGTTCTTCACCGATGCGATGGACACAGAAGTGCGAGCTCGGGTGACGCTCGATGCTGAGCTTCGTGAAGCCATCAATTTTGGCGAGTTCTTTCTTATGTACCAGCCGCAGGTCGACATCCGCACTGGCCGCATCGTCGGGCTCGAAGCGCTGGTTCGCTGGAACCATCCCAAACGCGGCCTCGTCTCGCCCGGCGAATTCATTCCGGCGGCGGAGAAGAGCGGGCTGATCGTGCCACTGGGGCGGTGGGTGCTGCATGAGGCCTGCCGTCAGATGAGGGTATGGCTCGATGCCGGCATCGCCCCGCCCCTCATAGCGGTGAATGTATCGGCGCTGCAGTTCAAGACGCCGCTCGAGCTGGAAAACGACATCGTGGCAATTTTGGCGGAAACAGTTGTGCCGCCGAAGTTGCTGGAGCTCGAGCTCACGGAAACCGTCCTGATGGAAGCTTCGCTTGAGCACAACGACATACTCGTGCGCTTGCGCGAGGCCGGGATCCGCATTGCGGTCGATGATTTCGGGACCGGGTTCTCATCCCTCCAATATCTCAGCCGCTTGTCGATCGATCGCATCAAGATCGCACAGGACTTCATGCTCGATCTGACGCCGCGCAACGCATCAATCGTGAAAGCGGCCATTGGCCTGGCGCATGAGCTCAAGCTCAATGTCGTGGTTGAGGGGGTCGAAACTAAGGAACAGGTCGAGCTCATCAAATCCTGGGGCTGCCGAAATGTGCAGGGCTTCTACTTCTCCAAGCCCTTGCCCGCTCCTGAGATCGCAGCATTCCTGCGCGTGGGAAACCTTCCTCCACCACGACCCCTTTCGACCAATGTCACCGTCTTTCGCCGACCGGCAACGCAGACCCCCGGATCGGCATCCTCCTCCCGACCCCGATAAGGCACTCCGGCTCGTGAGCAGCGCATAAGCGGAAATGTGGTGCAAAGATCCCCGCCGGTCGTCCCTCAAGCCTCGCGCGGCGGCTATCGAGGGAAGAGCGGACGATGTCCGAGCGCTATTGCGATGGCAGCTCCTGGCCGATTTTGTTGATAAAGTCGCCTGGAAGAGCGGCGCGGCGGTGTGACCGCCTCGATTTTTGCCGCCCGACGCCAGGGGCGGTCTGTAACGCGCCTCACTGACGCCACCTACGCTGACGCGACACACGCGGCTCTGTGATCGGGCGGCGGCCGGATAATGAGCTTTGCGAGCTTGCGCAGGTTCTGCGCCGTGGCGGCGAGCAGAAACTCATCCCTGGCACCACGTGGCCCGCGTAGGCGCAACCGGTCGAGGCGCAGGATGCGTTTCAGATGGGCGAACTGCATCTCGACCTTCTTGCGATCACGGCGTGACTGCGCGTAGGCCTCGGTGCCGAACAAAGATCGGGCGACGTCGCGCGCCGCCTCGTAGACGCTGCGCGGGATCTTGCGCACGGGCTCCTTCGGGCAGCAGCGCGGCTTTAGCGGACAGCTGCGACAGTCGGCCGTTGCACCCCGATAGAGCCGCTGCTCGTCGTTGACGATCGTGCCGCTGGTCCTGAGTGCCTTGTTGGCCGGGCAGATGTAGACATCCTCGTCCTCATCGTAGCGGAAGTCGGCTCGGCTGAAGCTGCCGTCCTCGCGCGCCGACTTGTCGATGACGGGGATGTGCGGAGCGATACCTTTCTCCTCGACCAGCCAGTTGAGCATGGGCGCCGAGCCGTAGGCTGTATCGGCGGCGAGTAGCTTCGGCTTCAGACCGAAGCGTTGCTGTGTGCGCTCAATCATGGTGCGCGCGGCACCGACCTCGGCCTGGCGGATGGCGCGAGAAGCCTCCACGTCAAGGATGATGCCGGCCTTCACGTCGATCAGGTAGTTGTCGGCGTAGGCGAAGAACGCAGCGCTCTTCATTGCTCCCGTCCACTGGGCTGCCGGATCGGACGGCGAGACGAACTTAGGGGTGACCTCGCTCGCCGCGCCGAAGGCCGCATCGTCGAGCGTCGCCAGATACTCCTTCACGGCGTGGCTCGCCGTTGCTGGATCACGCTCTTTGCTCCATTCAGCACCGGGGATTGAGCGGCCCTTGTTGGCGTCGGCCTCGATGAGGCTCGCGTCAACGGCGAACCCATCTCCACCGACGAGGCCGGCCGTAATGCAGGCGAGCACGACGCGCTCAAAGATGTGGCGCAACACATCGCTATCGCGGAAGCGCCCGTGCCGGTTCTTGGAGAACGTCGAGTGGTCGGGAACCTTGTCGTCGAGGTCAAGACGGCAGAACCAGCGGAACGTCAGCCGATCGGCGACCTCCTCGCACAGCCGCCGTTCCGAGCGGATGCCATAGCAGTAGCCGACGATGAGCATGCGAATGAGCAGCTCGGGATCGACCGATGGCCGCCCGGTGTGGCTGTAGTGATCAGCAAGCTTGTGGCGCAGATCGGCGAGCGCGGCAGCCGTGAACACGTCGACCCGGCGGAGCAGATGATCGACCGGAACGCGCTTGTCGAGGTGGAACTCATAGAAAAGCCGTGCCTGATCCGCCGTCTGCCGCCCCATCATCGCCAGCCTCCGTCGCAACCCTCAGTCGACGGAATCACTGTTCGCCCGCACCCTCAACCGAGTTCTTCAACACAATCGGCCCTTAGCGGACAGTCGCTCTTCGTCCGCTTCGGAAGGTGAACGGACACCGCCCTGCACGCGCACCTGTGCCGCTTGCTGCAACGGCGGTGCGGCGCCGCGGACCGAAATACCACCGCAAAACGCCGATCCATGCGCTGAACTCGCAGAGAAAACTACCTCAAGCCAACGTCTTGGTCTTGTCGTAGGCGACGCCCTTTTCGTCGAACAGCTGGCCGAGCTCGCCGGCTTCGGCCATCTCGCGGACGATGTCGCAGCCCCCGACAAACGTGCCCTTGACGTAGAGCTGCGGGATCGTCGGCCAGTTGGAGTAGGCCTTGACGCCTTCGCGGATGCTCATGTCCTGCAGCACATTGACGTCTTTGTAGTCGACGCCGAGGAGGGCAAGGATATGCGCGACCTGCGCGGAGAACCCGCACTGGGGCATCTGCTTGTTGCCCTTCATGAACAGCACGACGTCGTTGTCGTTGACCGTCTTGGTGATCCAGCCGGCTACGTCCTGTTGCGGGTCCATGTGTCGTCCTTCCGAAGTCTTGTGTGGCGGTGATGGATCGGGCGCGCTAGCGCCGTGCTCGTCGTTTATGTGTGCCTTGTTGCGGCAAAATCCAAGTCAGGCTTCGGCCGTCGTCAGGGCCAGCGCGTGCAGCGCCCCGCCCATGCGACCGCCGAGCGCCTCGTAGACCATCTGATGCTGCTGGACGCGCGTCTTGCCCTTGAAGGCGGGCGAGACGACGTGGGCGGCGTAATGGTCGCCGTCGCCCGCAAGATCCCGGATCTCGATTTGCGCGTCGGGGAGCTTGGCTCTGATGAGCCGCTCGATCTCGCCGGCATCCATGGCCATGTGTTGCGATCTCCAAAGAAGCAGTCTGTCCGGTCCTACCGGTCGCGCGGCAACGACGCGCGTACGCTGCCAGCGCGGCGCGCATGCGTCAAGAACGGCCAAAAGAACGGCCAAGGACGCGCCTCAGACGGCGGCCATAAACTGCGGCAGCCAGGCCTCGTGGGCGGCGCTCAGCCGGGCGAGCGGCAGCGCCGGCTCGCCCTTGAGCCCAATGGCGTCGCCGCCGGTGCGCGCCACGATGCGGGCCGGCAGGGCCAACAGCCGGGCGCGCTCCAGCACCTCCTCGGCGCGCATGGGGTCGACGGAGAGCACATAGCGGCCCTGGTCCTCGCCGAACCAGACGGCATGCGCCGGCAGCTTGCCCTCGTAGGCGAAGAGCTCCACGCCGAGCGTGCCGGCGAGCGCCATCTCCGCGATGGCAACCAGAAGACCGCCGTCGGACACGTCGTGCACGGCCGTGACCTTGTCCTGGCGGATCAGCGCGCGCACCAGGCGTCCGGCCTTGATCTCGTCGGCAAGATCGACCGGGGGCGGCGCGCCGTCCAGCTTGCCGACCACCAGCTCCTGGTAGAGCGACTGGCCGAGGTGGCCGGCCTCGCGCCCCACGACGATCAAAAGGTCGCCTTCGCGCTTTAAGCGCAGGTCGGCGATGTTCGCGATGTCGGGGATGAGCCCGACGGCGCCGATGGCCGGCGTGGGCGGGATGCCGACGCCGTTGGTCTCGTTGTAAAGCGAGACGTTGCCGGAGACGACGGGGTAGTCGAGCACGCGGCAGGCTTCGCCCATGCCCTTGATGGCTTCCACGAGCTGCCCCATGACCTCGGGGCGCTCGGGATTGGCGAAGTTGAGATTGTCGGTGATGGCGAGCGGGTCGGCGCCGACCGCGATCAGGTTGCGCCAGGTCTCGACCACGGCCTGCTTGGTGCCCATGGCGGGATCGGCCGTCACATAGCGGGGGGTGACGTCGCAGGTCAGCGCCAGGCCCTTAGTGGTGCCGTGGATGCGCACGACGCCCGCGTCGCCGCCGGGGCGCTGCAGGGTGTCGCCCATGACCATGTGGTCGTACTGCTCCCAGATCCAGCGGCGCGAGGCGAGCGCCGGTCCGCTCATCAGGACTTTCAGCGTGTCGAGGATGGCATTCGGCGCCGGCACCCATTCGGGCAGGATCATCTTGGGCACCGCGCCGGGATACCAGGGGCGCTCGTACAGCGGCGCCGAGTTGGCGAGCGTTGCCACGGGAATGTCGGCCTCGATGCGTCCCGCATGCGTGACGATCATGCGGCCGGTGTCGGTGGTGGCGCCGATGATGGCAAAGTCGAGGTCCCACTTTTTGAAGATCGCCTCGGCTTCGGCCTCGGAGCCGGGCTTGAGCACGATCAGCATGCGCTCCTGGCTTTCCGACAACATCATCTCGTAGGCGGTCATGCCGTCCTCGCGCTGGGGCACGCGGTCGAGGTCGAGCGTGATGCCGACGCCGCCCTTGTCGGCCATCTCGCACGACGAGGAGGTGAGCCCGGCCGCGCCCATGTCCTGGATGGCGATAATGACGTCCTTGGCCATCAATTCGAGGCAGGCCTCGATGAGAAGCTTTTCGGTGAAGGGATCGCCCACCTGCACCGTGGGGCGCTTCTCGTCGCTTCTGTCGTCGAACTCGGCCGACGCCATGGTGGCGCCGTGGATGCCGTCGCGTCCCGTTTTGGAGCCGACGTAGATGACGGGCAGTCCGACGCCCTTGGCGGCCGAGTAGAAGATCTTGTCGGTGCGCGCCAGCCCGGCGCAGAACGCATTGACCAGGATGTTGTTGTTGTAACCGGCGTCGAAGTTGGTCTCGCCGCCCACCGTGGGCACGCCCACGCAGTTTCCGTAGCCGCCGATGCCGGCGACGACGCCGGAGACGAGGTGGCGCGTTTTGGGGTGCGAGGGATCGCCGAAGCGCAGCGCATTGAGGTTGGCGACGGGGCGCGCCCCCATGGTGAACACGTCGCGCATGATGCCGCCGACACCCGTCGCCGCGCCCTGATAGGGCTCGATGTAGCTCGGGTGGTTGTGGCTCTCCATCTTGAAGACGACGCAGTCGCCGTCGCCCAGATCCACGACGCCGGCGTTCTCTCCGGGCCCCTGGATCACCTGCGGGCCCGTGGTCGGCAGCGTCTTGAGCCACACGCGCGAGGACTTATAGGAGCAGTGCTCGCTCCACATGACGGAGAAGATGCCGAGCTCGGTGAGGCTCGGCTCGCGGCCGAGGATCTTCAAAAGGCGCTTGTGCTCGTCGGGCGAAAGTCCGTGCTCGGCCACGATCTGGGGCGTGATTGCGGGTGGGCTTTCGGTCTTTGCGTCCATGCGGTGCGCGCGCTCTCGCGGAGACTCAGGGGATCAACGACGGTGCGCTTATAGCGGCACAGGGTGCGGTTGTCGCCTCGGGTCGCGCGCCGACGGCGGCACTGGTGCAATCGCGCCATGGCCGGCCGCACGGTACCTGCCCATACGGGTGGGACCAGAGGCCCACCCGCGACAGTTGCGCGCTGCAGCATGGGCATTGCTGCGTTGCAATAAACCATATTTCGCTCCGTGATTCCAGGACTTAGGTTCGCGCCAGTGCCGGGCGGGTGCTTCCCCCAGTTGTCCCCGTATGCCCGCTGGCCCGGTTTTTTGCAGAGGCCATTAGAAGGAGTCCACCAATGACCGCAATCACGAGACGCGTTGGGTATGCCGCTGTGCTGGCCTTGTCCGCCCTCGTCGGGGCGGCCGGCGCCATGGCAGATGCCAGCACCACGCAGTTCAAGCCGCTGCAGGGCGTGAGCCTGCACTTGGGCTCCAAGCACGCCATTGGCTACTACGTGAAGGGCGATGACGTCTGCCAGCTTACGCTGGTGGTGGGTGAGGAGCCGCTCGGCGAGGAGATCCCGGCGGTGACGCCGACGCGCTTCTCGGCCGCGATCGGCGCCGGCCGCAGCGCGCGGTTCGACACGGGCAGCGGGACGCAGCTGCAGTTCAGCTGTGCGCCGACGGCCACCGCCATGACGGTCGAGACGCTCAACCAGGTCGCCTACACGCTGCCGCGGAAGTAACTTTCGGCGCTCGGGAAGGGGCGGGAGGGAAACCTCTCGCCCCTTTCAATTCGGGGGTGACAGATTGGCAAAGAGCGCGCGTGAAGACGCGCGCCAAGCCCGTCAGGTGCAAACGGCCTGTGAACGCGCCCTGTGCCGGCGAGCTTCGGCTCCAAGTCCAGAAGCGGCCATCGCGCGGCCGTTGAGGCAGGTCGCCCAAGGGCCACCAGCAGACGCGAGCAACGGCTGTCCCGCCTGCCGGACGATCGGCGCAAGATCCCAGAAGCGGAAGTCGGCCCTCCCCTCATCGGGGACGCTGAAACCGTCGCCAGTCACGTCAGCTGATTGGGGGGATACTAGTCAAAGTCGCTGATGGCTTGGCGCGTGCCAATGATCCATAGCGGATTTACCATTCGAGATGGAACAAGTCGAAAACGCGATGCGGAGAAGTCCCGATGCCGGGGCTGGAAACGGCCTTAGTTCTGCCAATAGGTCGTGAGTTGAGTAGGAAAAGGGCGTGAAGCTCGGGGGGATAAGGTAATTGCCATGCCCGGCAATTTTCATGAAAGTTTTGCAACGGGGAAAGTTAAGCCACCTTCCGAGCGCTCTACGGGTTTGGTGTTCGCAGGCGTAGCTCTCGTGGCTAGCCATTCTCTGGCGTCACCATCCAGTGGCGCCCTGGTGGGCCCTCGCCGCGGCTGGTGCGTTGTCAGTCATCAGCCTCCTCGCGCCGCGCCTTCTGAAACCGCTCAACATCCTCTGGTTCAAGTTCGGGCTCCTACTGCACCGGATAGTCAACCCCCTGGTGATGTTCGCGCTCTTTATCTTCGTCTTCGTGCCGGCAGGCTTCCTGGTTCGCATCTGGAGCGACCCGTTGAGGCTGCGGCGCAATCGGGAAGCGGCAAGCTATTGGATTGAGCGCGAGACCGCCGGGCCCGCTACTGGTTCCATGAAGAACCAGTTCTGAGTGTGAGGTCGTGCCGGAGCTAGTTTAGTCAGGAGTGTTTGTATGGTCAGCACTGGCCCGTGAATTCATCGCCTACATGTCGGCACGCAAGAAATGGTGGCTGGCGCCGATATTGATCGTGCTTCTGGTCTTCGGCGGCCTGTTGATCCTGGCGCAGGGATCGGCGGTGGCGCCCTTCATCTACACGGTCTTCTAAAGCGCCAGGCAGACTTCGATAAACGGACCGCCGAGGATCCATGCGCCTTTTGGGCATTTCCGCCTTCTATCACGACAGCGCCGCCGCCTTGGTCGAGGACGGCCGCATCGTTGCCGCCGCACAGGAGGAGCGCTTCACGCGCAAGAAGCATGACCCTGGCTTTCCCGCCGAGGCGATCCGCTACTGCCTGCGAAGCGGGCGGCGTCGATCTCGACGGTCTCGATCATGTGGCGTTCTTCGAAAAGCCGCTCATCAAGTTCGAGCGACTGATCGAGACCTATCTCGCCAATGCGCCCAAGGGCTTTCCTTCATTCCGCATGGCGATGCCAGTGTGGATCAAGGAGAAGCTTTTCCAAAAGCCGAACCTGGAGAAGGCGCTGAAAGCATACGCGCCGAGCGGCAAGGTCGAGGACAAGCTCCTCTTCGCCGAGCATCATCAGAGTCATGCCGCCTCGGCCTTCTTCCCTTCGCCGTTTGCGGAGGCCGTCGTCCTCACCATGGACGGCGTGGGCGAATGGGCGACGGCGTCGGTCGCTATCGGTCGCGGAAACTCGCTCGAGGCCGTTCGCGAGATTTTTTGGCCGCACAGCGTCGGCCTGCTCTACTCGGCGTTCACCTACTACACCGGCTTCAAGGTCAACTCGGGCGAGTACAAGGTTATGGGCCTTGCGCCCTACGGCGAGCCCAAGTACGCGGACCTGATCCTCGACAACATCGTCGACCTCAAACCTGACGGCTCGTTCTGGCTGGACCAGAGCTACTTCGACTATGCGACCGGCCTCACCATGACCTCGCGCAAGTTCCACGATCTGTTCGGTGGGCCGCCGCGGGATCCCGAGAGCCCGCTGACGCAGCATCATATGGACCTCGCCGCCTCAGTGCAGGCAGTTACCGACGAGGTCATGCTGCGAATCACGCGCGATCTGGCGCGCACGTATCGGATCCACAACTTGTGCCTTGCCGGAGGCGTTGCACTGAACTGCGTCGCCAACGGCAAGGTGCTGCGCGACGGTGCCTTCAAGAACATCTGGATTCAACCGGCGGCAGGCGATGCGGGCGGATCGGTCGGCGCGGCGCTCGCCGCGTACCACCAGCACCTGGGGAAGCCGCGTAAGCTGAACGGCGCGCTCGACGCCATGCAGGGCGCGTATCTCGGACCCGAATTTTCTCAAGACGAGGTCGAAAGGCGGCTGGCCGCTGCGGGGGCCGAGTTCACCACCATACCCGATGACGCGGAGCTTTATCAGCGCACGTGCGATGCCCTCGAAGCGGGCCATGCTGTCGGTTGGTTTCAAGGTCGGATGGAGTTTGGACCCCGCGCGCTTGGCGGCCGATCGATCCTAGGCGATCCGCGTAACCCTGCGATGCAGAAGACCCTCAATCTCAAGGTCAAATACCGCGAAAGTTTCCGGCCCTTCGCCCCTTCGGTCCTGCGCGAGGACGTTGCAGACTATTTCGAGATCGATACCGACAGTCCCTACATGCTGCAAGTCGCGGAGGTAAAGCAGGATCGGCGGCGCGGCATGACGGCGGACGAGGAGGGTC
>CAVZNR010000015.1:0-29804 GCA_963776675.1 uncultured Alphaproteobacteria bacterium | reverse complement strand
TCACCGAGGCCGATATCGAGGCGGCCGAGGACATGGGCTATCGCATCAAGCTCTGGGCGTCGCCACTCGCAGCGAGGGCGGCATCGAGGGGCGCGTCAATCCGGCGATGGTGCCAAAGAACTCCGCGATTGCGGAGGTGTCGGGTGTCACCAACGCGGTCGCCATTGATGCAGACTACTGCGGCAGCCTCCTGCTCATCGGTCCGGGCGCCGGCGCCCACCCGACGGCCTCGGCCGTCGCCAGCGATATTCTGGACATCGCGCGGGGCGGCGTCATGCCGCCGCTGGTGACACACACCCGCAACCTCAAGCCGTATAAGAAGGCCAAGCTCGGCGAGCGTCGGGTGCCTACTACGTGCGGCTTTCCGTTTTCGACCGGCCCGGCGCCATGGCGGCCATCGCCAAGCGCATGGGTGATGAGGAGATTTCGATCGAGAGCATCGTGCAGCGGCGCCCGCGCTCGGCGCTGCCGGGCATCGGGGCGCGTCTGAAACCGGGTGCACCGGCGCTGGTGGTGATCATCACGCACGAGACCACGGAGGAGGCGATCCGCCGGGCGGTGGGAGCGATCGAGAAGGACGGCAAGGTTTCCGAGCGGCCACAAGTCATCCGCATCGAGAAGCTCAACGGGGACGACCGGCCATAGGCGGCGGAGGGACAGCCATGACAGAGCACAACGTCAAGTCCGGGCTCGACCGCGTGCTCGTGCTCGAGGTGACGCGGGTGACGGAAGCCGCAGCCATCGCTGCTGCCCGTCTGCGCGGGCGCGGAGCCGAGAAGGCCGCCGACAAGGCCGCCGTCGATGCCATGCGCCGCGAGCTCGCGAAGCTGCAGATCCGAGGCACCGTCGTCATCGGCGAGGGCGAGATGGACGAGGCGCCGATGCTTTACATCGGCGAGAAGGTGGGCGCGGGCGAGGGACCGAGGTCGACATCGCCGTCGATCCGCTGGAGGGCACCACCATTTGCGCCAAGGCGATGCCGAACGCGCTCGCCGTGCTGGCGATCGCCGAGCGCGGCGGCCTGCTGCACGCGCCCGACATGTACATGAACAAGATCGCCATCGGCCCCGGCTACGCACCGGGCCTTGTCGATCTCGACGCCTCGCCCGGCGACAACCTCAAGGCGCTGGCGGCGGCGAAGGGCGTGCCGATCGGCGAGATCACCGCCTGCATCCTCGACCGTCCACGCCACGCCGATCTGATCGCGGCGGTGCGCGAGGTGGGCGCCGCGGTGCAGCTCATTCCCGACGGCGACATCGCCGGCGTCATCTGGACCACCGATCCGGACGAGACCGGCATCGACATCTATCTGGGGCTCGGCGGTGCGCCGGAGGGCGTGCTGGCGGCGGGCGCGCTGCGCTGCATCGGCGGGCAGATGCAGGGCCGGCTGATGCCGCAGAACGACGACGAGCGCGTGCGTGCCAAGTCGATGGGCATCGACGACATCAATCGCAAGTATCTGCTGGAGGACATGGCTTCGGGCGACGTGATCGTGTCGGCGACGGGCGTCACCGACGGCTCGCTCTTGGACGGCGTGCGCTTCCGCGGCGACTTCGCCGAGACGGAATCGGTCGTCATGCGTGCACACACCGGCACCGTGCGCCGCGTCAAGACGACCTTCCGCGATATCGGCTCGCGCTTCATTGGCTGAGGTGCGAGTAGACTTCAGGCAGGCGATGTCGCTGCCGTAAATTCATGCAATGACGCTTCGTCTGTCGTGGTGCTCGTCCGTCCCGGGCAGGCAGCCGCACGCATCTGTCCGCTTTTTTGACGGAGAAAGGCGCGGCCACCTCATCTCCGGTTGACCCGCCGCCGCTTTGCCCGAAGATGGCGTCATGGCGCATTCGGAAGAAAAGAGCGTAGACGAGCGCAACGTCGGGGGCTACTCGGTCACCTACAACCGTGACGAGATCCAATTCCCCGTCTACGTCGTCGCCATCATGGGCGCCGTCATGCTGGCGGGGGCGTGGGTCTCGGGGCATGTCGTGTGGCTCGTGCTCGGCGTCATCGCGACGGCCATCGCCTACTACAACTTTCCCCTGCTGGAGACGGGCCGCCCCACGCTCGGCGCCAATCAGTACGGCATTTTCATCCAGGGCTTCGGGCTCATCCGCTGGCGCGCGATCGACCGCATCGCGGTGGTTGAAATCGCGCAGCGCGCCAGCACCATTCACGAGCTGCAGATCGGGCTCAACATGCTGTTGTCGCAGGCGCTGGTCGCGGACTGGCGCAAGCTGCCGTTCCATCGCTCGTTGATGCGGCTGCCGTGGTCGATGGGCGCGAGCAACGTGGTGCGCGTGAACCTGGAGCCTTTCAACCAGCCACCCGCAGAGATCGAGCGCACGCTAGTGCGGCTGTGGCGCTACTACCGCAGCTAGATCAGCGGCGGTACTGGCGCAAGCGCCGCAATAGGTCGGCCACGGGATAGTCGACCCAGGCGTGCGTGACGAGATCGCGATGATTGATCTTGGTGGTGGCGCCCGTGGCACCGGGAAAGATGGTGACGCTGCCGGGATCGAGGCGCGACTCGAGGGCGGTGTCGATGTCGACGGCGCGCTCGGCGAGGACACGCTCGAGCTCGGCGTTCTTGTCCTCGGTCGAGCCCAGATAGGTCGAGACGAAAAAGGCCGAGCGGTCGCGCGCGATCCAGGAGGCAAACTTGTCGACCTCGCCATAAAGCGCGTCGAGCAGGATGACGCCGCGCACGCGCGGGCCCAGACCGCCTTTGGAGGCGCACCACGCAGCCGGTAGATAGCCGCCGCTGTAGGCGACGAGCACGATGGGCATGGAATTGAAAGTGCCGATCGAGCGCCGGTCGCCGTGCAGTGCCGCGAGCTTCTCGGCGGCCTCGTCGATGAAACGGCGGAAGGCGCCGGGCTCCCAGAACTTGCCGGCGCTGGAGTTGGCGGCATTGACGGCGAGCTGCGGCGCGACCAGCACCGCGTTGACGCCGGACGCGGTGATCTGTGCGGGAACGCGCTGGCGGCGCAGCACGTCGCGGCGCAAGGTGGCGCCGTGGCCGTGGAAGAAGACGATCATCACGGACGGCTTGCGGACGTCGAAGCCCTTGGGGATGTGCAGGAGCACGCGGCTGTCAGAGTAGGTCTCGTCCTCCCAGTAGAGGCGGCCAAAAGGCGTCTTGTGCCCGCGCCGGCCGTCCTCCTCCACGTCGAGGAAGGGTTTGTCCGTGCCGGCGATCAGGCCGTCGTAGGGGAAGGGCGCGGTCCTGAAGGGCACGAGCTCGGTGCGGCTCTTGCGCAAAGGCGCGCTGCGCGCGTAGACGCGCTGCGGCGCCGGCACTTGCAGGCTCACGAGCAAATCGTTGATCGCGTCCGCCGATACGCCAACGGGCAGGAGCAGAAGGCTCGCGCCGATGCACGCGGCGGCGATCTTTCCTCGCAAAAGCTGCATTTCCCCCTCTCCGTTCCCTTTCCGGACAGTGTCCCCGGACAGTGCCTTAGGGGCCTTAAGTTTGAACCAACGAATGATGTCGAGACGATGGGCGGAAGCAGGCGCTTTGCCGCCCCTGCCCGGAGCCCGGTACCGCCCTACGGTGCAATTCGGCAACTCGATTGGGACAAATCAGTTAGCCAATTGTCGGAGCAGATACGGTCTTCTAGGCTTCTCCAAGGCACGAACGCCCACACGCCCAAGGCTCCTCCATGGCAGTCGCGAGCACCATTGGCGCCCCCGCCTCCGAGGAGCGCCCCGCGGAGGTGCGCAACGTTTCGACGGTCACGGCGGCGGCCATTGCCGTCGCCGACATGATCGGTATCGGGGTGTTCACCAGCCTTGGCTTCCAGGTCGCCGACATCCCGTCCGGATTCTCCGTGCTGCTGTTGTGGGTGGTGGGCGGCGTCGCGGCTTTGTGCGGGGCCTTGTCCTATGCCGAGCTCGGTGCGGCGCTGCCGCGCTCGGGTGGCGAGTACAACTTCCTGTCGCGCATTTTCGGACCGGCGGTCGGCTTCGTCGCCGGCTGGGTTTCGGCGACCGTCGGCTTCGCCGCGCCCGTGGCGCTCGCCGCCATGGCGTTCGGGCAATACTTCGCCGGTGTGGTCCCGGGCGCGCCGCCGCTGGCGCTCGGGCTCGCGGCCGTGTGGCTGGTCGCGCTCGTGCATTTGCGCGGCGTCGGACTCGGCGCCACCTTCCACAATGCCGCGACCGGACTCAAGCTCGCGCTCATTCTGGTGTTCATCGTCGCCGGCTTTGCGATCGCCGATCCGCAGCCGATCTCGTTTGCGCCCTCCGCCGCCGATCTGCACTACGTGACGGCTGCACCATTCGCGGTGGGGCTCGTGTTCGTCATGTATGCCTACTCAGGCTGGAACGCGTCGACCTACATCGTCGGGGAAATCAAGGATCCGCAGCGCAGCCTGCCGCGCGCGCTGGTCATGGCCACGCTGGTGGTGCTGGGGCTCTACGTCGGGCTCAACGCCGTCTTCCTCTATTCGACGCCGATCTCGGCCATGGCCGGGCAGATCGACGTGGCGCTGATCGCCGGCAAGCACATTTTCGGCGAGGCGGGCGGCCGCATCGTGGGGGCGCTGATCTGCCTCGGGCTCGTCTCCTCGATCAGCGCCATGACCTGGATCGGCCCCCGCGTCACCATGGTGATGGGCGAGGACATCCCCATGTTGCGCCCCTTCTCGCGGCGCAGCGCCAACGGGGCGCCGGTCGTCGCTATTCTCTTCCAGCTGACGGTCACCACGCTGCTGCTGCTCACCGGCTCGTTCGAGGCCGTGCTCGAGTTCATACAGTTCGCCCTGACCCTCTGCTCCTTCGTGGCCGTTCTCGGCGTGATCGTGCTGCGCGTGCGCCGGCCCGATTTGCCGCGCCCCTACCGTATGTGGGGCTATCCGGTGGTGCCGCTGGTGTTCCTCGCGGTCACGGGGTTCATGATGTATTACTTGGTCGTGGAGCGGACGAGTGAATCGCTTGCCAGCATCGCGGTGATGCTGGCCGGACTGGGCATCTACGCAATCGCGCAGGCGCTCTCTGGGGGGACTGCAAATGAATAGGCGTTTGCTGAAGGGAGCGGGCGCGCTGGCCGCGACGCTCATACTGGTCGTCGCCGCGCAAGCCGAAGAGCACGCCAGCCCCGCCGATACCGCGCGGCTCTTAGCCGGCATGCCGCCGTCGGCCGGATCGCCACTGGACTCCTTTACGCATGACGGCAGCTGGCAGCGCCACGCCAAGCGTTTCGACACCGCTTGGGACGCGCTGGAGAAGCGCCAGCTCACGAAGATCCGCGCCTGGTCGAAAGAGCACATCCCGCAACGCCAGCCCGTCCTCTACTACATGTTCAGCGGGCCTGATTTTCTCTATGCCGATGCCTTCTTTCCCGACGCGGCGACCTACGTGTTGAGCGGGCTGGAGCCGGTTGGTCCCGTGCCCAACGTCGAGGGGCTGTCGCGGGGCGCCCTTGCCGGCGAGGTCGGACGGCTGCAGCGTTCGCTCAACTCGGTTTTGAGCTTCAGCTTCTTCATCACCAAGAAGATGAAGCACGAGCTCAGAGGCGGCCGGCTGACCGGAACGCTGCCGATCCTCTATGTATTTCTGGCGCGCGCCGGCAAGACGATCGACGACGTGAGCCTCATTACGCTCGACGCCGACGGCCATGAGCATCCCGATGAGGGCAGCAAGGCGCGCGGCGCGGCGGAAGGCGCCAAGATCGTCTTCTCCGGCGCGGACGGCAAGAAAAGCACGCTCTACTATTTCTCGACCGACGTCTCCGACGGCGGGTTCGATCGCAGCGGCTTTGAGGCATTCTGCGCCAAGCTCGGGCGCGGCGACGCTCTGTTGAAGAGTGCGTCCTATCTCATGCACTCGGGCAACTTCTCCAAGGTGCGCGACTTCGTGCTCGCCAACAGCGAGGCGATCGTGCAGGACAATTCCGGCATCCCCTTGCGCTATTTCAAGCAAGATACGTGGCGGCTCTATCCCTTCGGCAACTATCTGGGGCCGATCAGCATCTTTCCGCGCAACTATCAGCGCGATCTGGGCGCGCTCTATCACCGCGAGCGGGCCGGCCCGCTCGACTTCGGCATCGGCTATCGCTGGCGTCCGCGCCAGTCGAACCTGTTGCTGGCGGTGCGCGGCGGGCGCGTGACCCAGCAGGATCGCTGAAGGCCCGCACGGCCTCGCCCAAGTTGGGGAGAACGTGTTGCGGTGTCTCGCCAACCCGAGCGCCAGATGTTGCACTGCGCGACAAGGCGAATCAGGGGATCGGGACCATGGGCGCGGTGCGCAAGAAAGAGGTGCTGTCTGTGGACGAGCGGCCGCCGTTCCTCGGCGTCGGCGCCTCCGCACGCGGGCTTGCATGGCGCGAGCGTCTCGGGCCCGAGCAGGCGCCGCAGGCCGCCGCCATCAGCCAGCAGCACGGATTGCCCGAGCTGCTGGGCCGCGTGCTTGCCGCGCGCGGCTTTGCGCTGCAGGACGTGCCAATCATGCTCAACCCCACGATCAAGGAGCTGATGCCGGACCCCTCGACGCTGCGCGACATGGATGCCGCCGCCGCGCGCCTTGCCGACGCCATCGAGAAACGCGAGCCGGTGGCGCTGTTCGGTGACTACGACGTCGACGGCGCCTCGTCGTCGGCGCTGGTCTACCGCTTCCTCAGGCATCACGGGGTGCAAGCGCGCATCTACATTCCCGACCGCCTGTTCGAAGGCTACGGGCCCAACGTGACGGCGATCGAGACGCTGATCAAGGAAGGCGCGCGCCTCATCGTCACCGTCGATTGCGGCACGACGAGCGCCGAGCCCTTAGCGCGCGCCGCGGCGCTGAAATGCGACGTGGTCGTCATCGATCACCATCAGGCCGACGAGGAGCTGCCTGCGGTGGCCGCACTCGTCAATCCCAACCGCCAGGACGACGTGTCGGGGCTGGGCAACCTCTGCGCAGCCGGGGTCGTTTTCCTGGTGCTGGTGGCGACCACGCGCGAGCTACGCCGGCGCGGCTTCTACGCGAAAGGCACGCCCGAGCCCGACCTGATGAGCGAGCTCGATCTGGTGGCGCTGGCGACCGTTGCCGACGTGGTGCCGCTCACCGGCCTCAACCGCGCCTATGTTTCGCAGGGCCTGCAAGTGATGCGCTGGCGGCGCAACGTCGGCCTCAAGGCTCTGATCGACGCGGCGGGCTTGAACGAGGCGCCGACGCCGTATCACCTCGGCTTTATCTTGGGTCCGCGCATCAACGCGGGCGGGCGCATCGGCGATGCCGCGCTGGGCTCCAAGCTGCTCGCCGGCGAGGACGAGATGGAGGCGGCGCGCATCGCCATCCTCCTCGATCGTCTCAACAAGGAGCGCCGCGTGCTGGAAAAGGAGATGCTGGAGGCCGCGCTCGCCGAGGCCGACGCGATGGTGACCGAGCGGCCGGACCTGCCGCTGCTCATGGTCGGCTCGTCCACCTGGCACAAGGGCATCGTGGGGCTGGTCGCGAGCCGGCTCACCGAGCGTTTCCAGCGCCCGTCGTGCGTCATCGCCTGGGACGGGGAGGGGCAAGGCGGCGGGCAGGGGACGGGCTCGCTGCGCTCGCTGCCGGGCGCCGACATCGGCGCCGCGGTGCGCGCCGCGGTTGCCGCCGGCCATCTCGTCAAGGGCGGCGGGCACGCCATGGCGGCGGGACTGACGGTCAGGCGCGACAAGCTCGCGGCGCTCGAGGCGTTCATGCACGAGCGGCTGGCGCGCAGCGTGGTCGAGGCGCGCGCGCGCACCGGTCTCGACATCGACGGGGCGCTGACGCTGTCGGGCGTGACGGACGAGCTTTTGGAGCTGATCGCGCGCGTCGGTCCCTACGGCCAGGGCAACCCCACCCCACGCTTTGCCTTTCCCGCCGCGCGCGTGCGTTTCGCCAAGGTCGTGGGCGAGGCGCATGTACGCTGCGTCCTGGAGTCGGGCGAGGGCGCCAAGCTCGAGGGCATAGCCTTTCGAGCGGCCGGAGAGCCCTTGGGCGACCTTTTGACCGGCGCGAACGGCCTGCCGATCCACGTTGCGGGCAACCTCAAGCGCTCCACCTGGGGCGGGCGCGACAAGATCGAGCTGACGATCGAGGATGCCGCCGACCCGCGCCGCCAACCTTGAGTTTTCGGGCGCGCGCGGTGGGGCGCGATGCCGCCCCCGGTGCCGTCCCGTACCGTCCCCAAACCGTCCGGGGGCTTGCTTGCACGGGGGCCTAAACGCCCCTATACGGAGGCCCCGGCCGGTCCCTTCGTCTATCGGTTAGGACGTCAGATTTTCAATCTGAAAAGACGGGTTCGAACTCCCGTAGGGACCGCCATGTATTCATTACGTTTTTTCGGAACTGGCGGTTCTGTTTCCCATTCCTGTTATTAGTCGAACTTCCGGTCGAGCGCCTCTTCTATGGCGGCAAGCTCGTCTTTATCGAGCTCGCTAAGTCTTTCGGTGAGCAAGTCCTCTAGTGAGGCGCCTTCGCCTTCAGCTTTTTGCTGCGCTAGGCGGATCACCTGTGCCGCTAGCACTCTCTTCTCCAGTCGAGGATATTTGAGATAAAGCTTGCTCTTCTGCTCGTCGGTTAGACCGTCAAGCAATTCTAGAAGCGAAAGAATATGGACTTCGGATCCAATCATTATGGGCCTCGTGGCCGTCAGAGCCTACCAACAACCATTAGCTTCTGTCCAAGCCTTAGCTTCCCTGTTGATCCAATGGACTACGCTTGCGCGAGGTGACATCCAAGAAAGATGTCGACGGGTTCATCGCCTTGTCAGGCTCAAAACTCGAAACGCATCTTATGTCTGCGCAGCTCCCCGGGCACGTTTAGGCATAGTCCCGTCGTGGGCTAGAAATCCTCGCAGCTTTGCCGCCAGCCCCCTTATTTTGCCCATGAAACTGTCGTCGCGAACCTCGATCGCCCCGGGCCGAGACGTCCCAACTCTGTGCTCGTCTGCCCTGACCCTTTCGCAATAGAACTCGATCTCCCTCTCAATTCCCCGCATTTTCGCCTCCATGCTTTCGCCAAGCATGTGAAAGAATTGAGATGCTTGGCTGAGTCTGTCAACGGGGTTCGCCCGCAGGTTGCGAATGCTAAATTCAAACTGACTTCAGGATGCGCATTTGCGCATCGGCCGATGCCGGGAAACAGGGGGCTAAGGGCGTGCCAGGGATAACGGTCCGCGACATGGGGAGCTTTCATGTCGGCGGACGGCTCGCCCGACTTGAGGGGATGCCGCCGCGCGAACGCGTGAGCACGCCGGGAGGGCCCGTTTATAACATCGATGCGAACGGCGACATCATCGTTGGGCAGATGTACGTCCAGTTTGTCCGCTTGGAATCGCCCCGCGGCTGTGGACCGCTTCTCATGTGGCATGGCGGCGGCATGACAGGAGCCGGTTGGGAGTCGACGCCAGACGGGCGTCCTGGCTGGCAGACATTCTTCCTGCGCGCCGGCTTCGATACGTATGTCTCGGACGCGGTGGAGCGCGGTCGCGCATCTTGGGCCCCCTATCCGCAGATCTATCCCGAGGCGCCCTTCTTCCGCACGGCGAAAGATGCGTGGGAGGATACCTTCCGTTTCGGGCCGCGCGGTTCTTGGCACACCGACCCCGCGCTGCGCCAGACCTATCCGGAATTGAGGTTTCCCGTGGAAGCTTTCGAAGCCTTCCTTGCCCAGGGCGTGCCACGCTGGGGTTGCAACGATGTTCTGACGCAGGCTTCTTATGACGCGCTCATTCAGCGCCTTGATCCTGGTGTCATCGTGCTGGCGCACAGCCAGGGCGGCAATTTCGCACTCTCCGCCGCTCTCAACGCGCCCGATCGCGTGCGGGCGGTGATCGTGTTGGAACCTTCCGGTGCGCCGGACCCGGCGAGGTCGGACGCCGCACTGCTCAGCCATGTGCCTCATCTGTTGGTTTGGGGCGACAACTGGCAGGACAACGAGTTCTGGCGTCGATCTCGGCCAGCCTCGGAGCATTGGCGCGGGGCTCTCGTGGCCGCGCGATGCGACGTCACGCAAATCGATCTTCCGAAAAGAGGCATTGCCGGTAACAGTCACGCGCTGATGGCCGATCACAACAGCGACGAGATCGCCGGCATCGTACTCGAGTGGCTGACCTCGCGAGGGTTGGTCAGCTAGGCGAACGAGTCGGACGCTTGCGCCCGTAACGCAGCGGTCAGCGGTTTTGCCGAAGGTTCTCTCCCTGATCCGCAACAGGGCTCCAGCAGAATGACCGTTGTTGCTTCAAAAGCGGACTTCGGACCGTGAGTGGCGCTCCACCGGCGAGAACATAATTCTACACGGTCGTGGCGCGCCGACGTTTTCACACGACCAAGACCCGAAGCCGACTTCGCCATCATCACAGCGCGGACAAGCCGGCCTTCCGCAACGCAGAAATTCCGGACCTAGGGAGGATTGTAGTCATCCCGGAGACATCAACTGCGCCGGGGAAATTGACCCTTTCCCGCCTTAGCGCCTGCGTTGCTGAGTAGCTGGCTTCCCAGTCAGTCGAACAGTGTCGCGAGCCGCTTCTTGATGGTGTCGGCGATGTAGAGCGCCAGCGCCTGGATGGTTGACGTCGGATTCACGCCGCCGCAGGTGACCCAAATGCTGCCGTCGACGATGAAGAGGTTTCTTACGTCATGGCTGCGGCCCCATTCATTTACCACGGAACGCTCCGGATCCGTGCCCATGCGCGCGGTACCCAAGAGGTGTCCCGGACTGCTCAGCGCTTTTGTGGAGGCAAAAATGTTTCTTGCCCCTGCCGCCTCGAGGGCCTCCCTCGCGCGGGCGATGCCGTGCTCCATCATGCGCCGCGTGTTCTCGCCGACCGTGTAGTCGATCCTCGGCGCCGGGATGCCGTGGCTGTCCTTCAGCACCGGGTCAAGGGTGACGCGGTTGTGCTCCTCGGGCAGGTCCTCGCAGCCGACGATCGCCATGAGGCGGTGGTAAAGCTGTGTGCGATAGACGCGGTGATGATCCTTGCCCCAGGGAAGGCGGCCGGTGTTCAGGTTGGTGATCGCCTCGTGGGCGGGACCGTTCCCGCGGACGAACTGCAGCGTATAGCCGCGCACGAACCCACGCGACGGGTCGGATTCGTAGAACTCCTTGCTCCACAGCATCGTCGGTGGCGCGCGGTCGCCGTCCATCTCCTCGTCAACATAGCCGGACACCTGCGGCCAAGGGTGCATCATCAGGTTTTTGCCCACGAGGCCGGAGGAGTTCGCCAGGCCATTGGGAAACTGGGAGGAGGCCGAATTCAGGAGGAGTCGCGGCGTACCGACGCCGTTGGCCGCCAGGATTACCACTTCGGCGGGCTGGAATCGCTCCGCTCCGTTCGGGTCGTAGTAGACGACGCCGGAGGCCATGCCCTTGTTGCTGGTGATCTCGCGTACGCGGCAGCGCGTGCGCAACTCCACCCTGGCTCGGAGCGCGTGTGGCCAATACGTGATATCGACGCTCGCCTTCGCCCCTTGCGCGCAGCCCGAGCGTGCACTGGCCCAGGTTGATGCACTTGGCGCGACCGTCGTAGTCCGTCGTCGCCACTGCCACCTCGGATGGCCACCAGTGCCAGCCAAGTTTGTTGAGCGCTTGCGCGCAGCGGGTGCCGGACCTGCCGAGCGGCACCGGCGGCATGGTGGGCTCGTGCGCGGGATACGCCGGATCGCCGGCAAGGCCAGCGACGCCCATCATGCGATCGTTCTCCACGAAATACGGCTCCAGCGTCCAATAGTCGATCGGCCAGTCGTCCGCGACGCCATCAAGCGTCCTCAGCCGGAAATCGGACGGATGCATGCGCGGGAAATGCGCCATGTAGAGGATCGTTCCGCCGCCGACGCCGTTGAAGTTTGCGACCTTCATTGCGGAGCTGGCGTCGTTGATGGGATAGTCAGTGTCGCGCGCGCGACGGTTCGGGCTGATGTGGAAATCGGAGTAGCGGCGCGCTTCCCAGTTGGTGCCCGTGGTGGGCAGCTCGGTAGGCTTGATCCAGTCGCCCTGCTCAAGACAAAGGATCTTCATGCGTGTCTCGGCAAGGCCCCAGGCCACGGCGGCGCCCGAGGCGCCGGCGCCGATGATGAGAACGTCGACGATGGCGTCCGTCGGGCGGGGGGTGCCAGTATCATCCGCGGGCGCCATGCTCAGCGCCCCTTGTCGTTAACGTCGCGCCACATCGGCGGCCGGTCGCGCACCGGGTCGAGCAGCGACCAGTCGCCCTGATCCACAGTATGGCCTTTCGGGAAAGGCGAACCCGGCTCGAGACCCAGCGACCTGATCACGCGGTCGTCGCGGTAGTAGCACTGCAGCGCGGCACGCCCGAGTGCCGCGATCTCGGGTCCCTCGCGCTGGAGCAGCGCCATCGCCGTCGCCTCCGCCTTTGCCTCGTCGATCGTGGCGAAGTCTCCGCCGGTCATCTCGCGCAACATCGCCAGCGCCTTGCGCACGGCACTTTCATCGCGGCCGAGCGAGCGGACGATATCGGCGAAGATTGCCGCGTCGTCCGCGCCAGGCACGCGATAGTCGGTGCTCGAGGGCACCATGATGCCGACCAGTCGGCGCAAATCGCGCAATTCCACTGGCGTCAACTGGTTCCCGGGATCATTCACCATGTCGGTTTCCATTGCATCTAGCCCAGATACCATCGCCATAAAGCAAAAGGCGATAGACCCTGAGTTGCTTCATGAATAATTCGGGCTAACTTTACCGAACGCTTTCGTGAAGATCTCCTTGGCCTACCGTCGGTAGCGATCACCGCACGACGCGTTACAGCCATGTGGGGACTTGCCGCAGTTCTACGCGTCCGCTCATGGGAGAACCGCCGATTGCAACCAGATACATGCGGCACAGCTCGATGGCTGCAATTGGCCCATCCCGACATGGCGCCAGATTGCCGCCTCGGCCGATTTGAGGGGGCAAGCGGACCTGGCAGCGATTTTATGAGTTCGCGGTCTAGTAAGCTCTGGGACAGCGCTATCGTTTCCCACTCGGCGCGTAAGCGGTTGATTTCATTTGGCTCGAATTTGCTGACGACGACTGGGCAACACGTTGATTGCCAACGTTTCGCGAAGACTTTTCAATCTGAAAAGACGGGTTCGACTCCCGTAGGGACCGCCACGGCATGCGAACGGGCTAGACCTGGAACCTTCGGCGCAAGACCGGAACCGCCCCAAGGGCAGACCGGCCTTCACAGCGCCGTTCAGGCCAGCTCGCCGCCACTGCGCCGCCGGGCCAACCAACGCGCCAAAAGTCCGAAGGCAACGCCTGTCACTGGCCAGACGATGACTAGCGACACGACGGCGAACGGGTTGGGGTCCTGAAGGAATTTGTCGACGACGAACATCAGTCCCAGCGGCATGCCCCAGGCAATGATGCCGAAGAACACCGCCTCGCGAGCCGTCAACATCGCCCACGCGTTCTTTTCGGGCGCGCTGAAGCCGGACAGACGGCGCACGGCGACGCTCAGCGGAACGCCAACGACAGCACCAATGACAAGTGCCGCTATTAACGGGGCCATCGGTCCAATACTATTCAATTGGGGTTGGGCATGCAGGAATGGCAACGCAGCGCACGTCACCGCCGCGTACATCCAGATGCCAAGGCAAGCAATGAGCATGCTCGACTTTTGTGACATGGGTCGTCTCCTATTGAGGGGGTGACGCCCATGTAAGATCTTCACAGCGCGACCACGTCTGTTCCCCGAGTGACATTCGTCTGTCGGCACTCGTGAGCGACACCTTCGTACGTTCTTCCATGACTCAACAACGGCGCGCGTCCCTCCAATCAATCTCTCGCAGATGGCTTTTGCTCGAATATCTCGATCCGGTTTTTGGGCCCCCAAAGGCTGGGCTTCGTTAAGATCTTCCCGGTCTTGAAGTGAGGCGTATCGAGGTTTGGCAGCAGCCCCCAAAGACTGCCAACTCCCGTAAGGATGCCGGTTTAGCCTGCGCCCAACCGCCTTGCCTGGGCTGCGCAAGGGGCTTTCCCTCGCCAAAATTCCGTCAATCGCCTGGAGCTGACTTTGGTCTGGGGCCGCGCTGCGGTTGACAGAACGCGCCGCGCTGTCACGATTATGAAAAAGCATGCGCCAGATGGCGGCGGCGACCTGGACCACCGCCCGCGAAGCGCTTCTCGGGGGACGACTGACTGTGGTGATGCGACCCGATCCCAGAATGGGAGCCTTGACGACGGTCCGCCGGCGGAGCTTCGGCCCCTGGTGGCTGTGGACGCTGGTCGTGATCCTGGCCGCGGGCGGGGGATACGCCGGCTACAAGCTGCGCGGCGCACACGAGGAGATGGTGCGCATGGAGGATGCGCGCGCGCTGCTGATTGCCAACCGGGAGAACTTGCAGGCGAGCCGTCAGGAGCTTGAGCAAGAGCTCAAACGCGCGCAGAAGGCCGAGGAGGGGCTGCGCGCCGACCTCGATCGCTCGCGTACGGACGGTGATGCGCTGGCGGCCATCGTCGGCAAGCTGCAAAAGCGCGTCGCAGCCCTCGAGGCCGACCTGAAGGGCGCCGCATCGGGCAAGTCCGAGCTGCAAGGGCGCGTGGCTACTCTTGAACGCGAGCGGGACCTGGCGCGCGGCGAAGCCGACGAGGCACGTAAGGCGCTGGCCAAGGGGGACAAGGCCAAGGCGGCGCTCGAGCAGGAGTTAGCCAGCCTCAAGGACGAGCTCGCCAAGCTGCGGGCGCAGCAGGCGCCCGAGGCGACGGCCGCCACGCCGCCGGCCCCTTGAGCGGAACGGCGGGCTTGCGGCTATTTAGCGCCCCACAGCGCGCGTGCCCACGTCGTCAGCACGGCGATGGCAACGGCAAGCGGCACGACGAACAGGAAGAATGCCGCGATCGTCAATGAGAGTCCGAGCAGAAGCGCGATAAGCGGCACGACGATGATCGCCGCCGCGATCCCCAGCCCGGCGCCGAGCAGCCACGCCCGCCAGCCGGTGATCACCGTGGTCTTGCCGTTGCGGGAAATGACGAGCATGGGGGCCTCTGCGTGTACCGAGCGCATGCCGCTCGCGTCACATGTCAGCATTGGTAGGGCGGCATGCAAGGTCGTCGTCCGGCGCGGCGTTGCCAACAAACAACAGATAACCTTGAATTTTTGCCGCTGGGCGGGCTGGACATGGGCCTGCCACAGACTAGGATCAGGGCTAACTCTGCTTCGGCCGACGGGGAAAGCGATGCGATATACATCTCTTGGCGTTGCTGCGTTTTTGGCCCTCCTGATGGGGGCGCCCGCAACGGCGTTCGAATACGATTCGACCGGTGGTTCCACGCCCGGAGTCGGCACCAACTATGCCGATCCCCTCGACGCGATGGATTCCAAGATCGAAGGCAACACCGAGGATTCGGCGGCTCCCAACGGTGCCAAGATGCTGAACGGCCTGCAGCTCAACATGTCCGGAGGCGGCAGGGTGTCGTCGTCGGTGAGCGGCGGCGCCATGGGCTGGACCAACCCGCAGCCGGGCCGGCTCACCCACTAAAAGCCTTCTATTGTGCTCTCGATAAGCGCCGCGCCGGCTACGGTGCGCGCGCCTCTTCGTGCGGGCGATGGTCGAGGTGCGCCTGGCGCAGTGCTGGAAATAGCTGCGCCCACAGGCCGGTGAGCACCACCGAGCCGACGCCGCCGAAGATGGCGGCACCGATCGGACCCAGGATGCGGGCGGCGACGCCGCTTTCGAACTCACCCAGCTCGTTGGACGCGCTGATGAACAGGCTCGAGACGGCGGTCACGCGTCCGCGCATCGCGTCGGGGGTGAGGATCTGCACCAGGCTCTGGCGCACGAACACCGAGATGGCGTCGGCAGCCCCTAGAACCGACAGCGCCAGCATCGAGACCCAGACCCACGTCGACACCGCGAACACCACGGTCGCCACGCCGTAGACGGCAACCGCGCACAGCATCCAGAAGCCGGCATCGCGGTGAATGGGGCGCAGGCTCAAGGTGAGCGCCATCAGGCCGCCGCCGATGGCCGGGGCGGAGCGCAGCATTCCGAATCCGTCGGCGCCGATGTGCAGGATGTCGCGCGCGAACACCGGCAGCAGCGCCGTGACGCCGCCCAGCAGCACCGCGAACAGGTCGAGCGAGATGGCGCCGAACACCACCTTGTTGGACCACACGTAGGCGAGGCCCTCGGCGATGAGCGTCAGTCGCGCGCCGCCCGCGTGATTGGGCCTGGTGTTGCCGCGAATGAAGAGCAGCGCCGTGCCGGCGCAGAAATAGAGAATGCCGGCCGCCGTGTAGGACAGGGGCACGGACACCGCGCACAGGACGCCGCCAAGCCAGGGGCCCAGCACGAACCCGCTCTGCATCGCGAGCGAGTTCCAGCCCACCGCGCGCGGCAGCATCTCGCGCGGCACCAGCATGGGTCCGAGCGAGGCGCTCGCCGGCATGGTGAAGGCACGGGCGACGCCGAACAGGCCCGCGACGACGAAAATTGCCGTGAGGCTCGGACGGTGCGACCACGCGATGAGCGCAAGCGCGGCGGAGCACAGGAGCTGCAGCCCGATGCAGACATAGAGAATGCGGCGCCGGTCGTAGCGATCGGCCGTCTCGCCCGCGAGCAGCACCAGCGCGAACATGGGCACGAACTGCACGAGACCGATCATGCCGACCAGGAACGAGCTCTGCGCCACCGTGTGGTCGAGGCGCGCCACCGAGTAGACCTGCCAGCCCAGCGTGACGCTGTTGGTCAGCATGGCGACGGTGGAGAGAAAGCGTCCGAGCAGCAGAAAGCAGAAGTCGGGATAGCGCAGGAGCTGCGTCGGGGTGATCGTTTGGCTCATCTCGGGCGGTCAACGTTGCGGGCGCGGGACAAAAGGGGCGCGGGCGGCGGTCCTCAATCGGCCGGTTTAACGGCGTCGGCAAGGCTCGAAGGGATCATGGGCCTGCGACACCTTCGCCCGCGCGGATCGCTCATCGCGCAAACTCGCTCAGGAGCAGGGCGAGGCTGGTCACGAGCCCGGCTGCCGGCACCCAGGCCGGCACGACGAAGGCGCCGGGAGGTGCGGCCACGCGGTCGAGCTTCATCTTGAGCAGCGCCGCGTTGACGAGCACGAAGATGGTGAGCGACAGGCGCGCGGTCGCCTCGGCGAGCCCTTCGATGGGGAAGACGACGGCGAGGGCGAGCGTCAGCACCACGACCAGGGCGGTGGCCTGCAGCGGCGTGCGCGTCGTCGCGTTGACGCGTCCCAGCACTTGCGGCAGCAGGCCCTGCGCCGCCATGCCGTAGAGCACGCGCGAGCCCATCACCATGAACACGACGATGCCGTTGATGGTGGCGACGATGGAGATGGCTGTGATGATGGTGGGTGAGCCGCCGGTCGCCCGCTCGAACACCAGGCTCAGCGGCGCGGTGCTGGCGGCAAGCTCGTCGTGTGGGACGGCGATGAGCGCCACCCAGACGACGACGACGTAGAGCAGCGTGACGAGGAACAGCGTGAGAAAAATCGCGCGCGGCAGCGTGCGGGCGGGCTCTTTCACCTCCTCGGCAATGTTGGCGAGGCCCTCAAAGCCATTGAAGGCGAAAAAGGCGAGCAGCACCGCGCTCAAGACGCCAGACCAGGCGGCCGCACTTCCCAAGCCCTCCCAGGCCTCGGGCAGACGCGCGGCGAGGTCGGGCACGTTGGCCGCCCCGACGAACGCGATCATCAGGAGGCCGCCGATCTCGATGAGGGTCATCACGCCGGCAATCGTCACCGACTCCAGGATTCCCCATGCCGTGATCGCTCCCATCAACAACACGACGCAGACCACGATGCCGTTGAAGGGCATGTCGAGGAACACGTTGATGTAGCCGGCGCTGCCGCGGCTCACCGTCGCCGCCGAGATGACGGCCGACGCCACCACGAGCAGGCCGACGATGAAGGCGAGCACGTCCGACTTGAGGCCGGCGCGCACGTAGGTGGCTTCGCCGGCGCTGAAGGGCAGGCGCGAGCCCAGCTCGGCAAAGGACGCCGCCGACGGTGCCATGACGAGTGCCGCCAGCAGAAACGAGAAGGGCGCGTGCATGCCGGCACGCCCCGCCGTCGGCGCGATCAGCACGTAGATGCCGGCGCCGATCGTCACACCCAGCCCATAGAGGATGGCGAGCGGGAGCCCCAGCGAGCGTTTGAGCTGCGGCTGGTCGCGTGGCGACGGCGCATCCGCGCGAGAGTCCTCCAACGGTGTCTCCTCCGAAATGGTGCGAGGAAATTCTTAGCTGCCCGATCCGGGACTGGACGGGTGCCCCCCTTCCAGGACTATATCGCCGCAACCTTACGCCAGGGAGCCCGCCTGATGGCCGCAGCCGACGTCTGGAGCCGCGACTACCTGATTGCACAGCTCGAGGACGCGCTGCTCAATCCGATCCGCGCCTTCCGGCCCAACTACCTGCCGCTGATGATGGTCTACTTCGCCTACGGCGCGCTGGGCCTCATCGCGGTGGCGGAAAGCTTCTGGATCAAGAAGTCGCTCACGCTCAGCCCCGCGGAGCTCGCGGCCTTGAACGTGTGGCTCACGTTGCCGTGGACGGTGAAGATGGTGTTCGGCGAGCTCGTCGACTCGGTGCCGATCTTCGGCTCGCAGCGGCGCGCCTACGTGTTCATCGGCGCGAGCTTCATCGCGCTGGGCCTGATCCTGCTCGCGGGTGCGGCAGGCGGCTGGCTCCACTTCGCAAGTCCGGAGATGCTCTACCGTCTCGGTGCCTTCTCGAGCGTGCTCGGCGTCGTCATCCAGGACGTCTCGGCCGACGCCATGAGCACCGAGGTGGTCGAGCGCGAGAACCCGGACGGGACACCGCGCGACAAGGACGTGGTCGACCGCGAGCTCGGCATGGTGCAGGTGCTGGGGCGGCTGTCGCTGTCCTTCGGCATCTTTTTGGTGGCCGGGCTCGCCGGCTGGATCGCCTCGATCTACGCCTACTCGACCGTGTTCCTGCTGGGGCTCGTCATCCCCGTCATCTCGGTGAGCGGGGCGCTCTTGATCAGCCTGAAACCGGTAGAGCAGCTTCCCATCGACTGGCGCATCCTCGGCGGCGGGCTCGTTTACGGCGCCTTCGTGCTGACGCTCGCGGGCACCGATATTCCGTTCAACCAGGAGATCGTCTTCGTCGTGTCGATGGTGGTCGTGTGCGCGATGTTGTGGCGCGTCGTCGGCGATCTCGACCAGACGACAAAAAAGACGATCTTCTACGCCGCGGTCATCATCTTCGTCTATCGCGCCTCGCCGGCCGTAGGGCAGGGCTATACCTGGTTCGTGATCGACGTCTTGGGCTTCGACGAGGCCTTCCAGGGGACACTCGCCCAGATCGGGGCGGGGCTGGCGCTGTTGGGCATGTGGCTCTTCTCCGACGCCATCACGCGCCGGCCCGTCGCCGTCGTGCTGTTGTGGCTGACGGTGCTCACCACGCTGTTGTCGCTGCCGGGTCTCGGCCTGACGCTGGGCCTAAGCGATTGGACCGAGCGCGTGTTCGGCTTTGGCGCGCGCACCATCGCCATCGTCGACACGGCAGTGTCCTCGCCGTTCGCGCAGCTCAGCATGATCCCGCTGCTGACGCTGTGCGCCATCTACGCGCCGGCCGGCCGCCGCGCGACCTGGTTTGCGCTCATGGCGTCCTTGATGAACCTGGCGCTGGTCGCAGGCGCGCTGCAAACGAAGTATTTGAACGAGATCTTCGTGGTCAGCCGCGGCGCCTACGAGAACCTGCCCTACATTATGATATGGGCCATCGCCATCGGCTTTTTCGTGCCGCTGGCGGCGATTCTGGCCTTCGGGCGGCGCTTGCGCTGACGTGCTATGAGAGACGGTGTGTGACCCTTCGGGTCTGACACCATGTACGCCCAATCGATTGATGTGCGTCAATTGTCTGGTGAGGCTTCTCGCCGAGACTTGCCGGCCCCAAATAGCTCGAACCGAGACCTACCAAGGAAGCGGAGACATACATGAAGCCCACGACCACCTGGATCCTGATTGCAGACGGCGCGCGGGCGCGCATCTTCGCCAACCACGGGCCCGGCAAGGGCATCGAGGCGGTTGCGGGGACGGAGTTCGACTCCGACCATCGGCCCGACCGGGAGCTCACGAGCGACAAGCCGGGCCGTACGCACGAGTTTGTCGGCGAGACGCGCCACGCGATCCAGCCGCACCACGATCCCCATCGCGAATTGAAGCGGGCGTTCTCCGAGCGGCTCGCGGCCATGCTCGATGAGCGGCTGGCCGCCAAGGCCTACGACCGCGTCGTCCTCGTGGCGCCGCCGGTGACGCTCGGCGACTTGCGCTCGGCGCTGTCGGCGCACGTCAAGGCCGCGGTCTACGCCGAGCTGGACAAGGACCTGACCAAGACGCCGGTCCATGAGCTGCCGGAGCACCTGGGTGCGGTGATGGCGGTCTAACGAGAAAAGCTGCGGGGAGATTGTCGATGGACGCGGCGCCGGCCGACAGACATCTGAAGGTGCTGACCGGGATCGACCTCACCGAGAGGAGCCGTGCCGCCTTCGCACGCTCGGTCGAGCTGGCGCGATCGACCGGCGGCCCGCTCACGCTTGTGCACGTGACGAGCGACGCGCTTCCCAGCCAGGTGGCGAGCGTGCACGAAAGCTACGCGCAGGAAGTGCTGCAGGATCTGGCATCGAGGGCGCGCGCGGATGGTGCGGCCCACGTCGAGACCGTCGGCGTGCGCGGACGCGACTACGAGACGCTTATCGCCGAGGCGAAGAAGACGCACGCAAACCTCATCGTCATCGGCACGCACCGGCCGAGCAGCCTGATGCAGGACATGCTGGGGACGACCGCCGACCGCGTGTTGCGTCTCGGAGGCTTGCCGGTGCTGCTGGTGCGCTCCGCTCCCCAAGGCGCATATGCCAACGTGCTCGTCGCAGCGGATTTCTCTCCCGCCTCGCGCCGTGCCGTTGCGAGCGCAGTGCAGTGGTTCCCGACCGCACGCATCACGGTGGTCACGGCCTATGGTAGCGGAGGGCACTCGCTCTTGGGTGGCGATGCGCAGGCGCGCGAGGCGGCGGCGGAAACGCGCCGCCTGGCGCTCAAGGGGTTCCTCGACGAGGTCGGCGAGGAGCTTGGCCCGGAGCACGGTAAGGCCCTTGCGGCGATCGTTCCCGTGGTGGCGCGCGGATGGGCGGAGGACGTCATCCTGGCCTGCGCCGAGGAGACGAAGCCGGACCTCATCGTGGTCGGCACGCACGCGCGCGGCGCGCTCGAGCACGCGGTCCTGGGCAGCGTGGCCCAATGGGTGCTGACCGAGGCTCAGTGTGACGTGCTCGCGGTGCCGCCGGCGTCCTAGCAGCACCGACCGAACGCGCTCGTCATGTGGTCACGGCGGGGCGTGTTCCTCGGAGGGTAGCGTTTGATTTTCCAGGGGTTTTACAAGTTTGTGGGGTGTCCGCGCGGCCACTGTGGCCGTGGAGCCGACAGTCGGCCAATCTGTGGCTGTGACCCCTCGCTCGAAGTTGCCAACGGCGATAGTATACTCGCGAGTATAGGGTGTGCGGCCCCGGGCCGGGGATTTAGCCGGGTGTTGGGCCGGCGTGTGGGAGTGCCTCGTCGGAAATTGCTGCTGGCGGGGGGAGTTAGCGTATGCAGCACTCGAGGTTTACCGAGCAGCAGATTGCGTTCGTGCTCGAGCAGGTTGCGCGAGGCGCATCCATCGATGGCACCTGCCGCAAGGCTGGGATCACGCCCCAAACCTATTATCGCTGGCGCGCGAAGTACGCTGGCTTGAAGCCCTCCGAAATCCGCCGCCTCCACGAGATCGAAGAGGAGAACAAGCGGCTCAAGCGCCTGCTTGCCGCGCTGCTCGTCGTGAAGCCAGCTCCGAGCGGAACGGCGCTCGTTCCTGTGCCGGCGCCGCCGCAGCGCGCGTTGCCGGCGCCCCTCGCCACGGCGGCCCCAGCTGCAGGCGGCAGCAACCGCTACTGGCAATCGCTCTCCGCCTATCTGGCCAAGCTGCCGAAGCGCCGGGGCGCTGCAGTGCGGGCGCAGATGCAGATCCTGATGAAGCGGGCGCAGACCTGGATCATGGCCCATGCCTCGGGATTGCGCGTTGGCTCTGTCGCCGATGTGTGGTCACCCCTGTGGGGATGGATGCGCAAGACCTGGCGCGTGCGCAAGATCCTGGTTCTGTGCTTCGCCGGGGGCCTTGTCGGCGGGTTCGCCATGGGACTTGTGCCGACGGCGCACGACGACATCGGCACCGAGCCGCAACCGGTCAACCTGAACGTGCGCGCCGACAATCACGGTGTGACCAGCACCATGGACAAGGGCTGGAGCCGTCCGCAGGCGTGGGGTCGTTGGATGACCGCGGGCACCGCCTCGATGATGCTCGGGTTCGACGGCCCCTCGCGCGGCGACGTGGAGCTTCTGGTCGAGGCGCGCGCGCGCCTTGCCAAGGGCCAGCCGGAGCAGACGGTGATCGTGCAATTCAACGATGTCGAGCTCGGGCGCTGGCTGTTGCGTGGGGACGCGCGCAATTTGCGTCGGCGCTTCATCGTGCCGGCGGCGGCATTCAACAAGAGCACGGCCGCGCAGCTCACGTTCTCGTTCGCCGGCAAGCCGCCGCTGTCCCCGGTCTTTGGGCTCGAGGCGGTGTCGCTGCGCGATGCACGGTTCCTCCACGACTACCTGGGCTTCGTCGACGCCTGCACCGGCGGAAAGCTTGTCGGCTGGGCGGTGGCGCAAGGCACCGCAGTCAGCGTCACAGCGAGCATCGACGGTGCGCCGCTGGTCGGTACGTTCACAAATACGATAAGACCCGATCTCACGGAGCACGGTTTGCCGGCGGACGCGGGCTTCGAGTTGACCCTGGCAGGGGCCGTGCCGGCAGGCACTGCGATCGACGTGCGGTTCGCCAACGGTCGTCCGCTGCGCGGCTCGCCGTGTAAGCCCTGAGCGCGGCGAGACCCGCCGTAATTGCGCGGTTCCGATATCAGTAGGAAAAAACGGCGTTTCGCCTGCCTTTGCGGACGGTGTCTCATGGCGTGCGGCGCTTGAGCCAAATCAATGTCCGGCACCGGGGATCATGTCAGTTTTGTGACGCTTTGCCGGGACAGGCTGGCGCTGCCGTCTGCGGTTGGGCTTCACAGAGCCGGCATGAGCCCGGCGAAGGAGCGCGCCATGTTGACGCTCGAAGACTGCATCGCCTTCTGCGGATTGTCGGAAGCGGAGGTTCTCGCGATCGCCGAGCATGAGCACGTGCCCGAGATTGCCGCTGCGGCGCTCGCCGAGTATCTGCTCAAGCAGAGGCACGGAACCGACAAGATCCACACGATGATCGTGGAGGACATCCGCGCCGCCCTGCACCGCGGCGACCGTGCGCATGCGCAGGAGTTGTTCGCCGCGCTGCGGCACTTCCTCGAAACGCATCCCGAAGAGAGGATGCGCTCGGACCGGAGTGCCTGACGGCCGCGCTAGCGGACGATCAGCATCGGCACCGTGGAGTGCGTGAGCACGCGGTTCGCCTGGCTGCCCAGCACGAACTTCGCAATTCCGCGCCGTCCGTGCGAGCCCATGACGATGAGATCGCAAGAGCGGGTCTTGGCCTCCTCGACGATGCCTTCGGCGGCGAACTGATCCTTGATGTGCACCGTCTCGCAGGCGACGCCGATGCGGGCGGCCGTCTCGCTCACTTGCTTGAGGATCTTGTCGGCGTTGGCCGCGGCGGCCTTTTCATATTCCTCGACCGGAAAGGCGACCGCCCATTCGCCCGAGACGGCGGCCGTCCAGGGCTCGGTGACGGTAACTGCGGTTACCTTGGCGCCGAGCAACTTGGCGAGCGTCAGGCCTTGGTCGACGGCTCTGGCGGCCAGCTCCGATCCGTCGCTTGCGATCAGGATATGCTTGTACATCGCCTCGTCTCTCCACTTCCTGGCGGTCATGTTGCGCGGCAAGTCTTAATTGATCGCGACTTGGCGCGCGGTGCGTCGGCTATCTTCGTCAGCCGCGGCGGGTCGGCCTTGATGCCGGTCAACGAAATTATCCTCCCCGGCGCGGGTTACCCCCGCGGGCGCGCTTGCTCTATTGTCTCGGTGACGCGCCATGCCGGGCCGGCATATGGTTATGGCGAGGGTGCAAGGAGCCATGCATGAAGGTCAAAGGGCTGACAAAAGCCATGCCACGCGGCAACGAAAACGAGCACATATCCCCGCTCCTGGCCCCGGCCTGGCGCTGGGGGACCCTGCTTCTCGTCGCTGCAATGGTGGGGCTGGCGGCTCTGGCGGGTGCGGTGCAGACGGGGGCCGGCGCCGAGGACGTCGACACCGCGCTCGTCGTCGCCGTCGATGTGTCGAACTCGGTCGACGAGGAGCGCTATCGTCTGCAGATGGAGGGGATCGCGCAGGCGCTGGAGGACCCCGAGGTGATCCAGGCGATCATCGGCGGTGCCAAGGGCGGGATCCTGTTTTCGATGGTCACCTGGGCCGATCGTCCCTCTATCACGCTGCCGTGGACCTACATCTCGAACGCCGCCGAGGCGAAAGCGCTGGCCAAGCGCGTGCGTAAGCTGCCGCGCCAGAGCGGCGAGTTCACCTGCATGTCGCGCATGATGCGCTTCGTGTCGGACAAGGTAGCGCCGCAGATCCCCGCCAAGGCGGCCAAGGTCGTGCTCGATATCTCGGGCGATGGGCGCGACAACTGCAACGAGGAGGAGCCCGTCGAGGCCCTGCGCGACGAGCTCGTCAAATACGGCGTCACCGTCAACGGCCTGCCGATCCTGGAAGGTAACGGGGAGGAGGCGGTGGTGCCCGGCGCCGCGCCGACGCTCTCCTATCTGCCCGATGAGCAGAAGGGGGCGCCGCTGGAGGAGTGGTTTCGCGACAACGTCAAAGGCGGCCCCGGCTCCTTCGTGTTGCCGGCCAACGGCTATTCGGACTTCGGCCGCGCCATCCGGCAGAAGTTCGTGCTCGAGGTAAGCATGCTGCTGCGCAGGTAGCGCACGCCCTAGTCGACGTAGGCCCGATCGAGGTTCTTGACGCTGTCGAGATTGCGCGCGCCGTCCTTGCCGCGCAGCGACAACAGGCGCGTGGAGTTCACGTCGGCGTTGTTGAAGTTGGCGCCGGTTACGTCAGCTCCGGTCAGGTCGGCACCCGCGAGCTCGCTACCCATCAGATTGGCATCGCGCAGGTTGGCATCCTTGAGCGAGGCGTACTCCATCATGACGCGGGCGAGGTTGGCGTTCTGGAAGTTGGCGCCTTCCAGGTTCGCCGAGCGGAACGCGCCACGCATCAGCCCCATCGACTGGTTCTTCATGTCGGCGGAGAGATCGGCATCCTTGAAGTTGGCGCCTTTCAGGCTGGCGCGCGAATAGTCGGCGGCGATGCGCGCGCCTTCGAAATTGGCGCCGTCCATCTTGGCGTCGCGAAACTGTGTGGCAAAGAGGTGCGCGCCTTTGAAGCTCGCGTTGGTGAAATCGGAGTCCAACGCCCACGCCTGGTCGAGCACCACGCCATCGAGGTTGGCACCGGAAAAGTTCGCATGATTGATGCGGCTGGACTGCAGCTTGAGCTTCCTGAGATCGAGCCCGGACAGATCAAGCCCGTTGAGGCGTTTTCCCGACAGGTCGGCGACACCGTCGCCGGCGGCGGCAATCGCCGCCAGCACATCGTCGCGGGTCATGTCGGCCTTGGTGAACTCGTCGGATTTGAGATCGAGCTGGTCGATCATATCCTGGGCGCGAAGGGCGCCGGTGGGGGCGAGCAAAAGAGCGCCCGCAAGTGCCGAAGCGATGAGGCCGAGCCGCATTTCATTCCTCCATTCGTCTTCTTGTTCGTTTTTGGGGGACGAGTGCCGCGTGCCGGGGCTGAGAACCTGCGATCAGAGGTCCTGGACGTCGGACGACGTGCACCGCCAGCGAACAATGTTCCAACCCGGATGCTCTGCCGCCCACTTGGCGAAATGCGGCTGTGCATCCGTCACGCAATGTTTTGAATCCACGGAGTTTGCCAACGGGATCCGGTAGTCCTTGCACACGCCGGGGTCCCCGGAGAGGCAGGCTGAGATGACAATCGCGATCATGCGAGGTTCCTCAGGTTGTTGGACCGCGGCCGCGCGTCTTCAATTGGCGTAAAATGCCGACCGAAAGCGCGGACAGCAGCCGTTATATCATTCGCAGCTTACACGCCGATTGTTACGTCGGGCGCGCGCGAACCAGATCATTCGACTTTCGGTCGCTTATGGTTCAGGCGGTGATAAGGATCTCGCCCTTGCCGATCGTCGCCAGATCGCCGGCAAATTTGCGCACGCTGCCCGAAAGCGCGCGGGGCGCGCGGGGGCCGAGCGTGGCGCTGAGATAGCGCGAAAGGATGCGCAAGATCACGAGATCGTGTTTGCCGGAGTCGGCGAAGGTGGGAAGCATGGCCTCCACGGAGGGGCCGATGAGGGTCCCCCGGCGCAGGAGCACGCCGGGCGCTACGCCGAAGCCCTGCTCCGCCCAGATGGTGCCGCCGAGCATGCGGGCGCCGGCATTGGCGCCGCACCGGCCGCGCACGATGATGGTGCCGCGGCGCATGCGCTCGCCGACGCGGTCGCCGGCATCGCCCTCTACAACCACGGTGCCGCCCGTCATGCCGAAGCGATCGCCGGCTCTGAGACCGCCGATCAAGCCGCCGGAAGAGCCCTGCACAGTGACCATGCCGCCGGACAGGCCCGTTGCCAGCCAGGGTCCGGCATCGCCGCGGATCTCCAGCTTGCCGCCGCGCATCGAGCTGCCGGCGCAGATCCCGACCTCGCCCTCGACGATGACGGTGCCGTCGGCGAGATCGGCGCCGACGTAGTCGAGACGCGAAGAGCCGCCCTGGATAACGACGCGGTCGCCGGGCTTGCCCGACACCTTGAACAGATCGCCGACCGTCAGGCCGCGCTTGGTGGTGCCGACGACGAGCTTGGCGATGTCGCCCGCCGCCATCTGCGCGAGGTGCGCGGGCGTCAGCTTGGAAAGGTCGAGGCGCTCGTTGGGGGCGGCGCCGAGCCGGAAGGTCAAACCGCTCATGGCAGCAGATCTTTCAGGTGATAGTGGTGTTGGCCGAGCTTGCCGCCGTAGTTGCCGGCGCTGATGCGGGTCACGCCCTTGGAGGGCCCGGTGTTGAGAATGGTCTTGATCGCCGTCTTCATGGCGGCGGCCACGGCGGCGGACGTCAGCCCGTCGATCACGATCTCCAAGACGGCGACGGTGTCGGGGCCCAGCTCGCTTTTGACGCGCCCGCGCAGCGTGGGGCAGAAGGCGTCGTTTGTCGAGGCGACCATGCCTTTGTACTTGGAGCCGACCTTGGAGCCCGAGCGCACGATGCCGCCGGGAAAGGGCGTGATCACGTCCGGCACGTCGCCGATGGCAGCGACGGCTGCCTCGGCCGTGGTGAGCAGGCCGACACGGTCGCTGCCGAGGATCAGGACATTGCCGCCGCCGACCGCGTCGGTGACGACGCCGGTCTTCTCCTCGATCACGAACTCGCCGTCCATGACCGGCACGCGCCAGTAGCGGTCCTTGCCGAGACGCTTGGCGGTCTGGAAACCGTCGCCGAAAAAGCGCGGACCCTGCCCGAGCCCGATCTTGGTTTTGGACTGGATGCCCGCGTAGCAGGCCGAGCCGGGGCTCGTGAGCACGCACTGGCCGACGCGGTTCTTGAGCTGGGGCCCGATCGCGTCGGGCGAAAAGCCGAACAGCAGCACGCGCACGCCCGGGCGCCCGTCGGGCGTCTCCTCGGGCTTTAATTCGCGGTCGATGCCGACCTCGGCGCCGCAGCCGATGACGGAGGTGCCGAAGCCCGACATGGTGACGGCGGCTATACGCGCCCAGCGGGCGCTATCGGCCGTGATAACAACGCCGGTGGCACTCATGCCGAAGGCCTCGGCGAACGTATCGTCGATCGTGATGCCGTTGACCTTCATGACACTCTGGCCTTGGTCGGTTGCACGATGATCTCGCCGCGTCCGCCCTCGATGATCTCCTCATCGCTGAGCTTGAAGTTCTCCATGCGCATCGTGTGATAGTTGTCGAAATACTCTTTCAAGGGCTTCTCGATCGCCTTGTCGTACTGGGGCCGCGCCACGTGGGTGGCGCCCTGGACGACCTTGACCACCTTGCCGTCGCGTACGATGACCTCGCCGTTCTTGAAGACGAGCTCGGGCTTGGCGAACATCGCCTCGCGGTCGGCAAGGTCGGTGTAGACGGTGATGTCGGCGCAGGCGCCGGGGCCGAGGTGGCCGCGGTCCTTGAGGCCGAGGCTGCGCGCCGGGCCCGCCCGCGTCATGACCGCCACCTCGAAGAGCGAGTACTCGCGGTCCAGCGACGGCAGCGTGCTGTTCTTGAGGGCCTCGGGCACCACCTTGAGCATCATCTCCTTGCGGAAGCCGCGGTCCATCAGCAGCCGGATGAGGTGCGGATAGGTATAGAAGGGCGCTCCGTTGGGATGGTCGGTGGTGAGGAAGATGCGCCAGGGGTCGTCGCACAACAGGAACGTCTCGAGGCCGATGGCCCACTGCAGCGAATGGACGTAGCTCTTGTCGCGGTAGCGGAAGGGCACGACGCCGCAGCCGGCGTCGCACTCGATATCCATGACCACCCACCGCTTGGGGTCGGCGTTCTTGGCGCCATTGTACTGGCGCATGCTGTCGCCCGAGGCGGTGCAGGTCTGCCCGAACAGCACCTGGCCGACGTCGATGGAGATGTTGGGGTTCTTGGCCAGCAGCTCGGCGATGCGCGCGGCCCCTGAATCAAAGTGGCGGTCGCCACCGATGCCGTAGCTGTGGAACTGGATGTGCGTCAGATGCAAGGGCAGGCCCTCGGCCGCCTTGATGGTGGCGAGCGTGGTCTCGACGTTGCCGGGAATGCCGAGATTGCAGCCGTGCACGTGCAGCGGGTGCGTGACGCCGAGCTCGACGAGCCCGCGCGACAGCGTCAAGAGGATGTCGCGCGGCGTGATGCCGTAGTAGGCGTGCTTCTCGTCGAGATCGAGCTTGCGCTGGTTGAACTTGAAGGCGCTGATGCCGCCGGGGTTCACGACCTTGACCGCGATCGCCTGAGCGGCGTGCATGGTCCAGGCGATGTAGTCCTTGATGAGCGAGAAGTCCTGCTTGCCGGCCATCAGGCGCAGCATGAAGTCGTCGCTGCCCAGCATGACGAAGGCGCCTTTGTCGACGAGCGGCGTGTCGCCCATCTCCAGATGCGCCTGACGCGCGTTGGCCGGCAGCATCGCCGGCTCGAAACAGGCCGTGTAGCCCATTTCCGCGTAGCGGTAGCCGGTGATCATGGTCGAGGGGCAGGCGTGCCCGGTGCCGGCGCGGGTGAGGTCGGTGTGGGCGACCTCGTCCTTGTAGTGGTCCTCCGGCATCAGCGTGCGCGCGATGGTGACCTTGCCGCCGCCGATGTGCGTGTGAGGGTCGATGGCGCCGGCCATGATGACGCGGCCCTTGAGGTCGTATTCCTTATCGACGCGGGCTTCCGGGGCCGGGGCGATGATGCGGCCGTCCGAGACGTAGATGTCACGCACCTCGCCGTCGACGTTGTTGGTGGGGTCGTAAACCTTACCACCGGTGAGCTTGATCATCATCGGGCGCGGCTCGCTTTAAATGGCTTTTTCGATAGCGGCGAGCACGTCGGCCGCGCGGGGAAGTTGTGATCGCCCGAGGTCCTTCATCGGCAGGGATACGACGTTGTCGCAACGGATCATGGTTCCGGCGTGGTCGATCCCGGGGGTGCCTACGGGAATAAAGACGGCGGGCGGCTGGCTCATGCGGATGCCCGGCGTTCCCAGAACGATCGTCGGCATGCGCGTCGAGGGCGGACCGATGTCGGTCGTGAAGGAGGCGAGCCACACGAGAAGATCGCCGTCGTCCTCGGCCACCATGCGTCCGATGGAATAGCGATAGGAGTCGT
>CAVZNR010000014.1:0-8445 GCA_963776675.1 uncultured Alphaproteobacteria bacterium | reverse complement strand
ACGACGCAACGCCCGCCGGCCTCGCAGCATTGGGGTAAGGCGGCCTGCAGGCCACCATCATTTCGCCCGTGGCCTTGGTGATTTCAGCCTTCTCGCTCTTCGACTTCGACGTTCAAGACGGCGGACCTCGAGGTCTTCGTGCCACCCGTCATCAACTACGCGCGCGACAACGGTGGCGACGTCGAGCTGTTCGCCATTCCGATCACCTGTACCAACGCAGGCGCGCGCACGGGCACTGTTCTTTCCATGCAGCTCGACGTCGAGGACCTGAAAACCCACAAGACGAAGCGCTACTACAGCGCGCTGTTGGGCGAGCACCAGGTCGACCCAACCGCCACCAACCGCTCGTTCGCGCCGCTCTCCATCGCCGGGCGCGAGACGTTCTCGGACACCGTGCGCTTTTATCCGCAGGGCAATCCGCTGCCCCGACTGGTGGACGACGCCGGCGATTTTCGCTTTACGGTGACGCTGAACACGGCCGTGCCGGCGCATCCCGACGTCATCGATCGCTATTGGCACAAGGCGCCCGATCCTGTCGTGTTCACACGCACCTTGCCCTGGGTATCCGACGAGCAGCTCGGCTCGCGGCGCATTACCATTGCCATGCACGAGACGAGTCCCAAGGCGTCGAGCGAGACAGCGCCGAAAAAGTAAACAGTCACATCTCGGCCACGGGGGCGAGATTGCTCACCGGGTGCGGGCCCAAATGGGCGCCGCTCCGCGAGTTCACACGCAAATCGTCGTAGGGTATTTGAAGCGTCGGCGGCTCAGCCAGGACCGACGGAAAGTGGAGCGCCGACCGTTCTCTCTATGCTGCTTCGCTTCGGTCCCGGCACCAGGCGGCGGCGTGAAACATGAACGGTGCATGAAGGGCAGCTTCAGCGATTGTTCAATCCCTCGCGCCTAAAGTGTTCTCGTTCACAACCTATGACGCAATGGAGCGTGTCTTGGCAGAGTTCGTCCGCAGCGGCCTGATCGTCCTCATGGGCATGACGGTGATGGCTGCCGGCATCCTCGTCGTTTTCTACGGCTGACCGACCCGCAGCCTTGCTCAGGCGCCCGCTTCGCACTAGCTAAGGGGACCCCTGCGAGGTCCCCTTGCCTATTTCAGATATCGACGACACAGCGCGCAACGCCCTGCATCGTGCCGGACTGCTCATTACCGACATGATGACGCCGACGCTGCGCCTCGGCGTCACCGGCCTGTCGCGCTCGGGCAAGACGGTTTTCATCACCGCTCTCATCCGCAACCTCGTCTCCGGCGGCCGGCTGCCGTTCTTCTTCGCCGACGCCGAAGGGCGCATCGAGCGGGCCTATCTGGAGCCGCAGCCCGACGACGCGGTTCCGCGCTTCGACTACGAGGGGCACCTCGCCACGCTGGGGCGCGATCCCCCGCACTGGCCGGAAAGCACGCGCCGCTTGAGCCAGCTGCGCATCACCATCGAGTACCGCTCGGGCAGCGCGCTGCGCCGCGCCTTCGGCGTCTCGCGCCTCAATCTCGACGTCGTCGATTATCCTGGCGAGTGGCTGATCGACCTGCCGCTCATGGAGAAGACCTACGAGGCCTGGTCGGCCGAGGCCGTGGCGCAGGCCCGCGACGCCCGCCGCGAGCCGCATGCCAAGGCGTGGCTCGCCTTCGTCGACGGCCTCGATCCATTGGCACGCAAGGACGAGCAGGCCGCCCTCGAAGGCGCGCGCCTTTACGCCGAGTACCTGAAAGCCGCGCGCGCCGCCAACCACGTGCTGCACACGACGGGACCCGGGCGCTTCCTGATGCCGGGCGACCTCGAAGGCTCGCCGCTGCTCACGTTCTGCCCGCTTCCCCTCGACGGACGCCGCTCCCTCCCGCGCGGGTCGCTCGCCGCCATGATGGCGCGGCGCTACGAGAGCTATAAGACGCACGTCGTGCGACCCTTCTTCCGCGACCATTTCAGCCGGCTCGACCGCCAGATCGTACTAGTCGACGTACTCGGCCCCTTGAACGAGGGCGGCGAGGCGGTCGCCGACTTGCAGCGCGCACTCGACGCCGTGCTGGCCGTGTTCCGCACCGGCACCAGCTCCTGGCTCACCGCCCTTATCGGCCGGCGCATCGACAAGCTTTTGTTTGCCGCGACAAAGGCCGATCACATCCATTCCTCGAGCCACGACCGGCTCGAAGCGATCCTGCGCCTGATCACCGAGCGCGCCATGGGCCGCGCCAGCGCGACCGGCGCGGAGGTCGGCGTGCAGGCGCTGGCCGCGCTCAGGGCCACGCGCGAAGCGGAGGCCAAGGTCGGCGGCGAGCTGCTCCCCTGCATTGTCGGGGTGCCTATGCCGGGCGAGCACATCGACGGCAGAACGTTCAACGGCCGCGAAGAATCCGCCGTATTCCCCGGCGATCTGCCGGAGGATGCCCGTGCCGCGCTGGCGCCCGGCGCTCCACCGGCGGGTTTGCACTTCGTACGCTTCCGTCCGCCGCGCGTGCTCCCGCCGGGAGTGGACGGCGAGGCCCCTGCCCTACCCCACATTCGCCTCGATCGCGCTCTTGAGTTCCTGCTGGGGGACTGGCTCGCATGAAACACGACCGCGACACCCGCAAGCCGCGCGCCTTCGCGCTCGACGATCCCGCCCTCGACGAGAGCGCGGAGACGACAGCCACCGGCGCGCCGATGGGCGCGGAGGCGCCGCTGGCCGCACGCCGCGGGCGCCAGGTCACGGCGCGCACAAGCGTGCGCCCGACGTTTGCCGACCTGTCGCGCGGCATCCGTTGGGGCGCGATGCTCATGTCGGGACTAGCGAGCCTCGTGGCGCTGGCCACCGTGATGTGGTTCACGCGCTACGTGGAGGTGGCGCTGGCGCGGCAGGATTGGGTCGGCTGGCTCGCCTTTGCGCTGCTGTGCCTCGTTGGCCTGTCCGCACTGGTGCTGATCTTGCGCGAGATCATCGGCCTGTTTCGGCTGGCGCGGCTGAGCCACCTGAGGTCGGAGGTGCGCGAAGCATTGAACGACAAGGACCTCGCGCGCGAGCGTCGTGCCGTAGGTCACTTGAAGTCGATCCTCTCCAGCCGCGCCGACCTCGCCTGGCCGCTCGCGCGCTTCTCCGAGCATGAGGCGGCTGTTCTCACTCCAGGCGAGCTTTTGACACTCGCCGACCTCGAGCTGATGGTGCCGCTCGACCAGGAAGCGCGCCGCACGGTGCTCGCCGCCGCCAAGCGCATCGGCATGGTGACCGCGATCAGCCCCATGGCCTGGATCGCGATGCTTTACGTTTTGATCGAGAACCTGCGCATGATGCGCGCGATCGCCGGGCTCTACGGCGGACGGCCAGGCCTGCTCGGCGCACTGCGCTTAGGCCGTATGGTCGTCGGGCACATCATCGCGACCGGGGGCGTGGCGCTCACCGACGATCTGCTGGGGCAGTTTCTCGGTCAGGACCTGTTGCGCCGCCTGTCACGCCGGCTCGGCGAAGGCGCGTTCAACGGCGCATTGACCTCACGCGTGGGAGCGACCGCGGTCGAAGTCTGTCGCCCGCTGCCCTTCATCGCCGCGCCGCCGATCCGTGCGCGCGACATGCTGGCGGAAGCCTTCCGTCGCTCGAGTGCGCCGCCCGCCAAAGACTAAGCGAGCGACTGCGCGATGCTCAGGCCGCACGCGGCGCCCGGCTGAGACCATCGGGCTCCGAAGCCGCGAGCGCCCACTCGCCGCGCGCGCGGTTGGTGCTTTCGACGATGGCCGGCGTACAGCGGCAATCGGGCGTAGAAAGCAGCGAGCGCAAAATCGGGCTCGCAGGCCGGGCCGTCAGCCAGGACAGCGGTGCCGCGAGCAGCAGGCCGACAATCACCGGCAACATCCAGGCAACGATCTGCGCCGAGGCCTCCCAGCACGCGAGCGCCAACACTGCGCCGAGCAACATGTGCCGATAGTGGAACCGCAGCGCGTCGATGAAGCTCATGCCGTGGCGGTCGCGCGACTGCGGGCGCCAGCCGGAATCGCGGCCGATCAGCACCTGGAAAACCGCGACCGTCTGCGTGACCATCAGGATCGGAGACAAAAGGATAGAGAAGATCGTCTCGATCACGACTCCCAGCACGGCGCGTGAACTTCCCATGGGCTCGCGGGCGTATTGCGCACGCTTCACCTCGAGCATGAGTCCCAAAATTTTTGGCAGCAGCACGATCGCCATGGTTGCGAACAGAAGCCGCAAGGCCGCGCCTGGATCGATCACCGGCCACACGGGAAACAGCGTCCGTCTGTCTATGAAGTAGCTCGGGATCAACTGCTGGCCCTGCAGGGCCAGCACGACGCCGACGATCAGCGAGGCCGCCCACACGAGCGAGATGAGATAGGAGGTCGCCCCCATCAGAAGATGGACGCGGCCCATGAGGGTCAGCCCGGACGCCGGCACGATGGAAAGGTGCTGCAGGTTGCCCTGAGCCCAGCGCCGGTCGCGCGCGATGACGTCGGGCAGCGTCGGCGGCTGCCCCTCGTACGAGCCCTCGACGGTTGGAACAATGTGCACGCCCCAGTCGGCGCGCTGCAACAGCACGGCCTCGACGAAGTCGTGGCTCTGGATGTCGCCGCCGAACGGAGCGGGCCCCGGCAAAGTCGGCAGACCGGCAGCCTCCGCGAACGCCTTGGTGCGAATGATGGCGTTGTGGCCCCAATAGTTGCCCTGGTCGCGGTGCCAGAACGCGAGTCCGGCCGCAACCGGCGGACCATACACATTGGATGCGAACTGCTGCAGGTACTGAAGCAGCGTCACGGCCCCCGTCAGACGCGGTACCGTTTGGATGAGACCGGCTCTCTCGTCGCGCTGCATGGCGAGCGCGAGGCGCACGAGCGTCGTGCCGGACATGACGCTGTCGCCGTCGAGGATGACGAAATGATCGTAGGCGCCGCCGAAGCGGCGCACCCAGTCCTTGATGTTGCCGGACTTGCGCCCGTGGTTTTCCCGTCGGCGGCGGTAATAGACCGGAACGATGCCCCGTAGGCGCCGCGCGAGCGGCGCAAAGGCGGCCTCCTCCAGGGCGCTGTCGCCCGCATCCCGCGTATCCGACAAGATGAAGACATCGAAAGCGGAGCTGCGGCCCATCGACTGCAGCTCGAGCGCGATCGCCTGCACCGTGCCCGCAACCTGGGCCGGCACCTCGTGATAGACGGGAAACAAGAGGGCCGTGCGCGCGGTAAGGGCGGCCTCGGCCGGTGGAAGGTCGATGGTATCGACCTTCTCGCCCGAGAACAGCGGCAGGAACCCTAAGGCAGCGCTGAGCGAGCCCAGCGCAATCCAGCCGAAAGCGATCGTCGACAGGACGAGGAAGAGAAGCTGGATGGGCGTCAGCTGCTCCAAGCCCAGCACACCGTAGAGCTCGTAGGCGAAGGCGGCGGTGATAATGAAAGTGCCGGCGAACAGCGCGGCGCGCGGAATCCAGTAGCCGCGACGCACGCGACGCGCGTGCCCCCGCTTGGCAAAATCCTGGTCCGGCATCTCGAGGGGGGCCTCTCCGGGAAGCCATTCGAGACTGCTCGCATCGGGAATACGCCCGATGCGCTGGCCGGCAACGGTAAGCTCGCTCATGCCTTTGTCCATCGATAGAGCCAGGTCTCGGAAATCTGCTGATCAGCGAGCCTCAACGCCAAACGAAGTTCGCTGAGTTCCGTTCCCGCGGGGTCGAGCTCGAAGCTGACGCGCACGCCCTCGATCTCGGGATTGGCGTGCACGGCGACATTATTAACGCGGCCGGGATTGGCGGTGACGGCGGCGACGGGCAGCTTGCCGTCCGCCAGCGCCGGCCCGGCAAAGTCGACAACGAAAAGGCTCGTGCCTTCCTTCTTTCCCTCGCCGACCCGCGTCGAAACGGCGCGGGCGCCGGCCCAGGCAAGAGGAATGTCGTCGGTCCAGTGCATCCGGTAGGCGTAGGCGAACACGCTGCCGGGCTCCGGCGGAATGGCGGGCTTCCAGTAGGCAACGATGTTGTCGTGGATCTCCTCGTCGGTCGGGATCTCGATCAGCTCGACGTATCCCGTGCCCCAGGCGCCCTTGGGCTCAATCCACACCGAAGGCCGGCGCTCGTAGCGCGCCTCCAGATCCTCGTAGTCACGGAAGGTGCGCGCGCGCTGGCACAGGCCGAAGCCCTTGGGGCTTCGGTCCATGAAGGCGCTCGTCTGCAGTGTGCGCGGGTTGGTGAGTGGCCGCCAGATGCACTCGCCGTTGCCGTTGTAGATGGCGAGCCCGTCGCTGTCGTGCACGGCAGGACGGAAATCATGATCGACGCGGTGATGCCCAGGCCCGGTCAAATACATGCTGGTGAGCGGCCCGAGGCCGACGTGCGTCAGCGTTCGACGCGGATAGAGCGTTGCATCCACATCGATGATCGTCGTCTCACCCGGTTCGACTTCGAAGCGGAAGGCGCCTGTGGTGGAGACGCTGTCGAGCAGCGCGTGCACCGTGATGGTGCGGGCGCCGAGTTTCGGCTTCTCGATCCAGAACGCGCGGAAGATGGGAAACTCCTCGCCTCCGGGACGCGCCGTGTTGATCGCCAACCCGCGCGCCGACAATCCATAGGTCTGCCCACGACCGACGGCGCGGAAGTAGCTGGCGCCCTGGAAGACCAAGTACTCGTCGAAGTAGTCGGAGCGGTTGATTGGACCGTGCACGCGAAAGCCGGAGAAGCCGTAAGGCGCGCCCTCTTCCACGGCCCCCAGCAACGGTCCGAACGAGAACAGGCTCTTGTCGGCCTTGACGCGCTTCGCCTGGCCGTTGTCGACCAGCCAGATCTCAACGGGCACATCGAACAGCCAGCCGAGCGGCAGCAACTGTAGCTCGAAGTCGACCTTCTCGCCGCGCCAGATCGCTTGATCGGTGCGGAATCGGATGTCGCGATACTGGTCGTAAGAGACGTGCTGGAACGAGGGCGGCAGTGTCGCCGAGGGCTTGGAAAAAGGCTGCGCGGCAAGCTGCTCAGCAAGGTTTTGCACGTGGGTCGCGCCGAAGCTCTTGGTTGTATCGAACGTCGGGGACGCATGCGCGTGCGAAATCACGCCCGCGCCGCGAGCGCTCACCGCCAGCAGCGCCGCGCCCGTCCCCGTGAGGACGGCACGGCGATCCATCCGCGCATCTACCATCTGTGCTGCTTTCCGTGCCTTCAAGCGTCGCGTCGCCGGACCTGAACGCGCAATGCACCCCTGGCGTTCACTTCCACCGAAATCTCACGCTGCAGAGCGAAGGCTCTGGCGCGAAATCCCTTTAGAAATGCCTCACCAGTCCCTTCTCGGTGGTCCTTCCCGGAACATTTCGAGTGTGGTTGGGTGCACGCCCCTCAACAATCGTGCTTCCACCACGCGTCGCTGAACTCGGTCCATTTGCAGCGGACCGCCCGCGATCTTCTCGGCGCTTTTTGCGCCGCAACAATCTAGTCCACGTTCCCCCGTCCGGCAAGTGAGTTGCATCTGCTTTCTATGCGCGTCAAATGGCAGGGACATGGCGAGGGGGAAGACACGCCAGGCCGCCGTGGGACGCCGCGGCGCATCCGGGCTTCGGTCACATTCGCCACATATTGTCTGAGTTGCACAGCACACACCGCACGGACAACCAAGGCAAGGGCCGCGCTGTCTTAAGTGGGGATCCGCCATGATCCAGGAGGCGACGCTGATCGAGACCGGCCCTTCGATCTCAGATCGATTTCCTGTGGCAGTTCTTCGTCACGGTGAACATCGCCATCTTCGCCCTGCCCTTCATCTACGACGAGGCGGTCAAGAGCCTGAATTTCATCGCGCGGGCGTTCGCGCTCGGGGGCGTGGCAATGTTCGAGTGGATCAGCGGCAACGCGCTCACCAACGCCTACTTGTTCGACGCCACTCTCGATCAGTATCGCGCCCTGTACGGACAGGCCGAGCGCTTTCAGCCTCCCTTCTTCCATCACTTTGTGGAGCAGACCTTCGCCGACCGCCCGGCCACCGTGCTCTGACCCATTCCATGGCGTTCACGGTCATCCTGCTGGCCCTCGTCTCGCGTGAGTTCATCCAGACGCGCCGCAAGCGCCAGCAAAACGCAGCGCAATGAGCCCTTAACGCGCGGTTAGCGCCGCTTGATTCGTTTCGAAGCAAGTGCTCGGGGGAAGACAGTTGGGGATATTCAGAGAGCACATTGGCGTCATAAGACAAGGATAATTATTATATTTCAAAGCGTTATTAGCACATCGGGCGACGTTGCGGATTGGTCACAACGCATCCGGATTCCGACACTTTGGGCACACAGCCCGTTTCCTGTGCATACAATTCCTGCTTATTGTCATTCCCCGAGCGGTGAGTTCGGTCTGATGGCCGCCGCTGTACAAGCGTTCGAAGTGTGGGTGCAAGTGATCGAAGTATGCATCGGGTTTTGTAGGGAGTAGGCGGCTCTTGTGCGTTGCGTCGCCATCACAAAGTAAGCAGACGGGAGTAGGTCAATGAAAAAGTACAGTTTGGGTGC
>CAVZNR010000013.1:0-11275 GCA_963776675.1 uncultured Alphaproteobacteria bacterium | reverse complement strand
GGTGGCGTGATCGCAACAATGCGACTGCCGGAGCCCGCAAGAATCGCGGTATTTCAATCCGCGGCATGTCGGTGCGCGCCTTGACCACAATGTTGTTCGCTGTGGGTCTGTGCCCCGTCGGTCACAAAGCGCCGCGTGCGGCCGCGTCGAGCGCAGGAAGGTCGCCTTGCACGCGTGAATGAAAAATGCCCTATGCGAAAAAACGCGAGCAAAACGTTCAGTCAGTGCACGCGTCGGCGCTTGCTCGTTTTGTGAACCTCGAGCCACGGAGGAAGAGGCACGATGCACTCAGCCACTGGTGTGGAACTGGTCGCAAAGACGCCGGAGCAAACGCCGGGTCACGCGTCGGTCTTCTTTGACGAGGTCGCCGAGATTGCGCGGCAGATTTCGCTGCAAACCGTCGAGACGCTGGCCGACGAGCTCGCGCAGGTTCGCGACAACGGCGGGCGCCTGTTTCTGCTGGGCGTCGGCGGCAGCGCGGCCAACTGCAGCCACGCCGTCAACGATTTCCGCAAGCTGTGCGGGATCGAGACGTATGCGCCCACCGACAACGTCTCCGAGCTGACCGCGCGCACCAACGACGAGGGCTGGCATACGGTGTTCGCGGAGTGGCTGAAGGTGAGCCGCGCCACCGCAAAAGACGCCATTTTCGTGCTTTCCGTGGGCGGCGGGAACCTGGAGCGCAACGTCAGCCCCAACCTCGTCGCCGCACTCAAAGAGGCCAAGGTGCGCGGCATGAAGGTGTTCGGCATCGTCGGCCGCGACGGCGGCTACACCAAGGAGGTGGGCGATGTCGTCGTCGTCGTGCCGACCGTCGCCGAGCAGCGCGTCACGCCGCACGCGGAGGCGTTCCAGGCCGTTGTCTGGCACTGCCTCGTGTCGCATCCCAAGCTGCAGATCAAGGCGACTAAATGGTAGCACGCGCAGTCTTCATCGATCGCGACGGCGTCATCAACGAGAACATGCTGCGGGACGGCCGTCCCGTCGCGCCGACGCGCGTGGAGGACTTTCGCTTCCTGCCGGGAATTGAGCTCGCATTGCAGCGGCTGAAGCGCGCCGGGTTCAAGCTGGTGGTCGTCACCAATCAGCCCGACATCGCCACAGGGCGCACGCCGCGCGACGTCGTCGAGGCGATGAACGATGAGATCCGGCAGCGTTTGCCGGTCGACGACATCAAGGTGTGCGCGCACGTGAACGAGGATAACTGCGACTGTCGCAAGCCCAAGCCCGGCATGTTGCGCGCCGCCGCCGCCGAGCACGGCATCGATCTCGCTGCCAGCTACATGATCGGCGATCGCGCCGGCGATGTCGGCGCCGGACGCGCTGCGGGTTGTATGACGATTTTCGTGGATTGCGGGCATCCATCCGCCCGGGCCGGGATTGAGTTCGGATATGTTCGCTGGGTCGTTGCCGGAGGCGGCTGCACTGATTCTCCGGCGAGAGGGACGGGAGGGGACCATGACCGCGCCAAGCGCCAACAATCTAAAAACCAAGGTCTTTGCCGACGGCGCCGATCTGGAGAGCATTCGCAAGCTCGCGGCGAACCCTGACGTGAAGGGCTTCACGACCAATCCAACGCTGATGCGCGCTGCCGGCGTCACCGACTACAAGGCGTTCGCGCACGACGTTCTGGCGATCATCGGCGACCGGCCGGTCTCGTTCGAGGTTTTCGCCGACGACTTCGCGACGATGGAAGCGCAGGCGCGCGAGATCGCGTCCTGGGGCGAGAACGTCTACGTCAAGATCCCGGTCACCAACACGCGCGGCGATTTCGCCGGTCCGCTCATCGCCAGCCTGTCGCACGCCGGCGTCAAGCTCAACGTCACCGCCATCATGACGCTCGACCAGGTCAAGCGCGTCGGCGAGGCTCTGTCGGAGAAAGTGCCGGCCGTCGTGTCGGTGTTCGCCGGCCGCATCGCCGACACCGGCCGCGATCCGGTCCCGCACATGCGCAAGGCGCTCGAGCTTCTCGCCAATCGCACCCAAGGCGGAGCTGCTGTGGGCGAGCCCGCGCGAGCTTCTCAACATCTTCCAGGCCGACGAGATCGGCTGCCACATCATTACGGTCACGCCCGACGTGCTCAAGAAGCTGGCGCTCGTCGGCAAGGATCTCGACGTCTACTCCCGCGAGACCGTGAGCATGTTCTACAAGGACGCGGCTGCCGCCGGCTATTCCATCGAGCTGGCCGACCGTCTCGTCAGCGCTTAGGCGCCACACCGACCTTCGTCCCGTCAACAACCCATCCTGTAACGAGAGATGAGTAGCGATCGCATGAACGTTCTTATCACCGGCGGCGCCGGCTACGTTGGGCATCAGCTGACCCCGCGTCTGCTGGCCAAAGACTACGACGTCACCGTCTACGACAAGCTCTGGTACGGGTGCAGGATGCCCAACGACCCGAAGCTTCGGGTCATCGAAGGCGATATTCGCGACGCCGAGAAGCTCGGCGCCGCGATGGAGGGGCAGGATGCGGTGCTGCATCTTGCCTGCATCTCCAACGACGCCAGCTACGAGCTCGACGAGGACCTGTCGAAGACGGTCAACTACGACTGCTTCGAGCAGATCGTGCTGGCCGCCAAGAAGGCCGGCGTGAAGCGCTTCGTCTATTGCTCATCGAGCTCGGTCTACGGGGTGAGCGAATCCCCCAACGTCACGGAGGAGCACCCGCTCATGCCGTTGACGCTCTACAACAAGTTCAAAGGCCTGTGCGAGCCGATCCTGTGGAAGCACAAGGCGGATGACTTCACCTGCGTGACCATCCGCCCGGCCACCGTGTGCGGCTACAGCGCCGCGCACGCGTCTCGACCTGTCCGTCAACATCCTCACCAACCATGCCGTGAACAAGGGAACCATCACCGTGTTCGGCGGCAACCAGATGCGGCCCAATCTGCACGTGGAGGACATGGTGGCGGCCTACGAGCTGATGCTCGAGGCCCCGCACGAGAAGATCCACGGCGAGACGTTCAACATCGGCTTCGAGAACCATTCGATCGGCGACATCGCCAAGATCGTGAAGAAGGTCGTCGAGGAGGAGATGCCGGAGAAGGGCGAGATCGACATCGTCACCACGCCGTCGAACGACAATCGCTCCTATCACGTCAACTCCGACAAGATCACCCGCATCCTGGGCTTCAAGGCCACGCGCACGATCGAGGACGCCATTCGCGATCTGGCCCGCGCCTTCCGCAACCATCTGTTGCCGAACAGCTTCGACGACGACTGGTACTACAACGTGCGCACGATGAAGAAGATCGGCGCGAAATAAAGAGGACCAAGCGTCTTGGCTAAAACTGCCCTTGTTACCGGTGGCGCAGGATTTATCGGCAGCCATATGGTCGATCTCCTGCTGGCGCGCGGGTACAGCGTCCGCGTCATCGACAACCTGTGCGGAGGACGCGAGGCCAACATCGCCCAGCATCTGGGCCGGCCCGACTTCCTGTTCCGGCACGAGGACATCCGCGCCTGCCAGGCGGGCGACGAGCTGTTCGACGGCGTCGACTACGTTTTCCACTTCGCCGGCATCGGGGACATCGTTCCCTCGATCGAGCGGCCGCTCGATTACATGTCGACCAACGTGCAGGGCACCGTGCAGATGCTCGAGTGCGCGCGCATCGCGGGCGTGGAGAAGTTCGTCTACGCGGCCTCGTCGTCGTGCTACGGGCTGGCGCGCACGCCCGACGGCCGAGGACCACCCGATCGATCCGCAGTACCCTTACGCGCTCAGCAAGTATCAGGGCGAGCAGGCGGTGCTCCACTGGAACCGGGTCTACGGGCTGCCGGTGAACTCGGTCCGCATCTTCAACGCCTACGGCACGCGCTCGCGCACGTCGGGGGCCTACGGCGCCGTGTTCGGCGTGTTCTTGAAGCAGAAGCTTGCGGGCAAGCCCTTCACCGTGGTCGGCGACGGCACGCAGACGCGCGATTTCCTCTACGTCACCGACGTTGCCGAGGCGTTCCTGGCGGCGGCAGAGACCGAGAAGACGGCCGAGATCTGGAATCTCGGCGCGGGCAACCCGCAGTCGGTCAACCGCCTGGTGGAGCTGCTCGACGGCCCCGTCGTGCACATCCCCAAGCGCCCCGGCGAGCCCGACTGCACCTTCGCCGACATCACCAAGATCACGACGCGATCTCGGCTGGCGCCCGAAGGTGAGCTTCGAGGAGGGCGTCGGCCGCATCATTGACGACATCGACTATTGGCGCGATGCGCCGCTATGGGATCCCGAGTCGATCGCTGAGGCGACGTCGGGTTGGTTCAAGGCTCTTTCATCGGAAGGCAGCGCATGATCGACGCAGCCAGCAGCAGGCTTGTCGGCCACAAGGTCAAGACGGCCAAGGAAATCGCCGAGCTCATCGGGCCCCCGCCGCGCGACAAGAAGGTGATCATGTGCCATGGCACCTTCGACATCGTGCATCCCGGACACGTTCGCCACCTGCTCTACGCCAAGAGCAAGGCCGACATCCTGATCGCGAGCCTGACCGCCGACGCGCACATCGTCAAAGCCAACTTCCGCCCCTTCGTTCCCCAGGAGCTGCGGGCGTTCAACCTGGCGGCGCTGGAGGTGGTCGACTACGTGGTGATCGACCGCGAGCCGACGCCGATCGACAACATCGGCACCATTAAGCCCGACTATTTCGCCAAGGGCTACGAATACACCAAGAGCGGGCTGCATCCGCGCACGGCTGAGGAGAAGATTGCGGTCGAGGCCTACGGCGGCGAGATCCTGTTCACGCCCGGCGACATCGTCTACTCGTCCTCCCACATCATCGAGGAGGAGCCGCCCGAGATCGCCACCGAGAAACTGATGGCGCTGCTGGAGGCGGAGGGACTGACGGTCGACGACCTGCGCGCCGCCGTCGCCAACATCGCCGGCATCAAGGTGCACGTCGTCGGCGACACCATCATCGACAGCTACACGCGCTGCTCGATGATCGGCGGCATGACCAAGACCCCGACCATGAGCGTGCGCTTCGAGGAGCGCGAGGATTTCGTCGGCGGGGCCGGCATCGTCGCCAAGCATCTCACCGCCGCCGGCGCCGACGTCACCTTCACGACCGTGCTCGGCAACGACGCGCTGGCCGAGTTCGCGCAAAAGGACCTGGCGAATGCCGGCGTCAAGTGCGAGCCGATCATCGACCGCACGCGCCCGACCACCAACAAGAGCGCGATCGTCGCCAACGGCTACAATCTTCTGAAAGTCGACACGGTCGACAACCGGTCGATCTCCGACCGCGTGCTCAAGGCCATGTGCGAGCAGTTGCGCGACACGCCGGCCGACATCGTCGTGTTCAGCGATTTCCGCCACGGCATCTACAATCGCGACACCATCGGCGCTCTGACCGCCGCCATTCCGCCGGGCGCCTTCAAGGTGGCCGACAGCCAGGTGGCGAGCCGCTGGGGCAACATCCTAGAGTTCCAGGGCTTCGACCTCATCACGCCGAACGAGCGCGAGGCGCGCTTCGCGCTGGGCGACCAGGATTCGGTCGTGCGGCCGCTGGGGCTGGAGCTCTACAAGCGGTCGCAGTGCGGCATCTGCATCCTCAAGCTCGGCGAGCGTGGGCTCATGACGTTCCGCAATGTCCCCGAGAAGGCCGAGGACGTGCGCGCGTTCTTCGCGCTCGACAGCTTCGCCGACCGCGTCGTCGACGCCGTCGGCTCCGGCGACGGTCTGCTCGCCTACGCGGCGCTGTCGCTGTTTGCCACCAAGAACGCCGTCGTCGCGTCGGTGCTGGGCTCGCTCTCCGCGGCGGTCGTGTGCGAGCACCAGGGCAACGTGCCCGTCAACCCCAGGGACGTTCTCGGCAAGCTGGACCGCTACGAGCGGCTCGCGCGCTACGCGGCTTGATTGAGACCAAGGTTTTCGGGGGAGCGAACGTACACGATATGCGCTGCGTGATCGTTGGTTATGGCGTGCAGGGAAAGAAGCGATGGAAAGTTGCCGGCAGCGAAGGCGTCGGCATCGTCGATCCGGTCCACGAGGAGGCGCACTGGCGCGAGATCCGTCAGGTGCCGCTCGATACGTTCGACGCCGCCGTCGTGTGCACGCCCGATGAGCCCAAGCAGGACATCCTTGGCTACCTGGCCCAGCACGGCAAGCACGCCCTCGTCGAGAAGCCGCTGCACGCGGCCAACGAGGCCGAGCTGGTCAAGCTGCAAGACACCGCGCGGGCGAACGGTGCGCTCGTCTACACCGCCTACAACCACCGCTTCGAGCCGCATTATGTGCGCATGCGCGATCTCATTGCCGGCGGCACGCTGGGACAGCATCTATCGCTGCCGCATGTTCTACGGCAACGGCACCGCGCGGCTGGTGCGCGAATCCGAATGGCGCGACACCGGTGCCGGCGTGCTGCCCGATCTGGGCTCGCACCTGCTCGACACCGCCCGCTTCTGGTTCGGCGACCTCGGCGAGGACTTCCGCACCACCTCGGCGAGCTGCTTTGAGAACCGCGCCTGCGATCACGTGGTCATCGCCTCGGAGACGAGCCGCCCGAAGCTGGAGATGGAGATGACGCTGCTCTCCTGGCGCAACCACTTCGTGTGCGACGTCTTCGCCGAAGGCGGCAGCGCCCACATCACCTCGCTGTGCAAGTGGGGACCGTCCACCTTCACCGTGCGCCGGCGCATGCTGCCGAGCGGCCGGCCGCCCGAGGAATCGATCACGCTGGTGCAGGACGATCCGACCTGGCAGCTCGAGTACGACCACTTCAAGGGGCTGGTCGCTTCCGGCACCCAGACCGACCTTGGCAACGATATCTGGCTCCACCGCGTGCTGGGGAGCTCTGGCGAATGAGGTAATAGCCGTGAGCAAGTCCGCATGACCGCATCCCCAAAAATCGCTTACGTCGGCATGACGCATCTCGGCCTGTGCTCCTCGATCAGCGCGGCCAGCAAGGGCTTCCAGACGCTCGGCTTCGACGTCGATCCCGATCTCGTCGGCCAGCTCGAGCAGGGCCGGCTGCCCGTCAACGAGCCCGAGCTCGACGATCTGTTGCGCGACAACCGCTGAGCGCATCGCTTTCACGTCGGATGCCGCGCGGCTTGCCGATTGCGACGTCATCTATGTCGCGCCCGACGTGCCGACCGACGACACGGGCAAGAGCGATCTGGGCAAGCTCGAGCAGCTGCTCGCGCTCGTCATCGAGCACGCCCGCGCGGATGCGGTGATCGTCGTTCTCAGCCAGGTGCCGCCGGGCTTCACCCGCGCCCGCCAGCAGGACGGACGCCCCATCTACTACCAGGTGGAGACGCTCGTGTTCGGGCGCGCGGTGGAGCGCGCGACGCGGCCCGAGCGCTTCATCGTCGGCTGCCCCGGCGACCCGGCCGAGCCGCTGCCCGCCGCCATGCAGACGTATCTTGAAGGCTTCGGCTGCCCCATCCTGCCCATGCGGCTGGAAAGCGCCGAGCTCGCCAAGATCTCCATCAACTGCTGCCTCGTCGCCTCCGTCACGGTTGCCAACACGCTGGCAGAGCTGTGCGAGCGCATCGGTGCCGACTGGTCGGAGATCGTGCCGGCGCTGAAGCTCGACGCGCGCATCGGCCCGCGCTCCTATCTGGCGCCGGGTCTGGGGATCGCCGGCGGCAATCTGGAGCGCGACCTCGCCACCGTGCTGCGGTTCTCGGAGGCGTACGGCACCGACGCCGGCCTGATGCGGGCCTTCATCGACAACAGCCGCCACCGCAAGGACTGGCCGCTGCGCGTGATCCACTCCGAGATTTTGGCGAACCTGCCCGAGGCGCGCCTGGGTGTGCTGGGCCTCGCCTACAAGGAGAACACGCACTCGGTGAAGAACTCGCCGTCGCTGGCCTTCATCCGCCATCTCGGCCCCTGGCCGATCCAGGTCTACGATCCGGTGGTGCCGGCAAGCGCGGCGCCGCATCCGACCGTGACCGGGGCCGCCTCGGCACTCGACGCCGCCGACGGCGTCGATGCGCTTGCCGTGATGACGCCGTGGCCGGAATTCCGCGAGCTTCCGCTCGACCAGCTTGCCGGACGCATGCGCGGCCGCCTCGTGCTCGACCCCTACCGCGTCTTCGATCCGAAGGCTGCGCGCGCAGCCGGTCTCGACCATCGCACGCTCGGCGTCGCATAACCCAAAGGAGCAAGCCCCGTGCTGACACATACCTACGACACACCCAAGGCGCCCGAGCGCGTTGTCGTCATCGGCTCGAACGGCTTCGTCGGCTCCGCGATCGTCGCCGAGCTTGCGAAAGCCGGCATCCCCGTACGCGGGCTTAGCGCAAGGACGTGGACCTGCTGAGCGACGACGGCGCGCAGAAGCTGCAGGCCGCGCTCAAGCCCACCGATGCCGTCGTCTTCGTCTCGGCCATCGCGCCGGCCAAGAACAGCGACCAGATGATCGACAACCTGCATATGGCGCAGACGGCCTTGCGCGCCTTCGCCGCGGTGCCGCCGGCACATCTGCTCTACATCAGCTCCGACGCCGTCTATGCCGACGACGCCAACCCGGTCACCGAGCGCTCGGCGCTCGCGCCCTCGACCACGCACGGCATGATGCATGCTGCGCGCGAGCTGATGTTCAAGACCGACTGCAAGAGCCCCTTTGCCGCGCTGCGGCCGACGCTCATTTACGGCGCCAACGATCCGCACTCCGGCTACGGCCCCAACCGTTTCCGCCGCCAGGCCGCAAACGGCGAGCCGATCACGCTGTTCGGCGAGGGCGAGGAGCAGCGCGATCACGTGGCGGTCGAGGACGTGGCCCGCCTGGCGGTACGCATCCTCCAGCACAAAAGCGTCGGCGCGCTCAATGCCGTCACCGGCGTCGCCACGTCGTTTGCCGACATCGCCCGGCTGGTCGCATACAACTTCTCGCCCGCGGCCCTCGTCAAGCCGCTGCCGCGCACGCAGCCGCGCCCGCACCTGCAGCACCGCTTCTTCGATATCACCGAGTGCCACAAGGTCTTCCCGGATTTTCACTTCGAGCGTCTTGCCGACGGTCTGGCGCGCGTGCATCGCGAGGTCGCGGCACAGAGCGAGGCGGCGGGGCAGATGCGCCGCTCGGCGTGACGTGAGCGCGACGCGCGTCCGCCGGGCCGGCTGAAGCACATTGCCGAGGCAACGATAATGGCGGAGCTGACGTGCGCGATCGGAGATGTGCACGGCCACATCGACAAGCTCAAGGCGTGCTCGCTCGTTGCGAGCGGCGCGCCGGGGCTGAGGCGCGCCTCGTCTTCATCGGCGACTACGTCGACCGCGGACCCGACAGCCGCGGCGTGGTCGAGCTGCTCATGGATCTGCAGCAGAGCCGCCCCGGCCGCGTCGTCTGCCTGCGCGGCAACCACGAGGCGGTCGTCGTCGCCGCTGCGCGCGGTCAGCTGCACACGATGCCCGGCGAGGTGGACGTGCCGTTGTGGCTGAGCGACACGGGCGGCGGTCTCGATACGCTGGCGAGCTATGGCGTGGCCGATGTCACCGAGCTGCCGTCGGAGCATCTCGATTGGATGGCGGCCCTGCCGACGTCCTACGACGACGGGCAGCGCTACTTTGCGCACGCCGGCGTCCATCCAGATCGCGCCCTGGCCGAGCAGCAAGACGAGGATCTCGTGTGGATCAGAGAGCCGTTCCTGTCGCATACGAAGGACTACGGGCGCCTCGTCGTGCACGGGCACACGCCGGTCGCTGCCCGCATCCCCGATTTTCGCCGCAACAGGCTCAATATCGACACCGGCGCGGGCTACAGCGGACCGCTGACGGCCGCCATTTTCGACGATCGCAGCCGCGATCCGCTGGTCTTCCTCACCACCCGCGGCGAGATTCCGTTCGACGCTCTGGTATCCTAAAGGCGTTGCCATGATCGACAGCGCAAATGCCTGGCATGCAGTCGGACTTCTCGGTCCGGCCATTGTGATCGCGGCGCTCGTCGGCATCCGCCGGTCTGATCGTGCTGCTCAAGGCCGCTGTTCGGGCGCTTTGCGCTGGCGGTTCCGACGGCGCGCTCCTCGCATCGGTCGCTGACCCCGCAATGGGGCGGCCTTGCCGTCGTTGCGGCGGCGCTGGGCGTAGCGGCGCCGTGCGTCGTCCTGTCGCCGCAGTTCGGCGCCGAGGCAGTAACGCGGACCTATCAGGTGCTGCTGGCGGCGGTGCTGCTGGTCGGCATCGGGCTGGTCGACGATATGCGCCATCTGTCGCCCGCGCCGAAGTTTCTCGCCCAGGCCATCGCGGTCGCGATGGTGCTGGCGGCGCTGCCCGAGGGACTGCGCATCGTGCCGGTGCTGCCGCTGGTGGCTGGAGCGCGCGCTGATGCTGTTCGCGGGCGTGTGGTTCGTCAATCTCGTCAACTTCATGGACGGCATCGACTGGATCATGGTTGCCGAGGTGGTGCCGGTAACGGCAGGTCTGGCCCTCGTCGGCTCGCTCGGCGCGCTGCCGCCGGAAGGGCTCGTCGTCGCCTTGGCGCTGCTGGGCGCCATGCTCGGCTTTGCGCCCTTCAACCGGCCGGTCGCGCAGCTCTTTCTCGGCGACATGGGCAGCCTGCCGATCGGGCTGCTGCTCGCCTGGCTGTTGTTCCTGGTCGCGGGCTCCGGCCACCTCGCCGCGGCGCTGCTGCTGCCGCTCTACTTTGCCGCCGACGCGACCATCACGCTGTTGCGCCGCTGCTCGCGCGGTGAGCGGGTGTGGGAGGCGCACCGCACCCACTTCTATCAGCGCGCCGGCGACGGCGGCTGGAGCAACATGGAGATCGTCGGCGCGCGTGCTCGCGGTCAATCTCGGCCTGGTGGCGCTGGCCGTCGGCAGCGTCGTGGTCCGTTCCGCTGGCCGCGGCATCGTCGCCGTCGCGCTGGGCGTCGGCCTCGTTGCCTGGCTGCTTGCGAGCTTCGCCCGGGGCAAGCGGTGAGCGAGCGCGTTCTCGTCACCGGGGCGTCGGGGTTTGTCGGCGCCGCGCTGGTCGCGGCGCTTCTCGCCGCGGGTTCGGCGTGCGCGCGGCAACGCGCAATCCGCAGCGCGCGTCCTTGCCCGAGGGGCGGAGCTCGTCGCCGTTCCCGATCTTCACGCAGCCGGTCGACTGGGCGCCGCTGCTGGAGGACGTCGATGCGGTGGTGCACCTTGCCGGCATCGCCCACGTCGGGCCGGGCGTCGACCCGGCGGTCTACGATCGCGTCAATCATCGTGCGACGGCAGAGCTGGCGGCGGCATGCGCCAAGCCGGCGTGCGCCGGCTCGTGTTCATGTCGTCGGTGCGCGCCCAGAGCGGCTCGTCCGCCGCGGCTCTTGCACGAGAGCGATACGCCGCGGCCGACCGAGCCTTATGGGCGCTC
>CAVZNR010000012.1:0-55333 GCA_963776675.1 uncultured Alphaproteobacteria bacterium | reverse complement strand
CGTGCACTCGGTGACGGGCAGCCCGGTCATCTCCACGTGAATGCCGCCAGCGTGGGTGCCTTCCGCGCGGTGCACGTCGAAGAAGCTCTCGACCTCCTTCAGGATGCGGTCGAAGGGCCGCGTCTTGAGGCCACCCGCAGCCGAGATGGTGTTGCCGTGCATGGGATCGCACGACCACACGACGGTGCGGCCGTTCTTCTCGACAGCGCGGATCAGGCCCGGCAGGTGCTTCTCGACCTTGTCGGCGCCGAAGCGGCAGATGAGCGTCAGCCGCCCCGCCTCGTCCGAAGGGTTCAGAATGTCGATCAGGCGCATGAGCCCGTCGGGCTCCAGCGTCGGCCCGCACTTGACGCCAATGGGATTGCGGATGCCGCGCAGGAACTCCACGTGCGCATGATCGGGCTGGCGCGTACGGTCGCCGATCCACAGCATGTGGCCGGAGGTGGCGTACCAGTTCTGCGAGCCACCCGCTTCGTCACGGCGCACCAGCGCCTGCTCGTAGTTGAGCAGCAGGCTCTCGTGGCTGGTGTAGAACGAGGTTCGGCCGAGCGCCGGCACCGTTTCCTCGGTGACGCCGCACGAGCGCATGAACCGTAGCGCCGTCTGGATCTGCTCGCCCATCGCGCGATACTTCTGGCCGGACTCCGTCTTCTGCTCGAAGTCCAGGAGCCAGCGCAGCACGTTGTCGAGGCTGGCGTAGCCACCCTCCGAGAACGCACGCAACAGGTTCTGCGTCGCTGCTGCCTGCCGATAGGCCTCGAGCTGGCGCTGCGGATCGGGCACGCGCTCCTTCTCGGTGAAACCCTCGCCATTGATGATGTCACCGCGGTAGCTCGGCAGCTCGGCGTCGCCCTGCTTCTCGGTCGGCGAGGAGCGCGGCTTGGCGAACTGACCAGCGATACGTCCCACCTTCACCACCGGCGAGCCGCCAGCATAGGTGAGCACGACAGCCATCTGCAGGAACACGCGGAACAGCTCGCGGATATGGTTGGCGCTGTGCTCGGAGAAGCTTTCGGCGCAGTCGCCACCTTGCAAAAGGAATGCCTCCCCGGCCGACACCTCGGCCAGCGTGCGCTTGAGCTTGTCGGCCTCGCCCGCGAAAACGAGCGGAGGGTACGAGGCGATCTTGGCCTCGACCTCGGCGAGCGCCGCCTTGTCGGGATAGTCGGGCACCTGCACGATCGGCTTCGACCGCCAGCTGTCGGGGGACCAGGATGCCGCCATACTCAAGCTCTCCATCACACGCTCGGGCGGCTCCGGTGGCGCCGGTAACCCGCCTGCCGCAGCGGAACCGGCCGCTGCATTTTCAAGGCATTATGCCATTTGTCAGGGCTTATAGGCTACCCTCGCCGCCGAAGCCAGGGTGTGGGTTGCAGGAGTTGCATGCGCGAAGCGGGCATCGGCGGTCCTTCGCACGCGCACTCTGGCGGGAACAGAGCAGATCAAGCAGGCCAAGAGCGGACGCATGACCCCCAAAGAGCCATCCTTCACTTTCGGGATCGAGGAGGAATATCACCTCGTCGACCTCGAAACGCGCGGTTCGGCGGCGGCGCCGACGGCCCTGATGGAGGCCTGCGAGGCCGCGCTCGGCAAGCAGGTCGCGCCCGAATTCTTCCGCTCCCAGATCGAGATCGGCACCAGCGTGTGGCGCGATTTCGCAAAGGCGAGACAGGAGCTCGCCCACTTGCGCCGCACCATCGCCGACACCGCACGCGAGTTCGGGCTGGCGCCGATCGCAGCCTCGACCCACCCTTTCGCCGACAAGTCGCAACTCGAGACCACGCCCAAGGAGCGCTACCAGAACCTTGCCCGCGATTTCGCCGGCATCGGGCGGCGGCTCGCCATCTCGGGCATGCACGTGCACGCGGGGATCGAGGACGACGAGCTGCGCATCGATCTCATGAACCAGGCGCGCTATTTCCTGCCGCACCTGTTGATGCTGTCGACCTCCTCGCCGTTCTGGCAGGGCGAGGACACCGGCCTCAAAAGCTACCGGCTCGCCATCTTCCACGAGCTGCCGCGCACCGGCCTGCCGCAGCGCTTCGAAAGTTTCGGCGAGTTCCAGCGCACGGTCGACGTGCTGGTCAAGAACGGCGTGATCGAGGACGCCACCAAAATCTGGTGGGATTTGCGCCCGTCGGGCCGCTTTCCCACGCTGGAGATGCGCGTCACCGACGTGTGCACGCGCATCGACGATGCGCTCGCCGTCGCCGCGCTCTACGTGTGCACCCTGCGTATGCTTTACCGGCTGCGCCGCGCCAACCAGAGATGGCGCACGTATCCGGGCTTCCTCATTTCGGAGAACCTGTGGCGCGCGCAGCGCTACGGGGTCAACGACCGCCTGTTCGATTTCGGCAAAGGCCAGCTCGTGGCGTTCGCATCCCTGATCGACGAGCTGTTGGATCTCGTCGCCGAGGACGCCGCCGTGCTCGGCTGCGAGAAGGAGGTCCGCCACGCGCTCAACGTCGCGACCGGCGGGACCAGCGCCGACCGGCAGGTGTTGCGCTACGAGGAGCTGATCGGCCAGGGCGCCTCGCGCGACGACGCGCTTAAAGGCGTCGTGGATCAGCTCATCGCCGAGACCGTTGCGGGCGTCTGACGCCGGCCTGCCTGTCCAACCGCGGTCTCAACCCGATATTTTGATGAGAAGCACGCCGACTTCTTTTGGCGTTCCCTCCCCCCTTGCGGGGGAGGGACAGGGTGGGGGGTGTGCACCACTTCTAATGGTTGAGCACCACCCCCTCCCCAACCCTCCCCCGTCGAGGGGGAGGGAGAAGAACGTAGAGCCAAGTCCCGACGGTCCCTTACAGTCCCGCGGCCATGCCGCCGTCGATGGCGAGCTCCGCACCGGTGATGAAGGACGACTCGTCGGAGGCAAAGAACAAGGCGGCCAGCGCCACGTCGTCTCCCGTACCGAAGCGCTTCAACGGCGTCTGCTCGAGCAGCGCATCCGAGAACGCCTTGATTTTCAGGACCCGCTCGGTCAGCGCCGTCTCGATGAAGCCCGGCGCCAGCGCGTTGACGCGAATGCCGAAGGGCGCGTACTCGACCGCGAGCCCCCGCGTCAGCGCCGACATGGCGCCCTTGGTGGCGCCGTAGGCGGCCAGCGTGCGCATGCCGCGATGGCCCATGATGGAGGCCATGTTGACGAGAGACGCTCGCCCCGACGCCTTCATCAGCGGAAAGGCGTCGCGCGCGATGCGGATCATGCCGTCGAGGTTCACCTCGCGCAGGCGCACCCAGTCGGCGTCCGACATGTTGCGGAAGTCCGAGCGCACGTTGATCCCGGCATTGTTGACGACGACGTCCAGACGGCGGTGCGCCTTCTCGATCGCGCGCATCAAGGCGGTAACGTCCTGCCCCTTGGAGACGTCGACCGTCATGCCGGTCACCGCATGGCCCTTGGCCGCGTGCTCGGCCGCAGCCTTGGAGACGGCGTCGGCGTCGATGTCGGTGAGGTAGACATGCGCCCCCTCCTCGGCGAAGCGTTTCGCCACGGCGCGGCCGATGCCGTTGCCGGCGCCGGTGACAAGCGCGATTTTGTCCTTGAGCCGCTGCATGGTCCGCCTCCTCGAAAGGACGCGACCTAGCACTCGGGTCGGGCGCTTTCAACTCGCATGGCCTCGCGGCTCGTGTGCCATGGGTCTGACCCTCTGGGTCTGATCGTCCTCGCGGCTCTCACACGACGGCAGAGGTGAAGTCGAGCAAGCATCGTCGCGCCGCTTCTACCTTCACCCTCCCCTTGATGGGGAGGGTGGTCGCCGCCGCATAGCGGCGACGCCCGGGTGGGGTGAAGAGCTGGGAGAAACATTGCAAGCCTTGCTCCTGGATTTTCTCCCCACCCCTAACCCCTCCCCGCTGGGGAGGGGAAAAAACGTCGAGCGTGTTGCTGATGATGCACCTTTATCCTCGCGGCATCGCTGCCCGAGGGTTTGCGAAAAGAGGGAGCGCGGGCGCCGAAGCACTGCGATCCTGTTGCAACAAATGGGGCAGCCCTTCAGCGCCCGCGCCGGTTGCTGCCGTGCCGAGGGTGCGGTCACATCGTCAGCGGGCTCTTCGGTCCGGCTCTCGCTCGCTTCGGCAGAGCCTCTCGCGTCCAGGACCTAGAGCTGCTGCGCTCCGAAAGACGGAAGCGCCGCTGCGCGACGGGCGTCCGTGCAGGGTGTTGCCACGCCTGCACAGCCTCGATCCGCGGCCCCGGAATACGAGGTGAGCTACCTCGCGTCAGACGCCCGCGACGGTACGGACGTCTGCCTCATCCGGGTCACCGCCCCCGCCCCGCAAAGCCGCTCAGCTGTGCGTCCCATGTGGACAGGGGTGCGAGGAGTATGGGGGAGTGCGGGAGGGGCGGGGATTAGTCTTTTCTTCCGTCATCCCGGACGCCGGAGCGTCATGAGACGCGGAGGCGATCCGGGATCCAGCGCAAGGGGTGCCGAAGGCTCAAAAGCACCACGGTGTCTGCGACGAGTCTCATGCTGGATCCCGGCTCTGCGCTCACTTCGCTTGCTTGGCCGGGATGACGGAAGGGGCGCCGTCGCTCGCCCGGGATGACGGGAGCGACGCGCGGGCTACGTGCGGTTGCTCGCGGTCAATTGCGGGCGGCGGAGAATCCGAGGAGCGCCAGCGTGCCGGCGACGGCAAAGGCGACCCAGCGGTCGGTTGTGCGGCGATTACGCCGAGCGGGATTTTTCCGCGCTCAGCAGCGCCAAAATTCGCTGCACCAAGCGGTCGCGCGTCCCGATGTCCAGCGTTTGCATCTTCACGCCAAGATCCTCGCACGCCGCGTCGACGACCTTGTCGAGCGATAGGACGTTCTTTGCCGAAACCGCAATGTTCAAGGGTCCATCTCCGGTGAAAATTGATCGCAAGAACAAAACTTTCGGACGCGAGACTCAGTTCCTGCGGCAAATAATACCCCGATACCGGGAGATTGCGCCTCCGACTTTCTAGGTATTCCATGGGGTTCACGGGTTGACCGGATGGAGAATCAGCCTGCCGCTTCCGTCGGCGCGACCCACTTCTCGCGCATGGTTACGAGCTCTTCCGCGGCCGAGGGGTGCAGACCCATGGTCTGGTCGAAGTCCGCCTTGGTGGCGCCGAGCCGCATGGCGATCGCAGCCATCTGCACGATCTCGGCCGCGTCCTCGCCCAGGACGTGGCAGCCGACGACCTTGTCGCTCTCATCGTCGACGATGAGCTTCATCAGCATCTTCTCGTCGCGCCCCGACAGACACGCCTTGAGCGGGCGGAACCAGGCCTTGTAGACGTGCATCTTGCCGCAACGCTCGGCGGCCAGATGCTCGGGCCAGCCGACGGTGCCGATCTCGGGCGTGGAGAACACCGCCGTCGGCACCACGGCATAATCGACGGTCCAGGGCTTGTTGCCGAACTCGGTGTCGGCAAAAGCATGGCCCTCGCGGATGGCAACGGGCGTCAGCGCCAATCGATCCGTCACGTCGCCCACCGCGAAGATGGTGTCGACGGAGGCGCGCGAGGCCGCATCCACGACCACGTGTCCGTTCCAGCCGCGCTCCACGCCTGCGGCCTCCAGCCCCAGGCTCGCGGTATTGGGCGCGCGGCCGATGGCGAACATGATCTGGTCGGCCGCGATCTTGGTGCCGTCGTCCAAATAGCCGATGCGCTCCGCCGGCGTTTTCTCGATGCGCGTGAAGGTGCGGTTCGCGACGATGCGGATGCCGCGCTTCTGGTAGGCTTCCGTAAGCCCATCGCGCAGGTCCTCGTCGAACCCGCGCAGGATCTTGTCGCCGCGGTAGACGAGCGTCGTTTCCGCGCCGAGCCCTGCGAAAATGCCGGCGAACTCCACTGCGATATAGCCGCCGCCATAAATGACAATGCGCTCCGGCAGCGCTGTGAGGTTGAACGCCTCGTTGGAGGTGATGACGTGCTCGATCCCGGGGATCTCCTCGCCGAGCGAAGGCTTGCCGCCGGTGGCAATGAGGATCTTCTTGGCGTTGACCACACGCTCCGAGGTGGTGAGACGCACCGACGTCGGGCTCGTCACTTCGGCCCGCTCATCGAAGAGCGTGACGCCCGCCCGATCGAGCGCGGCGCGATACATCGTCTCCAGACGGGCGATCTCCTTGTCCTTGGCGGCAACCAGCGCCGGCCAGTCGAACTCGGGATCGCCGAGGTCCCAGCCGAAGCCGCGGGCGTCCTCGAAGTCGTCGGCGAAGCGGCTGGCGTAGACGAGCAGCTTCTTGGGCACGCATCCGCGGATGACGCAGGTGCCGCCGAAGCGGTGCTCCTCGGCAATGGCCACCTTGGCGCCGTAGCCGCGAGGCGATGCGCGCCGCCCGCACACCCCCCGAGCCGGCGCCGATCACGAACAGGTCGAAGTCTGCCTCGCTCATGCTCCGTCCGGGCCTCCGCGCGCGCGCTGCGAAATCAGGTGTCGCCGTTCTCCGAGCCAACAAGGCTGATGCCGTCGGCGCCGGCGACGATTGCGAGATCGGCGATGCCGAGGAACATGCCGTTCTCGACCACGCCGGGAATGAGCTTCAGGGCCTCGTCGAGATCCTCCGGGTCCTCGATCTTGCCGAAGGCACAATCGAGGATGTAGTTGCCGCTGTCGGTGACGAACGGCTTGCCGTCCGAGCCCTGACGCAGCGTGATCTCACCCTCGCAGCCGGCATCGGCGGCAAGCGCGATGACCATGTTGCGGGTGGCGGTCAGGCCGAACTGCACCACCTCCAACGGCAGCGGGTGCGAGCCCAGAACTGCCACGCGCTTGCTGGCGTCGGCGATCACGATCATGCGGCCCGAAGCCGTGGCGACGATCTTCTCCCGCAAAAGCGCGCCGCCGCCGCCCTTGATGAGGCGCAGCTCCTCGTCGAGCTGGTCGGCGCCGTCGACGGTGAGATCGAGAAACGGCATCTCGTCGAGGGTGGTCATGTTGATCCCGAGCGCCCTGGCCTGCGCCTCGGTCGCCGTCGAGGTGGCGACGCACGTGACCTGGAGGCCCGCCTTGACCTTGGGGCCCAGCACCTCGACGAACTTCGCCGCCGTCGTTCCCGTGCCGAGCCCGAGCTTCATGCCCGGCTCCACGTACTGCAGCGCGCGCTCGGCGGCCGCGAGCTTCCAGGCGTCGTTGCTCATGATGATCCTCCCCGCGATGCGCTCCAATTGAACGAGGAGCACGTTTCAAGCCTTGCATACCCCCTCCCCATCATTGCGGACAGGGAGGGGGCCGCCAACGCGAGCCCATTGGCCTCTAAGCTCACGCCGCTTGGCCGCGCGCGCCGCAGCGCACGACCAGTCCGGAGCACATGCGAATGAGTCAGAGCCCCCCCATCAGGGTGTACTTGATCTCGACGAACTCCTCGATGCCGTGATGCGAGCCCTCGCGGCCGATGCCGCTCTCCTTGAAACCGCCGAACGGCGCGATCTCGGTCGAGGTCAGCCCTTCGTTGACGCCGACGATACCGTACTCCAGCGCTTCTGCAACGCGCCAGCAGCGGCCCATATCGCGGGAGAAGAAATAGGCGGCCAAACCGAAGGGCGTGTCGTTGGCGATGTGGATCGCCTCCTCCTCGGTGGCAAACTTGAACAGCGGCGCCACCGGCCCGAACGTTTCCTCGTGCGCGACGCGCATGTCGGGCGTAACGCCGGTCAACACAGTCGGCTCATAGAACGTGCCACCGCGCTCCGAGCGCTTGCCGCCCAGGGCGACCTTCGCACCCTTCGCCACGGCGTCGGCGACGTGCGCCTCGACCTTCTCCACCGCCGCCTGATTGATGAGCGGGCCGACGGTGACGCCGGTCTCGGTCCCGGGCCCCACCTTCAATTTGCGCACGGCCGCCTCGAGCTTCGCAGCGAACGCGTCGTAAACGCCGGCCTGCACCAGAATGCGGTTGGCGCACACGCAGGTCTGGCCGGCGTTGCGGAACTTGGAGCCCATGGCGCCGGTAACCGCGCGATCGAGATCGGCGTCGTCGAAGACGATAAAGGGGGCGTTGCCGCCGAGCTCCATGCCGACGCGCTTCACCGTGCGCGCCGCCTGCTCCATCAGGAGCTTGCCGACCTCGGTGGAGCCGGTGAAGGTGATCATGCGCACCAGCGGATTGGACGTCATCTCGGTGCCGACGGGCACCGGGTCCTGCGCCGTCACGACGTTGAGCACACCCTTGGGGAAGCCCGCGCGCTCGGCCAGATCGGCCAGCGCCAGCGCGGATAGGGGCGTGTCCTCGGCCGGCTTGACGACAACGGTGCAGCCTGCGGCCAGCGCGGGGGCAACCTTGCGGGTGATCATGGCGTTGGGAAAGTTCCACGGCGTGATCGCCGCCACGACTCCCACCGGCTGCTTCATGATGACAATGCGCGCATCCGCCTTGTGGGTGGGGATGGTCTCGCCGTAGATGCGCTTGGCCTCCTCGGCAAACAGCTCCACGAAGCCGGCGCCGTAGAGGATCTCGCCCTTGGCCTCGGCAAGCGGCTTGCCCTGCTCCTTGGTGAGCAAAAGCGCCAGATCGTCGGCATGCTCGACGATCAGCTCGTACCAGCGCCGCAAAATCTTGGAGCGCTCCTTGGCGAGCAACCCCGCCCAGGGCTTGAACGCGCGATGCGCCGCCTCGATGGCCTGTTTGGTCTCGGCCGCGCCGAGGGCCGGCACGCGCGCGATCTCCTCTCCCGTGGCCTTGTCGGTCACGGGCATCGTCGGCTGGCCTACCCAGGCGCCGTCGATGTACGCTTGCGTCCTAAGGAGCGTGATGACTTTCTTATCCATGACCCACCACGGCAAATTCGCGTCTTCGGGTAGTGCATAAGGTGCGCGCCACCGGGTTTCAAGCGGCAAGCCCCGCACCAGATGACACAGGCCGCATCAACCGCTAGCGTGCGGGCCCTTCCCCAGCCCCAAGAGCCCATGCGCGATCTCACCATTGTCTTCGACCTCGACGGCACGCTCGTCGACACGGCGCCCGACCTCGTCGCGGCCACGAACCATATCCTCGATCACGTGGGGCTTCCCCCCGTCGACGCGGTGAGCCTGCGGCCCTACATCGGACACGGCGCGCGCGTGATGATCGAGCGGGCCACGGCGGCCGCCAAGCTCGACGACGCCGAGCACGAGCGGCTGCTGCAGCGCTTTCTCGACTACTACGGCGCCAACATCGCCGTCGACAGCCGCCCCTTCGAGGGCGCGGTGGAGGCGCTCGAGCAGTTCCGGGCGGCGGGCGCCAAGCTCGCGGTTTGCACCAACAAGCGGGAAGCGATGTCGCGGCAGCTCTTGGACACCCTCGATCTCAGCCGCTTCTTTGCCGCGATCGCGGGCCGCGACACGTTCGCCCACAGCAAACCGCATCCCGAGCATCTGCTCGGCACCATCGATCGCGCCGGTGGCGATCCTGCACGGGCTGTGATGATCGGCGACAGTCAAGTGGACATTGCGACGGCAAAGGCGGCGCACGTGCCGGTCATCGCCGTGAGCTTCGGCTATACGGAAACGCCCGTGCACGAGTTCGCTCCCGACGCCGTCATCGATCATTACCGGGAGCTGGCGGCGGCCATCGCCGCGCTCACCCGCTGACGGCCCGCTGGACCTTAGACTTCCGCGGTCTCCGGCTCCGGCTTGGGCACGCGCCGCGGCCACAGGCGGCGGCCGACCATGATCAGCGCCGGCAGAAACACGAGATCGGCGACGAGCGAGGCGAGCAGCGTAAAGCCGCACACGAGGCCGAAGGTGCGCAGCGAGGGCAGATCGGAGAAGACGGTGACGCCGAGACCGAAGGCGAGCACGATGGTCGTCAGGATGATCGCCGGCCCCACGAGCACGCGCGCGCGCCGGATGGCAAGCTCGGGCGGATCGCCGGTCTGCTCCTCCAGTCGCAATCGGTTGAGGAAATGGATGAGCGCGTCGATGCCCAGACCGAACACGACGAGCAGCGCCACCACGGAGGCGAACTCCAGCCCCGCCCCCCGCCACCACAGCAGCGTGGCGGAGGCCACCACCGGAAACAGCCCCGGCAGCAGACTGATCACGGCGATGAACGGCGAGCGGAAGGCCATGCCCAGCAGCACCCCGGCGAAGGCCACGCAGATGGGAATGCTTTCCTTCAATTGATCGATCATGCGCTTGGAGTTGCGCGCCGCGATCGCGGGCAGACCCGTGACCGAGATGCGGTAGGCGGGATAGGCCTTGCGAATGTCGTCGAGCGAGTGGTCGATCTTCTCGACGACGGGCAGGACCTTGCTGGAATCGATGTCGGGAAGGCGCCCCGTCACCAGGACGGCATTCTCCTCCTTGGCGACGAAGCGGCGCACCAGGTGCTCGGGCAGGATGCCCACGTACTTCTGCACCGTCTCGATCCTGTCGTCGCCGGCCTCGTGCAGCCAGCGGCGCAAGCTCTCCACCGACCACACGTTGCCGAGCCCGGCCTCCTCCTCCAGCGCGTTGTGCACCTTGGCGATGACCTCGATGGGCACCGGCGAGAACAGCGGCGTCCCATCGGTCCATTCGATCATGACGTGCACGGGATTGGCGCCGGTGAGCTTTTTGTCGATGCGGCTCGTGGCGTCGAGAGCCTGCTCGCGGTCGGGAACCTGGTCGGCGAGGCGATAGCGCGAGGGCAGATCGATGAAGGCTGCGGTGAACAGCCCAAACAGCACCACGCCGATGAGTGAGTAGAGATAAGGGTGGCGCACCACGCGATCGACGATGCCGCCGACGATGGTGCCGAGCCCGTCCATGAGCGCGTCCGCTGGCGCGCGGTCCCGCGCCAGCGCCGCCTCGTTGCGGATGAACACGACACCCAGGATCGGCAGCACGAGGATAACGGCGACGAACGAGATGAACACGGCGAGCGCTCCCGCCATGCCGAAGGTGCGGATGAGGCCCGATTCGGAGAACAGCAGCGCCAGGAACGCCAACATCGCGACGCCGTGGGCGAGCACGCACGCGGGCCCCACGACACGCACGGCGAAGCGCACCGCCTGACGGCGATCGTCACCCTCGCGCAGCCGGATGCGGATCGCCGACACCATCTGCATGCTGTCGGCAAAACCCATGACCATGATCAGCGGCGTCATGACGTTGAGGAACAGGTTGAGCTTGAAGCCCATCCAGCCGAGCAGCCCCAGCGACCACGTGACGGCCAGCACCGGCGGCAGCGCCGCCACCAGCATCAGCGACACGCGGCGGAAGAAGATCGCCGCGATGAGCGCGCCGAACAGCAGCCCCAGGCCGTTGTAGACGATCTGGTCGCGCTCCACGGCGTTGCGGATCTCCAGCTGCATGACGGGCGCGCCCGTGAGCTTGGCGGTGAGACCCGAGCCGGCGAGCAGATCGTCCACGGTGGCGTTGATCTCGCCGATCACGGCACGCGCGGTGCGCTCGCGCACGATTTCGCGGTCGAGCGCCACGATGATGAGCGCGAGCTGCCCGTCGTCCGACAGGAACTTGCCCTTGACGATGTCATTGGAGCGCAGCGCGGAGATGATCGCGTCGTATTCGGCGCCTTCAGGCAGCTCGTCGGGCACGATCGGCGCGGCGTAGCCCGTGGCGTCCGGCGCGCCGCGCGCCGACACCATGGAGACGAGCCCCGAGACGCCGTCGATGAGTTGCAGCTCCGTCGTCAGCTCGGTGAAGGTCTTGAGCTGACGCGGCTTCAAAAGATCGGGGCCCTCGACCACCACCAGCACGTCGTACTCGGAGGAGGGAAAGCGCCGGTCGATCGCCTCGTAACGGCGAAACTCCTCGGTGTTGGTGCGAAAGAGCTCAGACAGCGAGTCGTCGACCTTGAGCTTGGTGACACCCATGCCGGCGAGCACCGTGATCGCCGCGGCGATGACGGCCACCACGTACGGCGCGCGCAGGGCGATCAACCCCAGCCGCTCCAACCCGAGCGAAGCCACAAATGTCCGGCGCGGCTCCTCAGCGCTGCTACCCATAGTCCCCCCGTCGGCGTTCTTTTGGCTCTGCGAGGCAGGCCGGCCGATCGCTCTTTTGTCGCACGTAAACCTATCCCGCTCCATACGGAATTGGCTCGCCGAGACGGATCGTTGCATCGGCTTCGTTATGGGTGCAAGGGGATCGGCCCAGCCCGGTATTCCGGGGCTTTGCGGCGCCGCAATATGGCCGCACGCGCCGGGTCCCTTGCGGCCATTGTGCACACACGCGACAACCTGCCCCGAAGCCCCGCGCATAAGGCTCTCCGAAGTTCAGATGCAGCTGCCCTGCTCCCTCTCGGTGCTTTCCAGGAGACGGCTCGCGTCCGGTGCGCGCGCCGTCCTGCCGCTAATTTTCGCCGCGCTCATTGTGGCCGGCGCCCCGCAGCTGGCCGCCGCAGCCCCGCAACAGGCCCCCAACAGCCGCGTCGTGATCGACCTGCCTGCGGGCTACACCCCCTCGCCGCTGTTTTCCGGCTTTCAGAACGAAACGCTCGGCGTGTCGCTGGTCATTCTCGAGGCCCCCGCCGACGAGTACGACAAGATGGCGCAAGGGTTCACCCCGCAGGAGCTCGCCAAGCGCGGCATCACGGACGTGCGCTCCGCCTCGCTCCCGCGTTCCGGCCCGCACGTCTACATGCGCGCGCGCCAGGTCTCCGAGGCCGGCACCTACGACAAGTTCTTCGTGCTGTTCCACACCGCCGACCAAACGGTGCTGGTATCGGCCAACGTGCCCGCCAAGGCGATCGAGGACGGCAGCGTCAAGCCGGAGGAGATCGCGGCAATCCTCGCCTCCGCCAAGACGACCGAGAAGCCGGCGGTGCGCAACCTGTTCTCGCTGTCCTACCTCGGCCCCTTCAAGGAGGCCGGCACGCTGGTCGGCACCAGCAAGGTCTACACGCTCGACGGCAGCCTCGTACCGGAGCGCGGTGGCGCCACGCGCTCGGCGTTCATGGTCGCACCCTCACTCGACAAGCGCCCGGTCGCCGATTCCGCCAAGCTCGCCGTGGCGCTGCTGGCGAGCCTGCCCGGCTACAGGGAGATCAAGCCCGACGCGCCGCAGCCGATCAAGATCGGCGACCTCGACGGTGAGGTGGTGTGGGCGCACGCGGTCGACGAGGACGACAACACGCCGGTGCGCCTCTATCAGGCGATGCTGCTGGGCAAGGACGGCGGCTATTACCGGCTGATCGGGATCGCGACGGAGGCGGACGCCCCAACGCTGGAGGCGGAATTCCCCAAGATCGCCCAGAGCTTCGCGCTTCTGCCGTGAGCCGCGGGGTGGCCGCTTGACAGGGGTGGGGGGCGCCTCGCATATGAACGGCCCTTGGACGGGCGGTTAGCTCAGCGGTAGAGCACACGCTTCACACGCGTGGGGTCATAGGTTCAATCCCTATACCGCCCACCATGTTTCCATGAAGCCTTAGCCCCATCACAGAACGGTCACGAGGGCACCGCAATCTGCCTCCGGGTCGCCGTCCGTCAATGGACGGGAGGTTCGGCCCCGAGGCTCGGGCGGCCGCACCCCGCTGGTCGCCCGGGCCAGCGCCCCCTTGCTATGACGCAGCAATGACCTCCGTGGGGCCCACCTCCGGCAAACCACCTAAATGCCCCGCCAGTCGGCCAAAATCGGCCACCAAGCACCATGATCTTGGATAGTGGGTACCTTATCACCCTGCATGGATGATCGGGACCCCGGGGGCTCGGGTGGTGCGACGCCTCACGCCGCCCGGGCTCTCGCCTCTTTTTGGGCCGCGCGCAAAAAGAGAGCGCCGGATCAGCATTCGTGGGTGAACCTGACCGGCGCTCTGATGAGCCCTGAGGGAGTAAGGCTCTCTCCGTTGGGGGACAACAGAGATTGTGCCGATCAAGGTGACGGAGCCTGATTCGGCTGTCCATAGGCCGCGCCAGCGGTGGAAAAGTTTGCTGTGGACAAACGGGAAAAGCCACACCCCGGCCACTGGAGGAGGGTCCGCGGAGTTGAACCTCGGCGCGACGAGCTGCCGGGCGGCTAGCTCAGGCGGCTTTCGCCGGCGTGACCAGCTCCGGCTCGGCGTGCGCATCGTTGCCGTCAGGCGTGCCCTCGATGGGGAGAAGACCCACCAGATCTCGGCACATTTGCAGATACTCGTACTCGGCCTTGGAGATCAACCGCTCGACATCGGCCTGGCGCTCGGCATTCGCACGCGCGGTGCCAGCCTGCGCGGCAAACTGTGGCCCCATGCGCTCGAAAAACTCCGTCCCTGCCATGCCCCGTCCCCCCTGGGTTGCAACACCCTGGAAGCTAACGTGATTCGCGTGTGGACAGGAGGTGGATTGCTTGTGGACGGGCTCAGCGCTGCGCCGAGCGCGCAGCGACCGTCTCGGCCTCGTACATGGTCAGCATCGGCTCGTCGAGCAGGATCACCTCGTCGTACTCGCCGTAGCCGTTGAAGCGGCCGGCGATCGCGCGGGCATAGGCACCCATGTTGCTGATCTCGATGTAGTCGCCCTCGTCGACCGAAGCGGGCAGCATGAAGGGCCCCTTCATGTAGTCGATGGAGTCGCAGGTCGGCCCCCACAGCTCGAAGGGCTGCAGCTGCTCCGACGGCGCGACCGCGCGGCTGACGAGCCGCGCCGGGAAGATAAAGCCCAGATGCGCGGCGTCGAACAGCATGCCGTAGGAGCCGTCATTGATGTAGAGGTTGTTGCCGCGGCGCGCATCGACGCGCACGATCAGGCTCTCGGCCTCCGCCACCAGCGCGCGGCCCGGCTCGCACATGAGCCTGACGTTCTCGCGCACGGGCAGCTCCTCGATGCCGTTGAGGATGGTGTCGAGGAAGGTCTGCAGCGAGGCGGGCTCGCTGTCGGGATAGCGCGAGGGGAAACCGCCGCCGACGTCGAGGCGGTCGATCACGACCCCGGCCTTGACGATCAGCTTGTGCACCTCGCCCAGCGCCGTCACGAAGGCGTCCGGCGTCGTCGTCTGCGAGCCGACGTGGAAGGTGAGCCCCAGCTCGGCGGCAGCCTGCCGGGTCTTCATCAGGAGCCGCGCCGCCTTCTGCCCCGAAACCCCGAACTTGCGCTCCAAGGGAATGCGGCTGTTGATCGAGGGCACGGCCACGCGCACCCACAAAAGCAAGTCGCGGGCGTTGTCGGTCGCGGCCAGAATCTTGTCGAGCTCGTCCTCGCCGTCGAGCGCGAACGAGCGCACGCCCATTTCGTAGGCGCGGCGGATCGCATGGCGCGACTTCACGGGGTGCATGAAGTGGAGGTGCGCGTCGGGAATGGTCGCGGCGTCCTCGATCTCGGGCAGCGAGGCCACGTCGAAATGGCGGATGCCGGCGCCGTAGAGCGCACCGATGAGAAAGACGGAGCTGTTGGCCTTGTAGGCGTAGGCGACGTCGCCGGGAAACTTGTCGAGGAACCACCGCGCTGCGCGACCAGCCGCGTGCGGACGCAGTCCGCGCACCGGCCGCTCGGGCCGGGACTTTTCGATCAGAGCTGCTGCAGAGGAGAGCTTCTCCATTGCATGGAACCTCCACCGCCATCGAAGGCGAACAAAGGCGCTGCTTCGCAAGCAGGAGCCGCCAAACCGGAAGAGGGCTGCATTTAGGGCGCGCGCCCCCCCCTGTAAAGGCCTTTTTTGTGACGTTTCGGCTTGCGCACGGGGCGCCAGCGACCCTCGGCCGCGCCGCTCAGTTGCCCGCTTTGGCGCGCTCTCGGCATGCTCGCGCGGCCTCCATGTAACCCAACCGCCCATTTGTGCTGTTCTGGGGCCGCCGGGCCTGCCTAAAACATGCCATGACGTGTGAGCCGGCGAAGGTATCTTGATGCGTACGGGGGGAAAGATCCTGATCGACCAGTTGGTCGTTCACGGCTGCCGTACGCTCTTCACGGTTCCCGGCGAGAGCTTTCTGCCGGCGCTGGACGCGCTGTTCGACGAAGGCCCGATCCGCACCATCGTCTGCCGCCAGGAGGGCGGCGGCGCCATGATGGCGGAGGCCTCGGCCAAGCTCACGGGCGTACCGGGCGTCGCCTTCGTGACACGTGGGCCGGGTGCGGCCAACGCCGTTAGCGGCGTCTATGTCGCCCACCACGATTCGACGCCCATGCTGCTGCTCGTCGGGCTCGCCGCGCAGGAGCATGAGGGACGTGGCGCGTTCCAGGAGTTCGATCTCGGCGCGCTGTTCGGCTCGCTGGCCAAATGGGTCGGCATCGCGCGCACGCCCGAGCGCATCCCCGAGCTCGTCGCGCGCGCTTATCAGGCGGCGCTGTCGGGACGTTCGGGCCCGGCTGTGCTCGGCCTGCCCGAGGACGTGCTCAGCGCCTTTGCCGAGGTGGAGAACGCCGCGCCCGCGCGGCCCGTGAGCCCGGCGCCCGCTGCCGCTGAGATGACGCGTCTCAAGAACAAGCTCGTTGCCGCCGAGCGCCCGCTGGTCCTCGTCGGCGGACCGGGATGGAGTGCGCAGGCCGCCGAGGATCTGGCGCAATTCGCCACAACGTTCGACATTCCCGTCGCCACCGCGTTCCGGCGCCAGGACCATCTCGACAACCGGCACCCGTGCTACGTCGGTCACGCCGGCATCGATATCGAGCCCAAGCTTGCAGCCGCCATTCGCGGCGCCGACGTGCTGCTCGTCGTCGGCGAGACCCCGGCCGAGGTGACCACCAGCGGCTACACGCTGCTCTCCGTGCCGTCACCCCAACAGTTCCTGGTGCACGCCCATCCGTCCGCCGACGAGCTCGGCCGCGTTTTTCGCACCGACATCGGCATCGTGGCGGCGCCCGAGCCGTTCACCAGAGCGCTCGCGCGCATGAAGGCCCCGCCCCGCAGCCGCTGGGGCCGGCTGCGGCGCGACGTGCGCACAAGCTACGAGCGCTGGTCGAAGCCCGTCCCCACGCCCGGAAGCGTCAAGCTCGAGGAGGTGATCGCAACGCTGTCGGCCGTGCTGCCGGAGGACGCGATCGTCACCAACGGCGCCGGCAACTACGCCGCCTTCCTGCACCGCTACTTCCAATACAAGCGCTATCCCTCGCAGCTCGCCCCGACCTCCGGGTCGATGGGCTACGGGCTGCCGGCGGCCATCGCCGCCAAGCTCGCCTGTCCCGACCGGCCCGTCGTGGCGCTCGCCGGCGACGGCTGCCTGCTCATGACGGGCCAGGAGCTCGCCACGGCCGTGCAGTACGGCCTGGCCGTGGTGCTCATCGTCGCCAACAACGGCATGTACGGCACCATCCGCATGCACCAGGAGCGGCTGTTTCCCGGCCGTGTGCTGGCGACCAGCCTTGTTAACCCTGACTTCGCCGCGCTGGCGCGCTCCTACGGGGCCGCCGGCGTGACCGTCACACGCACGGAGGACTTCGCACCGATCCTCCAACGCGCCCTGTCGGCGGCGCTTCCGACCGTCATCGAGCTTAAACTCGATCCCGAGGCCATCAGTCCGCGCCAGACCCTGAGCGAGATCCGCAACGCCGGAAAGACGTAAAGATAAGCCGCGGTCGTCGGGAAAATGCCGTTGGTAAATACTTCCTTAAAGCTAAAATTCTCCCATTAAATATAGATCAGGCCGGGCTTAGACTAACGAGGTCTTATCGGTTACAAAAGCATCAACTCAATTGTACACGCCATTCCGCGTAAGGATCAACGGATGGATCTCCAGGGGACCAACATGCACAACGGACCAGGGTGGGCGTGGGCGCGCACCGGTGCACTCGTGCTCTTCCTTCTGACCGGCATTCTGCTGCTGGCATCGCTGAACACCGCGCGCAGCCAGGACTCTGCTTTCCCGCCGGGCGTCACTCAAGAGGTGCAGCGCACCTAAGGAGGCCGCCCAAAACTAGACTCTCCCCAAGCTAAGCTCTCCCCCAAGACCTAAAGGCCCCGGATCCACCGATCCGGGGCCTCTTTTCATGGCGACCGCGAGGACGCCACAGGCAGCGTTGGACTTGTTTGCGCTGGCGCACTGGCCGATGCTAAAGGGCGGCAGCGGCCCTGTTGGGCAATCGGCTGCCAGGGGTCCTCTGCATTCGCTCGGTCGGCGCAAGCGCACGTGCAGACCAAAGGCCACGCTCGCTCGGGGCGGCTCGATCCGAGCCACCGCGTCTAACAGGGGAAGCAACGTCTCATGGCCATCACGTCACAAGCGATCGTCGACAGCCTGCTGGCGAGCATCGACAGCGCCAAGCGCAGCGATACGCCTTACCCGCACTGGCTCCTGAGCCATTGCCTGCCGCAGGACGTGCTCGATGCCATTCTCGCGCTCCCCTTCGAGGCACCGCCGCTCGACGGCGTCTCCGGAAAGCGCGAGCTGCACAACAACACGCGCAAGTACTTCGATCAGGAGAACATGGGCCACCACCCGGTCTGCCGGGCGTTCAACGAGGCCTTTCAGAGCAAGGCCGTGACCGACCACATCGAAAAGCAGTTCGGCACCAACCTCGAGGGCACCTACCTTCGCGTCGAGGTGGCGCAGGACACCGACGGCTTCTGGCTGGAGCCGCATTCGGATTTGGGCGTGAAGCTGTTCACGATGCTGCTCTACACGTCCAAGGATGCGAGCCATGCCGACCTGGGAACGGACATCTACGATGCCGACAAAAAGCCCGTCGGCCGCTCGCCCTTCGAAAGCAACGGCGCGCTGGTGTTCATTCCCGCCGACAATACGTTCCACGGCTTCGAGAAGCGCAAGATCGACGGGGTGCGCAAGTCGGTGATCATCAACTACGTGTCGGACGAGTGGCGCGCGCGCGAGCAGCTCGCCTACCCCGACCAGCCCATCACCCACTGACGACGCGTCCCGCCGGCGCACGCAAGCGCGCCGGCGGGCACTAAGAGGAACCGAGGATGGCGAAGGCGGCATGGATCGGCCTCGGCGTCATGGGCTTTCCCATGGCCGGGCACCTGCTCAAGCAAGGCGGCCATGACGTCGTCGTCTACAATCGCAACGCGGCCAAGGCCGAGGCCTGGGTCGCCCAGCAGGGAGCCGGCAAGACCGCGGCGACCCCGGCGGCAGCGGTCGCCGGTGCCGATTTCGTATTTTGCTGCGTCGGCAACGACGATGACCTGCGCGCAGTCACCATCGGCAACGACGGCGCCTTCCATGGCATAGGCGCTGGCACGGTCTTCGTCGATCACACCACGGCCTCGGCGGAAGTGGCACGCGAGCTGGCCGCGGCGGCGAGCGAGCGTGGCTTCTCGTTCCTCGATGCACCCGTCTCGGGCGGCGAGGCCGGCGCCCAAAACGGCACGCTCACGGTCATGGTCGGTGGCGAGGAAGAGGCGTTCGGGCGCGCCCGGCCGCTGATGTCGTCCTACGCGCGCGCCGTCACGCGCATCGGGGCTTCGGGCGCCGGCCAGCTCACCAAGATGGTCAACCAGATTGCCATCGCCGGGTTGCTGCAGGGGCTGTCGGAAGCGATCAACTTCGCCGAGCGCTCCGGCCTCGACCTCGACCTCGTCATGGCCACCATCTCCAAAGGCGCGGCGCAGTCGTGGCAGATGGAGAACCGCTGGAAGACGATGCACGAAAGGCGCTTCGACTTCGGCTTCGCGGTCGATTGGATGCGCAAGGACCTGGCGATCTGCCTGGCGGAAGCCCAGCGCAACGGCTCGGACCTGGCGGTGACGGCCCTCGTCGACCGCTATTATGCGCAGGTGCAGGAGATGGGCGGCAGCCGCTGGGATACCTCCAGCCTCATCGCACGTCTTGGGGCGAAGGACGGCGGTTGAGATGAAGTCCTACCGCAAGGAGCTTTGGTTCGAGATTCCTGGGCGGCGCGCGCTCGTGAACATCACGCCCAAGGTCGAGACGTGCCTCGCCGAAAGCGGCATCGCCGAGGGGCTCGTGCTCGTCAACGCCATGCACATCACCGCGTCGGTCTTTATCAACGACGACGAGCGGGGCTTGCACCACGACTACGAGGTGTGGCTCGAGAAGCTGGCGCCGCACGCTCCCACCAGCCATTACCACCACAACCGCACCGGCGAGGATAACGCCGATGCGCACCTCAAGCGCCAGATTATGGGCCGCGAGGTCGTGGTCGCCATTACCGAGGGCAAGCTCGACTTCGGCCCCTGGGAGCAGATCTTCTACGGCGAGTTCGACGGCGGCCGCAGGAAGCGCGTGCTGGTGAAGATCATCGGCGCATGAGCTGCTACACTCGGGCCCACCGCTCAGGGAGTCCCAAATGGTCATCACCGCTTTCTATGCCTCGCTGCTTGCCGGGCTCTATCTGATCTTGAGCGTCCGCGTCATCGGCTGGCGGCGGTCGCAACGCGTCGAGCTGGGGGACGGGGCGGACACCCAGCTGCTTCGGCGCATGCGCGTGCATGCCAACTTCGCCGAGTATGTGCCCTTCACGCTTCTGTTGATGGCATTGGCCGAGAACATGACAGCACCGCGTCCGCTGGTGCATTTGATCGGTATCATGCTTGTGGTTGGGCGGCTTATGCACGCCTACGGGCTGTCGCAAACGCCGCAGATCCTGCGCTACCGTGTGGGCGGCATGATGCTGACGCTGATGGCGCTCGGCGTCGCCGCCATGATCTGCTTCTCGCTCTCGGTGATCTATCTCACCGTCTAGCGTAGGCTTTGGCGGCGCGCTCACCGTTGGCGGCGCGCGCGAACTGCAAGGGAAGCGCCGTGGTGTACTTGATCTGCTCCATGGCAAAGGCCGACGACACCTTCGCGATCTCGATGCGGGCGATCAGCTTCTTGTAGAAGGCGTCGTAGGCATCGATGTCGGGCACCACCACGCGCAACAGGTAATCGATGTCGCCCGACATGCGATAGAACTCGACCACCTCGGGAAAATCGGCCACCGCGCTGTGGAACCGGTCGAGCCATGCCAGGGTGTGCTGGTCCGTCTTGATCGAGACAATGACGCTGACGCCGGCGTTCACCTTGTGCGCATCGAGGATCGCAACCCGGCGCTGGACCACGCCGGCCTCCTCCAGCTTCTGGATGCGCCGCCAGCAGGGCGTCGTGGACAAGCCCACCTCCTTGCCGATGTCGGCCACCGGCCGCGTGCAGTCCTCCTGCAGAATGCGGAGGATCTTGATGTCCATTTCGTCCAGCATCACCGGGCCCCGCTTAGAAAAATCTTCCACAAAACCGCATGTGATGCGAGTAAGCTTGCGGCATGTTCGGCCGTCAAGGGGCGGGGCGGTAAATTTTTTCTACGCTACGTTACGAACCGTGCGGCCTCAGCAACGCGCGGACCTCCCTGCGCAGGCGCGGCAGCAGCTCGACTTCGAACCACGGATGCTTCTTGAGCCAGGCATTGTTGCGCCAGGACGGGTGCGGCAGCGGCAGGCAGCGCGGGGGCCCGCTGCGCTCCAAGATCTCGCGCCAGCGCGTAACGGTTGTGGTGACGCCGTGCGTTGCTTCAGCATCCAAATGCCAGCGCTGTGCGTAGCCGCCCACGAGCAGCATCAGCTCGATCTGCCCCAGATGCTGAAAGAGACGCGGCCGCCAATGCGGCGCGCATTCGCGCCTGGGCGGAAGATCGGCGCCGGCCGCGTCCTGGCCGGGATAGCAGAAGCCCATGGGAATGATCGCGATCCGGCGCACGTCATAGAACTCCTCCGCCGTCACCCCCATCCAGTCGCGCAACCGCTCGCCGGACGGATCGCTGAAGGGAACACCGGACGCGTGCACGCGCGTGCCCGGCGCCTGGCCGACGACGGCGAGCCGCGCCGTAGGGCTGACACGCAGAACGGGTCGCGGCTCGTGTGCGAGCGGGGCACCTGCCGGCGCCTCGACGCACAGCCGGCAGGCGCGGATCTCATCCAGCAGGCGATCGAGGCTCGAGGCCACGCGTTCCTCGCTCAGATGTCGAGCGTCAAGCCGTCCTCGGCCAGCAACACACGGGGGTCGCGGACATGTGCGCGCTGCGCCAGCATCTCGGCGCTCATGTGCGTGAGCATCACGCGTTTGGCGCCGAGCCGGTCGAGGTTCTGCTCGATGTTCCGCCACGTCATGTGGTAGCCGACTTTGACGTCGAAGCCGAAGCACTCGGCGATGAAGAGATCGGCGCCCCTGGCAGTGGGCAGCAGGCTCTCCACCCATTCGGTGTCGCCGGAGAAGCTCAATGTCTTGCCGGCGCTCTCCAGCCGCAGCGCGTAGGGCGGCGCGCCGGAGGGATGCACGACCTCATACGGCGTCACGCTGACCGAGCCGACGACGAGCGGCGTCGCCTCCGCATACTCCAGGAAACGCATGTCGAAGCGGCGCTCGATTTTCGACGAGCCGGGAAACAGCGCCTCTGCGGCGGCGTCAAAGCGTGCGGCAATACCAGCCGGCCCGGTGATGGTCAGCGGCGCGGTCCGCTTGGTGACGTAGTGCGCATGCAGCAGCCACCAGACGAGCCCGGCGAAGTGATCGCCATGCAGATGCGAAATGAAGATCGTCGAGACGCGATCCGGATCGAGATTGAGGCGCTGCATGCCGATCACGGCCGTCGCGCCGCAGTCGATCAGAACGTCCTCGCCCGGGAGCGCGACGTGGTAGCACGTCTGCAGCCGGCCACCGGAGCCGAAGGCGTCGCCCGAGCCAACGACGGTGAGCTTCATGGGCGCCTCGCAAGGATCGTCTTCCTGATCAAATTTCCTGTCATCCCTCGGCTAGCGACACTGCGCGTCTTAGCGTGTCCGTGTAGGTATTACGCCGCAGCGCTCGGCCGCGCCGAGACCTCCCGGCGCCAGCGAGCGACATTATCCAGCTTTGCGGGCATGTCGAGCCGTGCGGGCTTCATGAAGTCGACCGCCACCAGCGCGGTGATGTCGGCGATGGAGTAGTCCGACCCGGCGATGAAGCGCCGATCCGCCAGCTGGGCGTCGAGCACGGCGAGCATCTCACTTACCTTGGCCTTATTCGCCTCGCCCCAAGCCGCCACCTGCGGCACCTCGAGGTGGCTCATCTTGGGATTCAGATGACGGAAGACGGCGGCGACCGCGCCGAAGAGGCCGAACTCGACCCGGCGGTGCCACATCTCGACGGTCGCCCGCCCCACCGGACCTTCGCCGAACAGAGCGGGACGCGGATGGAGCTCCTCGAAATAGCGGCAGATGGCGACCGACTCCGCGATCACCACCCCATCATCGAGGATCAGGAGCGGCACCCGCTGCATAGGATTCAAGGCTGTGAACTCCGGCGTCCGCAGTGCCCCCGCCATAAGATCGGACTCCTCGAACGGGACCTCCAGGCCCTTCTCGGCGAGGAATATGCGCACCCGCCGAGGATTGGGGGCACTGCGCGTCTGGATGATCCGCATGGGCGTTGGGACGTCGCGATCCTTGATTCTGAACGCGACCGTAGCCGCCCCGCCCCCTCCCGACAATCCGCGACAGATGGGCTGAGGCCGCTCCGATGCTTCGACTTGTACCTACCGGTTTTTTACGAGAAGGCATTGATAAACACTTAGTTAGGAAATCATGCGGAGATTGACCTTTAGGGCCTGGGCGTATGGCCTGGGCCGGGAGTTGGCCCCGAGATGGCGGACAATATGAACAGCGGTGCCATAGCCGACGAGGTCGGGCGGCTAAAGAGCCGGCGTGAGCAGCGACAGCGCGCTGCCGCCGACCTCAGGGAGACGCGCGCGCGCCTTGCCGCGGGCACCAGCATTAAGCCCGAGTTCGAGCACGAGCTGCTCGCCCTGTACGTGCGCAGCGAGCTCGGGGCCGCCGTGACCATGCCGGCGCTCTATTCGCTTTTCGCAATCGCCTCCATGTTCTGGGCGCCGGTGCTCGAGGCCGTCCTGTGGTTGGTGATCGTCATCGGCACCAAGGTGCTCCTGCTCGACCAGGGGCGCCGCTTCCTGGCACTTCCTCCTGCAAAGGTAGACGTGCGGATGTGGCGCCGCCGCTTTCTCATGATCGAGCTGTTGAGCGGCATTGCGCTCGCCGGGTTCGCCCTCGTCGGCGCCGCCAGCAGTCCAGGAACCGGCGGCGACATCGTGTTCGCCTCCCACGTTTTCATCTTCGCGACACTTATCGTCGTGCTGGCGATCCGCACGATGTTCGCCGCCACCATCCCGGCGATCCTTTATGCAGGCACCGTCCCCATGACGGCCGCCGTCGTGCTGCGCCTGCTGTTGCTGCACGATCCCTTCTATCTGGCCCTCGCCTCCATGGCGGTCGGCGTCCACCTCTACTTCATCTTCCTGGCGCGCGGCCTGCGAACGACCACGCTCTCGATGCTCGAGTACCGCGGCGAGAAGGACGCACTCATCGCCGAGCTGGAGGAGCAGAAGTCGGTTTCCGACGAGGCGCGGCGCAGAGCGGAAGCGGCCAACCTGGCGAAGTCGCGCTTTCTGGCCACCATGAGCCATGAGCTGCGGACGCCGCTCAATGCCATCCTCGGCTTCTCCGAGGTTATGAAGACCGAGCTGTTCGGCCCTATGGAGAACCCCACCTATCGCGAGTACGCGGGCAACATCCTCGACAGCGGGCGCCACCTTCTGCATCTGATCAACGAGATTCTCGACCTGACGCGCATCGAGTCCGGCCGCTACGAGCTGCACGAGGAGCCTCTGCGGCTCGTCGATGTCGCGGGCGAATGCCACAAGCTTTTGAAGCTCAGGGCCGACAGCAAGGGGCTGCAGCTGGTCGACGATTTCCATCCCGGCCTGCCGGCGGTGTGGGCCGACCAACGCGCCATGCGCCAGATCTGTCTCAATCTCATGTCGAACGCCCTCAAGTTCACGCCCAAGGGCGGCTGCATCACGCTGCGCGTCGGCGCGACCGAGGACGGCGGGCAGTACCTTGCCGTGCACGACAACGGGCCGGGCATCCCGGAGGACGAGATCCCGAAGGTGCTGCAGGCGTTCGGGCAAGGGGCGCTGGCGCAACAAAACGCCGAGGGCGGCGCCGGCCTGGGTCTCGCCATCGTGCAAAACCTGATCGAGCTGCACGGCGGTGGGCTATCGCTCACCTCCGAGTTGCGCAAGGGCACCGACGCAAAGGTGATGCTGCCGGACTACCGCGTGCTGCGCGCCATGGCTCCGCTGCAACCGCTAGGACAAGAGACGCACCGTGTGCGCGATATGTCCCCGCCTCCGCGGCGGCCGACACGCATGCGCAAGGGCTCTTCTTCGCGCACCGTCGGCGCGCCCCTCAACTGAAGCGGGTTGAACTCAAGCAGGTTGCCGGCGCGCGTTGTGCTGGCCGGCAGCGAGCGCTACATACTCCCTAGAACCGAATTGGGGGACGCCGCGCCGGGCGTGCGCCCGTTATTGGATCATGCCCGACAGGACCCCATGGAGACCCCCTGCGTCGACATCTGCGAGATCGATCAGGCCTGCGGTTTGTGCCGGGGCTGCGGCCGCACCATTGCCGAGATCGCCAACTGGGCCTCCATGTCGAGCGCGGATCGCCGCCGCATCATGAATGAGCTCGCCGACCGCAAGGCGGCGCTGCCCGGGAGCAACCGATGAAAGTCTGGCTGCTTCTGGCGTTTTGCCTCGTTGCAGGGCTCCTGCTGTTTTTTCGCAACGACGTCGCGTTTCTGTCGGATATGGGCACGTTCGAGATCGTGATCCTCGCCGGCGGCGTGCTGCTCGTCTCGATCTACATCCTGGTGCTCCTGAGCGGAGAGCGGAACCAGCCCCTGAAGGCCGTACGCTATCTGCTGATCTGGGCCGCGATCGGCTTGGCGTTCGTCACCGGTTACAGCTACCGCGAGGAGCTTTCCGAGGTTGCCAGCCGCGTCGCGGGCGAGCTCGGCCCCGCCGGACGTCTGATCTCGGTGAGCACGACCGAGAGCGGGGAGAAAGCTGTGCGCGTACGCCGCCGCAATGACGGCCACTTCGTCGTCCGCGCCACCGTCAACGGCCAGGCGATGACTTTGCTCGTCGACACCGGTGCCTCAACGGTCGTCCTCAGACCGGCGGACGCCCAGCGCGCCGGCATCGACACGGGCGATCTCGACTACACGGTGCCGGTGAGCACCGCCAACGGCACGACCTATACGGCGCCCGTGCACCTGCGCTCCATTGCCGTCGGTCCGTTAACGGTGCGCGACGTGAACGCGCTGGTGGCCCCACCCGGCAGCCTTAACGAGAACTTACTTGGTATGAGTTTCTTAAGGCGTCTTAGGTCCTATGAGTTCTCCAAGGATTTCCTGACGCTCCGAGGCTAGTGTCCCGATCGCGACATGCATTCAATGCGATCATCACGGTCGAGCGTGGGGGCTGTATGGCCGCGTAGCCTTGGGCGGAGCTCTGACATGGCGCTGACACCCGGCACCCGACGACTGTTGCGCGAGGCTGCGAGCTGGACCGTGATCGCGGTCATCGCCGTGGCCGCCGTGATGCATCTCGACACGCTCATGTCGGGGACACAGAAACTGCTGGGAGTTCCCCACGCAGGTGAGGACGCCGAGCAGCAGGACGGCGCCGACACCATGGCCGCGGCGACCCAATTCGGCTCGGTGGTGGAAATCAAGGTCGGGCGCAACGGCCACTTCAATACGCAAGCCGAGATCAACGGTCGTCCCGTCGAGGTCATGATCGACACCGGCGCCACCATGGTGGCCCTGAGCTACGAGGATGCCGAGCGCGCCGGCCTCTACCTCAACAATGGCGACTTCACCGGCGCCGTTTCAACTGCCAACGGCATCGCGCGCGTCGCTCCCGTCACACTCGACCGGGTCTCGATCGGAGACATAACCGTGCGCGACGTCCCCGCCGCCGTGGCCGAGCCCGGCCGCCTCAGGACCTCGCTGCTCGGAATGACCTTCCTGAACAAGCTGTCGCGCTTCGACATGCGCTCGGGCACCCTTGTATTGCAGGATTAGCGTGTTGCAGGATTGAGACGCTGCAGCAATTCGCTCCGCGTGACCGGGATCGACTTTGGCGCTGACGACGGCTACACCTGCCCTGATCCCCGGAGCTTCACAGGACCCGCCCATGCTGCCCGCGCCGCGTGCCGACCTCAAGCCGAACACCGCCGACTTCGAGCGCCTGCCCCTCGTCAAGCCGACGGGCTTTCGCGAGTATGACGCGCGCTGGCTGTTCCCCGAGGAGATCAACCTCCTCGGCCTCACCGCGGTGGGGCTCGGCATGGCGACGCTGTTTGGCGAGCGCGGCGTCAAAAAACGGATCGTCACCGGCCACGACTACCGGTCCTATTCCAGCTCGGTGAAGCAGGCCCTCATCAACGGCCTTCTGGCGGGCGGGTGCGAGGTCTACGACATCGGCCTGGCACTTTCGCCGATGGCCTACTTCGCGCAATTCGACCTCGACGTCGAAGGGGTGGCGATGGTGACGGCCAGCCATAACGACAACGGCTGGACCGGAATCAAGATGGGGCTCGCGCGCCCCTTGACCTTCGGGCCTGACGAGATGGGCCGACTGAAGGAGATCGTCCTGTCGGGGACTTATAAGACCGCCGACGGCGGGCGCCTGATCTTCGTCCCCGACATGGCCCAGCGCTACATTGCGGCGCTGGCAGATCGCCCCAAGCTCAAGCGGCGTCTCAAGGTCGTGGCCGCGTGCGGCAACGGCACGGCCGGCGCCTTCGCCCCGCAGGTGCTCGAGGCCGTCGGCTGCGAGGTGGTGCCGCTCGACACCGAGCTCGACTACACCTTCCCGCGCTACAATCCCAACCCGGAAGACATGGCCATGCTGCATGCGATGGCCGAGGCGGTGGTCAAGCACAAGGCCGACGTCGGGTTCGGCTTCGACGGCGACGGCGACCGCTGCGGCGTCGTCGACAACGAAGGCCACGAGATCTTCGCCGACACGGTGGGCGTGATGTTGGCGCGCGATATCTCGGCGCGATACAAGGATGCGGTGTTCGTCGCCGACGTAAAGTCGACAGGTCTCTTCCTCACCGACCCCGTGCTCAAGGCCAACGGCGCCAAGACGCTTTATTGGAAGACCGGTCATTCCTACATGAAGCGCTACACCTTCGAGCAGAAGGCACTGGTCGGCTTCGAGAAGAGCGGCCACTTCTTCTTTCAGCCGCCGCTCGGGCGCGGCTACGACGACGGCCTCGTGGCCGCTCTCGCCGTGTGCGACATGCTCGAACGGGCCCCCGACAAGACCATGGCCGACTTGAAGCGCGAGCTTCCCAAGACCTACCAGTCGCCGACCATGTCGCCGCACTGCGACGACGAGAAGAAGTACGCAGTCGTCGACGCGGTCGTCGGCCACTACCAGAAGCTCGCCGCCGACGGCGGCAAGGTCGCCGGCCAGAAGATCCGCGACCTCATCACCGTCAATGGCGTGCGCATCGTGCTGGAGGACGGCACCTGGGGGCTGGTGCGCGCCTCCTCCAACAAGCCGGAGCTGGTCGTCGTGGTGGAGAGCCCCACGTCGGAAGCCAACATGAAGGCGATCTTCGCCGACATCGACCGCGAGCTCGGCAACTTCCCCGAAGTGGGCGAGTACAATCAGAAAATCGTGGCCTGATCCCGCGCGTTCAGAAAATCCCCTCGCACTTTCAATCGACTGGCGCGATTGCTGAGCACCCTTGAGCAGTGCGATACTGCGGGTGGCAGTTGGCTTGGTTTTGAAGGGGGATTCCCATGAACCGCAAATTGGCTGTCACGGCACTCACGGCATTCTTGATCCTCGGACTTGCTGTTTCCTCTATCGCATTGGCGCCATCCGTTGCCCTCGCGGGCGACGACGACGGCACTGGCGGCGGTGGGGGCGAAACCGGCGGCGATGGCACCGGCGGCGGCAGCGGTGAAACCGGCGGCGACGGCACCGGCGGCGGACCCGGAGGAAAGTAGGTGCGTCAGCGGCGGCATCATGGGGATTGATCGCAATGACAGCCGCCGCTGCCGAGACCCGCGCGGACAAGTTTCCCACTTTGTCTCTTCTCATCCTGCTGGGGTGCCTCGCCGCGGGGCTGGCGCTCTTCCACCCGCTGGTGCGCGAGCACGTCGATAAGATCGAGTACTGGACCGCGGACTGGCGCACCGCGCTGCTCGCCGACCGCAGTCCCGGCAAGCACCCACGCCTCACCGTCGTCCTCTTCGATCCCGCCACCTTCGACGGCGCCGTCGTCTCGCCGATCCCGCGCGACACGCACGCGTCCGTGCTGCGCGCGCTCGCCGCCATGCATCCCAAGGCGATGGGGCTCGACTTCTACTTCGTCGCCTCGCAGGGGGCCGAGAAGGACGGCGCCATTCTCAACGCCCTGCACGAGATCGACGTGCCCATCGTGCTCGGCGCCATCGACCAGCACACGACCGAGTTCAGCGAGCGCCAGCAGGCCAATCAGAAGGACTTCCTGGCAAAGGCCGGGCGCCCCGCCGGCTATCTCAGCCTGCGCTACGATCCGGGCCACATCGTGCGGCGCACGTCGCCACCGCTGCCGGAGTCGGACTTCCAGGAGAGCTTTGCGCGTCAGATCGCGCTGGCCGCGGGCGAGGCGCCCAAGGGCCCCGGGGCCTCGTCGTCCACCATGCGCATCGCCTGGCTCGTCGGTCCCGGCTTCGATACGCAGCCGTTCTACACGGTGTCGGCGGGCGCGCTGCTGCCGGGGGCCGACCCGGCGCGCCGCGCGGAGCTGGAGCAGCGCGTCAAAGGCAACATCGTGATCACCGGCATCGACATGCCGAACTCCGATCGCCACGACACGGCGCTGTCCGTTTGGACCGACGACAAGATGCTGGGCGTGCTGGTGCACGCGCACATCCTCGCGCAGCTTCTCGACAACCGTTACTTCTACGAGCTCGAGGGCCGCGAGCGCCTGGCGTTGCTCATCGGCGTGGCGGTCGTGGGGCTGGTGCTCGGCTGGGCGGTGCGGGGGCGGCGCGCCTCCCTCCTCAACCTGTCGGTGGCAACGGCGATCCTCGTCGCCATCGACGCGGCCTGCTATTATTTCCTGCGCACCGTGCTGCCCTTCACGCTGGCGCTCTACCTATGGTTCCTCGGCGTCGTCGCGGGCCAGAATCTGCGCACCCTCGCGCAGTGGGCCACCGCTCGTGCGGCCGCTTAGGACAACAGGTTGTAGAGAAAGCGCACCGACACGGCTGCGAGGAAGGCGGCGAACGCCAGCTCCAGCTTGCGGCGGGGAATATTGTGGGCGAGCCGCACACCGAAGGGCGCGGCGAAGACACTGATGGGAGCAATGACGGCGAGGCCGAGCACGTTGACGTAGCCCAGCGACAACGGCGGCAAGTCTGCGACACCCCAGCCAGCCCACATATAGCCGATGACGCCCGGCAACGCGATCATCGGTCCCACCCCACTCGCCGTGGCTACCGCGCGCAATATGGGATAGCCGTAGAGCGTGAGCAGCGGCACGTTGAAGATGGCGCCGCCGATGCTCATCAACGTGGACAGCAGGCCCACGGCCCCGGCCGCGATCTCGGGCCACGGCCGCGGTGGCAGGTGATCGCCGAGTCGCCAGTCCTCGCGGCCCAGCAGCATCTTGATCGCCACCAGCCCAGCGAAGACCGCCCACAGCCACTTGAGCTCGGTCCCGCTCGCCACCTTGGCGATCAGCACGCCGGCGACGACGCCGGCGATGACGAATGGCGCCACGCGCTTCAGGAGCTCGATGTCGACTGCGCCTTTGGCGCGGTGCCCGGCAAACGATTTCAGCGCTGTCGGCAGGATAACGGCGAGCGTGGTGCCGAGCGCCATATGCATACGCACGCCCGGCTCCACGTCGAGGATGCCAAAGACCTCGTAGAGCACGGGCACCAGCACGCCGCCGCCGCCGATGCCGAGGAGACCTGCGAGAAATCCCGCGACGAGCCCTGCAACGAGCAGCGCGGCGACGAGCAGGGCGACCTCGCCCAGCGGAACCCCCCAGTCCATGCCCCAAGCCCCCCTACTCGGCCGCGGCCATGTGCTGCGACGGCTCGACGATGCGCAGCGCCTGCACAAGCACATCGACGCCGGCACCGTCCTTGACCGCCAGCTCGCTCAGGTGGCGGCGGAAGGCGCGCGCGCGCGGCTGGCCGTGATAGAGCCCGAGGATGTGGCGCACGATGTTGTTGAGACGCCCACCCGCCTGCAGATGGCGCACCACGTGGGGAAGCAGCGCCTCGATCGCCTCGGCGCGCGTCGGCGGTGCGCCCGTCGCACCGAAAAAGCGCCGGTCCGCGTCGGCGAGGATGTAGGGCGTCTGATACGCGGCGCGGCCCAGCATCACGCCGTCGACGTGGGCTAGGTGCGCCTCTGCGGCATCGAGATCGGCGATGCCGCCGTTGAGGACGATGGTGAGATCGGGCCGCGCCGCCTTGAGGCGGTAGACGCGCGCATAGTCGAGCGGCGGCACCTCGCGGTTCTGCTTGGGCGACAGCCCCTCGAGCCAGGCCTTGCGCGCATGCACGATGAACGTCCGGCAGCCGGCGTCGGCGACGACCGCGACGAAGCGCGCAAGATCCGCCTCGTCGTCCTGGTCGTCGATGCCGATGCGGCACTTGACGGTGACGGGGACCGAAACACGCTTCATCATGGCGGCGACGCAGGCGGCGACAAGCTCGGGCTCGGCCATGAGGCAAGCGCCGAAGCGGCCTTCCTGCACGCGGTCCGACGGGCAGCCGACGTTGAGATTGATCTCGTCGTAGCCGAAGCCCTCCCCGATGGCGGCGGCCTCGGCAAGCGCTGCCGGGTCGGACCCGCCGAGCTGCAGCGCGACCGGGTGCTCGCTGTCGTCGCGCGCGAGCAGGCGCTGGCGGTCGCCGTGCAGGATCGCCGGCGCCGTCACCATCTCGGTGTAGAGCAGCGCGTGCCGCGTCAGGATGCGGTGGAACGCCCGGCAATGCCGGTCGGTCCAGTCCATCATCGGGGCGACGCAGAAGGTGTGCGACGGAGACTGCATGGTGCTTCCTGTGGCACCGATCGCAGACGATGGCAACGTGGGGAATTGGCGTTAACGGTCAGTGCCTCACGCGGGGCCTGCGATCAGAGCTTTCGGCCGCCGCGCGCGATCAGACCCGGTAGTGGGAGACGATCGGCAGGAAGACGATCAAGGCATAGACCAGGAGGGCCGCTGCCAAGGCGAGCGCAACGGCCTGCAGGCCGGTGCCGACGCGGCTGCGGCTGCGCGTGTGGCTGAACTCCTGCGGCAGGTTCTGGTCGTATTCCAGCATGGCCTTCTCCCGAGATTGCGCAAGTGCGTGGGGCCGTGGAATTGCGGGAATTGCCGGTGAGCACACTAGCACGGAATACGGCGCGGGGCAGCCTTGCCCGACGTGCGCAATGGAAAATTGATCGGGTCCATCGCATATTCGGGGTGTGCAGGTGCGAAGGATTGCAGATGATCGATCTCTACTATTGGACCACGCCCAACGGCCACAAGATCACGATCTTCCTGGAGGAGGCGAGCGTCCCCTACCGGATCGTCCCCGTGGACATCGGCAAGGGGGAGCAGTTCGCGTCAGACTTTCTCGCCATTGCTCCCAACAACCGCATCCCCGCGATTATCGATACCGCGCCGACCGACGGCGGCGCGCCGATCCCCGTCTTCGAATCCGGTGCGATCCTGCAGTATCTCGCCGAGAAGACCGGCCAGTTTCTGCCCGCCGCCGTGCGCGGCCGCGTCGAGGTCATGCAGTGGCTGTTCTGGCAGATGGCGGGGCTCGGCCCCATGGCCGGACAGAACCACCACTTCGTGCAGTATGCGCCCGAGGAGATCCCCTACGCGGTCGAGCGCTACGTGAAGGAGACCAACCGGCTCTACGGCGTGCTCAATGAGCGCCTCGCCGACCGGGCGTTCGTTGCGGGCGACTACTCGATCGCCGACATGGCGATCTATCCCTGGATCGTTCCCTACAAGAAGCAGAGGCAGACCCTGGAGGACTTCCCCCACCTGAAGCGCTGGTTCGAGGCCATCGCCGCGCGGCCCGCGGTCAAGCGCGCCTACGAGCGCGCCCGCGCGATCAACGCCAAGCCGGTCGTCTCCGAGGACTCGAGAGCCATCCTCTTCGGCCAGACGGCGGCGCGGCGCTAGGACCGGCGCCCGGCCTGCTCCGCAGGGCCCGCGACGCAGCGGCGCATTATGGATTGGGCAACACATTCCCCGGGGACGGAACGAGTTGCAACGCCCGGCGTTGTCGTCGGCAAACCGCAGTCTCATGGGAATGGCGTCATGGCCGCAAGCGCCGAAAAAGAGCTCTCCGGCCGCAAGGTCCTGGTGGTCGAGGACGAGATGCTGGTGGCGATCGACTACTGCCAGCACCTCACAGAGGCCGGCGCCGAGATCGTGGGCCCGTTCACGTCCGTCTCCCAGGCGCAAAAAAGCGTAGATACGGCGGACGTCGACTTCGCGGTGCTCGATTATGCCCTCGCCGACCAGACGAGCGACCCCCTGCAGGCCGCGCTGGAACGCCGCCACATCCCCTTCGTCGTGGTCACGGGCTATCCGCGCGTGCTTGTGCGCCGAAGCGACGATCAGCAGGTCATGACCAAGCCCGTCTCACCGGAAACGCTGCTCGAGACCGTCAAAGCCGCCTGCCTGTAGACCCTCAAAGCCGCCCGCTTTTGAGCCGCGCCATATCTTAGCGCGCGTTAACGCATGCGCATTTTGCGCACCCCGGTCATGACGTGATAAGGGGCTTTGAGGTATCATCCCGTCCTCGATCCCAACGACCGCCGCTCGGCGGCCAGCGTCTCCCCTATTCCTAGTTGGACGCCGGACCACGGCCGCGCCCGCCACGGTGAGCCCATGAAGTCTGCGACGCCCCGCCCCATTCACCTCAAGGACTACCGTCCGCCAGCCTATCTGATCGACAAGGTCGACCTCGACGTCTCGCTTGACCGGACCCGCACCCGGGTCAAATCGCGCCTCGCCGTCCGCCCCAACCCGGATGCCAAGGGGCGCCCCGGTCCGCTGCGGCTCGACGGCGAGCACCTCGACCTCGACGGGGTCAAGCTCGACGGCAAGACGCTGTCGGGCAAGGACTACAAGCTCACCGACAGCTCGCTCACGATCTCCAAGACGCCCGCGGCCCCCTTCACGCTCGAGATCATCACCTTCGTCAATCCGGAGGCCAACAAGGCGCTGCAGGGCCTCTACCGCACCAACGACGTCTATTGCACGCAGTGCGAGGCCGAGGGCTTCCGCCGCATCACCTACTTCCTCGATCGCCCCGACGTGCTCGCCACCTACACGGTGCGCATCGAGGCCGACATGCGCGAGGCGCCGGTGCTGCTCGCCAACGGCAACCCGCTGGAGCGCGGCACGCTTGCCGGCGGCAAGCGCCACTATGCGGTGTGGCGCGATCCCTTCCCCAAGCCCTCCTACCTGTTCGCGCTCGTCGGCGGCGATCTTGCGCCCATCGCCTCCACCTTCCGCACCATGTCGGGACGCAACGTCGACCTCGCCATCTACGTGGAGCACGGCAAGGAGAGCCGCGCGGCCTGGGCGATGGACTCTTTGAAGCGCGCCATGCGGTGGGACGAGGTTCGCTTCGGGCGCGAGTACGACCTCGACGTGTTCAACATCGTGGCCGTGTCGGACTTCAACATGGGGGCGATGGAGAACAAGGGCCTCAACGTCTTTAACGACAGGCTCATCCTCGCCTCGCCCGAGACCGCCACCGACACCATCTTCGAGGCGATCGAGAGCGTGGTCGCGCACGAGTACTTCCACAACTGGACCGGCAATCGCATCACCTGCCGCGACTGGTTCCAGCTTTGCCTGAAGGAAGGCCTGACCGTTTTTCGCGATCAGGAGTTCTCCGGCGACGAGCGCTCCAAAACGGTGCAGCGCATCGTCGACGTGCGCCAGCTCAAGACCCACCAGTTCGCCGAGGACGCCGGTCCCTTGGCACACCCCGTGCGGCCCGAGACGTATATCGAGATCAACAACTTCTATACGGCGACCGTCTACGAGAAGGGCGCCGAGGTCGTGCGCATGCTGCAGTCGCTGCTGGGCGCCGACGCCTTCCGCAAGGGCATGGACCTCTACTTCGATCGCCACGACGGCGAGGCGGCGACGGTGGAGGAGTTCGTGCGCTGCTTCGAGGAGGCAGCCGACATCGACCTCACCCAGTTCCGACTGTGGTACGCACAGGCCGGCACGCCCGAGCTCGTATGCGCGATGCGCTACGACCCGGCAAAGAAGCGCGCCGAGCTCGACGTGGAGCAGGTGCTGCCGGCAACGCCCGGGCAGCCCAACAAGAAGCCCATGCACATTCCCTTGAAGCTGGGGCTTCTTGGCGCCAACGGCGACGACCTGACCTTGAAGCTCGAGAGCGGCGAGGAGCTGGCCGACGGCACGCTCTCCGTCACCAAGCGTAAGCAGACCTTCCGCTTCGTCGACGTCCCTTCGCGCCCGGTGCCCTCGCTGCTGCGCGACTTCTCCGCCCCCGTCAACGTCACCATCGACCTCGCCGACCGCGATATCGAGCTGCTGATGGCGAGCGACAGCGACCGGTTCAACCGCTGGCAGGCCGCCAACAGCTATGCCATGCGCACGCTGGTCGAGATTGTCAGGCTCCTCGCCAAAGGCAAGAGTGCGTCGCGGGGCACGCGCTACGCCAAAGCGCTCGGCGCCGCCATCCTCAGCGACGACCTGGAGCCCGCCTACCGCGCCGAGTTGCTGAAGCTCCCGACGCAGGCCGACATCGCGCGCGTGATCGGCAAGAACGTCGATCCTGCGCTCATCCAGCGCGCGCACAAGCGGCTCGCCAAGCTCATCGGACGCACGCTCGGCGACCAGCTCGAGGACGTGTACGCCGCCATGGCCGAGAAGAGCGCGTTCTCGCCCGATGCGGCGAGCGCGGGACGGCGCGCGCTGCGCAATGCAGCGCTGGCGCTGCTGACGGCACGGGGCAGCGCGCGCGATCAGGCCCGGTTGCGGACACACTACTTCAAGGCCGACAACATGACCGACAGGGCGCATGCGCTCTTTCTGCTTGCGTCCGTCGGCGGCAAGGACGCGGACGAGGCGCTGGCCGACTTCCACAACAAGTGGAAGGCCGACCATGTCGTCATCGACGCTTGGTTTGCCGCTCAGGCGCAGTCGCCCCTTGCTGGTACACTCAAAAGGGTCAAGGCGCTGACCCGCCATCCCCTGTTCGCGCTCACGGCCCCCAACAAGGTGCGAGCCCTCGTCGGCACCTTTGCCGCGGCCAACCCTGTGCAGTTCAACCGGCCGGACGGCGCGGGCTACGCCTTCGTCGCCGACCACGTCCTGGCGCTCGACCGCCTCAACCCGCAGATCGCGGCGCGCATGCTCGGAGCTTTCCGGAGTTGGCGATCCCTCGAGACGGGCCGGAGGGGGCATGCCCGCAAGGCGCTGCAACGCGTCGCGAAGGCCAAAAATTTATCGTCCGATGTACAAGAAATCGTCTCGAAGATGCTCGAAGCGTAACACCAAAAAATTTATTGCATCCGCGGGCTTGTTCGCCCTCGACAGCCGATTCGCGATGGTGTGAAGTTAAATAAGTGATTTGGGGTGGCGAGCCCTTTCGGGTTCGAGTGGCATTCACACAAAATTCGGGGGAGAGAAGATGGCGTGGACAACGTCCGCCAGCCTGCGCGCGCGGCCTTTTGCCTGGGACATGGCCGGTGCCCGGATGAAGACGGCACGTTTTCTGTACGCTCGGTGGCGCCGCTCTCTTTTACAGTCGCACCCCGCCTTCGCCGTTGCCGCTCCCTTAGCCTTTCTCGGCCTTTTGACGCCGCTTCTGCCGCAGAACCTGGTGGCCGGGCTGTTGCTCGCCACGGGCGTCCTTCTCGCCGTCGTGGGGCTCAGGTTCATGCGCATCCGCCGCGCCGCCCTGGCTCGAAGGGCCGCGTCGAGCGCCACCCACACACCGGTGCCCTTCAAGATTACCGAAATCGCGATTGAGCGCCTGGCAACCCCGCCTCCGGTCCGCACTTGCGCCAAGCAGCGCAGCCACCTCGCGCCCGAGCGCGAAAGGACCTGGGCGGAGCTCATGGCGCGCGTCAACCACGACCTGCGCACGCCTCTCAACGCCGTCATCGGCTTTTCGGAATTGATGGTGCTGGAGCTGTTCGGACCACTCGGCGACGAGCGCTACAACGATTACGCCCAGCACATTCGCGACAGCGCCACGGACCTTCTGAAATCCGCCGAGGACACGCTGGCCCTCACCGCGCTTACGGCCGATCCCAGCCACCGCGAGGGAACGCACGCCTGCGACCTGGAGCATCTGGCCGACGACGCCTGGGCCTTCGTGCACCGCAAGGCGGCCGCCCGCGCCATCACCTTCGACGCTGCCCTGCCGCCGGGCCTAGAGGTGTTGGGCGAGCCGCGCACGCTGCGTCAGATCCTCGTCAACATGCTTTCCGAAGCCGTGGCCCGTGCCGCCCACGGCGAGCGCGTCATCCTCTCGGCCTCGATCGAGGCCGAGCTGGTCGAGCTCGCGGTGTCCGTGTCCAAGGAACGGGCCGCACCCTCTCGGCGGGACGGCTCGCTCGCCATCTGCCTGGCGCGTACGCTTCTGGAGATGCAGGGGACATCGCTGCTGGAAGTCGTCTCCTCAAGCCACGGCTGGCGCGCCGTGACCGTGCTCGACCGCGCGACGCAACCGGACTTCTTCACCGAACGCTGCACCGCCGTCACCCGCCGCCCGAGCATTGCGCTCGTCGGCTAACGGAGCGCTTCCCCTGCCTCACTCATCGGGTGGCGATGGCGGAGGTGCGTCGTCGTCGGGGCCCGAATGGTCGTGACGTTTGTGGCGCTTCTCGAACCAGTTGTGCAGCTGGCGACGCTCCTCCGGCGACAACGTCGCCACCATTTCGGCGAACTGCTCCATGCGCGCGCGCTTTTCCTTGGCGTCGGCGTCGGCCTTGTGCGCTAGCGCTGCTTTGAACTTCTCCAGGTCGAACGGCTCCGTCATGAGCACGCTGCGCGCCTCGTCGCGCGCGGCGTTTTCCTCCTGGCGGAACGGCTCCAGCTTCTTTTGATTGCTCTCGATCTGCTGGCGCAACGCGTCGCCACGTTCATCCGGCAGCGTGCGCGCGAACCCTGCGAGCGGGCCGCCCTTGTGCCAATGGCCGTGGCCGTGATGGTGGCGCCCCATGAGAAAGGCGCCGGCGACGGCGCCGATGATCAGCACGTTGAGCGCCAGCGACACCATCAGCGCAAAGCGCAGATTGAATATGGTCTTGCGGCCGGGTCCGGCCCCGCTATCGATCGTCATAGAAGATCCTCATCCGCCGAGCCGAGCATGTCCTCACCCAGCGCCAACTGAGATGTCTCGGCGGTGCCGTCGATCCCGGCCACCTCTGCTACCTGCTGCATCGTACTGTCGAACGTGCCGGCGGAGCCGAGCATCACGCCAAGGACCAGCGACGCGGCAAGCACCGCTGCCGCCGGCCATTCGCGGCGCTCACGCATCCGTGCCGGCGCCGCCGCGCGCAGCCAAATAGGCAAGCGGGGCGCGGCGAGCTTATCGTTCGACGTCACGACGGCAAGCCTGGTCTCACTGGTGCGCAGCGCCGCGGCGACAATGCGTTCCTTCAGCACGCGCTCGCGATCCTCACTGGCCCGCGGTGCGCGATCGAGCAGCGCATCAAGCGCGGCGCTCTCCGCCACGAGGCGCTGTGCTTCCTCGTCCTGCGTGATGAAGCTTGCAAACCGCAGGCGCTCGCGGGCAGGCCAGCGGGTCCGGTCGGCCCCGCAGACGTCCAGCAGATGCTCGAGCGCCTTCCTGTCGATTGCCTTGGTGTTTTTCGTCATGGTCTCACGTCTCGACTTTTGATCGCCTTCTCAACTGTTCATTGTCCTGCTTCACCGACGATGAGCTCACGCCACTCGTCGCGCAGGGCTACCTTCAAACTTCGTCGGGCGCGGGCGAGCAGCGATTCCACCGCCTCGTCCGAGATGCCCATGATGCGTCCCACCTCGATCTGGCTCAGCCCCTCGTAGTGGAAGAGGGTGAGCGCCATGCGCTGCCGATCGGGCAGATCCTTCAAGGCCGCATCGACGCGCTGGCTCACGTCTTGAGCCTCCAAATGCGCAAGCTGGGTTGCCGGCTCGATGCGCTCGGGCACCTCCTCGACCACAGTCAAGCGTTTTCCTGAGCGCATGCGGTCGACGCACAGGTTCGAAACCACCCGGCGGAGCCAGGGCCGCACGCCTTGCGGTCCAACCTCCAGCCCATCGGCCGAGCGCCACAGTCGCAGAAGCGCTTCCTGTGCCACGTCCTCGGCCTCCGCATCGTCGCGCAGCATGCGCCGTGCAACCGCCAGCGCACCCGAGAGGTGACGGTCAACGAGCGCGCGAAATGCGGCAGCGTCGCCGTCTGCCGCGGCGGCCACAAGTCCGGCATCCTCGCTCGCCTCATGGTCAGTCACGGACATCCCGTGTGGGCCTGGCACCACCCTTTTTGTCGCCACTGCCAGCCTCGCCATGGCCATCGAACACTTCCGCTTTCCACTTTAGCGCCGGATTTGGCTTTTCTGCGAGCCCCGGCCGTGGCTTTTTGAGTCCCGGCAATGCCCGCATTTGTGGAGGGAAACGAGGCCAGAAGCCCAAATCCGTCGGTGGCGGATCGGCTCATTCGGCAATGATCGCGTCGAATAGGGTGGCGACCCCCTCGAGAGCGGCGCTAAGGCGCTCCTCCAGATCGTCGAAATTGGCCGCATCGCCCGCCCGCACCAAGAGCTCCTTCATGCCGCGCGGCGCCGTGGCGGGGTCAAAGGGGCCCTCCAGGCACAGCCGCAGGATCTGCGTCAGGTCGTGCACCAAGCGCGCCGCCGGGATCAGCACCTCGGCGTGGGCCGCCGCCAGCACGCCGGCGTCGCGCAGCCGCCGGTAAGCCTCGACCGTGTTCTGATCAAAGACGCCCGGGTGCGCCGCAGCGCTTATCAGTTGCAGATACTGAGCAATGAACTCGAGGTCCACGAGACCGCCGCGCACCTGCTTCAGATCCCAGATGTTGTCGGTGCCCTTCTCCTTGGCGATGCGCTGGCGCATATCGCGTACGTCGGCGGCGATCTTCGCGCGCTCGCGCGGCCACACCAGCGATTGGCGCACCGCCTCCTCGACGCGCGCCCCCAGCTCCGCCGGCCCCGAGATGACGCGCGCGCGCGTCAGCGCCATGTGCTCCCAGGTCCAGGCACTGTTTCGCTGGTAGTCGACGAACGACTTGAGCTGCGTGGCGACGGGGCCCTGCTGGCCCGAAGGGCGCAGGCGCATGTCGACCTCGTAGAGCGTACCCTCCGCGGTGGCCGAGGACAGAGCGCTGATGAGCCTTTGCGTGAGGCGGGCGTAGTATTGCGTCGGGGCCAGCGGCCGCGCGCCGTCCGACTGCGTCGCTTCCGCATCGAAGTCGTACACGAGGATGAGATCGACGTCGGAGGACGCGGTCATCTCGCGCCCGCCAAGCTTGCCCATGGCGATGATCGCTGCCGCGCCGCCCGGAACGCGCCCGCTCGTGCGCTCCAGCTCCCGCTCCGTTGCCGCTTTCAGCGCATTGATCAGGCGTTCGGCCAGCAGCGCATAGGCACCCCCCGCCTGGTTCGCCTTGATGGCGCCGGACAGCACGCGGATGCCGATCAGGAACTGCTGCTCGCGGCCGACCACGCGGGCGCGATCGAGCACGTACTGCATGTCGTGCTCGCCGTTGCCGATCTCGGCGGCGATCAGGCGGTCGAGATCCTCCGCTGTCGGCAACATGCCGAGCGTGCGGGGATCGAGCACGGCATCGAGCAGCCGGCGCCGGCGCGACAGGATGCGCGCCAGCCGCGGCGCGGTGCCCATGATGTCGGCCAGCAGCTGCAACAGTCCCGGGTTGGCGCGCAGCAGCGAGAAGAGCTGCACGCCGGCCGGCAGCTCGGAGAGGAACTTGTCGAAGCTGACGAACGCGCCGTCCGGATCGGCCGTCTCGGCGAGCGCGGTAATCAGCAGCGGCTGCACCTCGGTCAGGCGCTCGCGCGCGCGCGCCGTGCTCACCGCCGCATAGCGACCGTGGTGCCAGCCGCGGACGATCGCCAGCACCTCCGAGGGCTGCGAGAAACCCAGCTCCTTGAGCGCCGCGACCGTCCCGGGATCGTCCTGCTCGCCGGCAAACACCATGTTGACGCCGGCCTGCGTCAGCTCGGGACTATCCTCGAACAGCGCTGCATAGTGGCGCTGCACGGTCTCCAACCGCTGCACCAGGGCGGCAGAGAAGGTGGCGATGTCCGGGTCGCCACAGAAGTGCGCAAAGCGTAACAGCCGCGCATCATCGCTCGGGATCTCCTGCGTCTGCTCGTCGGCGACCATCTGCAGCCGGTGCTCGATCTCGCGCAGATAGAGATAGGCTTCCTTCAATTCGCGCGCGACCTGCTCCTTGATCCAGCCGCGCTCGGCGAGCCGCTTGAGGGCTTCGAGCGTGCGTGGCGCGCGCAGCTCCGGCTGGCGGCCGCCGGCGATGAGCTGCTGCGTCTGCACGAAGAACTCGATCTCGCGGATGCCGCCGCGCCCAAGCTTGATGTTGTGTCCCGCCACCGCGATCTGGCCGAAGCCACGGTGGGCGTGAATCTGCCGCTTCATGGCATGGACGTCGGCAATCGCCGCATAGTCGAGATACTTGCGCCAGATGAAGGGCGACAGGTCGTCGATCAGCAGGCGCCCGGCCGCGAGGTCGCCGGCGCAGGCGCGCGCCTTGATCAGCGCCGCGCGCTCCCAGTTCTGCCCGAAGCTCTCGTAATAGATGAGCGCCGCCTCGGTCGACAACGCCAGCTGGGTGGCGCCCGGATCGGGGCGCAGGCGCAGGTCGGTGCGGAAGACGTAGCCGTCGCCGGTACGCTCTTCCAGGATCTGCACCAGATCGCGCGTCAACCGCACGAAGAACCCCGCCGGCTCCACGCCCGGCGCCAGCGCGATGCGGTCGAGGTCGTAGAAAACGATGAGGTCGACGTCGCTCGAGTAGTTGAGCTCGCACGCGCCGCTCTTGCCCATCGCGAGCACGATGAAGCCACTCGATGTGACGTTGCCGTCGGCGTCCTTTCCGAGCCATTGGCCACGCCCGGCCGCCTCGCCGAACAGGAACGTGACCGCGCCTTCGATCGCGGCATCGGCGCACTCGGTCAAGGCTGCGGTCACCTGCAGAACGTCCCACACGCCGCCGAGATCGGCGAGCGCCGTCAGCAGCGCCACCTCGGCCTTGAAGACGCGCAAGGTGCGCATGATCTCCGCGCGGCTGCCAGCGGCCGCAACGTCACGGCGCAGCGCCTCTATCAGCTCGGCAAGCCGCGTCTCGGGCGGGCGCGTGAGGATGCTGCGTCAGGCGCGCCAGGTCGCGCTCGATGAGACCGGAAAGATACGGCGAGCCGGCAAAGACGCCGGTCAACAGATCGGCAACGCGCCGGTCGTCGAGCAACGGGGCCAGCGCGGCGTGCTGGGGGGCGGCTTGCGCCTGGGTGCGCAGCTGCAAAAGCGTTGTCCTGGCCCGCTCGTCGCTGCCGGCCAGCGGCGCCGCCGTAATGCGATCCAGGAACGGTTTGGCGTTGGCCGCCTCTGTCGCCATCGGGCGCTCCCGTGCCGCCGGCGCGGCCGTTATTCGCTGCTCACACGCCGCGGGAGTGTCAGGATAACGCGCAGGCCCGGCCGATTGTCCTCCAGCGCGACCGACCCACCATGCAGGCGCGCGACCGCCTGCACAAGGCTCAAGCCGAGCCCTGTCCCGGGCTCGGTGCGGCTTTTTTCGAGACGCACGAAGCGCTTCAACACGCGCTCGCGGTCCTCCGCCGCGATGCCCGGACCGCGGTCGCCCACGGCGATCGCCACGTCCCCGTCGCGGGCCACCAGCCCAATCGAGATCGCCGGCTCGGAGGCGTGCACGCCGTCCTTCGCGGTCTTGGCCGAGTACTTGATGGCGTTGTCGATGAGGTTGGCCACGGCCTGGCTCACGAGCTGCCGGTTGCCGTTGAGCCGCACACCGTTGGCAATGTCGAGCTTCAGCCGCAGGCCCCGCTCGTCCGCCACCGGCTCGTAAAGCTCGGCGACGTCGCCGACCAGCAAGCCCACGTCGAAGGTCTCGGCGTTCTCCTCCAGCACACCGGCCTCGAGCCGGGCGACCAGCAGCAGCGCATTGAAGGTCTTGATCAGCTCGTCTGCGCGCTCGATGGTGTGCTCGAGCCCTTCGCGGCACGCCTGGGCCCCGCGCGCGTCGCGCAGCGCCGCCTCGGCCTGGTTGCGCAGCCGCGTCAGCGGCGTCTTGAGATCATGGGCAATGTTGTCGGAGACCTCGCGCAGGCCGTTCATCAGCGCCTCGATGCGGTCGAGCATGTCGTTGAGGTTCTGCGCCAGCACGTCGAACTCGTCCTTGGCGCCGGTAATGCTGATGCGCTGCGACAGGTCCCCTTCCATGATCTGGCGCGTTGCGACGTTGATCGCCTCGATCCGCCGCAGCACCAGCCGGCTGATCACCAGCCCCGCCATGAGCCCGGTCAGCGACAGAAAGCCCAGCCCGATGAGATAGGCCGTGCCCATCTCGCCGGCGAACTCGCGCTGATCCTCGATGTCGCGGCCGACGATGAGGCGAAGGCCCGAGCCGAGCTCCACGGGGATCGCGACGCCGAGCCGCGCCTCGTCGGGAAACTTGCCGTCGTTGGCATAGCGGAACACGCCGCCCCCCTGGCCGGGCGTGAGCTCGGGCGGCATGCGGCTCAAATTGCCGGCGAGCTTGTGGCCGTCCTTGTCGGCGAGAAAATAGAGCCCGGGACCTGCCGATCGGCTGCGCGCCTCGACCGCGCCGACGAGCTCGCTCGTGTCGCCCGCGCGCGCTTCGGTGGCGAGGAGATCGGCTTCCGACCTCAGAGTCTCGAGCACCTGCTCGGTGAGGATGCGGTTCGTCTGCCACAACAGCAGCCCGACGATGAGGCCGGCGCAAACGAGATAGGCCGCGACCGCAACGGCGGCCGCGCGGAAAGCGGTGGTTGAAACCGCGCGGCTTAAGAGACTAGCCGGGGCCATCACGGATCGTGTAGCCGGCCCCGCGCACGGTGTGCAAAAGAGGCTTGTCGAAGTTCTTGTCGATCTTGGCCCTGAGGCGCGACACGTGCACGTCGATCACGTTGGTCTGCGGGTCGAAATGATAGTCCCATACGTGCTCCAACAGCATCGTGCGGGTGACGACCTGGCCGGCATGTTTCATCAGGTATTCGAGCAGGCGGTACTCGCGCGGCTGCAGCTGGATCTGCTCGCCGTCGCGCGTCACCCGATGCGACAGGCGGTCGAGCACCAGACCGTCGACGACGTAGCGCGTCTCCTGCTCCTCGGGCACCGCGCGCCGGGACAGGGCTTCCACGCGCGCCAGCAGCTCCGAATAGGCATACGGCTTCGTCAGGTAGTCGTCTCCGCCGGCGCGCAGGCCTTTGACGCGGTCGTCGACCTCGCCCAGCGCCGACAGGATGAGCACCGGCGTGCGCAGGCCCTTGGCGCGCAGCTCCTTGATCATGCTGAGCCCGTCGAGCCGCGGCAGCATCCGGTCGACGATCAGGACGTCGTAGACGCCCTCCTCGGCCAGCACCTGTCCGGTCTCGCCGTCGCCGGCCAGATCGGCGGCATGGCCGCTCTCCTTCAGCGCCTTCTGCAGGAACTGCGCGGTCTCCTTGTCGTCCTCGACCACCAGAACGCGCATTTCTTCTCCGCTTCGCTGCCAGTCGTTGCGAGGCTCGCCGAATCCCATTTTGCCTCCTCGCTCGCCAAACGTCGAGGCGGCCCGCCCCCGGGTCGGGAACGGGCCGCCTGACACTACACTTTATAGTCCGTCATCAGCTCTTGTTGAGCGGGATCGCTATCAGGACCGTCTGGTCGCCGCTCTTCTTGATGTGGAACATGACCGCGGGAAGACCGTCATCCACCGTCTTCTTGAGGGCCTTTACCACGTCCTGCGGAGTGGAGACCTTCTCGTCGCCGGCCTTCAGGATCACGTCGCCCTCCTTGATGCCCTTGAGGGCCGCGTCGGAGTTGGGATCGACCTCGGCGATGACCACGCCGTCCTTGGAGCCCGGACCCGACGGTTTCAGGGTCAGACCGAGCTGCTTCAGATCGACGTTGCCGCTGGTGTCGTTCTGCTCATCCGGCTCCATCTGGCCTTCGGCAACCTCCGCCGTATTGGGGTAGGTGCCGAGCTTGACCTTGATGGTCTTCTCGCCCTTGTTGCGCCACACCTTGACGTCGACGGTGCTCTTGGCGGGAAGATCGGCAATGGTGCGTGCCAGATCGCGGCTGTCCTCGATGTCCTTGGTGTCGACCTTGAGGATCGCGTCCTCGACCTTGAGGCCGGCCTCGGCCGCGGGTCCGTCCGACATGACCTCGCTGATGATGGCGCCCTTGGGCTCCTTCAATCCGAGGCTACCAGCCAGATCGCGATCGATGTTCTGGATCTTCACACCGAGCCAGCCGCGGCTGACCGCACCGCCCTTCTCGAGCTGCTGCACGACCTTCTTGACGGTGTCGGCGGGGACCGCGAATGCGATACCGACGTTGCCGCCCGTGGGAGAGAAGATCGCGGTGTTCACGCCGATGACGTCGCCTTCCAGATTGAAGGCCGGGCCTCCGGAGTTGCCGTGGTTCACCGCGGCGTCGATCTGCATGTAGTCGTACGGGCCACCGATGTTGCGCGCGAGCGCGGACACAATGCCCGCCGTCACGGTGCCGCCGAGACCGAACGGATTGCCGACCGCCAGCACCCACTCGCCAACGCGCGGCTGCTTGTCGGCAAACTTGACCACTGTCAGCGGGTGCTTGGGCTCGATCTTGAGAAGTGCAATGTCGGTGCGCGCGTCGGTGCCTACGATCTTGGCATCGACCTCTTCCTGATCGTCGAAGCTGACCTTCACCTTGGTCGCGCCGTCGACCACGTGATTGTTGGTAACGATGTAGCCGTCAGGGGAGACGACGAAGCCGGAGCCGGCCGCCTGGCGCGGACGCTGCGGCACCTGTTGTCCGCCGCCGTTCGGCAGATTCTTGAAGAGCTCGTTCAGGGGATGGTCGTCCGGCAGACCGGGGATACCCTGGAACGGCTGCGAATTGCCACGGTTGGCGACCTTCACCTCGTTGGTGGTGGAGACGCTGACCACGGCCGGCTTCACCCGCTCCACGATGTCGGCAAACGACATGGTCGAGGCCGGGGTGCCTGGCTTGAGCTGCGCGACTGCAGGCGCGGGATGCTCGGCGATGCCGATTCCCAACAACCCGACGCCGAGAACGGCCACAGCGGCGAGACGCCGCAAATCGCGCCCCATTGAAGTGTGGCGGGGAGCTGCTGCTGGCCCGCCCTTTGCTACGTCCTCGGGCAACCTGGGATCGGCTTGCATGCGCATGAACCTCCATCCTGCGAAGCAGAAAATCTGTATTGCCGACCTGCGTAGCGAGCCCGGGATTACGGCAGCCTTTCGGTTGCCTTAACAGTTGGTAATAAACGGCTCCTTGACCATGAACGCAAAACAGAAAACGCCCCAGAATGAGCCACGCAGCAGGCTGCGGAGCGCGTTTTTGGGACATCCTCGGTCCCACCTATTTATCCCCTCGGCTGTCGGGTTGCGGGCCGGCGCGGTGGCGCTTTGTGCCCTTGGTCTCGCTGGGGGACTAAGTCCGGGCGCCGATGCAGCCGTATTCGGCACCGATGAGCGCGCGCCAGTGCCCCAGTCGATGCGCTCCGTCGTCGACCGAATTGGCACCATCAATGATCCGCGGTCGCGCTCGGTGTGCACCGCCTTCTGCGTGGCACCCGACACGGTGGCCACGGCAGCGCACTGCCTTTATCGCACCGCCGACGAGACGCCGCTGCACCTCGACGATCTCACCGTCCACCTGCACGGCAGCACCATTCGGAGCCATATCGCCGGCGCCAACAAGAGCGCCGCCGATGCCAACGTGCTGGCGGGCTCCACGCACCTCAGCGTGCGCCCGCCCATCGATGCGACGCGCGACTGGGCGCTGGTGCGCCTGGCGCAGCCGCTATGCGCGGCCGGCAGTCTCAAGATTTCGCCGCGCCCCGTCGAGGACGTGATGAAGCTCTCCGCCGCGGGGCATGTCTACAACCTCGCCTATCATCGCGATCTGCCCAAATGGCAGCCGATGCTCGGACGCCCCTGCCGCGTCAAGCGCGACTTCTACGACGCGCCGTGGAAGACGATCCGCCGCGACTTCTCCGAGCCGGTCCAGCTTCTCTTGCACACCTGCGACACGGGCGGCGCCTCGTCCGGCTCACCTTTGCTCGTCGATGGGCCCGATGGCCCCGAGGTGGTCGGCATCAACGTGGGCACCTACGTGCAGTCGAAGGTGATCCTGCTCAACGGCGAGGTCGTGCATCGCTTCAAGTCGGACGACGTCGCCAACACCGGCGTCAACGCCCAGGCTTTTGCGGGCGCGCTCGAAGCCTTCCGTTCCGCCGACCTGCTGGCGAGCTCGCACGACATCCTGATGCTTCAGGATGCGCTCGCCGCGCATGCGCTCTACACCGGCCCCCGCGACGGGCACTACAGTCCGGCCCTGAAAATCGCCATCGAGACCTACGAGCGAGCCGCGGCCATGCCCGTCACCGGTCTTGCGACGCGTCCGCTGCTCGCCGCGCTGCGTGCCGAGAGCCGTGTCGTCACCGGCAAGCTGCCCGCCCACACGCGTCTCAACCGCTGACGCGGTCAGCTCTTGTCGTTTGACTTGGGAGAAGTATCGGCGTCGGCAAGGATCGCCTGCAGGCGCGCCTCCTCCGCGCCCGTCAGCGCGGAAACGCCGGCCGCCGGCGGGGTGCGGGTTCGGAAGAGGCGCAGCGCCACCACAATCGCACCCGCGAGGACCAGAAACGGCGCCAGCCACAGCAGCAGCGTGCGCGCATCGAAGGGGGGCCGAAGCAGCACGAACTCGCCGTAGCGGTCCTCAATGAACCGCATCACCTGGCCGTCGCTGTCGCCCGCCTTGAGGCGCTCGCGCACCAGCAGGCGCAGGTCGCGCGCCAGCGGCGCATTGCTGTCGTCGATGGATTGGTTCTGGCAGACGAGACAACGCAGGCCCGACGAGATGTGGCGCGCGCGCGCTTCCAGGGCCGGGTCGGCGAGGATCTCGTCGGGCTCCACCGCCAGCGCCGGCGTCGCCAGGACGACGACGGCGAACAGTGCCCCGATCCACGACCGCCAATGGCGCATGGCCGCCCTCATTCGGCCGGCGCCGCAGCGAGGCGCCGCGCGCGCCCCGGCGCACCGACGCGCAGGCGCCGGTCCGAGAGCGACACGCCGCCCCCTAAGAACATGATCAACGCCCCGATCCAGATGAATCGCACCAGCGGATTGAAGAAGACGCGCACGGTATAGCCGCCGCCCTTTTGCGAATCGCCCAGCACCACGTAGAGGTCCCCGCGCCAGGCGGCATGAATGCCGGCCTCGGTCGTGGGCTGCGGCGGCGCATCGTAAAGCCGTTTTGCCGGCTCGAGCTTGGTGACGGGGGCGCCCCCGCGCGTGACGTCGAACAGGCCGACCTCCTCGCGGTAGTTGGGCCCGGTCGCGGGCGCCACACCGCGGAAGGCGAGCGTGTAGCCGGCGACGGTGACCTGCTCGCCGGGTTTCATGACGAGGATGCGCTCGACGCGGTAGGCGCTCGTCGCGACGATGCCGACCACCAAGAGCCCTGCCCCGAAGTGCGCAAGCGTCGTGCCGAAGACCGAGCGCGGCTGGCTTAAGAGACGGCGCCAACTCTCGTCCAGCGGCACGTTCCCGAGACGCACGCGGTAGGCCAAGTCCGACAGGGCGCCGGCCATGACCCAGACGCCGAGACCGAAGCCGAACGGTGCCAGCACCGGCCCGCGATAGAAAACGGCGAGGCTCAACGCCAGCACCACGACCGCCAGCATGGCGGCAAACATCAGGCGCTGCGCGGCGCCCAGAACATCACCGCGTTTCCAGGCGAGCAGCGGCCCGAAGGGCAAAGCCAGCAGCAGCGGCACCATGAGGGGGGCGAAGGTCGCGTTGAAATAGGGCGGCCCCACCGAGATCTTGGCCCCGGTCAGCGCCTCCAGCAGCAGCGGATAGAGCGTGCCGACGAACACGGTGGCGCAGGCGGTCGTCAAAAGGATGTTGTTGAGCACGAGGGCGCCTTCGCGGCTCAGGGGCGCGAAGATCCCGCCCTGGCGCAGCTCGCGCGCACGCCAGGCAAACAGCGCCAGGCCACCGCCGGTGAACAGCGTCATGATGGCCAGGATGAAAACGCCGCGTTGGGGATCGACGGCGAAGGCGTGCACCGAGGTGAGCACGCCCGAGCGCACCAGGAAGGTGCCCATCAACGACAGCGAGAAGGTGACGATTGCGAGCAGGATGGTCCACACCTTCAGCGCATCGCGCTTCTCCATCACCACGGCGGAGTGCAAAAGCGCGGTGCCGGCGAGCCACGGCATGAAGGAGGCGTTCTCTACGGGATCCCAGAACCACCAGCCGCCCCAGCCGAGCTCGTAGTAGGCCCACCACGAGCCCATGGCGATGCCGATGGTGAGGCACATCCACGCGGCAAGCGTCCATGGACGCACCCAGCGCGCCCAGGCGGCATCGAGACGCCCGTCGATCAGCGCCGCGATGGCGAACGAGTAGGCGATCGAGAAGCCGACGTAGCCGGTGTAGAGCAGCGGCGGATGGAACGCGAGGGCCGGGTCCTGCAGGATCGGATTGAGGCCGCTGCCGTCGGCGGGCGGGGGATCGATGCGCAGGAAGGGATTGGAGGTGAGGAGAATGAACAGGCAGAACGCCACGGCGATCGAGGCCTGCACGGCGAGCACGTTGGCCTTGAGCGTGGCGGGCAGGTTGCGGCCGAAGGCGGCGACGGCGGCGCCGAACAGCGCCAGGATCAGCACCCACAGGACCATCGAGCCCTCGTGGTTCCCCCACACGCCGGAGATGCGGTAGAGCAGCGGCTTGGTCGAGTGCGAGTTGGCGACGACGTTGGCGACGGAGAAGTCGGACGTGATGTAGGCGTTCATCAGCGCCAGGAACGCCACCAACAGCAAGCCGAACTGGCACAGCGCGGCGGGCTCGGCCACCGCCATGAGCTTGGGATCGCGCACGTGCGCGCCCCACGCCGGCACCACCATCTGCAGGATGGCGACAAGCAGCGCCAAGACGAGCGCGAAGTGTCCCAGCTCGACGATCACGCGCGATCCCCTCTCCTGATCATTGGGTCATCGCCCCATCCGGGTGGGTGGCGCCCTTGCCGAGCTTCACGCCCTTCGCCTCCAAAGCCTTCGCCACCTCGGGCGGCATGTAGGTCTCGTCGTGCTTGGCGAGCACCGTATCGGCGACGAATGTGCCCTGCGGCGTCAGCTTGCCCTCGGCAACGACGCCCTGCCCTTCGCGAAACAGATCCGGCAGCACGCCCTCGTAGGTGACCGGTATATTCTCCAAGGTGTCGGTGACGACGAAGTCGACCTTGGCACCGTTCCCGCGCTTCACCGAGCCGGCGGCGACGAGCCCGCCCAGGCGAAAGCGCTGGCCCGCTTCGATGTGCTTTTCCGCGATATCGCTCGGCGTATGAAAGAAGACGATGGAATCGCGCAGCGCGAACAGCACCAGTCCGACGGCGACCATCAGCACGCCGACGCTCACGCCGATCAGGACGCCTCGCCTTTGCTTCCTCGTCATCGCGTCTCCCTGGGCGTGGGTCTCACGTCCCGATCCCTAGCACTTGGGCAAGCGCGTCGAGCTGCGCCAGCGCTTTCTTATCACCCTCGAAGTTGCTGCGAGCCTGCGCCAGCGCCGTGTTGGCATCCTCGGAGCGCCCCAACACTACATAGGAGCGCACGAGCTGCATCCAACCGGCGAGGTCCTTGCCGTTTTCCTTGAGGCGCGAGGCCAGCCCGCCGACCATCTGCTCGATAAAGGCCTGGCGCTGCTCCGGCGTCATGTTGTGGAAGTCGGGCGTGCCCGGCTGTGCGGGGGGCATGGGACCGCCGACGGCCGGCGTATCGGCGAGCTTGGCGTTGAGGCTATTGATGCGCTGCTCGATCATGCCGCGCCAGGGCTCCTCGGAGCCGGCCGCCGCCATCAGCGCCTTGTAGTCGGCCGCGGCACCGGCCAGATCGCCGTCCTGCTCCTTGGCGATCGCGAGCCACACCTGCGGCTCCAGCGCCTTCGGATCGAGCGCGCGCAGCTTCAGGTAGGCCTGACGCGCCGGCTCGGCGACGACGCCGTTGTCCTGCATGATGGAAGCGCGCGCAAAGCCGGCGAGCCGCTGCGGCGACTCTCCCAGCAGCCGGATGGCGCGTTGGAACGCGTCGACGGCCTGCTGAAAATCGCCGGTGCGCATATAGACCGGCGCCAGCACGTCCCAGCCGCGGCCGTCGTCGGGATGGGCACGCAAATGCGCCTCGACCTTGGCAACGAGGTCGGCAGCGCTCGCCTGCTCTATGGGCATATTGAGACGCGCGGCATATGGGCGGCCGGGCAACGACGGCGAGCCGACGGCGAGATAGATACCCAGCGCGAGAATCGGAAGCGCGGCCGCGGACCACAGCGCCACGTTGCGCAGGCGCGTGCTCGCACCCGTGGCGGCGCCGGGTGCCTGCTCGCTTTCCTCGGCGCGGCGAATGAGACGGCGTGCCACCTCGGCGCGCGCGCCCTCCGCCTCCGTGCCGGCGATTAGGCCTTGCGCCCGCTCGGACTCGATCTCGGCCAGCTGGTCCTTATAGACGGCGAGCGTGGTGTCGGCCTGTGCGGACCCGCCCGTGCGCGCAATCATCAGCGGGCGTGTCACCGCCCACACGACGGCCGCCGCCAAAATTGCAAACCCGATCCAAAGAACCATTGCGCCATCCAAGCCCGCCGCGAGGGCTGGAATAGGGCTCGCGCGCGCCAGTGACAAGCTTTGTGCGGTGCACAGAGGTCTTGTGCCGCGGGTGGCGCCCGCAGACGGTTAAGCGTTGCTAATGGGTTTGATCAGGTGCGCCCGGCGCCGTCAGGCGACGTTACGCCAGGTCCCGTCGGGATTGCGGCAGGCGGTTCCGCGCATCGCCTGCGGGCGCCCGTCGATATAGATGGTATGGGTATAGTCGCGGCAATCGACGCTGCCCCGCTTGTAGGGCTTGCCCGGGACCACGTCGCCGTAGCGCCCGTTGTCCGGATTGCGCCAGTGGCGCGCGTGCCCCGATTCGCCTTCCTCGAGCGCCGCGTACTCCGCCTCTTGTGCCAGTCGCCGGTCCTGCTCGTCCATCGAGCGGCCGATCTCGCTGCCAACGATTCCGCCGATCACGGCGCCGGCGACGGTGGCGAGCACGTTGCCCGAGCCCTTGCCGACCTGATTGCCGATGATGCCGCCGGCAACGCCGCCGACGATCAGCCCGGTATCGGCCTTGTTCGGCCCCTCCGGACCGCAGGCGGCCAGAAGAATGGGAATGAGCGCAATAGCGGGAATGCGCAGCCGGCGCATAGCGGTGTCTCCCCGAAACCCGTGAGTGATCCGCTTTAAGTCGCGGACCCGTTCTTGCCCAGCTTTGACATGTAGACTCGACGCGAAGCCACACTGTAGCCGATTAGCCAACCAATGTGCATTCCTCGTGGCCGAATACGGGCTTCAATGCGGCGGAATACCCAGTGAGGGCAGGCGACTAGGGGGTCAGGCTGCGGGCAGGTCTAAGTGCGCGGCAAGCCCTCCGCTGGGTGCCTGGGCTAAGGCGCAGGTACCGCGGTAGGACTGGGCCAGGTCCATCACAATGGAGAGCCCCAATCCCGAGCCGGGCTTCGTCTCGTCGAGGCGCAAACCGCGCTTGCCGATTTTCGCCCGCTGCGCGTCGGTGAGACCCGGGCCGTCGTCAGCCACCGTGATGGCAAGCCGCCGCTGCGGCGTGCGGCCCGTCACCGGGTTGACCTCCACCGTCAGCTCAATCGTGTGACGCGCCCACTTGCAGGCATTGTCCAACAGGTTGCCCAGCATCTCCTCCAGATCCTGGCGCTCGCCCTGGAAGCGGGCGTCCGCCGGACAGTCCACAGTGATCTTGACGTTCTTCTCGTGGTGGATGCGCTCCAGCGCACGCACCAGCGGAGTTATCACGGGCGCCACCGGCGTTACGCGCCCGATCACGTTGACGCGGGCGGCCATGCGCGCGCGATCGAGGTAGTGCTTGACGGACTCGCTCATGATCTGCGCCTGCTCGGCGACTTTTGAGCCGAGCTTCGTCTGCTCGCCGCGCGCCTCATTGGTGATGACGGCGAGCGGCGTCTTGAGGGCGTGCGCCAGATTGCCGACCTGCGTGCGCGCACGATCGACGATGTCCTGGTTGGAGCGGATCAGCGCGTTGAGCTCGGATTGCAGCGGCTCGATCTCGGCGGGAAGCTCGCCCTCGAGCGTCGTGGCGGCGCCGGACCGGATGGCGGAGAGGCCGCCCTCGATCTGCCGCAAGGGCAAGAGCCCGAACCGCACCTGAAACAGCGTGACGGCGACGAGCCCGATGCCGGCCAGCGCCAGCGCCGTGGTCAAGCGGTAGCGGAAATTCGCCACGAGATGATCGAGCCAATCCTGCGGACCGGCAACGACGATGGAATAGCGGGGGGTGTCGGGCTCGTGACCGAGGGTGTCGATCACCTCGACCAGACGCAGGGGCTCGCCCGTGGGGCCCTTTGCCTTCATCCAGCGCGCGCCGGTGGCGTCCGCGGAAACGCCTTTGGCGGCCGGAGAGGGTAGCGTCGCGGTCGCCAGTGAGGGCGACACGAGCCGCGTCGCCGTCTTGTCGTCGAGCGGCGTGATCTGCCAGTACCAGCCCGAGTGCGTCACCTCGAACAGCGGCTCGTAGAGGTTGGTCGGCGCCGTCGGCGCACCTTGGCCTTCCCCCATGCTGTCGACGGTGATGGCGTTGACGAGCTTCTGCAGTTGCCCGTCGAAGCTCGCCTGCACGTCGTCGTGATAGAGGCCGTAGATGATGAAGCCGGCGATGGGGAGCACCAGCAGCGTCCACGCCGCGGCGGTCGTGAACAGACGGAACGCGAGCGAGTTGAAGCGCATGCGCGTCAGCTTTGCTCTGGTATTTCGCTCAAGCGATAGCCCAGACCGCGCACGGTCTGGATGAGATCGACGGGGATTTTCTTGCGCAGGCGCCCGATGAACACCTCGATCGTGTTGGAATCGCGATCGAAGTCCTGCTCGTAGAGATGCTCGACGAGCTCGGTGCGCGACACCACGCGGCCGTTGTGGTGCATGAGGTAGGCGAGCAGGCGGTATTCGTGCGAGGTCAGCTTGATCTGCTGGCCATCGCAGGTGACGCGCGCGCTCTTCGTGTCGAGACGCAAGGGCCCACACTCGATTTCCGCCTTGGCATGCCCGGAGGCGCGGCGCACCTGCGCGCGCACGCGCGCCAGCAGCTCCTCCATGTGGAAGGGCTTGGCCAGATAGTCGTCGGCGCCCGCATCCATGCCGGCGACCTTGTCGCTCCAGCGGTCGCGCGCGGTGAGGATGATCACCGGCATCTTGCGGTCGGCGCGGCGCCACTGCTCGAGGATGGAGATGCCGTCCATCTTGGGCAGGCCGATGTCGAGGATCACCACGTCGTAGGGCTCGGTATCGCCGAGGTAGTAGCCCTCCTCGCCGTCCGAGGCGGTATCGACCGCGTAGCCCGAATCCGACAGCGCCGAGACGAGCTGCCGGTTGAGATCTTTGTCATCCTCTACGACAAGGACACGCACGGAGTTCCCCTCGCGTTCGTCTGTTAAGCCGGCGCCGACTATAACGAGCCCGTCGGGCCCGTCCTAGCGTTCCGGCCCGACGCTCTTAACAAACGGACGAGTCGCGCGAAAGCCGTCGCCGACGGCACTTAGGCGGTGAGGAGAACCTTGAAGCCCCCATGGAACATGCGCTTGGGGTCGAAGGACCAGTCCTTGGGGTCCTTCATCAGCTTCGCCAGGCGCGGGTCGGCGATCACCTTGGCGTTGATACGATCGCGGTCGGCCCGCGACTTGAAGGTTACCCAGGCCAAGACCACCGTCTCGCCCCGTTTCAGCTCGACGCTGCGCGGGAACGACGTGAGCTTTCCCACCTCGACGTCATCGGCCACGCATTCGCAGACCTCCAAGGCCCCGTGCTCGCGCCAGATCTTGGCGACTTTCTGCGCAAAACGGCGGTACGCCGCCAGCTTCTTCTTCGGTACCGGCAGCACAAATCCTTCCACGTATCGCATCCCCAAAACCTCCTCGCCCTACGCCGGCAGCGCCTCTGACGGGCGCCGCCATCTGTCCTGGAGAGTATCAGGATGGGCGGGAAGATCAGCGTCCAAAGGGCGCGCGCGCGTCGACCGTCTTGTTCGACAGCCGCCCGCCGGAATCGCGGATCAGCAGCCGATAGACGAAGCCGCCGTTTTCCTCGCACAGCGTCGTCTTGACGATGTCTCCGGAAATCTTCGCCTGCGCCCGGCGTGCAAGCGTCTCGACGGTGGCGAGGCCTTCCTTGCGCACGATGGGCGCCGCCACCGACCAATTGTGATAGCAGCCGGCCGCAGCCGCAGTCTGAAAACCAGCGGCAAGCCATACAACGGCCGATGTGATTCGCAGCATGGGCGGCCTCGCTCAGCAACAATCGCGGCAACGCTAGCGATCGCCGCCTGAACTGCGGCTG
>CAVZNR010000011.1:0-15520 GCA_963776675.1 uncultured Alphaproteobacteria bacterium | reverse complement strand
CTTCAGGGCATCGCGCGTCTGGTCGGACATGAGGCTGGTCGAAGCGTTCGGCGAGGCTCCCGCGCCGTCGGCGGCGCCGGCGGGACGCAGGGCCGCGAGGCGCTGCTGCTCGGCGACCTGGACCGGGTGCGGCTTGAGGCCGGGGATGGTCGGGATGTTCATGTCGGTATGCACCACCGACATGAACGAGTGCCACACCGGCGCGGCGTAATGGCCGCCGGTGGTGCCGCCGGCCATGGGGCGGTTGTCGTCGTTGCCGAGCCAGACGATGCCGACGTACTTGCCGGTGAAGCCGACGAACCAGACGTCCTTGGGGCCGGTGGAGGTGCCGGTCTTGCCGGCGACATTGGTAAAGTCGAGTTGGGCTGCCCGCGCGGTGCCGTCGGTGACCACCTTGTTGAGCATCCAGTTCATCTGCTCGGCGACCTTGCGGCTCACCACCTGGGGCGCCTCCGGCTCGTCGCGGTCGCGGCTATAGATGAGCTCGCCCTTGGAGTTGACGAGATCGAGGATCGCGTACGGCTTGGCGAGCTTGCCGCCGTTGGCGAAGGTGCCGATGCCGCCGGCGTGCTGCAGCGGCGTGATGCCGTAGTCGCCGAGCGCCATGGAGCAGGTCTTCTTGATGCCGTCGATGCCGAGGCGTTTGGTCATCTCGATCACCTTCTCGCGCCCGACCTTGAAGGAGAGCTCGGCGGCGACCGTGTTGAGCGAGCGTGCGAGCCCGCGCCACAAGGGCATGCTGCCCCCGCCGCCGTGGCTTCCGCCGTAGTTCTGCGGGTGCCAGCGCCCGCACGAGCGCGAGGCATCACGTACGGTGGTGTTCGGCGTGAAGCCGTTCTCGAGCGCGGTGGCGTAGACGTACACCTTGAACGAGGAGCCCGGCTGGCGCAGCGCGTGGGTGGCCCGGTTGAACTGGCTCTCGCCGTAGTCGGGGCCGCCGGTGAGCGCGCGCACGGCGCCGTCGGTCTCCATCAGCACGATGGCACCGCTGCCGACGCGGTTGCCGCGGTACTGCTTCAGACCCGAGATGAGTGCCTCGTCGGTTGCCCTCTGCATGTTGAGGTCGACGGTGGTCCGCGCAGTGAGAGTGTATTGGCCGCGCCCCGCCGCGATGCGCTGCACCTCCTCGAAGGCCCAGTCGAGGAACCAATCGGGGCTGTTGGGATTGCGGTTCTCCACGATGACGGCGGGGTGGATGCGCGCCTCGTGCACCTGGCCCGACGTGTAGAAGCCGGCTTCGACGAGGTTGTTCAAGACCTCGTTCGTGCGCGCGCGCGAAGCCGGCAGGTTGACGTGGGGGGCGTACTTGGTCGGCGCCTTGAAGAGGCCGGCGAGCATGGCCGACTCGGCAAGGTTGAGCTGGCGCACCGACTTGCCGAAGTAGTACTGCGAGGCCGCCTCGACGCCGAAGGCGCCGCCGCCCATGTAGGCGCGGTCGAAGTAGATCTTGAGGATCTGGCGTTTGGTGTAGCGGCTCTCCAGCAGCAGCGCGAGGAAGGCCTCCTTGATCTTGCGCTTGAGCGAGCGCTCCGACGACAGGAAGAGGATCTTGGCGACCTGCTGGGTGATGGAGGAGCCGCCCTGGACGACCTGATTGGCCTGCAGGTTGGTGGCGAGCGCGCGCAGCGTGCCGTAGACGTCGATGCCCCAGTGCTCGAAGAAGCGGCGGTCCTCGGTGGAAAGCGTCGCCTTGATGAGGCTGTCGGGGATCTCCTCGAGCGGAACCGAGTCGTTGTGGAGGATGCCGCGCTTGCCGATCTCGTTGCCGTTCTGGTCGAGGAACTTGACCGCGAACTGGCCGGTGAGGAAGCGGCCCTCGTCGAACTCGTGGAAGGCGGGAATGGCGAGGGCAAACATGACGACGAAGCCAACGGCGCCCAGGGTGAAGGCTTCCGAGGCGGCCTCGTTGGCGAGCCGCTTCCAGCCGCTGAGCTTAAAGCGGGCAAAGAAGCTGGAGCCGGCGTTCCAATAGTCGCGGATCGCCGCCCAGGTCTCGGCGAGCGTGGAATTGATCTTGGAATCGAGGCCGAGCCAGTTGATGACCTTTTCCCGGCGGCCTTGTCGGAAGAGCCAGTCCTGCACCCGTTTTTCCCGGCGTTATAAGGGCTTAGCGTGGCGCGGGCGCGTTGCGGCGCCGCGCCGACTCAAAAGCCCGGTTGCGACTGCTTCGTCCTTATACATGCGCCCTGATGGAGATGTTAAGGCGTGTTCAAAGGGGAGGGCTGGGGGCGGCCAACTGCCGCCCCGGTGCACCGCACACGGGGACCCCGACCCGCAGCCGCCGACGTGTCCTGCAACGCGGCGCTGATGTCGAACACCAACGCAATTACCAGCGGCGTGCCGTGCCACCCTTTCCACAGATGCGCGCTGCGGCTTTGACGCTGCAGGGCATGCTTGAGACAATTTGAACGCAGTTTTGATTCTGACGGACACGGAGTGTTTGCTCGAACGCAGCCGGTCCGAGCAATGGGAATTTCTAGCGGGGGCACGTGGGGACGCTTTATTGCGAACGGACCGGCGGGGCGAAGATCCGCGCGGGACGCGGGAGAAATTCGCGCGCGCCTAGAAGGAGCATGCGCGCCGGGCTCGTCGCGGCTCTCTTGCTCGTCACCGCAATCCCCGCGCACGCCCAGTGCGTGGCCAAAGTCTGCACGGTCACCAACGAGGCCGGCCTGGTCGCCGCCATCACCTATGCGAACGCCACGGTCGGCACGGCTATCAATCTGCAGAGCAACATAACGCTTACCGCGGAGCTGCCGGCGCTCGAGGCGATCGACGTGATCCTGAACGGGGGCAATAAGACCCTCGACGGCGACGGGAGCTTTCGTGGGCTGTTCGTCCTTTCCGGTCTCGCTCGTATCGAAAATCTCGACATTGCGAACGCAGTGGCGAAAGGCGGCGTAGGTAACGGCGGCAACGTCAACGGCGGCGGCGGCGGCGGCGGAGCCGGTCTGGGGGGAGGACTGTTCGTCACGGACGGCGCCACAGTGATCGTCAGCAACGTCGCTATCCTGGACAGTAACGCCTACGGCGGGGACGGTGGCGAGCGTATCGACGGGGGCGGCGGCGGCGGCGGCCTGCGCGGCAATGGAGGAGATCCCGGTACGACACCTACCGGTGGCGGGGGCGGCGGACGTCTCGGTGATGGCCAGGCTGGCGGGGATATAGAAGGTGGTGCCGGTGGCGCCGGCGGTGGAGGGAATGGCGGCTGTGCAGTGTGCGCCGGAGACGACGGAGGCCGCTTCGGCGGGGGCGGCGGCGGCGGCGTGGCGAGGGAAGGCGGAGACGGCGGTTTCGGCGGCGGCGGCGGCGGCGGTGGCTCTGGGGATGGCGATGGCGGCGACGGCGGCTTCGGGGGTGGCGGCGGCGGAGGGAGCTTGATCGACTTCAGCTCGGGTGGATTTGGCGGCGGTGGTGGAAGCAGCGATGGCGGCGGCGGCGGCTCAGGTATGGGTGGCGGTATCTTCGTGATGGAGGGCGGTACGCTGCTGGTGGAAGGCAAGCTCACGGTGAATGGCAACGGCGTGATCGGCGGTACGAAAGGTGGCCTGGCGGCGCACGACGGCAAAGCCTACGGCGCCGGCATGTTTCTACAGGGCAACGGCACGATCACGTTCCGGCCGGACAAAGACGACACGCAGACCGTGAGCGACAGGATTTCGGATCAGACCGGCGAGGGCGGGACAGGCGACGATGCCGGCTCCTGGAGCTTGGTCAAGAAAGGCGCTGGCACGCTCGTTCTCAGCGCCAATAACCTATTCAGCGGCGGCGTGACGGTGGAGGGCGGCACGCTCACGCTGGGCGACGATGCTGCGGCGGGCACCGGGACCATCACCACGCTTGGCTCGGTGATCGACTATGTCATCGGAGTTGATGTTGCGAACGAGATCAACATCAACTCCAACACGACGCAGCTGCAGGTGACCATCGGCACGGCGACGCAATCGGGAGTCATCTCGGAGACCAACGGCCCGCGACCGCTGGAGAAGACCGGCGCAGGGACGCTGGTGTTGAGTGGCGCCAATACGTTCACCGGGCCGATGATGGTGTCGGATGGAACGCTGGAGCTGCAGAACGGCACAGCGATTGCGGACAGCGTCGCGGTGATGGTCGCCAGCGGTGCGGCACTCACCATTACCAATACGGAGACCATCGGCTCGCTGGCGGGCGCGGGCACGGTCAATCTTGGGTCGCTGCAGACGTTGACCGTCGGCGGCAACAATGCCTCCACCTTGTTCTCGGGCCGCATCAGCGGCGACGGTGGGCTGGTCAAGGGCGGCAGTGGCACCTTGGCGTTGAGCGGAAACAGCGACTTCACCGCCGGCACGGTGGTCGCGGCGGGGACACTGAGGCTTGCGTCGGATACCGCCGCGGGGAGCGGGTCCATTAATGTCATCTCGACGCTCGACTATGCCCATGGCGTGAGCATCGCCAACGATATCGGTGTCCAGGCGGATACCGCACAGCTATCCGTGGGCGCGGGCATCGCAACACAATCGGGTGTCATTTCGGATGCCGGCGGCACGGTGCTCGAAAAGGTTGGCTTCGGCACGCTGATCCTGGACGGGGCCAACACCTACTCCGGCGATACGACGGTCTCGTCGGGCTTGCTCGTCGTGAACGGATCGGTCGACAACAGCGCTGTGACGGTCGGTTTCGGCGGCGCGCTGGGGGGTATCGGCTCGACGGGTGCGCTGACCATCGACGCGTTGGGTATTCACGCGCCCGGCAACTCCATCGGCACGCAGACGGTGAACGGCAACTACACCCTGTCGCCGGCCGGAATCCTGCTCATAGAGGCCAATGCGGCAGGTCAGAGCGACAAGGTCGCCGTCAATGGCACCGTGACGCTGACGGATTCGATCCTGGCGGTGGTGGCTGCGTTCGGCGACTACTCGGTGGCGACCAACTACACCATCATCGACAACGACGGCGCCGATCCCGTGACCGGCACATTCGCGGCGGTCGGTGTGAGCTCGCTCTTTCTCGATGCCTCGATCGATTACGCGGGCGGCGACGGTAACGATGTCATCCTGCGCCTGGTGCGCAACGAATTGAAGATGATCGATCTGGCGCAAACCGCCAACGAGCGCGCCGTCGCCGGAGCGCTCGACCTGTTCCCGACGGAAAACCCGATCTTCGAGCAGGTGTTCAACTTCGACGGCAACACGGCGCGCGCCGCCTACAACGCGCTGTCGGGCGAGGTCCATGGCACCCTGCCCGGCGTGATCGCCAATCAGAGCGTGTTCGTGCGCGAAACCGTGCTGGCGCGGCTGGTGCAGGCGTATTACGGCGGCGGCAACGCCAGCACGACGACGGCGTCGCTGCTCGGCAGCGGCGGTCCGACAGCGGTGGCGACATTGGGCGGCGCTCAACCGATGGGGCTCGGCGTCAAAGAGGAGGCCTCGACCGGCTACGACGCCCCGCTGCCGTTGCCGGCCTACGGCACGGGCCTCACCTTCTGGACGCAAGGTTTTGGCTCGTGGGGCGACTTCGACGGCAACGGCAATGCGGCTAGCGCCAAGCGCACGCTCGGCGGGTTTCTCTCCGGCGTGGATGCAGGGCTCGGCGGCAACTGGCGCGCCGGTCTCGCGACCGGCTACACGCAAACGAGCGTGAGCGTGGATGAGCGCCTGAGCGCGGCACAAGTCGACAGCTACAACCTGATCGGCTACGCGGGCGGCGGCATCGGGACATGGTCGCTGCGCGGTGCGGCGGCGTGGACGTGGCACGACATCGACAGCGCGCGCACGGTCGTCTTCCCCGGCTTCCTGGAGTTCGAAGGCGCCAGCTATAGCGGCGACACGGGCCAGCTGTTCGCCGAGGTGGCACGGCCCGTCACGATGGGTCGCGTCGCGATGGAGCCGTTCGCCGGCATGGCGTACGTGCACGTTGCGACCGGCGGCTTCAGCGAGAGCGGGGCGGTGGCGGGTCTGAGCTCCGCTGGCAGCGACGACGACATCGGCTACACGACGCTGGGCCTGCGCGCGGCGGCCGCACTGCCGACTGCGGGCGCGCAGGTGACGCCGCGATTGTCGCTCGCCTGGCAGCATGCGTTCGGCGACGTGTCACCAGGTGCGGCGCTGGCGTTCAACACCAACGGGATCGGCATGGGGATCTACGGCGTACCGATCGCGCAGGACACCGCGCTCATCGAGGCGGGGCTGGGTGTAGCGATCGCGCCCGACGCAACGCTGAGTTTTTCCTATCAGGGCCAACTGTCCGCTGACCTCCAGGACAACGGCCTCACCGGCAATCTCGACTGGCGGTTCTAGTCAGGTCGCCCAGCGGTACAATGTGCCGCTGCCGTTTTGGATGGAAGCCGGTCGTGAACTTGCCTATTGTCGCCGACGATGATGCGCATCTTTCGCAAGCTCGCCGAGCCGCTGCGGCGTCTGCCACCGCACCTGCATTTCCTCGGCATGCATCTGGTGCTCGGGGGAGCGATCGGGGTAGGCTTCGTGTCGCTCCTGGTGCTGCTCAACGTGGCGGGCTTGAAGGACCTTCTGGTCGAGGCCGACGATCCCGTCCTGCCGATGCTGCTCCTCTACGGCTTCCATGTGCTCACGTTCTCCAGCGTGGCGATGGGGATTGCGGTCATGACGCTGCCCGCGGACAAGGGCTGAGCCGGCCCCGCGTGCGCAATATCCGGAAAAGAGCCCGGCCTGTGCGAATCTGCTAGGGCTCGAACCCTGAGAGCGAGCCCGCACGGAACGAAGGGCATACGGCGTGCGCAAACGGCGCGGCCCGCGTGCCGCACTCCAAACCGCGGCGGCGCTGATTTGGTTCGGCGCGCCCGCTGCCGGCATGGCGGATCCCGGCAGCGCTTGTTGCGGGGACCTGGAGGCCCGCGTCGAGCAGCTCGAGGCCATGGTCGCGCGCAAGGGCAACCGCAAGGTGGCCGTCGAGGTTTCGGGGGTTATCAATCAGGCGCTGCTCGGGTGGTACGATGGCGCCGAGAGCAATGCGTATGCCGTCACCAACGATAACGCGCGCTCGCGCCTGCGCTTCGTAGGCGGCGCGGACGTGACGCCGGATTGGCAGGTCGGCTACCGGCTCGAGGTGGGCATCCGGTCGGCGAACTCCAAGCTCGTCAACCAGCTTGGCCGGCCGGATCGGGGCGACGGAAGACCCGACATCCGCGAGACCGTCTGGTTCTTCAAGAGCAAGCGCAACGGCACGCTCTTCATCGGCACGACGTTTCCCTCCTTCACCAACATTGCGGATTCGAACGTCACGCAGACGGACTGGTTCGCCAAGTACGGCGCGATCGAGGATACCGGCCTCAGCATGTTCCTGCGCTCGGGCCGCACCGGCGGATTGAGCCGCACACTGACGTGGCGGCGCATCGTCGGTGCGGGCGGCGATCAGCCGGGCGAGACGCAGCGCGGCTTCCAGCTCATCAAATACGTGTCGCCGACCTGGAACGGGCTGACGGCAGCCGCGACTTTGGTCGCCGACGACTTCTGGGACGCGACGCTGCGCTATCAGGGCGAGATCGCCGGCTTCGAGGTCGCCGCCGGCATCGGCTATCTCGACCTGGTGCCGGGCTCGCGCTCGCTGGGCGTGTGCGCGCTCAACCGCTTCGTCACCTCGGGCGACGATGCCAGCAAGTGCCGCGAGGTGAGCGGCTCCGTCAGCGTGCGCCACGAGGCAACGGGGCTGTTCCTCAATCTGGGAGCCGGGCTGACGATCGAGGGCGTCCTCGAGGACACGGCACGCTTCGCCGGCACCGGCGTCGATGACGGCGAGCTGTTCTGGTCGGGGCAGGTGGGAATCGAGAAGCGCGTTCAACGCGCTGGGGCCGACGACGATCTACGCCGAGCTCTATCGCTACGACGGCGGCGCGGCGACCGGGATTCCGGTTCTTGCCGGCGACCCGCTCAACCCGACGGGGCTCGGCACCTGGACGGTGTGGCAGTCGGACATGGACGTGATCGGCGCCGGATTGGCGCAGGGCATCGATGCGGCGGCGGCGATCGTCTATCTGTCCTACCGGCACGTGTCGGGAGACCTGACGCTGCGCCAGCTCAACGGCCTGGCGGCGACGGGGCCGATCGCGGCGGCGCCGATCGACGATCTCGATCTTCTGCTGACGGGTGCCGTGATCAAGTTTTGAGACGGGACGCCTCTAGAGCGTCACCGGCAACGCGGACGAGGCCGCGCACGACGGGCGTCTCGCGCCATACCAGCTCCTCGGCCGGCACCGCGAGCGCCATCTCGGGAAACTCGGTCAAGAGCCGCGTGAACGCGATCTCGGCCTCCATGCGGGCCAGCTGATGACCGAGGCAGTAGTGAATGCCGTCGCCGAACGCCAGGTGCGGATTGGGATCGCGCGCCAGGTCCAGGCGGTCCGGGTCGGCAAACGTGCGCTCATCGCGGTTGGCGGACGCGAGGACGGCGAGCACGAGATCGCCGCGCCGTATGGTGACGCCGCCCATCTCGACATCGGCTGTCGCATAGCGCTCCGTCGCCGTCTCGACCGGGGCCGTGTAGCGCAACAGCTCCTCCACCGCGGTGGGCATGAGAGCGGGATCATCGACGAGCGCGCGTCGCTGCTCCGGGTTCTGCATGAGCGCCAGCATCCCCGATGCGATGAGGTTCACGGTCGTCTCGTGACCGGCGATGATGAGGACGATGACCATGGCGACGAGCTCGTACTCGTTGAGCCGGTCGCCGTCATCCTCGGCCTGAACGAGCGCCGAGATGAGATCGTCCTTGGGGCTCGCGCGGCGCGCCCGGAACAGCCGCTTGAGGTAGCCGATGAAGGCAAAGATGGAGGGCAGCGAGAGCAGCATCTTGAGCTGCGAGGTGGTGTTGAGGAAGGCCCCCGACCATTTGTGGAATTTGTGCCGGTCCGCGAGCGGAACACCCAAAAGCTCGCAGATGATCGTCAGCGGAAACGGCAGGGCGAAGCTTGCGACGAGATCGGCAGAGTCCTTGCCGGACATGCGGGCCAGAAGATCCTGGGCCACCGCGTCGGCTTTGGCCCGCAAGCCTTCGACCCGGCGGCGGCTGAACGCCTTGTTGACGAGGTTGCGCAAGCGCCGGTGATCGGGATCATCGATGTCGAGCATGTTCTGCTCGAGCGCCTTGATGCTGGGGGGAAGCCAGCGCGGCATCGATTTTCGATGCTTGACGCCGGCGTTCCTGGGATCCTTGACGAAGCGATCCGCCTCCTTGAGGCAGGCCATCACATCGGCGTAGCGCGTAATCAGCCAGGCCGGCCCCAGAAGCTTGGTTTTGACGCGACAGACCGGCGCTTCCTCCCGCAATCGCGCATAGAAGGGAAAGGGATCGCGCTTGTGCTCGCGCGAGAAGATGTCGATGGGCAGGAGCGCGGCAGGCAAGGGGAGACCCCTTTCAAGGTTGCTCGGCTCGTCGCTGCGCGTTGACCTCGTGGTACTTGGCGCGCGCTTTCGCGAAGATGCGATTGTAGAGCCACATGGCGTCGAGGATCTCGCGGAAGGTCGCCGACTTCTTGGCGCGGTCCTTCTTCCCGAAGGTGAAGATCGAGTTGTTGCGCAGGTAGCCCATGATGCGTGGGCTGGTGATGCGATAGCTCAGGAAGTCGCGCGAGCCAAGCGCCTTGCGCGTCGGCGAGGGGATGAGCTGGATGAGTTGGAAAAATTTCATCTGATCCGTCTCGTCGGGCAGGATGCGCATGATCTTGGGCAGCTGCGCGAACAGATCGGCGTGGGCGTTCATGAGGCCGTTGCGCACGGCAACCCAATGATTGTAGCGCTCGTCGATGGGCTTGGCGCGGGCCTCCTCGTGAGCGTCGCGCTTGGCGATCGCGGGGTCCAGTCTCGCGACCTTGTCCCGGATTGCGTGCCACTTCCGGCGACCGCGGCGGTTCTCCGAGACGCCCGTCTGCAGGCTGCCCTTGTACTTGGCCGAGCGCGTGTTGCCGATGTTCTGCTTGCCGTTGGTCTCGGCGAAAAAGATGCCGAGGGCGATGCGGCCGGCGGCGCGCGACGCCTGCCGGTCGAGGCCTTGGGCGCGCCCGATCGCGGTGCCGAGATCGACAACGTCCTTGAAGGGGGTCTTGGAAGCCTGCGCGAACTTGGGCGCCTTCTCCAGGTTGCCGAACAGGTTCGAGTATTCCTCGACCAGCGGCTCGATGTCGGCATCGAAATACGCCGGCGGGATGCCGTACGTGTTGGGCCGGCCGATGCGCGACGGCATCGCGTCGGTGAGGTCCTTGTACGTGCTCATCACCTCGAGGCGCGCGAGATAGACGGCCTGGCCCGGACGGTCGGGCAGCTGGCCCATGGTGAACTGCGCGCGCCGCGTGGCGAGGATGTCCTTGAAGTCCTCGAGCGCCTTGTCGTAGGCGGCGAGCGCCTGGGCCTGCGCCTTGGTGAGCGCGGCGGTCTCGGCGTGCGCGGGCGTAGAGGTCGTATTCAAGACACCCAGGGTGGCGAACAGCGCGACAGCGAGCAACGCCGCACGGCAGATGCGTATTCCGCGCTTGCGCTGCGATGGGGTCATGCCAGAGAGCCTTTCCACGTGACGTCCCGGAGTTGTCTTGCCGCCGGTTTTGGGCGAAGGCATGGAGGCGTAAAGGTTTCGAGATTGGATGTGGCCCATGAACCGACTGTCGTCCGTTGAAATGATTGCCATACTCTTCACCGGCATTGCCGGCTTGGCCTCCGCGGTGCAAGCCTACGTGTCGTGGGAAACGCGCGGTGAGGTATCGCGCGCCATTGTCTTCGCCCAGCGGATCGACGCCTGCGCCAAGGTTATGGCGGCCATCGAGCCGTTCGTGGCCAAGGCGCGCCCCGAGGGGCGGGCGCTGGTCGCGAGCGGCAAGTCGGACGGCCGCTATTCGCTGCCTGCCTACTATTATGGCCAGTCGTCGGGCAACCCCGCCTTTGATGCCAAGCACGGTCCCCTGGTCGACAAATGGCGGGTCGCATCCGCAGCCTTTCTGATCGTGAGCCCGGATCGGACCGAGGAGCCGGTGTCGTTTTTCGATCGGGTGATCACCAAAGAGATCGAGGAAGGCCGTTTCATGAGCCAGGCGGAGATGCTCGTGTGGCTGGAGCAGCTGGAAGCCCAGGCGGAGAGCCTTTTGAAGGATTGCCGCGGGCTGCTGTAGGGGTGCAAAGCTCGATCGTGGCTCCCCCGGCTGGCCGCGCAACTGTTAGCATGCGCGCCGCGTTACTCCACCCGTGTGTGGCATCCCGGAGGGCTGAATGAGCGCCGATACCGAGCAACCGAGCGGACCCGACTTCAAGGACGGCATCGCGCTGTCGAGCCTTGCCGACGGCGCAATGCTGCTCGGCCACGTGGACGACGACGCCGTGCTGCTGGCCCGGCGCGGCTCGGATATCTTCGCGATCGGCGCCACCTGCACCCATTACAACGGGCCGTTGGCGGAGGGGTTGATGGTGGACGAGACCGTCCGCTGCCCGTGGCACCACGCCTGCTTCAGCTTGCGCACCGGCGAGGCGCTGCGCGCGCCCGCGCTCAACCCGGTCGCGTGCTGGCGCGTGGAGCAGCGCGACGACAAGGTGTTTGTGCGCGAGAAGCTTGATAAGCCGCCGTCGACGAAACCTCGTTCCGATGGTGCGTTGCCGGCCAGCGTCGTCATCGTCGGTGGCGGCGGCGCGGGCAATGCCGCCGCCGAGATGCTGCGCCGGGACGGCTTCGAGGGCGCCATCACGATGCTGAGCGCCGACGATGCGCTGCCCTACGACCGCCCCAACCTGTCGAAGGACTATCTCGCCGGAAAGGCTCCGGAGGACTGGATCCCGCTGCGCTCGGAAAAGTTCTACCAGAAGAAGGACATCGACGTGCGCCTCGACGCCCGCGTAGCCGCAATCGATGTAGCCGGCCGCGCCGTCCAGTTGGCGGACGGCAGCCACGTGCCTTTCGACGCCCTGCTGCTGGCAACGGGAGCGCATCCCGTGCGCCTCGACGTTCCGGGCGCAGATCTCGGCCACGTGCATTACCTGCGCACGCTCGACGACAGCCGCGCCGTCATTGCCAAGGCCGAGGATGCGCGGCGGGTGGCCGTGATCGGCGCGAGCTTCATCGGCTTGGAGGCGGCGGCCGCCCTGCGCGAGTGGGGGCTGGAGGTGCACGTCATCGGCCCGCAGACGCGTCCGCTGGAGCGCGTGCTCGGACCGGAGCTGGGCGACATGATCAAAGCGATCCACGAGGAGCACGGCGTGGTCTTCCATCTCGGCACCAGCGCCACGGCGATCGAGACGGATGCGGTCACGCTGCAGTCGGGTGAGCGCATCGCATGCGACCTGGTGGTGATCGGCATCGGCGTGCGGCCGGAGACGGACATAGCGGCACAGGCCGGGATCGCCGTCGACAACGGCGTCACCGTCAACGCCCACCTGGAGACAAGCGTCCCCGGAATTTTTGCGGCAGGCGACATCGCGCGGTGGCCGGACCCGCACTCGGGCGCGCGCATCCGGGTGGAGCACTGGGTTGTGGCGGAGCGCCAAGGTCAGACGGCGGCGCTCAACATCCTGGGTCGGAAAGACGCTTTCGACGCGGTGCCGTTCTTCTGGACGCAGCATTACGACATTGCGGTCTCGTATGTCGGACACGCTGAGCGTTGGGACAGGCTCGAGATCGAGGGCGATCCCGCCGCGCGCGACTGCAAGGTCACCTATTATCTCGGTGGCCGGAAACTGGCGGTTGCGACCGTCTCGCGGGATCTCGAGAGCCTGCGTGCGGAGGTGGAGCTCGAGCGCATGCCGCCCGCGGTGCCGAAGGCGGGATGATCAGGTTACGGCGCTGTCCACCGTGCTGCCGGCACTCGGGCCGGTCATTGGAATCGACATCACCGGCGATCTGGTGCGCGAGGCCGGCAGTCAGATTGTCGAGACGATGCAGGCGATTGGCGGGCTCATCGGCACGGCCATGACCATCTACGGGCGCGTGCGCGCGAGCGCGCCGCTGGAACGCCGCGATCTCACCGTGAAGCTGTAGCGCATCGCCTGGGGGAAGGGCATTCAGCCGCAGTTCAGGCGGCGATCGCTAGCGTCGACCGCGATTGTTGCTGAGCGAGGCCGCCCATGCTGCGAATCACATCGGCCGTTGTATGGCTTGCCGCTGGTTTTCAGACTGCGGCTGCGGCCGGCTGCTATCACAATTGGTCGGTGGCGGCGCCCATCGTGCGCAAGGAAGGCCTCGCCACCGTCGAGACGCTTGCACGCCGGGCGCAGGCGAAGATTTCCGGAGACATCGTCAAGACGACGCTGTGCGAGGAAAACGGCGGCTTCGTCTATCGGCTGCTGATCCGCGATTCCGGCGGGCGGCTGTCGAACAAGACGGTCGACGCGCGCGCTCCCTTTGCACGCTGATCTTCCCGCCCATCCTGATACTCTCCAGGACAGATGGCGGCGCCTGTCTAAGAGGCGCTGCCGGCGTAGGGCGAGGAGGTTTTGGGGATGCGATACGTGGAAGGATTTGTGCTGCCTGTACCCAAGAAGAAGCTGGCGGCGTACCGCCGTTTTGCGCAGAAAGTCGCCAAGATCTGGCGCGAGCACGGGGCCTTGGATGTCTGCGAATGCGTGGCCGATGACGTCGAGGTGGGAAAGCTCACGTCGTTCCCGCGCAGCGTCGAGCTGAAACGGGGCGAGACGGTGGTCTTGGCCTGGGTAACCTTCAAGTCGCGGGCCGACCGTGATCGTATCAACGCCAAGGTGATCGCCGACCCGCGCCTGGCGAAGCTGATGAAGGACCCCAAGGACTGGTCCTTCGACCCCAAGCGCATGTTCCATGGGGGCTTCAAGGTTCTCCTCACCGCCTAAGTGCCGTCGGCGACGGCTTTCGCGCGAACTCGTCCGTTTGTTAAGAGCGTCGGGCCGGAACGCTAGGACGGGCCCGACGGGCTCGTTATAGTCGGCGCCGGCTTAACAGACGAACGCGAGGGGAACTCCGTGCGTGTCCTTGTCGTAGAGGATGACAAAGATCTCAACCGGCAGCTCGTCTCGGCGCTGTCGGATTCGGGCTACGCGGTCGATACCGCCTCGGACGGCGAGGAGGGCTACTACCTCGGCGATACCGAGCCCTACGACGTGGTGATCCTCGACATCGGCCTGCCCAAGATGGACGGCATCTCCATCCTCGAGCAGTGGCGCCGCGCCGACCGCAAGATGCCGGTGATCATCCTCACCGCGCGCGACCGCTGGAGCGACAAGGTCGCCGGCATGGATGCGGGCGCCGACGACTATCTGGCCAAGCCCTTCCACATGGAGGAGCTTTTGGCGCGCGTGCGCGCGCAGGTGCGCCGCGCCTCCGGGCATGCCAAGGCGGAAATCGAGTGTGGGCCGTTGCGTCTCGACACGAAGAGCGCGCGCGTCACCTGCGATGGCCAGCAGATCAAGCTGACCTCGCATGAGTACCGCCTGCTCGCCTACCTCATGCACCACAACGGCCGCGTGGTGTCGCGCACCGAGCTCGTCGAGCATCTCTACGAGCAGGACTTCGATCGCGATTCCAACACGATCGAGGTGTTCATCGGGCGCCTGCGCAAGAAAATCCCCGTCGACCTCATCCAGACCGTGCGCGGTCTGGGCTATCGCTTGAGCGAAATACCAGAGCAAAGCTGACGCGCATGCGCTTCAACTCGCTCGCGTTCCGTCTGTTCACGACCGCCGCGGCGTGGACGCTGCTGGTGCTCCCCATCGCCGGCTTCATCATCTACGGCCTCTATCACGACGACGTGCAGGCGAGCTTCGACGGGCAACTGCAGAAGCTCGTCAATGCCATTACCGTCGACAGCATGGGGGAAGGCCAGGGTGCGCCGACGGCGCCGACCAACCTCTACGAGCCGCTGTTCGAGGTGACGCACTCGGGCTGGTACTGGCAGATCACGCCGCTCGACGACAAGACGGCGACGCGGCTCGTGTCGCCCTCGCTGGCGACCGCGACGCTGCCCTCGCCCGCCGCCAAAGCGCGTTGCCGCGGACGCCACCGGCGCGCGCTGGATGAAGGCAAAAGGCCCCACGGGCGAGCCCCTGCGTCTGGTCGAGGTGATCGACACCCTCGGTCACGAGCCCGACACCCCCCGCTATTCCATCGTCGTTGCCGGTCCGCAGGACTGGCTCGATCATCTCGTGGCGAATTTCCGCTACCGCTTGACCACGGCGCTGGCGCTGGCCGGCATCGGGCTCGTCGCCGTCACGCTGTTTCAGGTGCGGTTCGGCCTCTTGCCCTTGCGGCAGATCGAGGGCGGCCTCTCCGCCATCCGGTCCGGCGCCGCCACGACGCTCGAGGGCGAGCTTCCCGCCGAGATCGAGCCGCTGCAATCCGAGCTCAACGCGCTGATCCGCTCCAACCAGGACATCGTCGATCGCGCGCGCACGCAGGTCGGCAATCTGGCGCACGCCCTCAAGACGCCGCTCGCCGTCATCACCAATGAGGCGCGCGGCGAGCAGACGAAGCTCGGCTCAAAAGTCGCCGAGCAGGCGCAGATCATGAGCGAGTCCGTCAAGCACTACCTCGATCGCGCGCGCATGGCCGCCCGCGTCAACGTGATCGGGCGCGT
>CAVZNR010000010.1:0-15071 GCA_963776675.1 uncultured Alphaproteobacteria bacterium | reverse complement strand
GCCTCTCCCTCCAAGCTCGGGCTCAAGCCGGGCGAGGAGATCACCGTCCTCGACGCAATCAAAATCCTGGTCACCAAGTCGGCCAATGACGTCGCCATCGCGCTCGCCCAGCACATCGGCGGCACCGAAGCCAACTTTGCCCGCCTGATGACGCGCAAAGCGCACCAGATCGGCATGAAAAGCACCACTTTCATGAATGCATCGGGCTTGCCCAACGACGAGCAGGTAACCACCGCGCGCGACATGCTGACGCTCGCGCTGCGGCTGCAGGACGAGTTTCCCAAACACTATAAATTGTTCGCCACGCGCTCGTTCACGTACGGCGGCAAGACCTACCGCAACCACAACGCGCTGCTGACGCGCTACCAGGGAATGGACGGGATCAAGACCGGATACACGCGCGCGTCGGGTTTCAACTTGGTATCCTCGGTGCACCGCAACGGGAAGCACGTGGTCGCAGCCGTGTTCGGCGGCAAGACCTCGCGCATCCGTAACGCGCGCATGGTCTCTGTCCTCGACAAGGCCATTGCGAAGGCTTCCGTCAGGATCACCCGCAAGCCTGCTGTGTTCACGCGCGCGCCCAAGCCTGTTGCCGCCCAGCCCCCGCCGCCGCGTCCCGCGCCGCCGGTCCAGACGGCGACCGTCGCCCCCCGGGCCAACCCGCCGCCGGTGGTTTCCGCGGCAAGCGCGTCCCCGTCCATTGCCGTCGCCAAGGTCCGCCGCATCCTTCTCGGGCCCGATCTCGACACGAAATCCGCCGTCCCGGCCGCGGCTGCCAAGACGCCTGAGCCGGTGTTCGCTGCTGCAGACGACGACGCTCCCGCAAGGCTGCCGGAATTTGCACGGGGCCTGCCACCCTCCACGCTGCAGGCGCAGGCTGCCGCGCTCGATGACTCCACGCCCACGCCGCAGGACACACCCCCGCAGCGCGAGGCCGCACGCACGCCGTCAGGCCCGTTCGCGATCCAGATCGGCGCTTACAGCAATTCAACCGACGCCGAGCAGCACATGGACCTCGCCCGCCAGCGCGCCGGCGGCCTGCTCGACCCCTATCACGCGGTCGCCGTCCCGTTCCGCAAGGGCTCCAGCCAGCTCTACCGTGCGCGTTTCCGCGGCTTCGATGCCTCAGAGGCCGCCTCCGCGTGCCTGCAGCTGCGGCGGCTGAACATCGACTGCTTCGTCGTCAGTACGCAGTAGGCTCACGTCCCCTTCACGCCGAGCGCCACATCCTTCGCCTCGTTGATCTTGGCGGCAAGGTAGGTCGAGCCGCCGCGGTCGGGATGCAATTTCAGCATCAGGTCACGATGCGCACGCCGGATGTCCTCCTCGCTGGCGCTCGGCTTCAGCCCCAGGATCTCGAAGGCCTCCTTGGCCGTCATACGCCCGTCGGGGCCGCGGCTCATGTCGTGCTCGCCCCGCGCCATGTCCTCGCGCCAGCTCGGAAACGTCCGGTCGAGATAGGCCTCGATGATCTGCGCCGACTGCGAATCCGTGTGGCGGCAGTCCTGCCAAAGCAGCGCCATGTCGGCCACGCTCAAGCTTTCGATATCGCGGCCGGCGAATAACCCCTTCAGCACGCGCCCGCGCATCTCGCCCGTGTCGTGGTCGAGCTCCATCTCCAGATGATCGGTGGTGATGCGCGACGCTTGCCCCGGCGACTTGCGAGCGCTTCCCGCACCCCACGGCCCCGACGTCGAGCCCCACAGCAGATAGGATGCGAACATCGCAAGCGGGACGGCGATGAACTCCAGTCCGCGCAGGGCGAAAGCGCCGGCCGCGAGCAGGAACACCACGCCGGCTCCCATCGTCATTCGCCGCGCCATCCACGCCGGGTTGGCACGGGCGAACGCGCGCAGGGCGACGACAAAGATGGCCAGCGCTGCAAATCCGGCAATGAGATACGCCATCGCGCCTCAGCGGCCCCGCGGTCCAAGTTGCTCGAGCAGACGGCGCGCACCCGCTCCGTTCCCGCCTTTGCTGAGCGCGAGCAGGGCCTTGTGGCCGCCGGCGGCGTAGACCGCGACCGCCGTCAGCAGCTCGCGCAATTGCCGCGCCGAGCCGCGATCGAACCGGCAGAACGCCCCCTTGGTGAGGCGGGCAATCTCGCGGAAGGCGCGCTCCGCGTTGGCGTCGTCTCCTTCCTGAAACAGGAAGACGGGCACGCCGAGCAACGCCAGCTCGCCGGCGCGCGCGCACAAGCCGTCGACATTCTCCTCCATGCAGTCGCCGACATAGACCAGCGCGTTGACCTTGCGCTTACCGCTCTCATCGAGCGCATGCTTCAGCACCTTGCCGATTTGCGTGAGACCGCCATGGCAGGACACGCTCGTCATGAGGCGCGCGAGCGCATCCGGATCGGAGACCCATTTGGAGGCGCGGCATTCCCCCGTGCCGCGGAAATAGACGAGCTGCACATCGAGGCCGCCCACCTCCTTGACGGCACGGAACATGCCGCCCTGGAGTTGCAGCGCCATGTCCCAAGTGGGGGCCCGGCTCATGGTCGCATCCATGGCGAAGATGAGCCGGCCCTGACCTGGACCGGCAGCAGGCCCCAGTGCCTTCATCTTGGCAACGAAGTCGGCAACCTCCGCATCCGAGGAGGACTGCCCCGCCGGCAGGCGCGCTTCCGTCTGCGTGGCCGGAGCCCCTGTTGCAGACGCGGGCCGGCCCGAGGGGGTGACGGGCGGCGCGGACGTGGGCTTACGCGTGATCATCGGCAGGATCCATACAAGGGCTCCTCCCAACATGGCGGGAGGCGCGCGACCCCGCAATATCGCGGCGCATTTCTCAACTATCGGTGACGGTCGCGGTAAGAAGTTGCAGGTTTCCGCCGGTTGCGGTGATGTCGGTCGTGCGCACGCGCTCGGTGGTGTAGGCCAGGAGCGTATGGGGGCCGCCGGCCTTGGGCCCCGTGCCCGAAAGCCCCTCGCCGCCGAACGGCTGCACGCCCACCATGGCGCCGATCTGGTTGCGGTTCACGTAGAGGTTGCCGACGCGCGCATGCTCGGCGACGTAGTCTGCCACCCCCTCGATGCGGCTGTGCAGGCCCAAAGTCAGCCCGTAGCCGGTGGCATTGAGGGCGGCGATGACCTTGTCCAGGTGACCGCCCTCGTAGCGCACCACGTGCAGGATCGGCCCGAACACCTCGCGGCCCACGACGTCGAGACTGGCAATCTCATAGGCCGCCGGCGTCACGTAGCTGCCGTAGCGGCACGCATCGGGCAGCATGAGGTCCGCAAGCTCGGTCGCCTCGCGCTGCATGCGCATTTTGTGCCCTTCGAGGCGGTCCTGCAATTCCTCGTCGATGACCGGGCCGATGTCCGTCGCATAGTCCATGGGATCGCCGACATCGAGCGCCTGAATGGCGCCGACGAGCATGTCGATCGTCTGATCCGCGCAGTCGTCCTGCAAAAACAGTACGCGCGCCGCCGAGCAGCGCTGGCCGGCGCTGTCGAAGGCGGAGCGCACACAATCGCGCACGACCTGCTCAGACAGCGCGCTCGTGTCCGCGATCATGGCATTCAGTCCGCCCGTTTCGGCGATAAATGGCACGATTGCACCGCGACGTTCGGCAAGAACGCGCTGGATGGACCAGGCCGTCTCGTTTGAGCCGGTGAACGACACGCCTTTGATGCGCGGATCCTTGATGAGCGCTTCGCCGAGGCGCCCGCTTCCCGTGAGCAGATGCAGAGCCTCGCCGGGGACGCCCGCCTCGTGCAGCAGCCGCACCGCCAGATAGGCGGTAATCGGCGTCTGCTCGGCAGGCTTGGCAACGACCGTGTTGCCGGCGGCAAGCGCCGCGGCCACCTGACCGACGAAGATGGCCAGCGGGAAATTCCACGGCGAGATGCAGGCAAAGACGCCGCGCCCGTTGAGCGTCAGCGTATTGCGCTCCCCGGTTGGTCCCGGCAACGCCACCGGCGCGCCGAACAGGCGCCGCGCCTCAATCGCGTAGTAGCGCAGGTAGTCGACCGCCTCGCGCACGTCGCCCTGTGCGGCCTCGAGCGTCTTGCCCGCCTCGCGCACGATAACGGCCATCAGGCGCGCGCGGTCGCGCTCCATGAGCTCGGCCGCCGTCTCGAAAATCTCGGCGCGTCTTGCGCCACCCACGCGGTTCCACGCGTGCTGGGCGCGCATGGCGCTGTCAATGGCAGCGTCGGCTTGCGCCGGCGAGGTGATGTGCACGGTGCCGATGCGCTCGCGCCGATCGTGCGGGCAGGTGACGAGGCTCGCCGCGTCGCCGACAAGGACCGGCTTTCCGGAAATGATGGCGCTGGCCTCGTAAGTGTCCTCCAAGGCGCTCGCCATCTCGGCGAAGAGCTCCTCGCGCACCGACGGCTGGGTGAGCGCCAGCCCGCTCGCCACCTGCCGCTGCGGCAGATAGATATCGCGCGGGCGTGGGATGAGCGGCGCAGCTGCAGCATTGCCGCTGCGCATGCGCTCGGCCGCCTCTACGGGATCGCGCACGATGTCGGCAACCGGCAGCTCGTCGTCGGCGAGGCGATTTATGAACGAGGTGTTGGCGCCGTTCTCCAGGAGGCGGCGCACGAGGTAGCCGAGCAGATCCTCATGATCGCCGACGGGCGCGTAGATGCGGCACGGCCGGCCCAGCTTGCCCTCTCCGACCACCTCCTCGTAGAGCGCTTCGCCCATGCCGTGCAGACGCTGGAATTCGAACACCGCGGGACCGCCGGCAACGTGAGCGGCGGCCAGCGCGTGCGCGTTATGGGTGGCGAATTGCGGATAAAAGGCCTTGGGGTCGCTCAACAGCAGACGCACGCAGGCAAGGTAGGAGACATCCGTATTGAGTTTGCGCGTGAATACGGGATAGTCGGCGAGCGCCCGCTCCTGCGCCCACTTGATCTCGCTGTCCCAGTAGGCGCCTTTGACGAGACGCACCGGTATGCGCTTGCCCGTGCGATCCGAAAGACGCCGCAGCCAGCGCAGCACCGGAATCGCCCGCTTGCCGTAACCCTGCACGGCGATCCCGAGCCCATGCCAGGAATCGAGCTGCGGGTTTGTGAAGGCGGCGCCGAAGGCATCGAGCGTCACATCGAGCCGATCCTGCTCCTCGGCGTCGATGGTCATGGACAGCCCGCGCGCACGCGCCGCACGTGCCAGAGCTTACGAGGCGGGGCACCAGCTCCTCGGCCAAGCGCGCCTCCTTGCCCGGCTCGAAGCGCGGGTGCAGCGCCGACAGCTTCACCGAAAGCCCCGGGCGCTTGTAGAGCGCATCGAGATGCATGGTGGCAAAGGGACCCGAGGCCTGCCCTACGGCATCGATCGCCGCCATGTAGCGCTCATAATAGAGATCGGCGTCCTTCTGCGACTTCGCCGCCTCGCCCAGCATGTCGTAGGAAAAGAGATAGCCCTTGGCTTGGTATTGCTCGGCGCGCGCCAAGGCCTCGCGGATCGAGCGGCCCAGCACGAACTGATCGCCGAGGATCTTCACCGCCTGGCGGATGGCCTGCCGGATAACGGGCTCGCCGGAGCGGGCGACGAGGCGCTTGACGGCGTCGACGGGATTGGCGCCGCGCGCGTCCTTGAGCTTGACGACGCGACCGGTGAGCAGGAGCGCCCAGGTCGAGGCGTTGACGAAAAGGTTGTCGGAGTGGCCGAGGTGGCGCTCCCAGCGCCCGCCGGAGATCTTCTCGGCGATAAGCTCGTCGGCGGTGTCGCTGTCGGGAATCCTGAGCAACGCCTCGGCGACGCACATCAGGATGACGCCTTCCTCGCTGGAAAGCCCGTACTCGCGCATGAAGGCATCGACGCCGGCGTGCTTGGATTTGTTGGCGCGCGCGGCATGGACGAGGCGGCGAGCGATGTCGGCGGCGCGCCGACGCTCCTCCTCGGAAAACACCGCGCGCTCGATCAGACGGTCGAGCAGCCGCGTCTCGTCGATGAGATGGTGCGCCGCTATCTCGTCGCGCGGCGGCAGCGGAGCTGAGCTCATCTCGATCTGTTCGCCCGGCTCTGCCATCTTCAATGCGACCATGCTGCCCCCAAAAGCGCCAACGCCCTTAGCGATTCGATATAGGGACACTGTAGCAAATCGGGAAACCCGCCGCCTCAATGGCCGGGCCGCCGTCCACGCCTCCCGGTAACACCGCTCCACAAGCGGGCTTGACGGCGGGGCGCCGCCTGGCAGAGCTTCGCCCCGGATCCAGACCAATCGCAGACACAGAGGTTTTCGTGACGCGCAAGGAGCCCAAGGTCGTCCGCACGATCGCAGACCTGCGCCAGGCCGTGGCCGCGTGGCGCCGCGAGGGCCTGTCGATTGCGCTCGTCCCCACCATGGGAGCGTTGCACTTGGGCCACTTGGCGCTGCTGCGTCGCGCCCGTAGCGAGGCCCAGCGCACGATCGTGTCGATCTTCGTCAATCCCAGCCAGTTCGCACCGAGCGAGGACCTCGCCCGCTACCCGCGCGACGAGGCGGGCGATCTGGCCAAGCTCGCCGCCGAAGGCTGCCACCTCGTGTGGGCCCCTACGGTCGCCGACATGTACCCCGCCGGCTTCGCCACGCGCATCGTGCCGGGCGGCGCCGCGCTCGGGCTCGAAAGCGACCACCGTCCGCATTTCTTCGGCGGGGTGGCAGCCGTGTGCTGCAAGCTGTTCAATGCGGCAACGCCCGACGTCGCCCTGTTCGGCGACAAGGACTATCAGCAGCTGTGCGTCGTTCGCCAGACGGTGCGCGACCTGGACATGACCGTTCGCATCGTGGCCGAGCCGACGGTGCGCGAGGTCGACGGGCTGGCGCTGTCCTCGCGCAATGCCTACCTGACCCCGCAAGAGCGCGCGACCGCGCCGACGCTGCATCGGGTTCTGGACGAGGTCGCGGCCAAGGCCGCGGCAGCCGTGCGCGGACCCGCGAGCCCAAAGGCGGGGCGGCCGCGGCCGGCGCCTCTGCTCCCCGACCCGCGTCTTGCCGGCGCCGAGCCGCAACTGCCGGCGCTCGATGCGATCTGCGATGAGGCCGTGCGCGCGCTTCAAGCGGCGGGTTTCGCCAAGGTCGACTACGTCGCGGTGCGCGATGCCGAGGCGCTGAAAGTCGTAAGTGCGCCAAGCGAACGCCCGCTGCGGGTGCTGGCCGCGGCGTGGCTCGGCACGACGCGCCTCATCGACAACGTGCCGGCCTAGCGCAGCTTGTAGCAATTGGAAAATTCGCGCGGGGTGCGCGTCACGTCGTAGCCGGCGCGGCATTGCACGAGGTAACTCTCGCTCGGATGCTTGAAGAGGATAAAGGCGGAGCGCTCATCGAAAGCGCCGGTGTAGCCGGCAATCTGCCAGCCGCGCTTCAACAGATCCTCGATCGTCAGCGGCGCCTCCTCGGCGACCGCGGGAATTGCCAGCAAGGCGAGCAGGAGCGCGATACATGCTCGGGAACGCAATTGGCAGCGTGCGCGCATGAGACCTAACCGCTGAGGGCCACGGCATCGACGACGGCTGCAAAGTGGCAGGCCGAGCCGGCCAGCACGAAGCCGTGCCAGATGGCGTTATGATAGCGCAGCGAATGCCAGAGGTGGAAAACAACGCCGGTCGTGTAGAGCACGCCGCCGACGACGAGCAACGTGAGGGCGGTGTCGGGGAGTGCCGCGGCGAGCGGTTGCAAGGCCGCAACGCACGCCCACCCCTGAGCGATATAGAGCACGTAGGACGTGCGCACGAGCTGCGCCGGCCAAAACAGCTTGGCGGCGACGCCGAACAGCCCCACGGCCCACACCGCGCCCAACAGACCGAACCCTGCGAGGCCTCCCATCTTTACGAGCGCGAACGGCGTGTAGGTGGCGGCGATCTTCACGTAGATCGCCGCGTGATCGAAACGGCGCAGGATGCCCTTCAAACGCGGCCACGCGACGAGATGATAGCCGGCCGAAAAACAAAACACGGCAACCATGCCGACGCAGTAGATCGCGAGGCTGGCCGTCGACAGCGGCGGCAGATAGAGGATGGCAATTGTCATCAGCGTTGCCGCGGCCGCCAAGCTGGCGACGACGCCGACGCCGTGAATCAGCCCGTCTGCGACCCGCTCGCCGGGCGTGTAGCTGGGGAAATTATGCTCCATATCCGCTATATGTATCGTGCGGGTGGCCAAGTTGCGACAGGACTTAGGATGCTTAACGGTCCTCCCTCGTCTTGCGCGGCCGCAGGCTTGCCAAAGGCCGGCCCGCCGTGGCACGTCACTGGCCAGCAACCTTACGAAGATTCGCCGGCGGCGGCTTCTCGTCCCCGCGTCCCCTTGCCCGGCAGCATGACCTGCAAATCGGGAAAGCGCGACGCATGGCCGGAGCCGTACGCGACCTCTTCTCAACATTCGAAAGCTTCATGACCGACAAGACGGGCCGCTCCCGCCGCTCTGGCGACGCCTCCGACCAATACACGGCCGCCGACATCGAGGTGCTCGAAGGCCTCGAGCCCGTGCGCCGCCGCCCCGGCATGTACATCGGCGGCACGGACGAAAAGGCGCTGCACCACCTCTTTGCCGAGGTGATCGACAACTCCATGGACGAGGCGGTCGCCGGCCACGCGGGCGCAATCGACGTCGAGCTCGACAAGGACGGCTTCCTGTCGGTCAGCGACAACGGCCGCGGCATCCCCATCGACCCGCACCCGAAGTTCAAAAAGCCGGCAATCGAGATCATTTTGACCACGCTGCACTCGGGCGGCAAGTTCGAGAGCAAGGTCTACAATACGTCGGGCGGACTGCACGGCGTCGGCGTGTCCGTAGTCAATGCGCTGTCGGAAAAGCTGGAGGTCGAGGTCGCACGCGGCCAGCAGCTCTACGCCATGGAGTTCGCGCGCGGCGCGCCCCAGGGCAAGCTGAAAAAGCTCGGGCCCGTCATGAACCGGCGCGGCACGAAAATCCGCTTCAAGCCGGATGAAAAAATCTTCGGCAAGGGCTGCGCCTTCAAGCCGGCGCGCCTGTTCAAGATGGCGCGCTCCAAGGCCTACCTGTTCGGCGGCGTCAAGATCTCCTGGAAGTGCGATCCCTCGCTCATCACCGACGACACGCCGCCGAAGGCCGAGTTCCATTTCCCCGGCGGGCTCAAGGACTACCTTCTGAGCGAGATCGAGGGCCAGACGCTCGTCACCAAGGACATCTTCGCAGGGCGCACGCAGGGCGCAAACGGCCACGGCTCGGTCGAGTGGGCGGTCGCCTGGATCGCCGACGAGGACGGCTTCCTGCGCTCCTACTGCAATACGATCCCGACGCCCGACGGCGGCACGCATGAGACCGGTCTGCGCCAGGCGCTGTCCAAAGGTCTGCGCGCCTACGGCGAGCTCACCAGCAACCGCCGCGCCGCCCAGGTCACCGCCGACGACGTGGTGGGCACGGCCGCCGGCATGCTCGCCGTGTTCATCCGCGAGCCCGAGTTCCAGGGCCAGACCAAGGACCGGCTCGCCACGCAGGAGGCCGCGCGCATCGTCGAGAGCACCGTGCGCGACGCTTTCGACCACTGGCTCGCCGACAGCCCGGCGAACGCGACCAAGCTGCTCGAGTGGGCGATCGACCAGGCCGAGGACCGGCTCAAGCGTAAGCGCGAAAAAGAGATCGGGCGCCAGTCGGCGACGCGCAAACTGCGTCTGCCGGGTAAGCTCGCCGACTGCACCATCCAGCAGGCAGCCGGCACCGAGATCTTCATCGTCGAGGGCGACTCGGCCGGCGGCTCCGCCAAGTCGGCGCGGGCCCGCGAGACGCAGGCGATCCTGCCCCTGCGCGGCAAGATCCTCAACGTGGCCAACGCCTCGTCGCAAAAACTTGCGGCAAACCAGCTCTTGTCCGATCTGATCCAGGCGCTCGGCGCCGGCACCGGGTCCAAGTACCGCGACGAGGACCTGCGCTACGAGCGCGTGATCGTGATGACGGATGCGGACGTTGACGGCGCCCACATCGCCTCGCTGCTGATCACGTTCTTCTATTCGGAGATGCCGGCGCTGATCGAAAACGGGCATCTGTTCCTGGCGGTGCCGCCGCTTTTCAAGCTGACGCAAGGGGCAAAATCCGTCTATGCGCGCGACCCCAAGCACAAGGACGAGCTGATCGCACGCGAGTTCAAGGCCAATCAAAAAGTGGAGATCTCCCGCTTCAAAGGCCTGGGCGAGATGAATGCAAGCCAGCTCAAAGAGACGACCATGGACCCCAAGCGGCGCACGTTGTTGCGCGTCGAGATCGGCGACGGGGACCGCAGCGCCATTTCCGAAGCGATCAACGCGCTCATGGGGTCCAAGCCCGAGGCGCGCTTCCGCTTCATCCAGGAGCGCGCCGCCTTCGCGCAGGATCTGGATATCTGACGTCACCTTCGTTATAGAGCGCGCACCTTTCGCCTCGCGGCATCGCTGCCCGAGGGCTTGTGAGAATAAGAACCAGGGAGCGGGGCGGGTCGGGCCCTTCACTTTGGTTTGAGATTGGACGCGGCCTTCGCCGCCCCACACAGGCACAAGGGCTTTCCGCCGCCATTCCCCGAACTGCATCCCTATCCGGGGCGTCACTGACATTTTCGCGTCAGCGGCAGGATGGAGCGGGGATAGCTATATGTCCCCGACCGCAAGTGCCGGCCCGCTCCGCGCAAGTCCGCCAGCGCACGTCTGCGCCCCTGGCCGTTGGAACGGGCAGACGCAGTGTAGGGCCGTGCGGAGGAGCGGGGATTACTAGCGGCGAAACCCGCCCAAATGGGCAGGTGCGCCACCCACCTGGAGGGCTAGTAGTCGGGCGCCACGTCGGGGCGTAAAATCGCGCGCCAAAGCGTTATGCCGGCCAGACAAAGCGCCATGCCGGCCCGGATAGCGGCGTTATCGCGGTGATAAGACCCTGCATGCCGATACTGGCGCAGATGTCCGCCACGCCCCGTACCTTTAGGAAGTGATTTCAGCCATGCGGCTACCCGAGACGCCCATCACGCCCACGATCGTCTTCGATCTCGACGGCACGCTCGTGCACACCGTGCCCGACATTGCCGCCGCGCTGGATGTTGCGCTCGAGCCGTACGACGTTGCCCCGACGAGCGCCGCTGAAGCCGCCACCATGATGGGCGACGGCTTGAGCGAGTTCTTCTGGCGCGCGCTGGTGTCGAAGCGGCTGGGTCTGCCCGCTCTGGAGGCCGATGCCGCGCGCCGCCGCTTCATCGAAGTGTACGCTCGCGCGCCGGCCCGCCTGTCGCAGGTGTACGCCGGCGTCCGCGAGCTTCTCCAGGAGCTGCGCGAGCGCGGCGTGTTGACGGCGGTGTGCACCAACAAGATCGAAGAGATCTCCATCGACATCCTGGAGCAACTCGAGTTGCGCGGGCTTTTCGACGCCGTGGTCGGGGCCCGGGACGACCGGCCCATGAAGCCCGATCCACGTCCCCTCGTAGAGGCGGTGGCGCGCGCCGGTGGGCGTATGGAGCGGACGCTTCTCGTCGGGGACACCGGCGCCGACAACGGTGCAGCGATTGCTGCCCGCATTCCGGTGATCTTGCTCGATTACGGCTACAGCCACTTGCCAATCAGCGCGCTCAAGTACGGCACCATTGTCGACAAACCTGAGAGTCTGCGGGCCGCCGTCATGACGTTCGTGGGGCCCGACCCGATGCCGGTACCTGATCGGGATGTGCCGCCTCATTGGGGGACCTAGGCGGCGCGTGCCCCTTTGGAATTGCTCGCATTCTGGGGCGGCAGCGGCAGCTCGAAGTAAAAGGTCGTCCCGACCCCCTCCTCCGACGTGAATCCGATGCTGCCCCCATGGGCTTCCACGATCGACTTGGCGATGCTGAGGCCCAGCCCGACGCCGCCGTTGCGGCGTGTCGAGGAGGAGTCTGCCTGCACGAAGGGCTCGAACACCCGGTCGACGAAATCCTCGCCGATACCGGGGCCATGATCGACGATGGCGACGCGCAAGGACTCATCGCGGCGCTCGATGACCACCTCGATGCAGTCGTCGGGATCCGTAAACTTGATCGCGTTGGATAGCAGGTTGTCGAGGACCTGCTGTATGCGGATGGGATCGGCATCGACCTCGGCGTTCATGACATCGGGGGCAATCGAAAGCTTGATTTGCCGAGAAGCAGGCCCGATCGCTTTGTTCTCCATAATATGCTCGAGGAACGGCACGAGCGCTATGCGCCGGCAATCGATGCTGAATCTTGGGCCGCTGACCCTGGTGAAATCGAGCAGGTCGTCCACGATGGAAATCAAACGCCCGCAGTTGCGGTTGGCGACTTCGACGAGCTCGGCGAGATTGTCCGTGAGTTTCACAATCTTGCCGGAGGCGATGAGCGACAGCGCGCCGTGGATCGGCGTAAGGGGCGTGCGCAGCTCGTGACTGACCATGGCCAGAAACTCATCTTTGATGATATCGGCCTGCTTCAAGTCTGTGATGTCCGTCTCGATAACGACGACGCCGCCTTCGCGCGTTGACCGCTCGCTCGCCATCACCCAGGTCTGTCCGATTTTCTGGATATGTGGGGCGCCGTCGGCCGCGCGATGACGCGTGAGCCGCGCCTCAACCTGCGTATCCGAGGGGGCCACGACCGGGCCTTCACCGCTGTCGAGGCCGCCGCGCACCAGCTCCTCGAAGCTCGCACCCAGCGCAACGGGCTCACCCACCGACGCGTGCATCTCCAGATATCTTTGGTTGTGAATGAGGAGATTGTCCTCCGCGTCGTAGATGGCAAACCCGTCATTGATGCTATTGATCGCATCGAGGAGCCGCTCGTTGGCTGCGCTCGTTGCACGCTCGGCTTCGCGGCGCACCACGACCTCCTCGCGCAGACGTTCCTCGTTGCGATGGCGCTCGGTGATGTCGCGGGTAATCTTGGCAAACCCGACGAGCTCTTCGTCGTCTCCGCGTATCGGCTGGATGACGACGTTGGCCCAGAACAGGCTTCCGTCTTTACGAACGCGCTGAGCCTCAGATTCGAACCTGCCTTGCTCTGCCGCCAGCCGAAGCGAATCCATGGGAACGCCGGCTGCGCGTTCGCCAGCGGTGTAGAACTTCGAGAAATGCTCGCCGAGGATCTCTTCCTCGGTGTAGCCCTTGATGTTCTGGGCGCCCGCATTCCAGCTCGCGACCCTGCCGTCGGGGTCGAGCATATAGAGCGCATAATCGCGCACGCCGCTCACGAGGAGCCGGAACTGGTGCTCTCCGTCAAAGCGGGTCGGCTTGCATGATGGGCCGTCTGCCCGTTCATGCAGGGGCAGGGCTGAGGATGAGGCCATGATGAGCGTCTCGAATCCGGACTGTCGGCGGCGACGAACGCCATAGACAGGTTGAGACCTAATCCTTTGCTAATTCATCCGCACAACGATCTATTTTTAGCCGAAAGTACCAAGTGACCGAAAGTACGGGCCGCCCCGTTTCGCCGGCGGCCCACGATTTGCAGGCGAGCGGCTTCAAATCCGAGCGATAGGCTCCAGCCCAAACTTTTTTCGCGCCAGACCGCAGGCATCGTCCCCGGGCTCGCAGGCGCGGCACACATCCGGCCGGATCGCATAGATCGCGCACAAGGTGGAGACGCCGACGTCTCCCACCAGCGCCGAGCAACGATCGCCGTTGCAGCGCAAGCCTGCGAAATCATCGCTAATGTACGTGCTGGCGATGCGGCCGATGTCCGCATCGGCCTCCATGGTGAAGCGGGGCCAGTCGCGCGAATACGCGCAGCAAGCCCCGCAAGCTTGGCACGGCGATGCGGCGGAGACCGACGGGCAAGCGGAGGCTGCCGGCAAGAGGATTACGCCTTGCGCTTCTTGCGTGCGGCATAGCGGGCATCGCGAGCGGCCTTGCGTTGCGCCTCGATCTCGACCTGCTCGTCCGCCTCGCGCAGTTGCCGGGCCTCGCGTGCGGCCTTCGCCGCCAATTCGCGTGCGGCGTCCTCGGCGAGAATGCGCAGCTCCTCGGCGCGCTTTGCCGCGGCCTTTTCGGCGATGCGCAATTGGCGCTCGGCAGCGGCCGCGGCGCGGGCGGCCTTCTGCTCGATGACCGCGGGATCATCCGCGGCCGGACGTGCGCGAAACCGCGTGACGTGGGCCTGCTTGGCCGATGCGGCAGTCTTCAAGCGGTCGCCAAACGTCGGGGTCTTGAAACCTTTCATCTTGCTCCGTCATTGGGTGGGCCCGCGCGCATCTTGGGGGCGCGGTGCCGCCGGTCGGTGCCGGCATACTAAAGATTGCGGCGTCTGGCCTTGAGGGCCGGACGCCGCCGATCGAGTGCAGCCGCGAACGAGCGCGCCGGCATGGCGCCGGGGGCCCGTTGCGCGGGGCGAGCCTTAGGCCGCCTGGATGGTGCCGACGGCGAGCTTGCCGGTGCGGCGATCTTCCTGGGTGTCGAAGGAGACCTTCTGGCCCTCGACGAGGCTGCGCATGCCGGCGCGCTCAAGCGCGGTGGCGTGCACGAAGACGTCCTTGCCGCCGTTGTCCGGGGCGATGAAGCCGAAGCCTTTTTGATCGTTGTAGAACTTAACGGTACCCGTTTCCATGCGATATCCTTTTCGTAGGCGTGGGTGCGGACGAGTCAAGAGACCGCGTGCGAAACACGGCCTTCGGACCCTGCTAATTGTCGATGTTTGGATAGGCACGGAACGTGCGCCCGGCAGAGTGCCGAGGCGTAGTGGCCCTATTGTCCGGCCAAAATCGATGCCGCTTCCATAGAGCCTTTCGAGGCCCACCACAAGCGTGCGGTTTGCGGGTGGGTCCAATCGCCCGTTGGCGGGGGTCTTTTGGCCTCGCGGGCCTGATTTACGGCTTCGCGGCCATCTCGGCGAGCTTCGCAATCGTGTTCATGTTGCGGGCCGTGCCCGACTTGGCAGCCGGAATCCTGAGCTTGGAGCGGCCCATGCCGTCGCCGTAGTGCACGAAAATCTCTCGTTCACCGAGTCGCATGACCTCCCCGCCGCGCCCCACCGCGTGATCCAAGGCATCGTGCGGCGGGGGATGATCGAGAAAAATCGCATACGTGAACTTGGGCTCGACCTTGGGGAACGGATTGGCATCAAGAACGGCTGCCATCTCCGCCGCCGTGCGCAATGCGACCCCGACGGGCTTGCCCATATAGGCGAGCAAGCGCGCCTCCAGCTCGGCCTTGACCTTCGCTGGCGCCAGCT
>CAVZNR010000009.1:0-20724 GCA_963776675.1 uncultured Alphaproteobacteria bacterium | reverse complement strand
CGCTCGCTTCGCCGGACAGACCGAATCCTACCGCGTAGATGGTGATATCGTCGTTCTGCTTCATCGCATCGCACAAGGCACGCGCCTGCTTGGTGGAGGTGTCGTTGGCCGCCGAGCCTGCCGCGGTCGAGCCGACCTTGACGCCATTGGCGTCGTACTCGGTGTTGTACTCGCCGTCGGTCATCAGGATGGCGATCTTCGTCAGGTTCTGCGTGCCGTAGGCTTTGGGCGCGCTGTCGGTGCTCCACAGCTTCGACCAATACGGCGACAGCGTATACCAGGCCCAGGCGGTGCCCAGATGGCCCGCCGTGCCGCCCGAGGCAGAAAGCCCCTCGATCTCGCTAAGCAAAGTCGACTTGTCGGCGGTCAAAGGCACGATTTCTGCACCATCGGGGATGGTGCACTTGCCTGTTTTGCTGCTGCCGCTGCCGGTGGTCGAGCTGGTGTAGTGGGCCATGACGTACTGGTCCGGATCGGGCACAGCATCGGTGTAGGCTTGGGTCCCGGTGCGCTCTACGACGCAATCGGACAAATAGTAGGTCTTCGATTGCTGGTTGCGATCGGAGCCGCTCGTCAATGTCTTGGAGCTGGGCAAGCCGGTGCCGCGCGCTGCATCGCGCGCGGTGCTCGTCGGCAGACGGATGTCCTCCGAAAAAGGGACGAGCGCGATCTTGGTGGGATTTTCGATCTGTGCTTCCCACAGCACGATGTTGACTAGGTCCGTGGCGGCGGCCTTGAGGTCATCGAGCTTGTCGCCCGCCATCGAGCCGGTGACGTCGAGCATGACGGAGATCTCCAAGCTTTCCGGCTCGTCGGTTTCGTCGCTGCTATTGCTGCCGCTCCAAACGCCGTTGGATCCCAGTGCGAACTCCGCCTTGGCGATCTGGGCGGCCGAGGCAGGGACAAGCGGAAGCGTGCTGATGTCGGCGAACTGCAGAAAGACCGTGCTGATCTCTGCACTGCCGGTGGCGACGACGGCAGTCCCTCCATCGACGACGGCAAATGAGATGGTATCGTTCGTCACCGGCAAACGCGAGGCGACATTCAAATTGTAGAATTTCTGCGCCGTCTCAACGGCCGCAGCCTCGTCCTTGCTTGTCTGCAGGGTGTGCGCACCCGCCAGTACGGCGGCATCTACGGCGGCAAGCGTATCGTCGCGCGCGTATAGCCAGCGTCCGACATCGATAGCGCCGCCTATAGCGAGCATGAGCCCGACCAACATCAGAGCGAACATTACAAGCGTGTTGCCGGACTCGTCCCGACACAGTTTCACCAGTCGTACGCGCATCGATTCTCCACGGCCGCCCGTGGTCCCTCACGCAAACGGTTACGCAAACGGTTCGCCGAATATCGATGCAATGATGCTTTGGTTTCCAACTTCCTCGACGTTGATATGCACTGATTGCAGACGCGCTAAGAAGCCCGGCGCGAATTGCAGCGCCAGAGAAACGCTCTGTTAGCCAGCACAAAAAGTGAGGAGTGGAGTCCGTACGCGCACGAAAGTCTAAGACGCCGTCTCGCTGATCATCTCCGCGAGCAAGTCGGCGGAGGCATCCGAGTTCTTCTCCTCGGTCAGATTGAACGCGTAGTTACCCGCCATTTCCGGGCCTAAAAACGGGTTCTTTGCCAGCGCTGCGATCTCTTTCCTGCCGATACCGCGACGGATTAGCAGCGCTCCGAACGGAGTGTCAGCGAGCTTGACCGGCTTCTTCTTGGCGTGGTCGGCGAAAAAGCGGGCGTACTCGACCATGGCCTCGAGCGGGCCGGCGGAGCAGTGCACGCCATTTGTCGCAGTCCCCACCTCGACCAAACCGAGCTGTGACTTCTTATCCAGAAGCGTCCGACGTATCGAACCGGGCGCGGCCTTCGTCGGATCGGTGGAGCCGGTCATGTCCTGGCGCAACGTCTGCCAGTCGGTGTCGGAGGCGCATTCGATAACCACGATGGCGCGTCCGGGCGCCGTGTAGTGAAGCACCTGCTGCGGGTGGAAGGGATTGAGCACCACAACGCGCTGCCCGCCCACGTTGAGGACGCCGTAGTACTTGCCGCTGGCGATCTTTTTGGTCTTGAGCGTGTCGGCGATGATGTTGAGCGCAAACGCCGATACCTCGGGGTGCGCCTTGAGGAACTGATGGCCGCCGAGGATCTGATCGGCGTCGGGACATTCGGCGAGGAGCTTGGTACGCGTCGCCTCCGACAGCGCGCCTTCGCCGAGACGCGAGGCGCGGTTAATGACGCCGTAGTGCTCCTCCATGATGTGGTGGCGGCCGAGGTAGTGGCCGTTGAGGACGCGGATGGCACCGGTGTTCACCTTGTTGGCCTCGAGCGCCGAGCCCACCAGCTCGAGAATGGCCTCGACATCGACGCCGTCGGCGAGCGCCAGCACCTCCGGCTTCAAGAACAGCACGAAGTGGTTCTTGCCCTTGGGGTGCTCGTCGGCGAGCGGTGTGATCCACTTTTCCGCCGGCGCCTTGGCCTTGGACAGCTCCGAAACCGCTTTGATGATCTTAGACGTCGAGATCACGTGATGCCCTCGCTCTTCGCATCCGCCACATGAAACGCAAAAACGGCCGTCGCCCGGCTCTCGTCGATCGCCTGGCTGCTGGCCTTGCCGAGCCAGGTGATCGCCTCGCGCAAGAGGCGCCGACCGCGCTTATCGGTGAGACCCGGCGGTCCCAGATCCTGTCCAAAATCCACCGCGTAAACGTCGGTTCCATCGGTGCGCAGGCCGTGGAACGGCGCCATCGGGCAGAACCCGTGCTTCTCCAAGGTCGCCGCGTAGCGGATGACCTGGTCGAAAAGATCCAACGACTGAAAGGGCCGCCGCTTCAAGAAGCAGGACAAGCCTTCGGGGATGAACCTCTCCACCACGAGCGCGCGCCCCGCATAGTAAAGGCGCGGCGTAGAGATGCCCTCTTGCTCCAGCAGGCGGCGGCGCTCCACCCAGTCGTCGCCAAGGTCGGTCAGGGACTTGGCGGTCGAGAAGGCCACGATCGCCTTGAGAACGATGTCGTGCGTGGTGTCGTCCTGGATCACCCGGAACCGGTAGATGAAGGTCTCTGCACCCCCGCGCCGCCAGCCGTGCACCTCCTCGAGCGCCGGCTCGGGCAACGGGTCCTCGATGATGCCCATCCCGAGAAGCGCATCGCGCACGCAAGAGGCGCCGGCGATACCACACAGCTCCTTCTCGAGAGTCCACGGGGTTGCCATCATGCTCGTCCAAGCGGGGGCGGGTTCAATATCCCTGCTCCATGACCCATTCTGACGGCGCCTGACGGGCGACGCCGGGGTGCCGGTTATGGCCCGGAGAGGGGAATTCCGCAACCGCCGGACGGGGTGCGAGCGGCTATTGGGTTGCAAACATATGCGAGGCGGGGGCCGGGGCTCAGATCCCCAGCTTCTGTTTCAGCATCTCGTTGACGGCCTGGGGGTTGGCCTTGCCACCCGAGGCCTTCATCACCTGGCCGACGAACCAGCCGAGCATGGTGGGCTTGGCCTTCACCTGCTCCACCTTGTCGGGGTTGGCGGCGATGATCTCATCGACCGCCTTCTCGATGGCGCTCGTGTCGGTGACCTGCTTCATGCCGCGCTTGACGACGATCTCGGCGGGGTCGCCGCCTTCCGACCACACGATCTCGAACAGGTCCTTGGCGATCTTGCCGGAGATGGTGCCCGACGCAATGAGATCGACGATGGCGCCGAGTTGTGCCGCCGACACGGGCGAGGACTCGATGGGCAGCTGCTCCTTGTTGAGCCGACCGAACAGCTCGTTGATCACCCAGTTGGCGGCGACTTTTCCGTCGCGGCCCTTGGCGACCTGCTCGAAGTAGTTGGCGGAGGCGCGCTCGGCGATCAGCACGTCGGCGTCGTAGTCGGAGAGCCCGTACTCGCGCATGAAGCGGTGCTTCTTCTCGTCGGGCAGCTCCGGCAGGCCTTTCTCGAGCTCGCCCACGTACTCCATGGTCAGCTCCAACGGGAGCAGGTCGGGATCGGGGAAGTAGCGGTAGTCGTGCGCCTCCTCCTTCGACCGCATGGAGCGCGTCTCGCCCTTGCCCGGATCGAACAGGCGCGTTTCCTGGTCGATTTTGCCGCCGTCCTCGAGAATGTCGATCTGGCGGCGCGCCTCGATCTCGATCGCCTGGCCGATGAAGCGGATGGAGTTGACGTTCTTGATCTCGCAGCGGGTGCCGAGCGCAGTCCCGGGCTTGCGTACCGAGACGTTCACGTCGGCGCGCAGGTTGCCCTTGTCCATGTCGGCGTCCGAGGTGCCGAGGTAGCGCAGGATGGTGCGCAACTTCGAGACATAGGCCTGGGCCTGCTTGGCCGAGCGCATGTCGGGCTTGGATACGATCTCCATCAGCGCCACGCCGGAGCGGTTCAAATCGACGTAGGTGTAATCGGGATGCTGGTCGTGGATCGACTTGCCGGCGTCCTGCTCCAGGTGCAGGCGCTCGATGCCGATGTGCAAGCTCTCGCCGTCGACATCGACCTCCACCTGCCCCTCGCCCACGATCGGCTGCTTGTACTGGCTGATCTGGTAGCCCTGCGGCAGGTCGGGATAGAAGTAGTTCTTGCGGTCGAAGACGGAGCGCAGATTGATCTGGGCCTTGAGGCCGAGGCCGGTGCGCACGGCCTGCGCGATGCACTCGGCGTTGATCACCGGCAGCATGCCGGGCATGGCCGCGTCGACGAGGGAGACATGGCTGTTGGGATCGGCACCGAACTCGGTGGATGAGCCGGAGAACAGCTTCGACTGCGAGGCCACCTGCGCGTGCACCTCGAGACCGACGATGACCTCCCAGTCGCCGGTGGCGCCGGGAATGAGGTTTTTGGCCGCGCTCGCTTTGACCTTGTCCTGCATGAGTTCGCTCCTTTTGGCGCGGCCCTCGTTATCGCACTGGCGCCCGCAACTGGGGTCGAGGCGTAATGCGCAAGCGTCGTAGTTGGCTGCTCGTAGCGGCAGGCCTTTGTCTGGGCGGTATTTTCGCCACCCTGCTTTATGCCCCCTATCTGCCGCGCCTGCTGGCCGAAGGCTATCCGCAGGCGACGTGGCCGGCCCCGGGCAGCTATGCGACTGTCGCGGGCGTCCCCGACGCGCCTGTTCTTCAAGCGGCCGAGACCGTCCGCCCCAACGCGCGGCTGCGCGGCCTGTTCGAGCCGCGGCCGGCCGGCGATCCTTGTCACGCGCAACGGGCTATTCGTGATGGAGCACTACGCCGCCGGCGTCACGCGCGAGACGCGGCTCAACTCCTACTCGATGGTGAAAAGCCTGATCGGCGCGCTCGTGCTCAAGGCGGTCGCCGAAGGCCGGATCGCAAGCCTCGAGACGAAGGTGGGCACGATCCTGACCGAGCTTAAAGCAACCAGCACAGGCGATCTCGCCCTGTGCCGCCTGCTCGACATGAAAAGCGGCATCGCCTTCGAGCCGGGTGGCAAGAAGGCGGCGGTCGGTCTCGACATCAAGGATCTCGAGGCCTCGAAGCTCAATATCTTCGGTCCCATGGCGCGCCTGCACATGACCGGACTGCAAGGGGTGGAGACGCGGCTTTCGACGCGTGGCGCACCGCAGACGGACGCAGGCGACTGCACGCAAGGAACATTCAGCTACCAGAACGTCAACACCGCGCTTGTGGGGGCGATACTGGAGCGTGCGTATGGTCGCCCGCTGCAAGAACTGCTGTCGGAGAAGATCTGGCGCCCGGCGGGGGCGGCTGACGCCGCGTGGCGGCGCTACGACGCGGGGCTGCCGGTGACGCCCTATTGCTGTCTTTTTGCGCGGCCCATCGCTGGCTGCGCGTCGCGCGTTTCTGCTGACCAACGGCAGACCGGAGACGCCCTTCCTGCCGCCGCGTCTATGGCGCACGTTCCTCGGACCGACCTTCCCCATGGCGCACTTCATCGAGGGTGTCTACGCGAACTTCGCCTATCACAACATCCTCGACCGGCCCGGCGAGCCGTTGCAGGGGCCGTTCGCATACTTCTTCGGGAGCCGCGGGCAGACGATCTATCTGATGCCCGAGCACGACCTCGTCGTCGTCCGCTTCGGCAGCAAGATCCAGCTGCTGCACTCGACGCTCTACGGCGTGGGGCGGTCGATCGGCATGCGCGTCTAGAGCAAGACTAGGCAACGCGCGCTTCGATCTCCTCGCTTCTGCGCTCCTCGAGCTGCTCGCTCATGGAGGCACGCCCTTCCGCCACCGGCGCCAGCTGGCGCGGGTCGGGATGGCGACGCGACTTGCCCTCGAAGTAGCAGCCTTCCTCGAGCACGAGCTTGTTGTGAAAGATGTGGCCCTCGACCGCGCAACCGGTGCGCAGGACGAGCTCGCCGGCGTAGATGTGGCCCCTGAACTCGCCAATCACCACGACCCGCTCGGCGACGATCAATCCGTCGACGATGCCGCGGGTGTCGATCTCGAGCGTGGTGCACCAGACCTCGCCGTCGACGGTTCCTTCGATGAAGACGTCGCCCTCGAGCGACAGGGATCCCAGGATGGTGACGCCGCGATTGATCACCACGGAGCCCTTATTGGGGCGCTCGCGTCGCCCCCACACTTCCGACATGCCGCTTCCCCCGGTACGCACTACTAATCCCCGCAAAAAACGAGATGCCGGACAGAAGTGGCTGTTTTCGGGCGCGCGCGTGGTCTTTATCGGAACGGATCAAATTTTTTTCCGATCTGCTCCGGCTGCGGCGCCGCGTTTAACCCGACCCAAAGCGGGCATGAGGAAAATCTCTTAATGAACAAAAGCGCTTGGTCGATCGCCGCGGTCAGGGACGCGCTCGTGCACGGGCGCGAGCCGCCGCCGGCCGCAGCGATTGCCGCCCTGCCCTCCTATCGCTGGCTGGTCGTCGGCGTGGTGTCGATCGGCGCCTTCATGGGCCAGGTCGACGCCAGCATCGCCCAGCTGTTGCTGCCCTCGCTGGAGCGCACCTTCGGCTCCAGCTTGAGCGCCGTCAGCTGGGTCGCCGTCGCCTACCTGCTCGCCATGGCGGCGTTGATGCCGATCTTCGGGCGGCTCTCCGACATGCTCGGCCACAAGCTTCTCTATACGGGCGGCTTCGTCGTGTTCGTCGTCGGCTCGGGCCTGTGCGGCTTTGCCCCCGACCTGCCGATGCTGGTCGCGGCGCGCGTGCTGCAGGCGATCGGCGGTGCGCTTTTATCGGCCAACAGCGTGGCCATCATCGTCGCGGCGGCGGGACCTGAGGAGCGCGGCCGCGGCGTCGGCATTCAGGCCGCCGCCCAGGCCGTCGGGCTGTGTGCCGGTCCGGTGATCGGCGGCATCCTGCTCTCCACGCTCGGCTGGCAATGGGTGTTCTGGATCAACGTGCCGTTCGGCATCGTCGGGGCCATAGCCGGCTGGCTCATCCTGCCACAAACGGCGCACCTGTCCGCCGATCGGCGCTTCGACGTCAAGGGCGCGCTGCTCCTGGGCCCGATGCTCACCGCATTCATGATCGTGCTGAACGAGGGGCAGACGTGGGGCGCCACCTCCCTAGCCTTCATCGCGGCGGCGGTGACGGGCGTGGTGCTGCTGGCCCTGTTCGTGCGCACCGAGGCGCGCACCGCGTCCCCGCTGCTCGACCCGCGGTTGTTTGCAAGCCGTGCTTTTGCGCTGGCCAATGCCGGCAGCCTGATGTCGTACGCGCTTCTGTTCGGCATCATGCTCTTGATGCCGTTCGTGTTCGAGCGCGCCTATGGCGACGATCCCCTTGCCGCTGGCCTCAGGCTGGCGATCATTCCCGTCGCCATCAGTCTGTTGGCCCCTGTCAGCGGCATCCTCTACGACCGGCTGGGCGCGCGCGTGCCGACGCTCGCGGGCATGGCAGTGTGCCTGGCCGGCCTTGCGCTCTTGTATATCGCGCTCGGTGAGACGCGCGACAGCCTGCTCATGGTTATGGGCGCGCTCGCCGTCTTCGGCGTCGGCCAGGGCCTGTTCACCGCCGCCAACAACACGTCAATCATGGCAGCAGCTCCGGCCGACCTGAGCGGCGAGGCCGGCGGCATCCTCAACGTGACGCGCGCGTTCGGGATCAGCCTCGGCATCGCCAGCGCCTCGAGCGTGCTGGCCTGGCGCTTGAGCGCCATGGGCGATCCGGGCGGCTCGACCATGCATGTGGCGCCCGCCGTCATGCTGGCGGCGAGCCGCGAGGTGGTGCTGTTCCTTGTTTTCTATGCCGTTGTCGCCGGCCTTGCGTCCGCCATGCCCCACCAGTCCCACGCGCGGCTCAGTCCTGGAAAATGACCGCGATGGCGCGAAAGCCCGTCTTGGTGAGAACGTCCTGCGAGGTGGAGCGGGCCGGCTCTTGCCCCAACGCAACCGTCTCGACGGCACCTTCGCTCGCATTAAGTGCATCGGACTCCATTGCGACCACATCCGGCTCCTGCACGGGATGCGGTGTGCCATCGCGCGTGTAGCCCCAGCGCTTTTGCCCGCGCTCCGCCTTCCAGAAGCGGGGCACCTCGCCCCAGCGCATGTCCTCGGGCAAGGCCTCGTCGCGGCCGGTGATGCGGTTGAGCAGGGCGAGCGCGTTCTTCTTCTTCATGCGGATGCAGCCGTGCGAGTCGGCGGTGCCGAGGCGCCGGTAGCGTCCGTTGGTGGTGCCGTGGAAGGCGACGCCCGAGCGCCGGCCGCTATCGTAATGGTAGTCGATGTACATGGTGTGGATCATGCCGGGCGCGGTATAGCCGCGGCCGTAGCGCCACTTGCGCTCGTCGAGGGCGAAGACGCCGGTCGGCGTCGGACCTGAGAATTTCTCGCCGCGGTAGTGGCGCCCCGTCGAGACGGGCCAGCTGTAGGAGGGCACCTCGTCGTCGCCGAGCTTCGCCTTGCGCCAGTGCGCCTCGTCCCACAGGCCAAGCCGCCACGGCCCGCCGATCGCATCGCGCTGCAAGACCCACATGCGCTGGCGATGCGGCCCCTCGGTGGCGGCGTTGACGTACAGCGCCACTGTGAAGCGCGGGTCGAGCTCGCTCGGCGCCTTGTAGCGCTCGTCGCTGCCCTTGAGGCTTTCCAGATACGCGAGTGCGCCCTCGGCACGCGCGCCCGCAGCGGCGAGCGTCACGAGCAGCACGGTCAGCAGCGGCAATATCCCCACACGGCAGCGCATTACTCTTTCCTAGCCGATGACCCGTTGCGATTTTGTGAGCGATACGGCGCCGGCGCACAACCGCCGCGGCGGCATCTCGCGCGAAAGCGTTGCTGATGCGCATCAGGTCGACGGCGCAGGATCGTGCGTCCGCATCGCCGCTCTTGTGAGGCTTTAGCCCATAGACTGCGGAATAATGCCCATGGCCTCGCAGCAGCCGGGCCAGGTTCCGATGAGCTGCAAAATCATGCCGATCACGAACGCGGCGACGCCCAAGAAGAAGGGCACTGCGCGGTTCTTGGCGAAGAGATCCACCTGCTTCATCTCGAACATGTGCTGCGCCATGTCGGCCAGCGCCTGGTCGTCGTTGTAGAGCGCTTCCACCTCGCCGACGCCGGCCATGCCGATGGCATCCTTGAGCTCCTTGCGCAGCCGGAACTTCTCCGCCTGCTCCTGGTTGCGCGCAACCAGCGTGACCTTCTTGCGCATCTCCGTGTAGCCACGGAACCATTCGAGCGCGATGAGCGCGAAACCGGCCCCGTCGAACGCCAGGCCGATCACCTGAAGCCACTGCTGATACATTGTCGTCCCCACGCCTGTCGGCTTTCCCGCCCGATAGCGTATCCTAGCGGCGGCCCGGCCATAAGGGCTGACAGGAGCGGAGCGGGACCATGAGCGACCGCGAGCAGCTGGCGTTCTTCGAAGCCCAGGCCGAGGAGGCTTACAATCGCATGTACGATGCCGTCTCGGCGTCAGACGCCACCGCCCGCTACAGCGACGCGAAAGAGGCGCTCTACAGCGCCATCGGTATTGCCCGGCGTCTGCAGGACGAGGACGGCATACGACGCCTCGAGGCGCGGCTGGCGGCGATCAAGGCCGTGTTTCGCTCGCAGTTTTCTTGAATTGCACAACCGCCGCGCCGTCGTCTCGCGGCAAAGCGTTGCCGATACGCATCAGGCCGACAGGGTGCTGCGGTTCCCTGTCTTCGCATTGTCAACGCGAAGGACTACCTAGTCGGGTGCAATTGCAGCCGAACCTGAGCGAGCAGCGAGGGAGGGGGAATTGGCCACCGTCATCACCGTACACGGCACCTATGCGCACATCGTGGGTCCGCCGGAGGCGACCGCACCGGCCGAGCTCCAGTGGTGGCAGCCGGGCAGCACCTGCGAGCAGCATATTCGGCAGCTCGTGCAGGCCGGCGACGGCAACCTCGACTTCAAGCAGTTTACCTGGAGCGGCGACAACAGCGAGCAAGGGCCGGCGCGCCGCCGGATCGCAGCTGCTCGCCATGCTGCGCCCGCTCGAAGAGCGCAAGGAGAGCTATTGCCTGGTCGGGCACAGCCACGGCGGCTCCGTCATCGCCTGGGCGCTGATCGAGAGCGTGGCCAAGGGGCGGCCGCTCGATCACCTCAAGCGTTGGATCACCGTGGGGACGCCGTTCGTGGCGTTGCGCAAGGAGCGCTTCCTGTTTTCACGCCTCACGCTGCCGCGCCGGGTCGTACTGGTGGCCACGCTGATGCTCTTGATGATGTTCCTGTTCTATCTCGGCGGCCAGCTGTTCGAGGGCACGTTGCTGGGAACACGCCAGGGACAGCTGCTGCGCTTGGGCTTCTCCGGCGCCATGATGAGCCTGCCGCTGATCTTCTTCTACACCTTCCTCAAGATCCTCGACTGCGCGCCGGTATTACGCATACCGGCCGAACGGTGCTCGAGGAGGCGCAGAAGCGCTACGGCGAGCGCTGGCTGGCGCTCAACCACGACGACGACGAGGCCGTGCAGGGCCTCAGGCTGCTGCCGCGCGTGAAAATCAGCTTCTTCGACGGCGGCTTTGCGGTTCCGTTCCTGACCCTGGTGGCGATATTCGCGCTGCCGCTCGCCTATCTCTACGTGGTCACATCGCCCACGCTCATGGTGGCGATTGCCGATGTCCTGAAGACGCGCATCTACGAGGTGGAGCAACTTCGCCAAGCCGACCCCACGATCGATGCCGCGCGCCAGGAGATGAGCGCCTTGCGCTCCAAGCTGCGCCAGGCCCGACAAGTAGCGGAGCAGTCCGGCCTGCAGCCGACGCGGGCCTTAAGCGCGCGCCAGGATGCGGAAGCGTTGCGCCAGCAGCTGCGCGACAAGCGCAAGAGCCTGCTGCAAGCCCACCCCGAGCTGCCGCAGATGCAGCGCGCGCAGCGTTTCAAGCGGCGTTTTCTGGAGAAAGACGGCAAACCGTGCGATGGCGGCACGCTGTGCGGAGGCGGACGCGACTTCGGCCTCAACAGTGCGTTGCTGTTCCACATCGTCACCGACGAGCTGGCGAGCGCGTTCGTGGACGAGGATACGCGATGGGGGCCGTATGGCGGCCTGTTGCGGCTGTGGCTGCCGATCTTGCTGGTGCCGGTCGTGTTCGCGCTGCTGGCGCTCGCCATTCTGATGCTGGTCCAGTTCCTGGCGCGGTATGTGAGCGTCGCCTTGAGCCGCAGGCTCAACGTCATGACGCACCACGAGATCACGCGATCGGCGCTCGGCAACGACACCGATGGCGAGATCGCGCTCGGCTCCGACAGCCGTCCGGCCTGGATGTCGCTCGCCTATCCCTATCTGCCCATCGAGCTGGCCACTAAGATTTCCGACTACTCCAACGAGATCTCGTTCAAGTCGCTCGCCAAGTTCCGCAATGCCATCAGCACGCTGGCGTTCGCGACCGACGAGGAGGGCAAGGAAGGGCTCATCATGTCGTATCTGACGTGGCGGGAATTGATCCACACGTCCTATTTCGAGGTGCCGGAGTTCCGCAAGCTGCTCGCCTATGCGATCGGGCAGGCGGACGGCTTCGCCGAGGCCGACGCCTTCAAGGCCGATGCCGATTTCGATCGGGCAACGAAGTGGTACGACACGCTGAAGCCGCAAGCTCCCTTGGTGTGAGGCGATTGCCGGCGGTGTTTTGCTGCCGAGAGACCTCACTGCCAGCTGTCGCGGACTTTACGGATCGGTATGGTGGGCCTCGCGCGCTTGCGCGTCTGCACGCCACCTCCAACATATCCAATATCGGATCCGCTGAAGGGCCACCTTTCCCCGGTCAAGCGGACTAACGCAGCGCCAAGGTTCGCGTCTGCCTTCTGACGACTGTCCTTGCGCCTCCTAGCAGCGGATCTGGTGTCGAAACATTCGCAACAGGATGGAGGCTGTCATGCTGACTATAGTAAAATCTCGCAATCGCCTCGTCGCAACCGCGGTCGCAACCATCGGTCTGCTCGCGGCGAGCCAGGCGTTCGCCGCCGATACCTTTCCCCCGTCGGTCATCGCGCTGAACCAGAAGCCCAAGTCCAACAACGTGTCGATCACCTACGCCAACCTGCCGCAAAAGGGCACGTTGGCGATCTATCAGAGCGATGCCCAGGGGCGGATGGGAACGCAAGATGCTCGGGCAGGCTGAAGATGGACGCCGGTGACCACCGCAACGTGCAAATCAAGCTGACCTCTACGCCGAAAACCGGCGCCAGGCTGTGGGCTGCGGTCGAGCAGACCAACGGCAAGGTGTTCAAAAGCCAGGGGCAGGCGGCCGAGCAGAGCTTCAACGTGCTCTGACCTGAAAACCGGCGCACCCTTGTCGGCAGATGAGGATGCGCCTCACCGGCGCAGGAAATATCCCAAGCTCGCCCACACCAGCCCGACCAGGAACTGCAAAAGCACAAGCGCCGCCTCGCCGCCGAGCGCATGGATCGGCATGAGGCCGACGGCGCCGGCGATCCAGTAGAGCACGAAGCCGCACAGCGAGGCGGCAAACGCGGCGACGATGATCTTCTGCCACTGGTCGGCGCGCCGGCCCATCAGGAAGGCGACGACGATCACCACGGGGTTGAGCAGCGAGATCCAGACAAGCGTCATGGGATCGAATGCGGATTGATCTCCGGGGTTAGACAGGGGAATTCACCGCTTGCCGCCGTTGCCTTCGAGCTGGCGGCGCAGCTTCTCCTCCTCGTACTGGACGAACCAGCCGATCATCTGCCGCCACAAGGCCTCGGTCAGCTCCGGCGGCAGACCCTTCGACTTGGCGTGCTCCTTGACCTTGTCGATGACCTGCTGGATGCGCCAGGGCACGTAGGCCTCATTGGGGTTGGCCTTGAGCTGCCAGGCGCGGTCGACGTAGGCGAAGCGCTGCGCGATGAGGTCGACGAGCTCGGCGTCGAGGCGGTCGATCTCGGCGCGCACCTCGCTCATGTCGGCACAGTCCTTCGGAGCACGCCCGCTCATTTCTTTTTACTCCCTGTTTTGGACTTAGCGGCCTTCCCGGCCGTCTTCTTCTCCGGCGACTTGGCGCTTGGCGCGGCGACCACTTTGCCCGCCTCCCACCAGCGCTCCGGAATCGCGAAACGGCCGGCCGCGTCCTCGATCGCCTGAGCGGCACGGAACAGCGTCGCCTCGTCGAACGGCTTGCCGATGAGCTGCAGCCCCAAGGGCGTGCCCTCACCCGACAGCCCCGCCGGCACGGAGATGCCCGGCAGGCCCGCCATGTTCACCGTCACCGTGAAGATGTCCTCGAGATACATGGCAATGGGATCGCCGGTCTTCTCCCCGAACGCGAACGCGGGCGAGGGCGTCGTCGGCGTCAGCACCACGTCGACTGAGTTCCACGCCTCGTCGAAGTCGCGCTTGATGAGCGTGCGCACCTTCTGGGCTTTCAGATAATAGGCGTCGTAGTAGCCGGCGGAAAGCACGTACGTACCGATCAGAATGCGGCGGCGCACCTCCTGGCCGAAGCCGGCGCCGCGCGTCTGACTCGTAGGTGTCGATCAGGTCCTTGCCGGTGATGCGCATGCCGTAGCGCACGCCGTCGTAGCGGGCGAGGTTGGAGGACGCCTCGGCGGGCGCGACGATGTAGTAGGCGGGCAGCGCGTACTTGGTGTGCGGCAGCGAGATGTCGTGGATGGTGGCGCCGGCCGCCTTGAGCCAGGCGATGCCGTCGGCCCAGAGCTTGTCGATCTCGGGCGACATGCCTTCGACGCGGTACTCCTTGGGCACGCCCACGCGCAGACCCTTGATGCCCTCCGACAGCGCCGCCTCGTAGTCGGGCACGGGCGTGTCGACGGAGGTGGAGTCCTTGGGGTCGTGACTCGCCATCGACCGCAGCATGATGGCGGCATCGCGCACGGTCTTGGCGAGCGGGCCCGCCTGGTCGAGCGAGGAGGCGAAGGCCACGATGCCCCAGCGCGAGCAGCGCCCGTAGGTGGGCTTGATGCCGACGGTGCCGGTCAGCGCGGCGGGCTGGCGGATGGAGCCGCCGGTATCGGTGGCGGTGGCGGCCAGGCACAGGTCGGCGGCGACGGCGGCGGACGAGCCGCCCGACGAGCCGCCTGGCACCAGCTTGTCGTCGGCGAGCGTGCCGTCGTTGCCCTTGCGCCGCCAGGGCGAGACCACCGGCCCGAAGGCGCTGGTCTCGTTGGAGGAGCCCATGGCGAACTCGTCGCAATTGAGCTTGCCGAGCATCACGGCGCCGGCGTTCCACAGGTTGGCGCCGACGGTCGATTCATAGCGGGGGTGAAAATCGTCGAGGATTTTCGAGCACGCGGTGGTGCGCACGTCGAGGGTGCAGAACAGGTCCTTGTTGCCGAGCGGCAGTCCTTCGAGGGGACGCGCGTCGCCGGACTTGAGGCGCTTGTCGCTTTCCTTGGCCTGGGCGAGCGCGCGCTCGGGCGTGGGCAGGACGTAGGCGTTGAGCGCGGCATTGCCCGCCTCGATCGCCTTCAGGAAGGCCTGCGTCAGCTCGGTGGAGGTGAACTCCTTCTTGCGCAGGCCGTCGCGCGCCTCGGCGATCGTCAGCTTGTTGAGATCGGTCACGCCGCTACTCCACCACTTTGGGGACGACGAAGTAGTGGTCCTCGACCATCGGCGCGTTCTTGACGATGTCGTCGGCAATGTCGCCGTCGGTGATCGCGTCCACCCGCTTCGTCAGCTCGATGGGCACGACGCGCGTCATCGGCTCGACCGACACGGTGTTGACCTCGTCGAGCTGCTCTACCCAGTTGAGAATGCCGGAGAGCTCCTTGACGAGCCCCTTGGCCTCCGCGTCCGTGATCTTGATGCGCGCCAGGCGCGCAATGCGCCGGACGGTCGCCTCGTCGACCTGCATGACCCCTCGTCGTGGCTGTTAGAGATGAGCGTGCAAAATTTGCCCGCTCTCTTAGCCCTGGTGCGGGCGAGGCGCAACTTGACCGGGAATTGCAGGCCTTCAGGGCGAGCGGCGCCACTGCGACAGGAACGGGCCCAGGATATCGGAGGCGTCGTCCGTCCACGGCCGCAGGCCCCCGTCGTGGAAATCCTGGAAGCCCTGAAGCGCGCGGAAGGGCATGAGCGCGGCGTCGTCCTTGGCGAAGACGGCGACGATGGACGTGTTCTGGGCATAGCCGCCCTCGGCGCGATCGTCGGAGACGATGAGGCCCTTCAATTGCGGGACCAGCGGCAGCGTCGCGCCCAAGACCGAGTCGAGGTCGAGGTAGCGGTTGGAGATGTGCAGGAGGACGACGCCATCGTCCTTGAGCTTGCGGGCGTAGAGTTGCAGCGCCTCCGCCGTCATCAGATGCACAGGGACGGCGTCGGAGGTGAAGGCGTCGATGATGAGGAGGTCGAAGCTTTTGTCGGGCTCCTTGGCGAGCGTAAGGCGCGCGTCACCTAGGACGATGTCGGGATCGGGCAGGCAGTTGGCGAGAAACGTGAAGTGGTTCGATCTTGTCGCGATGTCGACCACCACGGGGTCGATCTCGAAAAAGCGCCACGCCTCGCCCTTCTTCGCGTAGCAGGCGAGCGAGCCGGCGCCGAGCCCGACGACGCCGAAGCGGCCTTTCTCCCCCTCGCCGGCCAAGCGCGCCTGCACGATCCGGACCGCATGCGCCATGGGGCTGCCGGAGTAGTAGTAGGTGCCGGGCGTGTTATCGACGATGATGTGCCCGTCGACGCCGCGGATGCGCTGCGCGCCGTGCAGCGTGGTGCCGTGCGTCAACACATTAAAGTCGCCGTTCTCCGACAGCGTCACGCGGTAGACGCCGAAGTAGGAGCGCTGCGCCTGACCGCGCTTCACCGACGACGGCAGCATGACGACGGCGGCAAACATCAGCAGCGCGGCGGCGAGCTGCCGCACGCCGTGGCCCCAGAACGCGACCGCGGCGACGGCAAACGCCAGCGCCAGGACCGGCGTGAAGCCCCAGGTGCCAAAGTTGAGGCCCAGGGCCGCGGCCCACCCGGTGCCGAACATCACCAGCGTCAGCCCCACCGCGGCGATCCCGGCCAGCCACAAAAGCTCCGTCAGGTCCCGATTGCGCCGCGTGAATACGCCCGGACGGCACGCCATGGTGAGCGCGATTAGCAGCGGGTACTCGTACACCTCCGAGAACAGCTTCGGCGCGATCAGCGCGGCGAACAGCCCACCCAGCGCCCCGCCGAGCGACATCCACAGATAGAACTCGGTGAGATCGCGCGCGCGCGGCCGCCGCAGATAGAGCGTGCGGTGGGCGATGAGCGCAGAGAGAAAGAAGACGGCGACCGCGGCCACGCTCGTCAAGGTCCACTTGTCGTATTTGGTCTGCGCGAGCTCCAGCAGCGCGAAAATCACGGCGGCGAGCTGGGCCGGCAGCAGCGCCCACATCGGGATTGGCAGCCGCTCCTGGAAGGCGAGCACGAAGGTTGAAAGGTAGAGCGCCAGCGGCAGCACCCACAAAAGCGGGGCCGACGCGATGTCGGTGGCGATGTGCGTGGTGAACGCAGTGAGAAGCCCGGCCGGCACCAGCGCCAGGCCGCACCATGCGAGCCGCTCGGTCCAGGTGGCGCTGGCGTCATCGGGCGCCGCGCGCTTGCGGGTAGAGACCACGTGTCCGCGCACCAGCAGGAAGCAGGCGCCGAGCGCCGCCACCAGCGCGACGTAGAGCAGGCTCCAATAGCCGGCGAGCGCGCTCAACCCGAACGCCGGCTCCAGCACGAACGGGTAGCTCAGAAGCGCGATGAGGCTGCCGAGGTTGGACGCGGCGTAAAGAAAGTAGGGGTCTTGGGCGTGCGGGTGTCCGGAGCGCGCAAACCACGCCTGCAACAGCGGCGCGTTGGCGGCCACCGCCACGAACGGCAGGCCGACCGCCACGGTAAAGAGAGCGAGCTGCCAGAGATAGGGCTCGCCCGTCGGCGGTGCGCTCCAGCCCTCGGGCAGGCCGATCGGCAGCGCGACGAAGGCTGCGAGTGCCACGCCGAGATGCACCAGCCCGGTCGAGGCGGGCGCGACGTGGCGCATGAGGAGATGTGCGTAGGCGTAGCCGGCGAGCAGCGCGGCTTGGAAGAAGAGGAGCGCCACCGCCCACACCGAGGGCGAGCCGCCCAGCACCGGCAGCACCATTTTGGCGAACAGCGGCTGGATGGCAAACAGCAGGAAGGCGGACAGGAACGCCGTGGCGACGAACAACGCCAGTGCCGCGGTCCCCGCTGCGTGCGGCGGCGCGGCGACGGCTTTGCCGGGCGGTGGTCTTGCCTTTGATCGACGCTTCTGCACTTAAGGACGCCACCCGGTTCAAACGCGTCGGGCCAAACACATCGGAGCAAGGCCCCGCGGCGCACTGTATAAGGAACGCCCCGCTAGCAACAACCAATGAGGGCTAACAATGCCGGAGCCAACGCGGCACCAGCCGAAGGGCGAGACAATCGATGACATCGAGGTCTTCGCCGCCCGGCTTGCGCCTCAAGCCCGCCTCATCGGCATCGACGCCGGCACCAAGACCTTGGGGCTCGCGCTTTCGGACGTAACGCGCACGATCGCCTCTCCCTTGATCGTCTTGAGACGCAGCAAGTTCAAAGAGGATGCGGCCGCCCTCCTCAAAATCGCCGCAGAGCACCAGATCGGCGGATTCGTGCTGGGGCTGCCGACCAACCTCGACGGCACGGCGGGCCCGCGCGTGCAGGCGACGCGCGCCTTTGCCCGGAACATGAACGCGCTGTCCGAGCTGCCCATCCTGTTGTGGGACGAGCGCCTGTCCACCGCCGCGGCTGAACGCACGCTTCTGGAGGCCGACGCCAGCCGCAAGCGGCGCGCAGAGGTGATCGACAAGATGGCGGCCGGCATCATTCTTCAGGGTGCGCTCGACCGCATGCGCGCGCGCTAAGCCCAGTCCCCCAAACCAGTCCCTCCGCGCGCGCATTAACTCTCATACCTTCATTTGCAAATTGCATAGTGACCGTCCAACGCATGCCGCAATAGCCTGCGAGCTTCATTGGGTGGGCGCCAACGAGACCTCTGGGCTGATCGACAGCCCCCTCGCTGGCGAGGTGGATTGAGTTAACATGTCGCAGGCGTCGAAACTCCTCCGGCGGCGGCCCGTCGAGCAGAAGGCTGCGGAGCCGGCCAAATTCTCAGATGAATGGGAAGGCTACGTCGGGCGCTTCGCGTATCCGGTGCGTCGCGAGGTGCGTCGCCTGATGCGCTCATCCGCGCGTCTCGTCGATCTTGCGATGGTATTCCCAGGCGCGATGTATGCGCTGGCTTCGAAGCGCCGCCCCGTACGTGTGCGGCGCGCGGCAATCAGCTTGGTGGAGGAAGGCGCTCCCCTCAAGAACGTGGCGCGCGCGCTCGATCTGCCGCTGTGGCTCAGGCGACTGCCGCCCGAGGCGTTTCAACAGCCGTTCGACGATCTGCCCGGCGGCGAGGCCTTCACCCGGCGCGTCGCCACGCGGCTGCCCGGCGCGCCGTCGCACAGCGCCTTCTGGCTGCAGTCGGTGGCGTTCGGCGCCAAGGCCTGCAACGAGGACTTCTCTTTGTGGCTCGCCGATCAGACGGTGTACGCCGAGGACGGCAATCCCGAGCAGCTGTTCGGCATGCTCGCGGCCTACGCCTGGCACTCGCGCGCCTCGCAGACGCGCGCGCATACGCTGATCGTCGTGCCCTGGCGGCCGGAGATCGCCTTCGACACGGCACTGTGCGCGGCCAAGAGCTGGCTCAACCGCATGCGCCTCGTGTTGCAGCTGGGACCGGGCGTATTGACCGACTCGTGGCTCACGGGCGGACAGGTGCGCGGCTACACGTTCGTGCCGCTGCTCGACCGCATGGAGATCTTGGCGGAAGCGCGCGCCATGCAAAACTGCGCCGACCAATATGCCGAGCGGCTCGCCGACGACCGCTGCCGCCTGTTCTCGGTGCGGCGCGAGCGCGAGCACGTCGCCACGCTGGAAATCGGCCCGCATTCGCGCGAGGCCGGCATGCTGGCCATCACGCAGCTCAAGGGCCGCCACAACATGGCGGCACCCCTCGACGTGTGGCAGGCGGCGTACGCGTGGCTCTCGTCGCAGAGCGCGCTGCGGCGGCTGCCGCCGCGCATTTCACCCGACCGCCGTCTCGACGACGAAGCGTGGGGGCAACTGATGGCGCCCTATCGCCGCCGCACCAACGGTGCGCCGTGGCTGCCGCAAACGGCGACGCAGGCGGTGTTCGATAGCTTCAATTCGGAGATGGCGGATCTCGCCCGCCGCGGCGGCGTGTCGTCCTGGCTGTTCACCTGACGCGTGACACCCGCGCCCCGCCGGCAAAGCGGGGACCAACGAAAGCACCAGGCGGCCGGGGCGCGACGCAGCCCGAAGCTATGTCGACCGCGTATCGGGGCCGTAGGCGTTTTCGCCTGGCTGCCCTCTCAGGAAGCCCAACTCGACGAAAAGCCAGAGGGTAAGACCAGCCCAGATCACGCCCGCCGCGATCATCAGCCAGAGTGCCGGCCCAACAGGCGCCACTTCATCCTGATGCATCGACCCTGCAATCGCAAACAACGCGAACGGCACGTAATACGCTGTCAGCGTCCACCCAGAGCGCCCCCTGTCGTGAAGCCTTTTCGTGCCCGCGGCAAGCGCCGGCCAAAGCAGGAGATAAAGGAGCAGCGTCATTGGAACGATGCCCGGAAGTGCTGCGCGCATAAAAGCTCGGTGGCCTTCGGGGGACGCGAGCCATGCCGAATCGGCGGATTGCGGGAGGCTCGACGTAGCGGAATAAAGGACTGCTCCGTACGCGGCGCCCCAAATCACGAAGAGGACAAGGAGCGACACGAACATGAGCCACCACGTCTTGCGGTTCATTCGCCCGTCGGGATTAAAAACTGTATTCCAGAACGTCCGGGGTTCATGGCCCGGCAACGGATATCCGGCGAGTGGATCAGGTCCAAAGGCATTGGGACCGGGGACGCCACGCATGAACATCAATTGCGCGGCGTACCAAATCGAGATGGGCCAAAGCACGATCGTGGCGAATAAGATGTACTCTTGAGATGGCTTAGGCGCATTGGCCACGTCAAAGGTCACCTGCCCAAACCAAAGGAGCGCACCTGTAGCGATGGCCATGCCAAGATAGAATGCAAGGCCTATCCACATCGAGTAATTGCGGTCGTGCAGACGCTTGGTGATCAGAGCAAGCCCAGGCCAGAGCCAGACCAACATCACGCCCGCATAGATCGGACCCCAGACGCCTATATTTTCGCGACGAAATTCCCAGAGTGCGGAGGAAAGCGGGTCGCCTGTCACGAGCGCTGCGGCAGCGAACATCATCGCAAACATGGCGAGGCAAAAAGCAGTAACAGCGACGATGTACGTTTTTTGGCTGATCCGGCCGCTGAAGCTGAAAAGCAAACGCCAAATATTCA
>CAVZNR010000008.1:0-33572 GCA_963776675.1 uncultured Alphaproteobacteria bacterium | reverse complement strand
CACCCCGCGATCTCGCACGCTGGATTCGCGCGGTGTTCTCCGGAAGGATCCTACCGTCAGAGCAGCTCAAGGAGTTTCTGACGCTGGTGTCGACGAAAACCGGAATGCCCATCGCCAAGGTGACGGAGGACGACCCGCGCGGGTTCAGCCTCGGGCTCGTGCGCGTCCTCAACCCCGAAGTCGGCGAGCTGTGGTTCTACGAAGGCGAGACGCTCGGCTACCGCACCGCGTTCCTGTTCTCCCCAGAGGAGGATGTTCTGGTGGCGGCGGCAACGAACAGCCAGCCGTCGGGCGAGCAGGACAAATTGGTGCCGATGCTTGCCAAGCTGTTCGTGATGGCCAAGGAAGCCCGCAACGACGCCTCGGTGCCCGGCGGCAATTGAATTGGATGCGGACCGCGCGCGCTCCGTCGGCGAGATGCCTGTTTGTAGAATTCCCGGGTCTGCTCTCTCGTATTGCGAATCAATGAGATGCATAGCACTAGGGACTTAGCCCTTTGAGTCGCGTTCACGCGGGTACTGTACCGCGGCAAATCTGTTCAAATGTTGGGTTGTACACAGACTAAACGCCCACCGCGGATTGAGTTAAGGCCGCTCCAGTAGTCGAGTTTCTTTTGGTGTTCCGGAAACGGGAAGGGAAACTCGATGCGCCGCTTGGCTCTGATTTCGCAATGTTGCGTTCCTGCTGCCGTTGCAGGACCGCTGCTTGCCGTGTTCTCCAATGCAGCGCTGGCGGGCGGCTTTGGAATTGAGCAATCGGCCTTCTACCAGGGCATGTCCTATGCCGGGGCCGCGGCCGGTGGGGAGAGCCTCGCCGCCATTGCTTGGAACCCCGCGACCGCATCCTTCGCCGGCAACGGTTTGCTGATGGAAGCAACTGCTTCCGGGCTACTCATTTCAGCCGACGTCACCGTCTCCAATCCGGCAGCGCAGATCTCGCCGGGCGGAGCGGCCGAGACCGATATGGGCAGGAATGCCTTGATCGGCGCCAGCTTCTTCACGTACCGCTTGGACAGCAAGACGGTTTTCGCCTTGAGCCTCACCTCGCCGTTCGGACTGGGAACGAAGCCCAACGATACGAACTGGGTGGGTCAGTACGAAGGGATCACCACCTACGTCTTCAATGTCAACGCCACGCCCGTCGTTTCGTACGAGGTCATTCCCGGCGTGTCGGTCGCCGCCGGCGTGCAGGTCGACTACTTCGGCCTGAAGCGGCAAACGGCGCAGACGCCGTTGGGGCTGGCAAACTTCCAGGCCGACGATATCGGTGTCGGCGGCGTCGCGGGTATCACCGTCGTGCCCATGCCTGGAACGTCCATAGGGCTTGGCTATCGCTCAGCAATTGCTCACACCCTTGAAGGCCACACGGAGCTGGGCGCCATCGCCAAGACCGACGCCCAGGCCTCGGTCACACTCCCCGACATGGTGTCGCTCGGCGTGCGCCATGCGGTGACGCCGACGACGCGGCTACTTGGAGAGGTCGAGTGGGTGAACTGGAGCCGGCTCGGCGTCATTCCCATCGTCATCAACGAGCCGATTACCGGCATTGCTCCGGCCGGCACCGCGGTGGCAAATCTCGATTTCCAATGGCGGGACGGCTGGCTGTTCTCCATCGGCGGCGAATACGATTGGTCGCGCGATCTGACGCTGCGCACGGGCGTCGCCTACGAGGTGTCGCCTGTCGATGGCCCGACGACCCGACTGGTGCAGGACCCCGACAGCAATCGCGTGTGGCTGAGCCTCGGCGGCTCGTACGATTGGGACAAGTATACGCGTCTCGACTTCTCCTACAGCCACGTCTTCTACGAGAACAACGCACCCTTCAACCGCGTGCCGGCGTCGACGCTGTTCACGGGGCCGCCCTTGCTCGGCACGGCCGACCTCAGCATGGACGTGTTCTCGGTCGGCTTTAAAACGGATTTGAACGCGCTCATGTCGTCGCTGCACTAAAGAGCTCCAGCGACCGGCGGGCCCTAGCCGCGTCCGCGGTAGGACGCGACGCCCTGATCCGGCAGCCACACGCCCTCGGGCAGCTCGCCCGTCTGCCAGAACACGTCGATGGGCATGCCGCCGCGCGGATACCAGTAGCCGCCGATGCGCAGGTAGTGCGGCTCCAACAGCTCGAGCAAGCGCTTGCCGACCGCAATCGTAGTGTCCTCGTGAAAGGCGCCGTGGTTGCGGAAGGCGTTGAGATAGAGCTTGAGCGACTTGGACTCGACCAGCCAGTCGCGCGGCACATAGTCGATGACGAGGTGAGCGAAATCGGGCTGTCCCGTCACCGGGCACAGACAGGTGAACTCGGGCGCCGTAAAGCGCGCAACGTAATGCGCGTCGGGATGCGGGTTCGCGACGCGCTCCAAGACGGCCTCGCCTGGCGACTGGGGAACTTTTGTCGCCTGTCCAAGGATCGTGACCGGGTTCTTCTCTTGGCCCATCAGGCTCACTCCGCCGCGTGCCGCATCGGGACGGGCCCCGAATAGACGCAGCCCTCGCTGCAGCTGTCGCGCGCAATCTCGATCTCGGCGAGACCAGGGACGCGGTTCTGCAACCGGTTCCACAGCCACATGGAGATGCGCTCAAGTGTGGGCGCCTCCAGCCCTTCGATCTCGTTCAAGAGGCGATGGTCGAGGGCGTCGTGCGCCTCGGCCATGGCCGCTGCCAACTCGTCGAAGTGAAAGATGTAACCGGTGTCGGGATTGGGCACGCCTGCAATGGTGACGCGGGCGCGGAAGGAGTGCCCATGCACGCGCGCGTTCGCCGTACCGGGAGTGGCGCTCGGCAGGAAGTGGGCGGCCTCGAAGCGGAACTCTTTATAAATGCGCATGGGGGCTTCTCTAGTTGATTTTCCCCTGTGCTTCCAGGGGCCTTGGCTCAGGGAATGCCAAGAATTTTATGGGTTTGGAGCGACAGGCGCCAGTCGGGATGGGCCTTGCAATAAGCGAGCGCCCGGGCGGTATTTGCCGCTGCCTCGGGGCCGTCCATCGGCTGCAGGAACCGATGCGAGAAAAGCCAACCGGAGAGTGCCTCGGGATCGAGCCCCGCTTGGGGATAAACGAGCTTGAGCTCGTCGCCGGTGCGCTGCCGGATCTCGGTTCCGGCCTTGGGGCTGACACAGACCCAGTCGATGCCGGGCGGGACGGGAAGCGTTCCGTTGGTCTCGACCGCGATGGTGAAGCCGCGCGCATGCAGGGCATCGATCAGAGCCTCGTCGACCTGCAGCATGGGCTCGCCCCCCGTCAGCACGATGAGGCCCGGACGAGGGGCCACGCCAGCGCACGCCTCGGCGAGCTCATCGGCAGTGGCGAAGCGTCCGCCCCCGTCGCCGTCGGTGCCGACGAAGTCGGTGTCGCAGAACTGGCAGGTTGCGTCAGCGCGATCCTCCTCGCGGCCGGACCAGAGATTGCATCCAGCGAACCGGCAGAACACGGCAGCGCGACCTGCGTTCGCGCCCTCGCCCTGCAGCGTGTAGAAGATCTCTTTGACCGCATACATGGGACATCCCTAGTGGGCGCTGCGGCCGCGTTCAAGACGGGGGTGCCAGCGGCGTCTTATGCCGCTTGATCTGCTGCGAAGCGGATAGTATAACATCCGAAAGTAGCTCAAGGGGAGGATGCGACGATGATCGATCGAGGAGCCCGCGGACTGGCTGTGCTGTCCTGTGTGATCCTGGTGCTCGTGCCATCGATGGCGGCGGCCCATTCGGAAAAGCCGCATCGGGAGAAGGACAGCGACCACCGATCCTCGTCGTCTGACGCCGCCAAGACCGCCGCTCCCGATGAGCAACACGTCTATTTCCGCCCCTTCTGCCGACGCGCGCGCTATGTGACGAACCGCTCGGCGCCTTGCTGGGAATGAGGGACGGCGTCGCGCCCGAGGCTCAGGCCTCCGGCGGGGGCAGCGACGGGCCGGCGCCGGCGCGCGTCCCCACGATGGTCGCCGCGATCTCCTCCATGTCCGAGTGGGCAAGATTGAGCGTCGCCGCGTCGATCCAGCCGTCGATCTGCTCCGGCGCGCGGGCGCCGACGATCGCTCCCGTTACGCCGGGCCAGGCCAAAACCCAGGCGACGGCAACGGCCGCCGTGCTGGTTCCGTGCCGCTCGGCGACCGTCTTCATGACTGCGGCCAGCTTGAGATTGCGCTCGAGCCTGTCGCCGGTGAACTCGGCGTCGCGCGAGCGCCAATCGTCGGCCGGGAGCGCGGCGACCCGTTCCGGCGAGAACGACCCGGTCAGCAATCCGGCCTGCATCGGGCTGTAGACGATGACGCCCGTCTCGTGCGCCCGGCACCAGGGCAGCTCGGCCGCGGCGAACTCGCGCCGGATGGCGGAGAAGGGCGGCTGTAGCGTGTCGACGTGGCCGATACGCTCGGCCGCCTCGAGCTGCTCGACATTGTGATTGGAGAGCCCCACCGCGCGGACCTTGCCCTCCTTCTTGAGGTCGAGCAGCGCGCGCCAGTACTCCTCCACCGGCGTTCCATCCTTGGCCGGCCAGTGCATCTGATAGAGGTCGATGCGCTCGACGCCGAGCCGGCGCAGGGATTGCTCGACCTCGCGGCGGATGCTGTCAGGGGCACCCACCTGGCGCGGGAAGGCCTTGCGGTCGTTTTCGTCCCAGAGCAGGCCGCACTTGGTGAAGACGAGCGGGCGCTCTGCCTGTGGAATCTCGCTCAAGGCCTTGCGGACGACCTCTTCGGAATGTCCCAGCCCATAGATGGCGGCGGTGTCGATCCAATTGACGCCACGCTCCACTGCATGGCGGATCGCCGCAATGGATTTCTTATCGTCCTGCGCACCCCAGCCGACGGCCCAGTCCGGGCCGCCGATCGCCCATGCACCGAACCCCACAGGCGTGATGTTCATGTCCGTGCGCCCGAGCCGGCGCTTGGGCAGCGCGGTCTTGCTGACGTTCGATGCGGTCATGAAGGATGCTCCTCGGCGAAATGCAGAAAAAAGGGCGCAGCAGGGCAGGGCCAGAGATATCCGGCCCTGCACGCACAGGCGATAGGAAAGGCGCGGCCTACGCCAGATCGTCAAGCGATCAAGGGGCGTGGGTGGTGCGGCTGATCTCGAAAAGGAACCACAGACGACGCTCGGTCTGGTCGATCCAGTTTTCGATCAGGCTCGCGCTGGCAACGTCCCGATGCTCGTCGCACAAGTCGTGCGTCTCGCGCATGCGTGCAACCAGGTCCTTATTGTCCTCGCGCAGCTCCGCCACCATGTCGTCGGGCGTGACGAAATCGGCGTCGTTGTCATCGACGCGCTGCAGCCGCGCAATGTGCCCGATCGAGCGCAGCGTCGTGCCGCCGATTTTGCGCACGCGCTCGGCGATTTCGTCGGTCATGGCGAAAATCTGATCCCCGTGCTCGTCGAACAGAAGATGGAGGTCACGGAAATGCACGCCGCTCACGTGCCAATGGAAGTTCTTGGTCTTGAGATAGAGCGCGAAGGTATCGGCCAGCAGCGTATTCAGCGCGGCGGACACATCGCGTACGGCGTTGCTTTTGAGATCGGTGGGGGTATCCAGCGGCGCCTTGCGGCGCTCGGCTGCCTTGCTCGTGTCACCCATGGGGAAGTCTCCTTGTTCTACCTTCCCCCGTGCATATGCGATGGCACGCGGAAGGTTGCGAGGGGGCTAACAACACAATTGAAGGCGGTCGCATTGCCGCATGCCGGAACGGGCCGGGAACAGGACCGACGCAACCAGCAAAGCCTGACCAAGGTCGGCGGTGCTTGGCAATTGCTGGCGCAACTTTCCGCAATTGTCACCTTACTTCAGCGTTTCGCGAATGGCGGCAAGCTCGGCTTGGGGATCGGCGAACTCCTCGTACTCGTGCGGCGTGCGCCGGTACCAGTAACGGCTGTTGTCCTTATCGCCTTCGATTTTGTGCAGCACCGCGTGCAGCCAGTCGGCCGCCGCGTCGCCCTCGTGGCGCTGGGTGAGCGTATGCGCCTTCTCCCAGCTGCCGGCAATGGCCAGATCGACGGCGCGGATCAGCTCTTCTTTGCTTGCCATGTTTCCCATCCCTTGGCGCGCAAGTGGCAGGCCGGGCAATGCCCGCACCCATAGCCCCAGGTATGGCGTCGCGAGCGAATGCCCAAGTAGCAGGTGTGACTTTCTTCCACGACAAGGTCGACGAGTGGTGTGCCGCCAAGCTGCTCGGCAAGTGCCCACGTTTCCGCCTTGTCGATCCACATCAGCGGGGTCTCGATGGTGAAACCGGTGTCCATTCCGAGCGAGATCGTCTTGGCGAGCGATTCGATCGTTTCGTTGCGGCAGTCGGGGTAGCCTGAATAGTCCGTCTCGCACATGCCGCCGACGAGCGTGCGCATGCCGCGGCGATAGGCGAGGGCGGCAGCGTACGTAAAGAAGAGCAGGTTGCGGCCGGGAACGAAGGTCGAAGGAAGACCTGCCGCGTTCAACTCGATCTCGGCGTCACGCGTGAGCGCGGTGTCGCTCAAGCGTCCGAGCTCGGGCAGCTCCAGCATGTGATCCTCGCCCAGGCGATCCGACCAGCTCTGCTTGATCTGTTTGAGACCCTTTCGCAAAGTCTCGCGCTGGCCGAGCTCGGCGGCGTGGCGCTGCCCGTATGCGAAGCCGACGGTCTCGACGGGATCGTAGCGCTCCAGCGCCCAGGCGAGGCAAACGGTCGAAATCCTGGCCGCCGGAGAACAGTACCAAAGCCGCGTTCGTCATTTTCTCATCAGGGTTGCGAGGCCCGCCTTAGAAGCTCTTGCCGTCGACCAGCGCAACTTCGAGCGCAGCGGGGTCGACACCATCGAGGCAGCGCACGTTGATTGCTACCATCTTCTCACCGCTGGGTGCTGTTCCGCGCGCGAACGATTGTATGCCGCACGTCGAACAGAAGAGGTGGTGGATGACCTTGTGGTTGAACTGATAGTCGGTCAACCCGTCAGCGCCGGAGACCAGGTCGAATTGCGAGGGGCTCACGAAAGCCAGCAAGGCCCCGAGCTTGGAGCAGCGCGAGCAGTTGCAGGACATCACCCGGGCGAGATCGGTTGTCGCCTTGTAGCGGACCTTTCCGCAGTGGCACCCACCGTCATAGGTCTTCGCCTCGGCCATAGTGCGCCTCCTGGGCTGCTTAACGTACAATCTGCTGGTGCGCGCTCAGTCCATTTTCAGGACTTTGCGCCAAACCTGAGAGCGGTTAAAAAGCGCCGGACCCTTCCACGCGCCCCTGCGGCCCGCAACTCTTAAGGTAATGCCCATGACTGCCATCGTCGACATCATCGGCCGCGAAATCCTCGATAGCCGGGGCAACCCGACCGTCGAGGTCGACGTGGTCCTCGAGGACGGAGCCATGGGCCGGGCTTCGGTGCCGTCCGGCGCCTCCACCGGCGCCCACGAGGCCGTCGAGCTGCGCGACGGCGACAAGGCGCGCTATCAGGGCAAAGGTGTCACGAAGGCTGTCGACGCAGTCAACGGCGAGATCTTCGACGCGCTTGCCGGCATGGATGCCGAGGACCAGCGCGGGGTCGATGCCGCCCTCATCAAGCTCGACGGCACCAAGAACAAGAGCCGCCTCGGCGCCAACGCCATCCTCGGCGTCTCGATGGCGTGCGCCAAGGCTGCGGCCGAGACGAGCGGCCTGCCGCTCTACCGTTATATCGGTGGCGCGGCTGCGCACGTGCTGCCGGTGCCGATGATGAATATCGTCAACGGCGGCGCGCATGCCGACAATCCGATCGATATCCAGGAATTCATGATCATGCCGGTCGCGGCGGAAACGTGCGCTGATGCCGTGCGCATGGGCGCGGAGATCTTCCACACGCTGAAGAAAGGTTTGAAGGACGCCGGCCTCTCGACCAGCGTCGGTGACGAGGGCGGCTTCGCACCCAACCTCAAGTCGGCCGACGAGGCGCTCAGCTTCATCATGAAGTCCATTGCGGCTGCCGGTTACAAGCCGGGGGAGGACGTGATGCTCGCACTCGACTGCGCCGCAACCGAGTACTTCAAGGACGGAAAGTACACCCTCAGCGGCGAAGGCAAGTCGCTCGATGCGGCTGGCATGGTGAAATACCTGGAGGACCTCGTCACACGCTATCCGATCGTTTCCATCGAGGACGGCATGTCGGAGGACGATTGGGAGGGCTGGAAGGCGCTGACGGAGGCGCTCGGGGCGCGATGTCAACTCGTCGGCGACGACCTGTTCGTCACCAACACGGAGCGCTTGTCGCAAGGGATCACGAAAGGCATCGCCAACTCGATCCTCGTGAAGGTCAATCAGATCGGGTCGCTGTCGGAAACACTCGACGCCGTCGCCATGGCCCAGCGCGCCGGCTACACGGCCGTCATCTCGCATCGGTCCGGCGAAACCGAGGACGCCACGATCGCCGACCTTGCAGTCGCCACCAATGCTGGACAGATCAAGACAGGCTCGTTGTGCCGCTCCGACCGACTGGCGAAATACAACCAGCTCATCCGCATCGAAGGGGAGCTCGGTGACACCGCGGTCTATGCCGGCAAGAGCATACTTCGCTAAACGGCGCGCGCCGGCACAGCGCTTTACCTCGGATTAAGAAGCTCATGTCATAAAGCTCCGGTCGAGCGAATTTGTGCAGCGTACCCAGAGTGCTGCGTCAGCCTAAAACACATGAGCGGCGAGTGAGGATACGGCAGGCGACGGTTTTGCTTCTCTGCCTGGGGTTGACCGCCTACTTCGCCCATCATGCAATCTATGGCCGGCACGGCCTCGAGGCGCGATCGAGGCTGATCGAGAGATCAGCCCTGTTGGAGTTCGAGATCAAGAGCCTCGAGGCCGTGCGCGCCAAGCTTGAGCATGACGTGGCTCTGCTCACTCCCGACGAGCCCGATCCCGACATCGTCGACGAAGTGGCACGCGAGGTCTTGGGCTTCGCGCATCCCGACGACTTTATCGTCACGGGCCGCTGAGCATTGGTCGCGCGCGCCGAGCCTGACCGGGTATTCTGTTAGAAAATCCTGATGAACCAATAGCGGCCATGCGGCTGGTTCTGGCCAATGTCATGGGCCTCTTGTAGGGTCCGATTCAAGGCGGACGCCCCGGCGTTCAGCCATATCGGCGCGCCTCAACGCTCACGCTAAAAGTGCAGGGAATTGCCATGGCTCCAGCAAAGGCGTCCCGCAGCCGCTCCGGATCCCCCGCTGCTGCCGCCAAAGCCGGCGCGCGCCCCAACGGACGCGAGCCGCAGGTCAAGTCCTTCACGCGCGAGGAGGAGATCGCGGCCTACCGTCAGATGCTGCTCATTCGCCGTTTCGAGGAGAAGGCGGGTCAGCTTTACGGCATGGGGCACATCGGCGGCTTCTGCCATCTCTATATCGGCCAGGAGGCCGTGGTCGTCGGCATGCAGATGGCTTTGAAGCCGGGCGACCAGGTCATCACTGCCTATCGCGACCACGGGCATACGCTGGCTGTCGGCATGGAGCCCAAGCGCGTGATGGCCGAGCTCACCGGCCGGCGCGGCGGCTGCTCCAAGGGCAAGGGCGGCTCCATGCACATGTTCGCTCCCGAGAAGCAGTTCTACGGCGGCCACGGAATCGTGGGCGCATCCGTTCCGCTCGGTGCCGGTCTCGCCTTCGCCAATAAATATCGCGCCAACGACAATGTGTGCTTGTGCTACTTCGGCGACGGCGCCGCCAATCAGGGTCAGGTCTACGAGACGTTCAACATGGCCGAGCTGTGGAAGCTGCCCGTGGTGTTCATCATAGAGAACAACAAGTATGCGATGGGGACCTCGATCGAGCGCTCGTCCTCGACCACGGACCTGTTCCAGCGCGGTCTGTCGTTCGCCATCCCCGGCGAGCACGTCGACGGCATGGATGTGCGCGCCGTGCGTTCCGCCGGCCAGCGCGCAATCGCCTTTGCCCGCGCCGGGAAGGGGCCGACCATACTGGAGATGCTGACCTATCGCTATCGCGGCCACTCCATGTCGGATCCGGCCAAGTACCGCACGCGCGAGGAGGTGCAGAATGTGCGCGAGACGCACGACCCCATTGAGCAGGTGCGCCAGAGACTGGTGAAGGACGGAATGTCCGAGGACGAGCTGAAGAAAATCGACCGCGAGGTCCGCGCCATCGTCAACGATGCATCCGAGTTTGCACTGTCCGATCCAGAGCCGGACGCAGATGAGCTTTACACCGATGTCCTCGTTTAAGGATGAGCTGCGCTGGCGCACTGGTGGTTGTCACTGCGGAGCGGTGCGTTACGAGGTGCTGTGCAGCGACGCGGCCGAGGTGATGTCCTGCAATTGCTCCATCTGCGCCATGACCGGCTACTTGCATCTCATCGTAGACAAGGCGCATTTCAAGCTCCTCAAAGGTAACGAGAACCTCACGCTCTACACCTTCAATACCGGCACCGCGAAGCATCTGTTCTGCAAGACGTGCGGCGTGAAATCCTTCTATATTCCGCGTTCGCACCCCGACGGGGTAAGCGTCAATTATCGTTGCCTCGATGGGGCGCCGATCAATGCCGCAATCGTCACGCCGTTCGACGGCCAGAACTGGGAAGAAAGCGCCCGAGGCCTCTCGGCCCCCAGCACCCAAGACGGGATTTGAGCCTTGAGCACGAACATTCTCATGCCCGCCCTGTCGCCCACTATGGAGGAGGGCACACTTGCCAAGTGGCTCGTCAAAGAGGGGCAGGAGATCAAGGCCGGTGACGTGATCGCCGAGATCGAGACCGACAAGGCAACGATGGAGGTCGAGGCCGTCGACGAGGGGACACTCGCCAAGATCCTCATTCCCGCAGGCACCGAAGGCGTGAAGGTCAACACGCCGATCGCCGTCATCGCCACGGAAGACGAGGACGGTGACACTGCAGTGTCTGAGGCCACTCCCCCCGAGCCCACGCAGGCGCCGCGACAAGCGCCTGCGGCCGAGACCGCGGCAGTACCACCCATAAGAGCCGAAACTGAGCCGGAGGCTCCAGCACCGCCACCGACCGCCGCTCCTCAATCTGAGGAGGTCGCCGGCGAGACGGCGGTAATCTCGATGCGCGAAGCTTTGCGCGACGCCATGGCCGAGGAGATGCGCCGCGACAAGGACGTTTTCCTCATGGGCGAGGAGGTCGCGAACTACCAAGGCGCCTACAAGGTGAGCCAGGGCCTGTTGGAGGAGTTCGGCGACAAGCGCGTGATCGACACGCCCATCACGGAGCAGGGCTTTGCCGGGGTCGGCATCGGCGCGGCGTTCGCTGGATTGAAGCCCATCGTCGAGTTCATGACCTGGAACTTCGCCATGCAGGCCATCGACCAGATCGTGAACTCCGCTGCAAAGACGCACTACATGTCGGGCGGAGAGATGCGCGCACCTGTGGTGTTCCGCGGCCCCAACGGCGCGGCCGCCCGCGTCGCCGCCCAGCACAGCCAGTGCTACTCGGCCTGGTACGCGCATGTGCCGGGGCTCAGAGTGATCGCACCCTCGACGCCTGCCGACGCGAAAGGGCTGCTCAAATCGGCAATCCGGGATCCCAATCCGGTGGTGTTCCTCGAAAACGAGATGCTCTACGGCAATACCGGCCCGGTGCCCAAGAGCGAGGACTGGCTGGTGCCGATCGGCAAGGCGCGCATCGTGCGCGAAGGCCGCCACGTGACGATCGTTTCTTTTGCGCGCGGCATGACCTATGCCCTAGAAGCGGCGGCCAAGCTCGCCGAGGAAGGCATCGAGGCAGAGGTCATCGATCTGCGCACGCTCCGGCCGCTCGACCTCGACACCGTGCTCGGCTCGATCAAAAAGACCAACCGGATCGTCACGGTCGAGGAAGCTTGGCCCGTCTGCTCCGTGGGCTCGGAGATCTGCGCGCAAGCGGCCATACAGGCCTTCGATTACCTCGATGCGCCACCCGCCAAGGTCTCAGGCGCCGACGTGCCGATGCCTTATGCGGCAAACCTGGAAAAGCTGGCGCATCCCTCGGCGGCCAAAGTGATCGCTGCGGCCAAGTCGGTGCTCTACATCTAGCGCGAAAGGAGGACGAGCGATGGAAGAGGAGCTTCCCCTTGAGCTCGAGCCGCCCGATGGCGTGGAGGAGGCCGAAACCGCCGTCGAGGTGCTACGTGCCTGGATCGGCGACGGCGCGCTCCTCGTCTCGCTCAATTCATCTGCGTTCGGAGATCATCTGGAAGACTGGGGCCGGCTGTTGGCCGAGGTCGGACATCACGTCGCCAAATCAGCCGCGCTCAACGGCTATATGCAAGAAGATGAGGCGCAAGCCGCCCTGCGCCAGGCCTTCACGTCGAGCTTCGAGACGACCGCCGCCCCAACGCTGGGCAGGCTCAAGGGCCGGACGGAGCACTAGCGAGCACGCGCAATGGCCATGACCAGCACACAATCTCAAGACGGCACAGCCCGGATCCTCGCTTCGCCGCTGGCGCGGCGGCTGGCGACGCAGGCAGGCATCGATCTGGCACGCCTCGATGGCTCGGGGCCGCACGGGCGCATCATCAAGCGCGACATCGAGGCGGCTTTGACGGGCGGCGCCAAGGGCCAAGCCCTCACCACACAGTCCCGGCCCGCGCCGGCAGTGGTCCCGGCATTGTCCGACGACAAGATCCTGGCGCTCTACGACAAGGGCACCTACGAGATCGTGCCGCACGACAAGATGCGCCGCGTGATCGCGGACCGTCTGACGCTCGCCAAGCAGACGATCCCCCACTACTACCTGTCGATCGACTGCCGGCTCGACGAGCTCTTGGCGGCGCGCGAGCGCATGAACGCCGCAGCGCCCCGGGAAGGGCCGCGCGCCTACAAGCTCTCGGTCAACGACTTCATTATCAAGGCGATGGCGCTCGCCCTGCAGGAGGTGCCGGCCGCCAACGCAACCTGGACCGAGGGCGGCATGCTTCGACACAAGTATTCGGACGTGGGCGTCGCCGTCGCCATCGACGGCGGTCTGTTCACGCCGGTCGTGCACCAGGCCGAGATCAAGTCGCTGTCGGAGATCTCCAACGAGATGCGCGATCTCGCCGAGCGCGCGCGCAAGCGCCGGCTGGCGCCCCACGAGTATCAGGGCGGGACGACCTCGATCTCCAATCTGGGCATGTACGGCATCAAGAATTTCGACGCCGTAATCAACCCACCGCACGCGACCATTCTGGCCGTCGGTGCAGCCGAGCGGCGACCGGTGGTGATAGGCGAGGCGATGGCGGCCGCGACTGTCATGAACGTTACGTTATCCTGTGACCACCGCGTGGTAGACGGGGCCACCGGCGCAGCCCTGCTAGCCGCCTTCAAGGCCTTTATCGAGGACCCCGTGCGGATGCTCATTTGAGCCATCCACGGCACCTGCAAGACGAATCACGCCTTTCCAAGCCCCTCGATTTGAGCCGGCCAGCTGTGGCCGCAAGAGCACTTTAGGCCGAATTTCCCCAATATTGTGCCTGCAAAATGCGCCCTGAAAGCATAAGAATAGGGCAGTTGCTTGCCGCTGATGGGGTGCGAGACTAGAAGCGAAGAATCAGCGTGAGCGTTCTTGACGACGGATCCAATACTTTGGAGTAACCCGACATGAAGGCGCACACTGCAACTTCCGCCGCGGCATTCGTTATCGCCACCATGGTCGCGGGGTGTGCCCCGGACGGCACGCTGACAGGCCTCAACACCGCCTCGATCAATCAAGAGTCGGCGGCGGCACAAGTGCCCAAAACCGATCCGGCATGCGTGACGCTTGCCTCCCAGATCGACGCACTCAACCAGGAGGGCGTCGGCGACAAGGTCACCAAGGCGGCCGCGAAGAAATACAAGATGAAGTCTGCCGACCTGGCCAAGGTCGACGCGCTCAACAAGGCGCACGCAGAATTCCAGACGCAGTGCTCCAGCTACCCGCCGAGCCCGGTCGTCACCGCTGAAGAGACGCCTGCGACGACAACAAAGGTCGCCAAGAAGTCCAGCCCGCCCATGCCGTCGCCGAAGCCCATTGCCTCGGTCATGGCGCCGCAAAGCCCGCCGACGCCGACCGCGACGCCGGAAGGCCTGGGACAGCAGCCCACCGCCCAGCCCTAAGTGACGCACCCAAAAGCACCCACTGCCGCAATGCCGTGTGCTGATTGAGCGCACGCTCATCGTCGCCTGCCCGAAATTGAGGCGTCGCACATGGGGCACGCATCAGCGCACCCTTGCCGCTGATACCGAGGAGGGGCTTGCGCGCCTTGATTCCCTGTGGTGAAAAACGATCGGATTTCTCTGTGACTTGCGGAGGGGACGTTGGCTCGTCGTAGGATCGCGCGTGATTTCAGGCGCCTGGCCGTGGTCATTGCGGCTCTGTCGGCTGCCGGTTGCGCCAATAACAATACTACCGGGGGCGACCCGGGTCCGACCGCGCTCGGCGAAGGTCAGAGCTGCCAATCGATCCGCGACGATCTCACCAACCTCGACAAGAAGGGCGTGCCGAACCTCGTGGAACGCCAAACCGCCGGTAAGAAGCTGTCGGCTGCCCAGAAGGCGCAAGCCGATCTCTACAACCGGCTGCTCAATCAGTATCTCGGGGCGCGCTGCCACGTATGAGCGCGCGCGTGGTTGGCCCGCGTCACCATCCGCGGCAATGGCGCGGCTCGGTTTCATGATCAGGGCCTCGGCGCCGAACGGTGCCGGGGCCTTTGCTTTGGCGGAAGGATGCAGGCATGGGCTCGACCGACTATGACGTGATTGTCGTGGGCGGTGGCCCCGGAGGCTACGTTGCCGCCATCCGCGCCAGCCAGCTCGGACTGCGCACCGCTGTAGTGGAGCGCGCCCACCTCGGCGGCATCTGCCTCAACTGGGGCTGCATCCCCACCAAGGCGCTGCTGCGCTCTGCCGAGATCAATCACGAGCTGAGCGTCGCACGCGAGTTCGGGATTGTGCCGGAGGGCACGCCGCGGATCGACCTCAAAGTCCTGGTTGCGCGGTCGCGCTCGGTGGCCGCCGAGCTCAATGCAGGCGTCGCATTTCTACTCAAGAAGAACGGCGTCGACGTCATCTGGGGCCAAGCGCGTCTCGATGCGCCGGGCTCGCTTGTCGTCGAGGACAACAAGACCAAAACGCCCGGGGCGACGCCGCCCAAGGATGCGTTGGGTCCCGGGCGCTACAGCGCTCGCCATATCGTTATCGCGACCGGCGCCCGCCCGCGCTCACTGCCGGGGATGGAGCCCGATGGGCGCCTGATCTGGACCTATTTCGAGGCCATGGTCCCGCCCGCCTTGCCGAAATCCCTGATCGTCGTCGGTTCGGGCGCCATTGGCATCGAGTTCGCCTCTTTCTACCGAGCGCTTGGAACAGAGGTGGTGGTCGTCGAGATCCTACCGGAGATCCTTCCAGCGGAGGATCCCGAGATTGCGGCGCTGGCGCGCAAGGCGTTCGAAAAGGACGGCATCCGCATTCTGGCCAACGCCAAGGTAGCCGCCGTGGAGAAGGGCGCCGACAACGTGACGGCGACCGTCGAGCATGCGGGCGGCAAGCGCGAGACCCTCGCAGCCGATCGGCTGATCTCGGCGGTCGGGGTCGTCGGCAACATCGAGGGGCTCGGACTTGAAGCGCTCGGCGTCAAAACCGAGAAGGGCCTCATCGCCACGGACGGGGTGGGACGCACCAACGTGCCGGGGCTCTATGCGATCGGCGACGTGGCCGGCCCCCCGATGCTCGCTCATAAGGCCGAGCACGAGGGCGTCATCTGCGTTGAGGCCATCAAAGGCCTGGACGTGCATCCGCTCGACAAGAGCCATGTTCCCGCCTGCACCTACAGCCGCCCGCAGATTGCTTCCGTCGGTTTGAGCGAGTCCCGAGCCAAAGCCGAGGAGCGAAAGGTGCGCGTCGGCCGCTTTCCATTTCGCGCCAACGGCAAGGCACTGGCCCTCGGGGAGCGCGAGGGGCTCGTCAAGACTATCTTCGACGCGAACACCGGCGAGCTCGTGGGTGCGCACATGGTGGGCGCCGAGGTGACCGAGCTCATCCAGGGCTTTGTGATTGCCATGCAGCTCGAGGCCACCGAGGAAGACCTCATGCACACGGTCTTCCCACACCCCACGCTATCGGAGATGATGGGAGAAAGCGCCCTGGCAGCCTACGGTCGGGCCCTTCACGTACCGCCGCCGGGCCGAGGGTCATCGTCCCAGTAGCCAAATAGAATGCTCGACGACAGACCATCCGAGGAGCCCATGAACATCGAAACGCGCGCGCTTCTGATCTTCGTCTTAGTCGGCCTCGTGGCGGGCTTCATTGCGTCTCTGCTGCTCGGCGGCGGTGGCGGGATCTTGCGCTACCTTATCACCGGCCTGATCGGCGCGTTCGTGGGCGGCTACCTGTTCGACGTACTCGATATCGACCTCGGCATCCGCAACCGGCTCGTGTCGCAGATCGTGACGGCCTCTGTCGGAGCCATGATTGTCGTTATTCTTGCGCGTTTCATCGCTTAGACTTCCACCAACAACAACACATAATTCTAGGGAGACGCGAACGTGGAGGACTACACACCATATCTGCCGTGGATCGTGATGGCCGTGAATGGCCTGGTCGCCGGCTGGCTTGCCGGCCTCGTACTTGGCGGCGGCGGCCTGATCCGCAGCATTTTCGTCGGCATCATCGGCTCGTTCGTGGGCGGTGCGCTGGTGCAGGCCGGCCTCTTGACGGTGCCGTTCCTGGCCGACTGGCCCTGGGTCCACCAGATCCTCGTGTCGACGGTCGGCGCCATTCTGGTCGTCATTCTGGCGCGGATCATCGGGCGTTAGCGCCCGCCCTGGGGCCCGGGCTTGATTTGCCGATCGGCCCCGGCCACGTTGTGGCATGGCTGACAAAATGCTTGGTAGCGCGAGATGGCAAATCCTCTGATGAGGTCGACAGGGACGGATGCGCCGGGAAGCGTCTCTGGCGCGTCCGATAACGTACCACCGCGCCTGACGAAGCCCGCGTGGATCCGCGTGAGGGCGCCGGGCTCGGCCGCGCACGCCGAGACCACTCGTATCCTGCGCGAGCGCGGCCTGACAACGGTGTGCGAGGAGGCGGGCTGCCCCAACATCGGCGAATGCTGGGCCAAGCGCCACGCCACCTTCATGATCATGGGCGACACGTGCACCCGAGCATGTGCCTTCTGCAACGTGCGCACGGGCCTGCCACGCCCCCTCGACCCCGATGAGCCCGCCAAGGTAGCGGATGCTGTGCGCGCGTTGGCACTGACGCACGTCGTCGTAACGTCTGTCGATCGCGACGACCTCGCCGATGGCGGCGCCGATCACTTTGCGCGCGTGATCGCGGCCATCCGCGCCATCGAGCCATCTCCCACCATTGAGGTGCTGACGCCGGACTTCATGCGCAAGGACGGCGCGCTCGACACCGTGATCGCCGCCGCACCCGACGTCTTCAATCATAATCTCGAGACGGTTCCGCGCCTCTATCTCAGAATCCGCCCCGGCGCGCGCTATTTCCATTCGCTACGGCTGTTGCAACGCGCCAAGGAGCTCTCACCCCGGCTTTTCACCAAGTCGGGCATCATGGTTGGTCTCGGAGAGACGCGCGAGGAAGTCATGCAGGTGATGGACGACCTGCGCTCGGCCGGCGTCGATTTTCTCACCATCGGGCAGTACCTGCAGCCGAGTCAGCGGCACGCCCGCGTCGAGCGCTTCGTTCCGCCCGATGAGTTCGACGGGCTGCGGCGCATCGCGCTCGCCAAGGGCTTCGCACTGGTGGCTGCCAGCCCGCTCACGCGCTCGTCCTATCACGCGGGCGATGACTTCGCGCGTCTCAAAGCAAAGCGCGTGGCCGCCGCATCCTAAATCGCGAACGGAGCGCACCCGTGCCCAGCTTCGAGATGACGCGGCGCGTTCCCTTCAGCGCCCAGCAAATGTTCGCAGTCGTAGCAGACGTCGAGCGCTATCCCGAGTTCCTACCGCTGTGCGAGGAGCTTCACGTGCGCACGCGCGAGGAGACCACGGACGGCAGTGTTCTCATCGCCACCATGAGCGTCGGCTACCGGAGCATTCGCGAGACCTTCACGAGCCGCGTGACGCTGCGGCCTGAACGAGACGAGATCGAGGTCGCCTATCTCGACGGCCCCTTTACGCATCTCGACAACCGTTGGCGCTTTTCCAATGTTTCCGGCGGCTCGGACATCCATTTCTTCATCGACTACGCGTTCGCCTCGCGCATGCTTGCCGTCCTCATGGGTGCCGTGTTCGACAAAGCGGTGCGGCGCTATACGGAAGCGTTCGAGGAGCGCGCGCGCGTCATCTACGGCAGATGCGGGGACAATACGGTCGCGCCCGGAAGTGGCTAGCGCACGACCTTCTCCACGTTGTGGGCGCTTGCCAGTCCGAGCACCGTCTCCAGCCCGCGCACGCCGACGAGTATGGCACCGTCCAGATCGGCCTCGCTCAGATCAGCTCCTGTGAGGTCTGCACCTGTGAGGTCGGCACGCGACAGATCCGCCTTCTTGAGAACGGCGCCAGTGAGGTTCGCGCCGCGCAGATTGGCGAAGGCCAACAGGGTATAGGTCAGATCCGTATTCTTGAGGATCGCCTGCGAAAGATCGGCGGCGAGCAGCTCTGTCCGCCAGATGTGCTCGATGAAGCCGGTGCGGCCGAACGGGGCGAGCGTGGCGCCGGCGAGGTTCGCGCCGTGCAGATTGGCGCGGTTGAAGCGGCCGAATATCCTGGCGCCCCTCAAATCGGCGCCAACGAAGCTCGCGGCCTCGCCGCGCGGCGCAGAAAGGGTCGAGAAGCCAGATGGGCGCAGGAGGCTCGCGCCAGAGAGGTTTGCCTCGTCGAACCGCACACCGATGATGACGACCCGGTCGAGGCGCGCAGCGCTCAAATCTGCCCTGGTAAGGTCGGCGCCCGTGAGATCGGCGCCGAACAGGTCACTGCCCATGAGCTTCGCGCCCTTGAAGTCGAGCCCGCTCATGTCGAGCTCGCGCAGATCCAGATGGCTGATATCGATCGGATTGGTGTTGTCGGCGCGATGCAGGCGTTCCACCAGCTGGCGTACGGTGACGTCCGCCGCCGGTGCCGGCGCGGGCGCAAGACAGACCACGATCGCTGCGAGTGCTCCAACGCGGCACAAGAGCCGCAACGGGATCCTTTGTGGCCCCAAGGCGTCGGTCCTTTCAGCGTCCATGATGGAGCACTGCGCGAAAGGGTCCACTCGCCGGCGGACTATGTCAATGCTTCCCGCGCCAGCGCCAAGGCGGCGCGCACGCTTTCCAGGCGGATGTCGGTGCGCCCGATGTCTCCGAAGCGACATTCGCGCACGCGCATTGCGCCTGTCTTGAGCGCAATAGCCAGATAGACGAGCCCCACTGGCTTCTCGGTAGTGCCCCCATCGGGTCCGGCGACCCCGGTGATTGCGATCGCCACATCGACCGGGGCATGGCGGAGCGCGCCTTCGGCCATCGCCTGCGCCACCTCTGCGCTGACTGCGCCCATCTGATTGATCAGACCCGCTTCGACGCCCAGCAGCGACGTCTTGGCGGCATTGGAATAGGTCACGAGCCCGCGCTCAAGCGTTGCCGAGGCGCCGGGGACCTCGGTGAGTAAGCCTGCGAGAAGACCGCCCGTGCAGCTTTCAGCCGTCGCAAGCTGCAACGAGCGCTTGTGCAGCTCACCCAGCAACGCCTTGGCGTCGCTCAGCAGCTCGGACGGAAACAAGGTGCTCATTCCGCGCACGCAGTTACGGCACAGCGCTCGACGCGCCTAAGCCAACTTCCCGCAGTCGATGGCTGGCGTCAAACAGGCGCGAGCTTCTCGGCCTCGTGCAGGAGGCTGTCGAGCATGGTGCGGCTGTCGGCGCCGATGGCACCGATCGTCCGCTTCTGCGCATCCTGCCAGATCGGGAATGCATCCTTGAGCACAGCCTGACCTTTGGCCGTCAAATGCAGACCCCGTCCGCGACGGCCAGCAGGGGGATCCATGTTTATGTGTCCCAGCGCCAGGAGCCGCTTCAGATTGCGCGACAGCGTCGACTTCTCGATGTCGAGGTCGTGGCCGATCTCAACGGCGGTGATGCTGTCACGCGCAGCGAGCTGCGCGAGCAAAGTGTACTGGCTCGCCGTGATGCCCAGCGGGCGCATCGCGTCGTCGTAGACGCGGGTAATGATACGTGACAGTTGCCGTACGCGTGTCGCAAGACAGGCGCCTGCAGTCATCTCGGCTATGTCGGTTATGCTCGCGGTCTCAGCCGGAGTCCGCTCCAGCGTGTGTGTCATGACGTTCATCTTTGCCCCCGCAATCGCTCGTGGTCATACAACCCCTCAAACTTGATGCCGCGATTCTGTCGCAGGGGTCAACGATCTCGGGTTGGTGGTCCTTTAGCGAATCACGCAGGTAGAAAAATCGTCGCGCTTGCCAGCGCCGCGATTCCCTCGCGCCGCCCCACGAAGCCGAGACCTTCCATGGTCGTCGCTTTTACTCCGACGCGGCTCACATCGATCTTCAGGATAGCGGCGATGGCCTGGCGCATCTCCAACCGGTGCGGACCGATCTTGGGCGCTTCGCAAAGAAGCGTCACATCCACGTTGCCGATGCGCCCGCCCAAAGCGTGTACGCGCCGAGCGGCATCCTCGAGAAAAAGACGCGAAGCGGCCCCGCGCCATTGCGGATCGCTCGGCGGAAAGTGCGCGCCGATATCACCGTCGCCGATCGCCCCGAGGATGGCGTCGGTGAGTGCATGCAACCCGACGTCGGCATCGGAGTGGCCCTCGAGCCGATACGAATGTGGAATCTTGAGGCCGCACAGCCACACATAATCGCCGGGTGCGAAGGCGTGCACGTCGAAACCGCTCCCGATGCGCGGCTCGAGCTGGGGCGGAGACATGAGGCGCTCGGCGAGCGCGAAATCCTCGGCCGTCGTCAGTTTCATGTTGGCACTCGCGCTCGGGACCAGCGTGACGGCTAGGCCTGCCCACTCGGCAAGACCAGCGTCGTCGGTGAAGTCGGATCGGGCGTTCTCGGCCGCGCGCCGATGCGCGGCGAGGATTGACTTGAAGCGAAAGGCTTGCGGCGTCTGCGCTCGCCAAAGGTTCGCGCGATCGACGGTGTCGGTGATCGTGCCGTCGGTCCCGGCGCGCTTCAACGTGTCCGCCACGGGCTCGGCCGCGATGGCGCCGGGCGTCGCATCGAGCGCTTCGATGAGGCGCGCGACCAGGCCGCTCGTCAGGAACGGCCGAGCCGCGTCGTGGATCAGAACGCGCTCGGGTCCGCGGGAGCAAAGCGCCTCAAGGCCCCGGCGAACGGACTCCTGCCGGGTCGCGCCGCCCACCACCGGATCGAGCAGCCGTGCGGCATAGGGTCTCGCCGCCGCCTCGTAAAGTGCCCGGTCGTCGCCGTGGATGACAACCGCCACAGCGTCGATGCCAGGATGCCCGGTCAGTGCGCGCAAGGAGTGGGCGAGCACGGGAACGCCGGCCAGGGAGCGATACTGCTTGGGAACATCGCCGCTCCCGCCGACCCGTGCGCCTCGGCCCGCCGCCACGATAACCGCTACCGTCGATGCCATGGTTGCCTGCGCAGAGAGGAAAATCAGGGCTTTGCATATCGGTATCGCGGCCGGACGGCAATTCAGACAGGTCTTGTTCGCGCTTGCGAAATAATCCGGCGCACCCTATTCTGCCCAAATGAAGGGCATCTTCTAATATTGCCTATTTGGTAGGCAGGCGTCGAGCCAACGGACGAGAATGAACGACGGGGCGATCCGGATCGGTCGGCAGTGCGTGCCAAACGGCGCGCTGCTAGCGCCTATGTCCGGGGTTACAGACCTGCCATTCCGCCGGCTGGCGCACCGCCTGGGGGCCGGGCTCGTCGTGTCGGAGATGGTCGCAAGCGAGGATCTCGTGCGCCAGCGCGCACCGGTCCTGCGCCGCGCCGCCGGCGATGACCTCAAACCCTTCGTCATCCAGCTTGCCGGCCGCGAGGAACGCTGGATGGCGGAAGGGGCGCGCATCGCGGAAGCGCTTGGGGCCGACATCGTCGATATCAACATGGGCTGCCCGGCGCGCGAGGTGACGGGCAAGCTCTCGGGCAGCGCGCTGATGCGCGACCTCGATCATGCGTTGTCGCTGATCGCCGCTGTCGTCCGTGCTGTGGCTATTCCCGTCTCGCTGAAGATGAGGCTCGGCTGGGATGATACCAGCCGCAATGCACCTGAGCTTGCGCGCCGCGCCGAGGCCGCGGGCGTGCAACTCATCACCGTGCACGGGCGCACGCGTTGCCAGTTCTTCAAAGGCCGCGCCGACTGGACCGCCGTGCGCGAGGTCACCGATGCGGTCAACATTCCCGTCATCGTCAACGGCGATATCAACACGGCCCAGGAGGCGCGCGCGGCGCTGCAAGCCTCGGGGGCCGCCGGCGTGATGGTGGGGCGGGGCGCTTATGGTGCGCCTTGGCAGCCAGCTCGCATTGCGCAGTTCCTGGCCACGGGACGCGATCCCGGCGCGCCTGAGCTGCACCGGCAGGCGCAGATCGCGCGCGAGCACGTCGAGGCGATGCTGTCGCATTACGGCACCGGCCTCGGCTTGCGCAACGCTCGCAAGCACATCGGCTGGTACCTGGAAACGAGCGGCCGCGCCGCCAACGTCGTCAGGGCGTGGCGTCGCCGGCTGTGCACCGACGACAGTGCACCCCGCGTGCTCGACGGACTCATGCATTTCTATCACGAGGCCGAGGAGGCTGCCGCATGAGCCGGGCCGCAACCGCACGCCAGCAGATTGCGCCGCGACGCCCGGTCGAGCACGACCTGCTGTTGACGGCGCTACCGCATCCAATTCTTGTGCTCGGCGAGGACAATCGCATCGTTTATGCGAACTCGGCCGCAGAGGCATTTCTCTCAACGGGCATTGCTCTCCTGAAGCGCGTGCGCCTCGACGAGGTGGTCGGCTTCGGCTGTCCGCTTCTGGCGCTGGTGGACCAGGTGCGCCGTTCGGGATCCACCGTGAACGAATACGGGGTTGAGATCACCACCCCGAAGTTCCAAACGCCGAAGCTCGTCGATGTCTACGGCGGTCCTCTCGCCGAGCAGCAGGGGCTCGTCGTGCTGATGCTGCAGCAACGCAACATGGCCATGATGATCGAGCGGCAGCTGACGCACCGTGCGGCCGCGCGCTCGGCGTCCGGGCTCGCGTCGGTGCTGGCGCACGAGATCAAGAACCCTCTGTCGGGCATTCGCGGCGCCGCCCAACTGCTCGAGCAGAACCTGTCCGACGCCGACCGCTCCTTGACGCAGCTGATCTGCTCGGAGACGGACCGCATCCGCAATCTCGTCGATCGCATGGAGGTGTTTGGCGACGAGCGCCCGCTCGGCAAGGACCCCGTCAATATCCACGACGTGCTCGAGCACGTTCGCCGCCTGTGCGAGACCGGCTTTGCCCGGGGGATCCGCTTCATCGAGGACTACGATCCCTCGCTGCCGCCGGTGCCCGGCAATCGCGACAAGCTCGTGCAGGCTTTCCTCAATCTCGTGAAGAATGCCGCCGAGGCCATCGGCGACAACAAGCAAGAGGGCCGCATCGTGATGCAGACGTCGTTCCGGCCCGGTGTCCGCCTCTCCGTGCAAGGCTCCGACACGCGCATCAGCCTGCCACTGATGATCCAGATCGAGGACAACGGCTCCGGCATTCCCGATCATTTGAAGGCATCGCTCTTCGATCCCTTCGTCACGACCAAGCCGCACGGCACCGGGCTCGGGCTCGCGCTCGTCGCCAAGATCATCAACGATCATGGCGGGATCATCGAGTGCGACAGCGAGCCCAACCGCACCATTTTCCGCGTTCTCTTGCCGATGCAAGAGCGCGTGTCCGCCCCGAAATCCCGCTCGAGCCCGAGGTAACCCATGGCCCGTGGCACCGTACTGATCGCCGACGACGACACCGCCATCCGCACAGTGCTCAATCAGGCGCTGGCACGCGCGGGCTACGCGCCACGCGCGACCGGAAACGCCACCACGCTGTGGCGCTGGGTCAGCCAGGGCGAAGGTGACGTGGTGCTCACCGACGTCGTCATGCCCGATGAGAACGCCTTCGATCTCATCCCGCGCATCAAGAAGCTGCGTCCCGATCTGCCTATCATCGTCATGAGCGCGCAGAACACGCTGATGACGGCGCTGACGGCGGCAGAGAAGGGGGCCTACGAGTATCTTCCCAAACCCTTCGACATCAACGAGGTCGTCGCCGTCGTCGGGCGCGCGCTGACGCAGCCCGGTCGGCGCCTGCAGCGCTCCAGCCCGGAGATCGAGAGCGAGGAGCTGCCGCTGATCGGACGCTCGCCAGCGATGCAGGAGATCTACCGCGTCCTCGCCAGGCTGACGCAGACCGACCTGACAGTGATGATCAATGGCGAGAGCGGAACCGGCAAGGAGCTCGTTGCGCGCGTGCTGCACGATTACGGGCGCCGCCGCCAGGGCCCGTTCGTGGCCATCAACATGGCCGCGATCCCGCGTGAGCTGGTCGAGAGCGAGCTCTTTGGCCACGAGAAAGGCGCCTTCACCGGCGCGCAGACGCGAACGCAGGGCCGTTTCGAGCAAGCCGAGGGCGGTACGCTGTTCCTCGACGAGATCGGCGACATGCCGCTCGACGCGCAGACCCGGCTTCTGCGGGTGCTGCAGGAGGGCGAGTACACCACCGTCGGCGGGCGCACGCCGATCAAGACCAACGTTCGCATCATCGCCGCCACGCACCGCGATCTGAAATCGCAGATCCAGCAGGGCCTGTTCCGCGAGGATCTCTTCTACCGGCTCAATGTCGTGCCCATACGCATTCCGCCACTGCGCGAGCGTCTGGAGGACGTGGGCGACCTGGTGCGTCACTTCCTGCGCCAGGCCGCGCGCGAAGGTCTGGGGCAGAAATCAATCGAGGCTGCCGCCATCGATCGCCTCAAGTCGCATCCCTGGCCGGGCAACATTCGCGAGCTGGAGAATTTCGTGCGGCGCGTGGCCGCCCTCTACACGCAAGATACGCTCACCAGCCAGATCATCGAGCAGGAGCTTGCCGAGGCGCTGCCCGACAAGAGCAGCGATGGTGGAGGCTCCGACGCCAAGGATCTCAGCGAGCAGGTCGAGCGCTACCTGTCCGGCTACTTTGCCGGTTTCGGCAAGGACCTGCCGCCTCCAGGGCTGTACGAGCGGGTCATCCGCCAGGTCGAGCTGCCGTTGCTGACGGCCGCTCTGGCCGCCACGCGGGGCAATCAGATCCGGGCCGCGGAGCTGTTGGGGCTCAACCGCAATACGCTGCGCTCGCGCATCAGGGCCCTCGACATTCGGGTCTTCCGCACGCCTCAGCCCTGACGTAAGGGCGACCTGCAACTTAACTTCAGGTTTGGGGACAGGGCCGCTTGCCTGGCCTTGGGTCTCGTGTTACCCGTCGGACACGTCGCGAAAATGTCACAGTCCGTTGTTTTGCTGCGCTCGGGCTAAGCCTCCGTTACACGATCACACTTCCGCGCTGGTTTGCCCGTCCGGCCAATGGCCTGACACTCCGACCACCAGGCCACCCCCGGCCTTTGAAAGAGCTAGTGATGCCGGCCTTCCACGTTGCTACGCAGCGAGGACCTGACCTGGGCGAGGGACCATCTCCCTTGAACCCCAGCGATCGCGCGTTCTGGATCGGCCTCAGCGTCGTCCTCCTGTCGCTGGTCTCGGCGTTCGCGACCTATCTGATCCTGACCGGCCTGACGCCGATCACCCCGCGCGGCGAGGTGGTCATCGTCGTCCTCTTCCTCAACATCGTGCTTATCCTCACCATGATCGCGCTGCTCGCCTGGCAGGTGGCGGGCCTGGCGCGCGCGTGGCGCCAGAAGATTCCGGGTGCGCGCCTGCATATCCGCATCGTGGCGCTGTTCTCGATCATTGCCGCACTGCCGGCGCTTCTGCTGGCCGTGGGCGCAACCGTCACTTTCTCGCGCTCGCTCGACAGTTGGTTCTCGACGCGTACGCGCGCCATCGTCTCGAGCTCGCGCGACGTCGCCACGGCCTATCTCGACGAGCACGGGCAGGTCATCCGCACTGATATCGTCAACATGGCGCGCGATATCGATGCCGCGTCCGCATCGGTTGGGCAGGACGCCACGAAGTTGCAGCGGGTCGTGATGGTGCAGGCCGGACTGCGCGACCTTCCCGTCGCCTACATCATCGAGCCCGACGGGCGGCCGCTGCTGGAGGCGACCGTCGACAACAAGATCCCCTACGTGGCGCCCCCTGCCGCCGCCATCCGCCAGGCGGAGGCCGGGCAGATTCCACTGCTTATGCCGACCGCCAACCGCTATCGCGTCGGCGCGGTCTCCAAGCTCGACAAGTACCCCGGCAAGCTCCTGTACGTCGCCCGCGGCGTCAGCCCCACGGTGATCCGGCATCTGCAACTCACGGCGCAGAACGTCGACGAATTCAACCGGCTGCGCAAAGCCCGCGGCGGATTGAAGATCGCCCACGGGCTCATGTACCTGATGATCTCGATGACGGCGCTGCTCGCCGCCATTTGGGTCGGCTTGTGGTTCGCGGGCCGCTTCGTTGCGCCCATCCGCCGCCTGATCGCGGCAGCGCAAGAGGTCTCCACCGGCAACCTCGGGATTGAGCTGCCGGAGAAGCGGGGCGAAGGCGACCTGCGCCGGCTGTCGAAAACCTTCAATACGATGACGCGGGAGCTCAAGCATCAGCGCGACGCGCTGGTGACCGCCAATGAGCAGCTCATCGAGCGGCGACACTTCATGGAGGCGGTGCTTTCGGGCGTGTCGGCCGGCGTGATCGGTCTCGACAGTCAGGATCGCATCACGCTCGTCAGTCGCGCCGCGGCCAGCCTGCTGGATCTGAGCGAGAACGAGCTCGTGGGCAAAAAGCTTACCGAGGCGATCCCGTTGTTCGGCGCTGTGCTCCAGAAAAAGGACGAGCACGCGCTCAAGGGCCGCTCGCTGGAGGAGGTGACGTTCACCGTCGGCGGCGAGGAGCGGACCTTTGCGGTGATGGTGACGCGCGAGCGCTCCAGCGGCGGCGACGTGGGCTCCGTCGTCACCTTCGACGATGTGACCGACCTGGTGGTGGCACAGCGGACGGCGGCCTGGGCCGATGTGGCGCGGCGCATCGCGCACGAGATCAAAAATCCGCTGACCCCGATCCAGCTCGCCGCCGAGCGGCTGCGCAAGAAGTACGCGTCGAGTATCACCAAGGACCGCGAGACCTTCGATCGGCTGACAATGACGATCGAGCGCCAGGTCGGTGATCTCAAGGCCATGGTCGACGAGTTTGCCGAGTTCGCGCGCATGCCCAAACCCGAGATGGCGCGCCACGACCTGCGCCACGCGGTGCAGGAGCCGGTGGTGCTGTTCCGCGAGGGCCACCCCGATATCCAGTACGAGCTCAAGCTGCCGGACAAGCCGCTCCTCTTGTCGTTCGACATCCGCCTGATGACCCGGGCGGTGACCAACCTGATCAAGAATGCGAGCGAAGCGGTCGAAGCGGCAAAAGACTCCAAGGACAAGGCCAACGGCTGGAAACCTCGCATCGAGACCATCGTCACGCCGCAAAGTGATCGTGTCACCATCGAGGTCATCGACAACGGAGTTGGTCTGCCCAAGCAGAACCGCAACCGGTTGCTCGAACCCTACGTCACGACCAAAGGCCACAAGGGCACCGGCCTCGGCCTTGCCATGGTCCAGAAGATCACCGAGCAGCACGGCGGCACCCTTGCGCTGGAGGACGCACCCGAAGCACCCGGGCGCACGCAAGGAGCGCTCGTGCGCATAACGCTGCCATTGGAGGCGCGCCCAGGCGTGCCCCCCGAGCCATCTCAGTCTTCAATCCAACAGTTTCCGGCCCACCAGGCCTGAGCGGAATTGATCGAAGGAGTGACCGATGCCAGCAGACATCCTCATCGTCGACGACGAGGCCGACATTCGAGACTTGGTCGCCGGCATATTGGAGGACGAAGGGCATAGCGCGCGCCTCGCGCGCGACAGCGACGAGGCGTTGCGCGCGATCGAGGAGCGGCGCCCGCATCTCGTGATCCTCGACATCTGGCTGCAGGGCAGCCGTCTCGACGGGCTGGAGGTGCTCTCCTACATCAAGCGCAGCTATCCTGAGCTGCCGGTGGTGATCATCTCCGGTCACGGCAACATCGAGACGGCCGTGACCGCCATCAAGCGCGGGGCCTACGACTACATCGAGAAGCCCTTCAAGGCCGACCGCCTCATCCTCGTGACCTTGCGCGCGCTCGAGGCCTACCAGCTCAAGCGGGAGGTCAAGGAGCTGCGCGAGCGCTCGAGCTTCTCCGCCGACATGGTCGGCAAGTCGTCCGCCATCAACCAGCTGCGCAATGCCATCGACCGCGTCGCTCCCACCAACAGCCGCATTCTGATCCGCGGGCCGTCGGGCTCGGGCAAGGAGCTGGCCGCGCGCGTCATCCATATGAAGTCGAGCCGCGCCGAGTTGCCGTTCGTGGTGCTCAACGCTGCCGCAATGGCGCCCGACCGTGTCGAGGAGGAGCTGTTCGGCACCGAGGATCGTACTGGCGGACCGCGCAAGGTCGGCGCGCTGGAAGAATCCCACGGCGGCACGCTCTACATCGACGAGGTCGCCGACATGCCGATGGAGACGCAGGGCAAGGTGCTGCGCGTGCTCGTCGAGCAGAAGTTCCTGCGCATCGGCGGCGCGCAGAAGGTGGCGGTCGACGTGCGCATCATCTCCTCCACCAGCCGCGACCTGGAGCGCGAGATTTCCGAAGGTCGCTTCCGCGAGGATCTGTACCACCGGCTCAACGTGGTGCCACTGCGCGTGCCGAGCCTGGCGGAGCGGCGCGAGGACATTCCCGACCTCATCCAGTATTTCGTGGGCCAGCTCAGCAACGCCTCCGGCCTTGCGCCGCGGCGCATCGGCGAGGACGCAATCGCCGTGCTGCAGGCGCACGACTGGCCGGGCAACGTGCGCGAGCTCAGAAACAACATCGAGCGCCTGATGATCCTCGCCGGCGGGGACCCCAACGCCGTGATCACGGCCGACATGCTGCCCGAGGAAATCGGGTCCAACGTGCCGCTGCCGGTCAACGGCGGCGCCGAGCACCTGATGTCGCTGCCGCTGCGCGAGGCGCGCGAGATCTTCGAGCGTGAGTACCTGCTGGCGCAGATCAACCGCTTCGGGGGCAACATCTCGCGCACGGCCGAGTTCGTGGGCATGGAGCGCTCGGCCTTGCACCGCAAGCTGCGGGCGCTGGGCGTCTCCTCGGAGCATCGCGGCGCCGAGATCCGCCAGGCCTAGGGCCCACCCTCCAGCAGCGCATCCTCGGGAGGCTCCGTGAGCCGTATCGTCTATGTCAACGGCCGCTACGTTCCGTATGCGCAGGCGGCCGTGCACGTGGAGGACCGCGGCTTTCAGTTCGCCGACGCCATCTACGAGGTGTGCCAGGTCCGCGATGGCCGCCTCGTCGACGAGGGTCGGCACATGGCCCGGCTTTCGCGCTCGCTGGCCGAGCTCCAGATCCCCGCACCCATGAGCGCGGCAGCCCTTGCCCACGTCATGCGCGAGACCATCAAGCGCAACCGCGTCAGGGACGGGCTCGTGTACCTGCAAGTCAGCCGCGGCGAAGGCCCGCGCGAGTTCATCTTTCCGCCCGAGGACGTCCCGCGCACCGTGGTCTGCATTGCGCGCGCCGCGGCACCCGAGCCGCACGCGGCGCTGGCCGAGCAGGGGATCGCGGTGCGGACCATGCCCGACATTCGATGGGGCCGCTGCGACATAAAAACCGTGATGCTGCTGCCGGCTTGCCTTGCCAAGGAGGCGGCCCGCGGAAAGGGCGCGCGCGAGGCTTGGCTCGTCGACGACAATGGGTTCGTCACCGAAGGCGCGTCCAGTAACGCCTGGATCGTCTCGGACGAAGGCACTGTCATCACCCGGCAAATCGCCCCGGATATCCTCGCGGGCGTCACCAGGGCCACGTTGTTCGATGTGTTGAGGGAGGACAAAGTGCCGTTTGCAGAGCGTGCGTTTCGCGTACCCGAAGCCTTGTCGGCACGGGAGGCCTTCATCACCTCGGCCACCAACACGGTGATGCCGGTGGTGCGGATCGACGACACGGCCATAGGCGATGGCAGGCCCGGTCCGATAACGCGGCGGCTTCGCTCGAAATTTGACCAATTTGCCGTCATTTCGAGCGCGTGATTGGCTTCTTTTCGCAGGGAAAATTGGTATATGTTTTAGGGTGCACTGCGGCATAACGTTATTGTATTACACGAAGTGCATGTCCGCTCCGTCGGACACCGCAGTGACCCCCACGCAGACCTAGAACAGGCGGGCAAAAAAAATGGGTGCAGATCGAGTCCAAAACCTTCAGGACACGTTCCTGAACCACGTGCGCAAGAACAAGACGCCTCTCACCATCTTCCTCATCAACGGCGTGAAGCTCCAGGGCATCGTCAGCTGGTTCGACAACTTTTGTGTTCTCTTGCGGCGCGACGGTCATTCGCAGCTCGTGTATAAGCATGCGATCTCGACCATCATGCCCGGCCAGCCCGTCCATCTCATGGAGACGGAAACGACCGAGGCCTAACCTGGATCGGCGACGGCCATCGACGAGCGCGTTGACATAGACGCAGCAGGACGGGGGGACGATCAAGCACACGGCGCCAAAGGAGTGCGCGCGCTGGTGCTCGTCCCCGATTTGAAACGGGCCGTGCGGCCGCGTCCCGAACCGTCCGGCGGATCGGCCCGCAGCGCAGCTCCCTTGCATTCCATCAACGACCGGCTGACCGAGGCGACCGGCCTCGCCGAGGCGATCGACCTCGAGGTGGCACAAGGCCTCGTGGTGCCGGTGCCCAATCCGCGCCCCGCCACCCTCTTCGGCAAGGGCAAGGTGGAGGCGCTCAAGGCCCAGATCGCCGACCACGACATCGCACTCGTGATCATCGACCACCCCGTCTCGCCGATCCAGCAGCGCAATCTGGAGCGCGCCTGGAACGTCAAGGTGCTCGACCGCACCGGGTTGATCCTGGAGATTTTCGGCCAGCGCGCGCGCACCAAGGAGGGGCGTCTGCAAGTCGAGCTGGCGCATCTGTCCTACCAGAAGAGCCGGCTGGTGCGCACGTGGACGCACCTTGAGCGCCAGCGTGGCGGCTACGGCTTCCTCGGCGGCCCGGGCGAGGCGCAGATCGAGCTCGACCGGCGCATGATCGACGAGCGCATCATCGCCATCCGCAAGGAGCTGGAGGTCGTGGTGCGCACGCGCGAGCTGCACCGCAAGGGCCGGCGCCGCGTGCCGTATCCGTTGGTCGCCATCGTCGGCTACACCAACGCCGGCAAATCGACGCTGTTCAACGCCATCACCGGCGCAGAGGTCTTTGCCAAGCAGCAGGTGTTCGCGACGCTCGATCCCACCATGCGCGAGGTGCGCCTCAGAAGTGGCCGGCGCATCATCCTGTCCGACACGGTGGGCTTCATTTCCGATCTGCCGACCATGCTGGTCGCCGCCTTCCGCGCGACGCTCGAGGAGGTGGTCGAGGCCGACCTCATCCTGCACGTGCGCGACATCTCGCACGCGGAGACGGACGCGCAGGCGCGCGACGTTGAGGAGGTGCTGACGGGGCTCGGCATCGATACGCTCGCATCCGAGGGCCCGATCCTCGAAGTTTGGAACAAGGTCGATCTTCTGACCCCTGTGATGCATACCGAAGCAATCAGTGCCGCGCGCTGGGTCGAGGGCGCGCCCGTGCTGGTCTCGGCGACGACGGGCGAGGGGATCGAGGCGCTGCTGGAAGCGATCGACGCGCGGCTCGGGCGTGGCGACGAGATCCTCGATCTCGTCATCCCCGCTCACGAGGGACGCCTGGTGAACTGGCTGTATGAGGAAGCGGAGGTGCTCGACCGCGAGGCGCTCGAGACGGGCGAGGTGCGGGTGCGCCTGCGCATTGCGGCCGAGAAGAAGGAACGTCTCAACGCTCAGGTTCGCCGCGCCGGGGCGGCGCTGTCGGCGGTTTGAGCGGCCCGGGACGCTGCGATCAGGCCGCCTGCGCCAGCACGTCGTCCTGGGCAACCGCCTCGATGAAAAGCTCGCCATTGCGCCAAACGCAGACGTAGGCATCGGGCTCGAGGAGAAGCTCTGCGAGATCGAGCAGCATGGACGTATCCCTTTCGTTGTGGGCGGCAGCGGGGTCGATGTCGCCGCGTGTGTGGGCACCCTAGGAGGCCGTGCCGCCGCCAGCTGTTCCTTACGAAACCCCATGCGAAGCGGCCTGCGCCTTTGGCCTCGCGGCGCGTCCGCCCCGAGGGTTTGAGAAAGAATAGGGAGCGCGGGCGCCGAAGCACTGCGATCCTGTTGCAACAAATGGGGCAGCCCTTCAGCGCCCGCGCCGGTTGCTGCCGTGCCGAGGGTGCGGTCACATCGTCAGCGGGCTCATCGGTCCGGCTCTCACTCGCTTCGGGAGAGCCTCTCGCGTCCAGGACCTAGAGCTGCTGCGCGCCTCTCTCAAGGAGCGCCGCTGCGCGACGGGCGTCCGTGCAGTGTGTTGCCACGCCTGCACAGCCTCGATCCGCGGCCCCGGAATCCGAGGTGAGCTACCTCGCGTCAAACGCCCGCGACGGTACGAACGCTGCCTCATCCGGGTCACCGCCCCCGCCCCGCAAAGCCGCTCAGCTGCGCGTCCCAGGTGGACAGGGGTGCGAGCAGTATGGGGGCGTGCGGGACGGCGGGGATAACAAAACTTGGTGCCTGACCCTCCGGGTCTGGCACCGGAGTTTTTCAGGCGGTGCCGGCGGTGTCAGACCCAGAGGGTCAGACACCGGTCGCAATCGGCTTCGCCAAATGCACTGCTGAAGCCGGTGTCGGTCCCGGCTGCCACGAGCGATTGAGTGGACCCCGCACGAATAGAAATGCCGTAAGCAGGTGGCGCGCGCTGAAACGCGCACTGCTGACACCATATGACGCAGCAATTCCTTGTTCTGGTAGCATGCCTGCGTTAGATGCTACTTTATACTGCACGACATATTCTGACGACGCATTGAGACCCGATGTATCCTTCTCGTATTCGAAAACGAGACGTTCGATTTTATCGAGCGGATCAACGCAACGAGCGGCATGCGCGTTCTCGCGCAGCAGTCGAACACCGTCACCGTCCGCATCATCACCGACAAGTCGCCGCTCGGCCGGGGCCTCATGGCCGAGGCCGAACGAGCCCTGTGGCCCGCCCCGCGATCAGGGGGCTCCGGGTTGCCTTGAGCACAGGTCCCTCGCTTCGAGCGTTTGGTTGGCCGCGATGTGCAAACGCATGACAGACTTGCCCTCGTCCGAGGGCGCACACCCGGTTTCATCCCGCTGGGCGCGGCTGCACCGCCTCGGGCCGATGGTCGAGGAGGCGTTTCGCGCTTCGATGGAGCACGAGGGGACGCCTGCCTATGCCGAGATGGAGGCCAAGTACCAGGCGCTCGATGATGAATACGAGGCGCTTGCCCGCGAGATCTGGGCGACGCCAGTGACGTCGTGGGAGGACATCGTGGAGCGAGCCGAGCTCGCGTACGCCTACGCGGACGAAGACCCCGGCCTCGGCAAGCTGGCCAACGACTTCGGCACGCGCGCGGCGGCCGAGCTCGTGATGGCCGTCTTGGAAATGATTGACGGTGAAAAATGGAGGGAGCCGTTCCGACCGCCGGGTCCGGATCCCCTGAG
>CAVZNR010000007.1:0-13694 GCA_963776675.1 uncultured Alphaproteobacteria bacterium | reverse complement strand
ACGCGTAGCCGGCCGAAGCCGTGATGAAGACGCGTGCCGCGCCGCTCGCTTCGATGGGTTCTGCCAGGGCCGACACGACATCGCAGGCCAGCGCGGCCAGATCGCCAGCGCTGATGCCGGGCACCAGAATCAGAAACTCGTCGCCGTCGGCGCGCGTGAGCAGGGCGTCTGGTTTGAGCAGTTTTCGCAGGCGCTCGACCGCCATGAGCATCACGGAGTCGCCGATCGCGTGGCCGAAGTCGTCGTTTATTGCCTTGAATTGATCGAGGTCGAGCGCGACGAGCCCGAGCGTCGACCGCTTCGCACCCGCAGTCTCGATTGAAGCGGGAAGGATCTCACCCAAGGCGATGCGGTTGGGCAGCAGCGTCAGGGAATCGGTGCGGGCGGCGCGGCGTGCCTCCGCTTCGCTCTTGAAGAGCTGGCGGGCCTTCTGACGTCCCCACCGCATGAGGATGATTGCCAAGGCCGCGAGCATCAGCAAGGCGAGCGCGAGGCCGACGGCAACGCTGCGGACGAACTGCCAGCCCGGCTCGTTTCGGGTCCAAGCGAGCGTGCCGACGGGGGCGCCATTGTCGGATTCTACATGCGTAATGGAGTTGTCGGGTGGCGCAGCGCCCGAAATCCATTTGAGACCGCGGAACCCGAAGCTCGTTCCGAGCCCACGCGTGAAGCGGCTGTCGAGATTCTGAATGGCGACGAGGAGGTACGCCGGAGACGCGACCGGGGTTTCGGGCGGCCGGTCGGGCACGATCGTCGAAACGACGACGATCGCCGGGGTGCCGCGGATGTTGCGAACGTCGGAGATGGACCGGTGCTTTAGAGTCGCTCCGTCACCCAGCTTGATGGGAGTGGTGGTGACGAAATGGCCCGTAGGCGCAGCGCGCGGATTGCGCACCGAGACCACGAGATCCTCAATGCCGGGCGCTAGCTGGTTGAGCTCGGCGGCCGTCTCGTCGTGGCCATTTGAGTAGCCGTACAACGGCTTGTTCGCCGCCGACAGGACGTAGACCAGATCATAACCGAACAGATCGCACAGGTATTCCCCGTAGAACGAGCGCATCCAATCGCGATCGCCCGCGAGCGTTTTCTCGTAGGCCTCGTTCCATACCGTTTGGACACGCAGCTCTCTTGCCAGAGATTTGCCCTGCTGCTCGAGGGCGTGCTCGATAGTGGCGCGTTGTTGCGCAAGGGCAATGCTGTTGGTCTCGTGCGCGCCGATGATTAGCGACCCGAGCACGACTGTGAAGGCTGCCACCCCGAGAAAGGCGATGGGCGCGGTCACAAACGCGGTGTTGTGCTCTTGGCGTCGATTGGCCACGGTGGTCTCGCGATGATCGAAAGCCGCTCGGCGCGGTCGTTTTCCTACTCGTTGTCCCGTTGAGCGGCTGAATAACAGGTAACGGTCCCGGCGCTGATGCGAGGCGCGATGAGAACTTTATTAACGTAACGGGAATGCTGCCTCTGTTCGGCACACTTCTATTGATTTGGCGTTTGTTTGGGCACCCAGGGTCGTTCAGGGACGCCAGGGGGCGTTTGGGTCCCCGGCTTCTTCCTCGGCGCTCTTTTGGGCGCGGGTGATCTCGCGGGCCAGCGCAAAGAGCGCCTCCTTCATGCCCTTTCCCGACACCGCCGAGAGCACGAGCGGGGTCTTGCGTGCAGCCTTCTTGAGGGCATCGACCCGCTCCTTGAGGGTGGCCTCGTCCACAGCGTCGCACTTGGACAGCGCCACGATCTCCTTCTTCTTCTCGAGATCTTCCCCATAGGCCTTGAGCTCGTGGCGCACGGTGCGATAGGCGCCCGCGACATCGTCCTCGGTCGCGTCGACCAGATGCAAGAGCACCTTCGTGCGCTCGACGTGCCCGAGAAAGCGAATGCCGACGCCGGCGCCTTCGCTCGCGCCTTCGATCAGACCGGGAATATCGGCAAGCACGAAATCGACATCGCCCGCGCGCACCACACCGAGGTTGGGGTGCAGCGTCGTGAACGGATAGGCGGCGATCTTGGGCTTGGCGCCGCTGACGGCGGCAAGGAACGTGGATTTTCCCGCGTTCGGCAGGCCGACGAGGCCTGCGTCCGCAATCAGCTTGAGCCGCAGCCAGATGGTGAGCTCCTCGCCGGGCTGGCCGGGGTTGGCGCGGCGCGGAGCCTGGTTCGTCGACGACTTGAAGTGTGCGTTGCCGAAGCCGCCGTTGCCGCCCTTGGCCAGCATCGCCCGGTCGCCCGGGTTCGACAGGTCGGCGAGCAGCGTCTCCTGGTCCTCCGCCAAGATCTGCGTACCCGGCGGCACCTTGATGATGCAGTCGGCTGCGTTGGCGCCCGCACGGTTCTTGCCCATGCCGTGGCCGCCCTTCTTCGCCTTGAAGTGCTGCTGGTAGCGGTAGTCGATGAGCGTATTGAGATTGGCGACGCATTCCGCCCACACGTCGCCGCCCTTGCCGCCGTCGCCCCCGTCGGGGCCGCCGAACTCGATAAACTTCTCGCGCCGGAAGCTGACGCAACCCTCGCCGCCAGCGCCCGATGCGATGTAGATCTTGGCCTGGTCGAGAAACTTCATGCCGCGCGCCTCCGCCAGGTCGCGATCAACGGACGCCGGCGCGCGTATCTTATCGTTCCGACCTCGCATTGGCGCGCCTCGCACCACTGCGAGCTTTTGCCGACGCGGCGGAAGCCGAGCTTGGCGATGACGCGGGCGGACGCCGGATTGTCGATGAAGTGGCCGCAAGTCAAACGGCGAAAGCCTCCCGAGCCGAAACAGTACTGCATCAGCGCGCGTGACGCTTCGGTGGCGAACCCGTGGCCCCACCACGGTTTGCCGATCCAGTAGCCGATCTCGGCCTGGCCGCCCTCGCTTTCGATGTAGCCCACGGCGCCGATGAGCTCGTTGTCGCGCTCGACCCCGCGCACGAACTCGTCGCCGCCGATGGAGGCGATCCACAGGTCGGCATCGACGAGCGAGTAGGGATGGGGAATGCGCGCGGTCATGCGCGCGATGTCCCAGTCGCCGACGAGTGCCGCGATGCGGCTGGCATCGGCGGCCTCAAGCGGGCGGTAGCTCAATCGCTGCGAGCGCATGTCGCAATCGCGCTCCATCGTGGTCCCGGTGAGGTCGCTCAAAGCGGCAATGCCCAATCAGACGAAAAAAGGGGGACGTTGCGGCATCCCCCTTCCCGACACTGAGTGGGCTGCCGAACGTTACTTTCCGGTCCCAGTTTCCTTGTTTTGTACGGAAACGTAAACCCGACCGTTGCGCTTGGTCTGGAACTCGACGGCGCCTTCGACGACGGCGAAGATCGTGTGGTCGGTGCCGATGCCGACGCCGGAGCCCGGATGCCATTGCGTTCCGCGCTGGCGCACCAGGATGTTGCCGGGGATGACGTGCTCGCCGCCGTAACGCTTTACGCCGAGCCGCTTGGAATGCGAGTCGCGGCCGTTCTTAGTGGAGCCGCCTGCTTTCTTTTGTGCCATTGGTCAGGTCCTCATTCGTTGCCGGCTGCCGTCTCAGGCGCCGACGATGCTTTTGATGCGGACCGTGGAGAGGTCCTGGCGGTGGCCGCGCTTGCGGCGGGAATTCTTGCGGCGGCGCTTCTTGAAGGCGATGACCTTGGGGCCGCGCGTCTGCTCGACCAGCTCGGCGACGACCTTGGCACCCTTCACGAGCGGCGCGCCGAACTTCGGGCTGTCGCCGCCGATCATGAGGACCTCGGCGAACTCGACTTTTGAGCCGGCGTCGCCGGCCACTTTCTCGATGGTGATGACGTCGTCAGCGGCGACACGATACTGCTTGCCGCCCGTCTTGATGACAGCGTACATGGCTTTTCCTTCGCTTTATCCGCGCCCTGCGGCGCCGCGAGTTGTCGCGGACTTCGAAGGCTCGCCTGTTGGATGGCGATGCAAGCCTCGGGCAGCGCATCTTGCGCGCCAGGCGCGAGGCCTGACGCGAACGGGCCGCTTTATCGGCGAGGCGCGTCAAATTGTCAATCGATTGCCGGGGCCGCGCGGATTTGACCCTGGTCAATAGAGCTCCGCCCGAACCGGGCCAGGATACGTGTGCTTGGCCGGCCCGCGTCGGCGTATTCGGTCGCCGAGCCGGAGAGGCTGGCGAAACCGGCCAGGCTTCTCACCGACCCGCTTGAGACTTAGGCCGCGGCACTGCCTGCCGGCGGCCCTTTTTCTTGTCTGCGGACCTCCGGGCCGGGCTGACATCGCCGTCGATCGTGCTCACATCAAGCCCAGGGCGCGTTTGGCCAGCCCGAGGGCTCTATGATGATGGGCGGCGACGGCAGGGACGATGGCAGGACGGTCCTCAAACCGATCCCCGTGCATGCCGTGGGGGCGTCCTTTCCGATCTCGACGCTGGAGCGCGAGGAGGCGCGTGCCCACGCCCTCATCGATGGGGCGACGCGAAACGTGCCGCTCGCCGCATTGCGCACGCTCGACGCCGTCTCCCGCCGCTGGCTCGCCAAGCAGGACAGCGTGCACCTGGCCGAGATCGACGCCATCGCGGCGCGCTTGCGCCGGCCCGGCGCCTACTTCCTCTCCGTCAACTACGAGTGGGGCTGCACCTGCCGGGTCGCGCCGGGGCCCGACCGCACGAGCGCACGGCTCGTGCGCGTGCTCGACTGGCGCACGCCCGGGCTCGGCCGCCACGTGATCGCCGCGCGCGTGGCCTGCGACGCCGGGCCGTTCGTGACGCTCACCTGGCCCGGCTACACAGGCGTGCTGCAGGGAATGGCACCGGGGCGCTTTGCTGCCGCGCTCAACCAGGCCCCCATGCGCAAGCCGCTCGGTGCCTTCTATCTCGACTGGGCCGTGAACCGAGCGCGCGTCTGGCGCATGCCGCATCTGACGCCGGCGCACTTGCTGCGCGAGGTGTTCGAGACGACGCGCAACTTCACCGAGGCCAAGCGCATGCTGACCGAGCGGCCGATCTCCACTCCGGCCATCTTCTCGCTCGCCGGTGTGAAGCCCGCCGAAACCGCGATCATCGAGCGATCCGAGACGGAGGCGCGCGTGCACGATGGGACCAACGTGACCGCCAACCACTGGCAGGCGGCCGGATGGCGCGGGCATGCGCGCGGCAAGGACAGCGCCGGGCGCGCGCGCCAGATGCATTCCGTCGTGCCCGAGCTTGACGCCGGCTTCCCTTGGCTCGGGCCCCCCATCCTCAACGACTACACCCGCCTCGTCATGATCGCGGACGCGCAGCAAGGCCGCCTCGTCGCGCAAGGGTATGAGGACATGCGGGCGGCAACCCAGCCGCTGGAGCTCAGCTCTGAGACGCTTCCCGTCCCGACCAGTTGACCCGCAGCGTCCCGAACATCACGGCCGCCAGCATCAGGAAGCCCGCGATCGCGCCCACCAGCAGCGCGTAGTCCTCCAGCTGCAGGATCAGATAGAGCAGGCCGTACAGCAGCGCCAACACGGCGAGCATGACGAGGCCCTTGAGAACGCTTCGCTGTACGCGCCCCACGTAGGCTGCGATGAGGCCGGCGGTCGCGACCGAGGCGATCAGATAGGCCCACAGGAATCCGATCTGCTCCGCGAACGACAGCAGCAGCACATAGAAGAACGCCATCGCCAGGCCGACGAACATATACTGCACGGGATGTACGGCGTGCGCCGAGCGCAATTCCAGAACGAACACGGCCATGAAGGCGGTGGCGAGAAACATCATCGCGTACTTCGCCGCGCGCGCGACGATTTGATAGAAGTCCACGGGCACGATGAAGCGCACGCCGAACGCGTACGCGCTCATGCGAAGCAGTCCTTGGTTCTCGAGGCTCCAAGCCTGGGGAACGCTGCGCGCCAGGTGCGGCACTTGCCAGCGCGCCGAGAACATGGCCGGGTTGATGACGCGGTCGGTCGGCAGGAAGGCGCCGATGAAGCTCGGGTCCGGCCAGTCGGAGGATAGCCCGACAGTGGTCTGCCGCGCCACCGGCGCAAACGTGAGCTGCGCCGACCCGTTGAGCGTGAGGCCGAACTTGAAGGCGAAGGCTTGCAACGACGGCGGCGGCGCGGTCGATGTGCCCGAGGCGCCAGGGAAAAGCGCTTGCGCGCCCGCGAGCCGCGCATGGATGCCGTTGAGCCGGTCGCCGGCCACCCCGAGGCTCGGCTCGAAGGGCAGCTTGGTTGACCCGTCGATGAAGACGGACGCCGTCTCTTTCAGCCCGGAGACGTCATTGATTGCGAGCGCCAGGATGGCGTCCTGCCAGCGCACGCTTTGCACGTCGGTCGCGACCTCGCTGATGTCGGGCATGGCGAAACTGCCCTCGAAGTCGAGGGCGGCCGTGTAGACGCCGATGTCATAGATGGAGCGGTGCAGGACCTTGGTGGCGGCCTTGCCATTGACGTTGAGCGTCTCCGGCAGGAACACCGCGCGCCTTTCGACGAGGTCCTCGATGCGCTTGTCGCCCTCGGTCCGCACGCGCCGCACGGTGTAGGGGACGATCACCACCGGGCCGGTGATGGCCTGGCTGCCGCCCCATTCGCGCGCCACGTCGGCCTGAACACCTTCGGCGCGATGCTCGCGCTCCTCGATCAGGGCCCAGACGAGGAGCAGCGGGATGGCGAGCAGGAGAACGAGCCCGCAGATGAGGAAAAACTTGAAGCCGGGACTTCCCAAAACGCGCCTGACGGCTGCGGCAATGCTTTCCAAGCAAACGTCTCCTCGTGTTCAATCCGTTGGGATCGAACACGAGGGCGATGGCGCGAACAAGACAGCAATTGGGCGGGACTTGCCGCAAGTTCCGACAAACGCGCGCGCCGCTCAGCCGGTTTGCCTGAGCTCGCCTTGCGTCTCGTCGGTCCACACCTTGAAGCTTTTCAATATGTGAGGACCGAAAGAGTTGATCAGCGGCACGTCGGTGGCGTCGCGGCCGCGCGCGACGACGATGCGGCCGATACGCGGCTCGTTGTGGCGCGCATCGAACGTGTACCAGCGGTGGTCGAGGTAGACCTCGGCCCAGGCGCTGAAATCCATCGGCGCGGGATCCACCGGCACGCCGATATCGCCGAGATAGCCGTTGACGTAGCGCGCCGGGATGTTGAGGCAGCGGCACAGGGTGATCATCAGGTGCGCGAAGTCGCGGCATACGCCTTTGCGCTCCTCGAAGGCCTCGAGCGCGGTGCGCGTGTTGCGCGCGTGCTGATAGCCGAACGTCAGGTGCTCGTGCACGAAATTGCAGATGGCCTGCACGCGGTTCCAGCCGGGTGCGGTGCCGCCGAACATATCCCATGCGGCTTGGCTGAGCCGGTCGGTCTCGCAATAGCGGCTGCCGAGCAAATAGACGAGGGTGTCGTGCGGAAGCCGGTCGACCGGCACCTCGCGCGCGTGGTGCGCGATGGCGTCGTAGGCGCCACTGTCGAGCAGCGTGCCACCGAGGCAAAGCGTCATGTCGCCCGCCGGAGCCAGCAGACGCCGGCACTGGTTGCCGTAGTCGTCCGTATAGGTCATCGACGAAGCCGGCGGCGTGCTGCGGAACGGCGTTTCCGCAACGATGTCCTTGCGCCGCGAGGGATGCACGTCGAGCATGCAGATGAGCGGCGTCGGGTGCGCCACCGCAATGGTGATCTCGGTACCGTACTTGATGAGCATCGATCGGCGTCCTTGTGGCGAGCGGTGACCAACAACCCGGTTCATCGCACAAAGGTTCCGAAACACTACAAGCTATCACGCTTGATCGGCGCTCTTGCTTTCAAATTTGCTTCTCCCGCCTGCAACGCGCGCAAAGCACTGCCCAAATTTTCGGCAGAGGAATTTTACAATTTTGCACCTGTGGCCGCGGGCGCAGTGATTGACAGTCCAGCAATTCTATCTGATATTTCTGTCATGACAGAAATTACTGCCGATAAGGGCGCGCTGTCTCCCGCGATCGAGCGTTTTGTGGTGCAGTGGGGCGAGATGGGAACCGCCTGGAGCGTCAATCGCTCGGTGGCGCAGATCCATGCGCTTCTCTACGTCTCCGACGAGCCGATGACGGCCGAGGATATCGCCGAGCAGCTCGGCATGGCGCGCTCCAACGTATCGACCAGCCTGCGCGAGCTGTTGGGCTGGAGCCTCGTGCGCCGCGCCCACATGATGGGCGACCGGCGCGACTACTACGAGGCCGAGGCCGACATGTTCGAGATGGTGCGGCGCATCGCGCTTGGCCGCAAGGCGCGCGAGATCGATCCGGCGCTCGGCGTGTTGCGCGCCTGTGTCGCCGAGGCCAAGAGCGACCCGCGCGTCTCGCCGGCGGCGCGCCGAAAGCTCGGCGCCATGCTCGGCTTCACCGAGACCGTGGATAAGAGCTTCAACGAGATCATGTCGCTGCCGCCTGCAACCTTGATGACTCTGATCAAGATGGGCGGGGCCGTGGCGCGGCTCGCAACCCGCGGCAAGCGGCAGGCGCGGACAAGATCGGGTTGAGCCGGCGGAACGGAGGGGCGTCATGGTGGCCTTGGAGACGCGTGTTGGAGGTGCGCCGGCTGGCGCCGCCGGCTACGCTGGCGGATGCGCGCTTCCGCACGCTTGTGGGCGAGGACTCCTGGGCGCGGCTGCCCGAGCCGGTGCGTCGCCGCTTTGCCAAGCGCCTCGCCCCCGATGAGGCGATCGTCTATCGCGGCACGGTGGTCGAGACGGAGCTGTCATGGGCGGGACGTGTCTTGGCCTTCCTCGGGCGTGCGATCGGAGCGCCGCTGCCTCTCAGTCATGGTGCCATTGGCCCCTCGCTGGTGACCGTCGTCGAGGACGCGCACCTGGGCGGTCAGATCTGGACGCGCCTCTATATGCGCCCCGGGCGCTTCCCCCAGGCAATCCATTCGGCCAAGCGCTTTCGCGGACCCACGGGGCTGGAGGAGTACGTCGGCTACGGCATCGGTATGGCGCTGCGCGTCACCGTCGAGGAGGGGGTGCTCGTCTTCCGCTCCGACCACTACTTCCTGGAGCTCCGAGGCTGGCGGTGGCGCTGGCCCAAGGCGCTCGAGCCGGGCCGCATGGAGATCACGCACAGCGACGAAGGCGCCGGCACCTTCTCCTTCCGCCTTGCCCTGGCGCACCCGCGACTGGGACGGCTGGTGCATCAGCTGGCGTATTTCCAGGATCCGTGACTGCCAGGATGCGCCCTGCCGCTTGAAAGCAGGATATGGGACGTGCGATATCCAGTCTTCATAAAGCCAGCGGCGGGGGTGATCCATGACCCGGCGAGCGGTGCGCACCATCTGGGTTCTGACAGGCATCTGCCTCATCGGCGGCGTGCTGGCGAGCGTGGTCATTTTGCTCGGCGCGCCCGATCGTCCCTGGAGCCAGGCGCTGCGAGAGCTCTCCACGCTCCTCGATGTCCTGGCGCTGCTGCTGTGGATGGGGATTTTCGCAATCTATTGGGCCCGGCGCCGTCCTCGCCCTTGAGGATCGGCGCTTGCGCTGGGCGCGCGCGCGTCTGGCGGCTTGCGCAGGATCGGAGAGGAAGGACCTGTTGGACGCGGTCTAATTTAGGGAGTTCCCACAAGGGGAACTCACAGCAGCATGTGCCGCGCACGCAGGGCCAGATCAACTTTAGGTCACTGGCTTAGGGGCTTGACGCACTTAGGCTGATAGTTTGGTTCGACACAGATATGTTCCGGCGACCCTAGGCATTTTCGCACGGTGCCTGCAGGGCAGCTACAGTTCAGTGCGGCGTCGAATTCGTCCTTGTACGGACACTGACTTGTGGCTGCACCTGCCGTACGTAGCTTTGGAAACACGGGCGTGTAGTTCTCGGGGTCATCCGTGCGATGGCGGTTGATGAGCGACTTTTTGGGATCGGCGCCCAAATAGATCTTCAAGCCGCCCGTGATGCGGTTGTAATCGTTGTCGCCAAAGTCGCCGCGGGCAAACAGCGAAACAGGAGCGCCGCTCTCCTGTAAGAGATACTCGGCGCTTGCAGAGCTCAAGCTGGTCTCGTCGACATACCGGTAGCCGCCCGAGAGCTTTAAATTGTCGAGTGGATAGTAGGCGAGATCCGCATGCGCGAAGAAATGCTCGTCGTCGGTGTTGAGGACGGCCAGCCCGTTTGAGAAGCTTGGAACGTCAACGCTCTCGTAGCCGGCGAGGCCCGTCAACGAGACGCGGCCCAGGTACAGCTCGGCCTCAGCCGCGGTGCGCCAAATGTCGATTGAGTCCCAGCTATGATAGCTGGCGTAGACACCTATGAGGTACTTCGACGGGTCGCGGGTGAACACATGCACACCGCCGCCCCCCATGACCTCATTGTCAATCGAGCCGATCGCCCCATCGAATTGCACGCCGAGGTCCCGGCCAAGCGGCATTGCATAGCTGCCGAGCGCGAGGAATGATCCCCCGTCGTCGTACTCGCCACCTTCGATGCTGAATTTGGCGTTGGGGCCTGAGACTGCGGACGAACCGCCAGCCTGGGCGTCGAACGACACCAGGAGAAGCAACACTACCAAAACACAAGAACGCAAAACCATGGCACACGCGGAGAAGTAAGAGCCACAACGCTAACTACGCGCATTCGGAGCACAGGTCAGACCAAGGTCCAACCATCCGGTGGCCGAATTTCGATTTTCGGGTCGCATGGTGTGGCCAATTGGCCTTCACTGCGAGTGCCCCATGAGAGGCCAACGGTCATCTGATCCCATACGGCTCCGGCCAACAGTGCGCCTTCCGCTCCCCACACTGCGAACAGTGCAGCCACCAAGGCTCGCCGGAGAGGTGGCTGGCGATGCGGGTCTAATTGCGCCGTTTCTGTTGAGACCCGACGAGACGACCTGCTCACTTGATTGTTGGATCAAGGAAGATTGCTTTCACGATCCTGCTTTAGTCGAACGCATGCATCAGCATCCCGACCTTCGGCGGCTGGTGGCATGTGGTCAGGAGGTGGAGGACATAGTATTTCCCGACTTCCGCCCGGTTAGGACCCCCATGAACTTTGACCCCGTAGCAACGTAGTACGAGCTGCCGATCTCAACAGAACGACTTCGAAGCGTGGGAATACCCTTTCCAGGGCCCGCTTAATAGGGATGGACCAAACGTCGATCTTGAAGTGAACGCTTTCATGACATAGCCGAACGAGCTGACCGTCAGTATTGAGATTGGCTGGGCTGGTGCCCCGCGCTGCCGTTTGACGAGCCCCTCTGCCCCTCAGTCGATGATTGCTGATTGGCAGGGGGAGGGGGAAGGGGAAGGGCCTTGCCAGCATTGTCAGCGTGACCTAAGACGCCGCCTCGCCCTCGTATGAACGGCTGGCTTGGCAGTCCGAGCAGGGCCCAAATGCGGGGGGTTTACGGGGAAGTTTAGTCATCCCATAGTCATTCAGCGTCCTGGTCAACCACCCAGGACGCTGCACTTAACCCCGTAAATTAGGCATAAGGAGAGGTGGCTGAGTGGTTGAAAGCACCGCACTCGAAATGCGGCATACTCGCAAGGGTATCGAGGGTTCGAATCCCTCCCTCTCCGCCACTGCTTGATCGACTGGCGTCTGCCCATATCGGTCACAGTAAGTTCGATCGCGTTTCGGTTCAGGGCGACGTCGGCTCGCTTAGAGCACGAGCAAGTGGCTCGTTCCAAAGCCTGATGCGTAGTCGACCATGGAGATCACGACCGGCTCGACCGAAAAAACGGCAAGCTGCCTGGGATCTGGCGGCACAAATCTTTTTGACTGCGGGAGTTTCTGAAAAAGGCGCACGGCAAGTTTGTCTGCCGATTTCTTCTCCAGGATCCGTGTCGCTATGCCCGCCATGGACAGGCCGGAGAGTTTGTAGAAGTCGTCAGTTTGGTTGGCGATAGCGATTGAAACCTTGTTGTTCAACTTGATGTTGCCAACCTTTTGCGAGGCTGCATCGGTCGCAAAGTACACCGTGAGGTCGTCGGACATGTAGTTGACGATGGTGGCTTGCGGATATCCGTCGGGCCGGATGGTGGCAAGCGTCATCAGGTGCTGAGACTGGAGCACCTGAAGGATCTTCGCTCTCAATGCTTCGTCCATGTGCATGCTTTCCACGCTAGATGGAAGGCTATCGCCTCACGCTACTAATCGATACACGGATTTAGTCGAGAGACCGGGCGCCAACCTTCGTGTGAACACGCGGCGTGGTCAGAATGGGCGTGTAAACGAGGACGAATAGACTGAAGCTGGTAATCCAAGCCAGCGCTGCGCCGACGAGGAAGATCGCGTAAAGGTGCGTGCCGACCAGCGCACCTACCAAGCGCAGCACGGCTGCGAGTGTGACGAGCACATAGGCCCAAACAACGACCGGCGGTGCGGTGAGCGGGCGACCGGTGTGCCCGAGCGAGGCCCGGCTCATCACGGCCAAAATCATCGTCCCAACCGCCCCTATTCCCAAGGCGTGCGAGGCCGCCGCACTCGGTATGCGCGTCGTGACGGCAGCGAGCGCCGCCAGCAATAGGCCCACGACGAGCCATGCGTACCCTAGGTGAAGGACCCAGACGATCGGCGCGCGCCACGTCCTCCAGCCTCGCCACAGGAGTAGGCGCGCGCCATTTAGAAGACCGGCCCCCAGAGCCGCCGTCCCTTCAACTCCACCCGGCATGGGAACAATCAGAAGCAGCGCGAGCAGCGCGATCGACACCACCGATGCAATATCGAGCCACGCAATACGCCGCGGCATCGGAACCGCGTCGAGATTGATATGCAGCCAATTGTGAGTGAAGGCGGGAATGATACGGCCGCCGATGATCGCAACCATGAGCACAACGAGCATCAGGGCAAATCGCATAATGCCAAGACCGTCCGCCGCGATGATCCCGCTGGCAGCGAGATGATAGGCGGCGTTGGCTGCTGTGAAGGCCACGATAACGGCGAGAAACACGAGATTGCGTGGTGCGGGTCTGACAAAAAGCTGCACTGCGGCAAAGCTGCCGAGCAGTGGGAGAAACGCAATATCGACGACGGCGACCAGCGCCGGCGCCAGCAGTCCAGACACCGCCATTGCAATACGTCCTGCCAGCCAGGCTAGGAACAGCAAGGCGAGAGGGAATCCGGAAAGTGGCAGTGCGCCGGTCCAGTTTGGAATGGCCGTCAGCAGGAAGCCGGCGATGGCGGCCACGGCGAATCCAAAAATCATCTCATGGGCGTGCCAGGCGAATGGCGAGCCGGCGACGGGCAGCGCCCACGGTGCCTCCCAAAAAGCCTGAGCGCTGAGCCACGCGAGCCATACGACCATGATCAGGATAGCGTAGACTGCTGCACCCAGGAAAAAGGGTCGAAAACCGTACGAAAACAGAGCGTCCAGGCTCGCACCTTGGCGCCGGGAACCGGAGCTGGCAATCGACGTGTCCGCCATGACGACTCCCAATCATGTAAGACCGCCATGCTACGTCCTGCTTGCACAAGGGGTCTTAACTTCGGTCAAGAGCCCGCATTAAGCAGCAACCGGTGTTAGAACCCTTCCTCACCGACGTCCCTCGATTTACGAATTGGACGAGCAGGTCCACGTCAATGATCGAGACGTGCTCGCGCTCGACGCTAACGCCAAGCGGCTTGAGCTTGGCCAGCGCGCGCGACAGACTTTCGGGCTTCATCCCGAGACGCCCTGCAATGAGCGCTTTTTCATAAGGGAGCTCGATGGCGCAGGACCCTTCGCGCGCGGGACAGAGCTTGATGAGGAAATCGGCGATGCGCTGAGGGGCGGACAAGACCTTTATCTGCTCGATCTGCTCGACGAGGAATTTCAGGTGATAGGAGGCGGACGCCAGC
>CAVZNR010000006.1:0-72274 GCA_963776675.1 uncultured Alphaproteobacteria bacterium | reverse complement strand
GGCGCCGCGCGACGGCGACAGCGATGACGACCTCGTGCGCCGCGTCGAGCTTGCACTCAACGAGGCCAAGAACAAAGGCGGCGGCACCGCTATCGCATTTGCGCCGGAGATGGACCTGGAGTTCTCCCGGCGGCGCGCCATCGAGCTCGCTCTGCGCAAGGCCGTCGCCGATGATGCGATTGACGTCGTCTACCAGCCGATCATGGATGTCACGGGTTCTCGCGTCGAAGGCGTCGAGGCGCTGGCGCGCTGGACCGACCCGCTGATGGGGGTGATCCCGCCCGATGTCTTCGTGCCGATTGCCGAGGAAAACGGCCTCATACCCAAGATCGGAGAGATCGTATTGCGCCGGGCCATTGCCGACAGTCTCGCGTGGCCGCAGATCGACATCTCCGTCAACGTGTCGGGCGCTCAGGTCCACCACGGGGACATCGTCACCATCGTCCGCGACGTCCTCGCCACCTCGACGTTCCCGCCCGAGCGCCTCGTGATCGAGATCACCGAAAGCGTGCTGCTGGTCGATGAAAAGCGCGCCGACGAGCAGATCAAGGGCCTGCAGGACATGGGCGTCAAGGTGGCGCTCGACGACTTCGGCTCGCGGCTACTCGAGCCTGATGTATCTGCGCCAATTCGGCTTCGACAAGCTCAAGATCGACCGCAGCTTCATCGAGGAGATCGGCCGCTCCAAGGACAGCACTCTCATTCTCGCTTCGATCATCCGGCTCGGGCTCGATCTGGGCCTGGTGATCACGGCCGAGGGCGTGGAGACTCGCGAGCAGCACAGCTGGCTCAAAGTTTCCGAGTGCCATCAATTGCAGGGCTATTTGTTCTCCCGCCCGATGAGGGCAGCGCAGATGACCGACTTCCTCAAAGAACGCCGCCCCGCCGCGGCCGGCTGAAGATTAGTCGGGTTGCCACGGCCAGCGGGCGGGCTATCACTTCCTGCGCGAGTGGGCTATCAGGCGTAGCCCTTGGAGCGGTGGGAAGACCGGCAGGATGGATCGCTACGACGTCATCGTCATCGGCGCAGGCCTCGGCGGCCTCACGGCGGCGGCGCTGCTGGCGCAAGCCGGCCGCAAGACGCTGCTGATCGAGCGCAACTACGGCGTCGGCGGCGCCGCCTCCACCTACAAGGCGGGCGACCTCGTCGTCGAGGCGTCGCTGCATGAGACCAGCGATCCGCAAGATCCCCTCGATCCCAAGCACCATGTGCTTGCAAGCCTGGGCGTCCTCGACAAAGTCTCCTGGATTCCATCACGCGCCGTATACCAAGTGCGCGGGGGGCCTGTCGGCGTGCCTTTCGTGCTGCCGGATGGATTTGCGGAGGCGCGCGCGGCGCTCAATGATCGCTTCCCCACGCAGCGCGACGGCATCGGTTCGCTACTTCACGACATGGAGCACATCGCAACTGCACTCGGCGTGCTGAGCAAAGGGCGACATGCCTTCGACAAGCCCTTGGAGGGCCTGTCGGCGCTCATGAAACTCGGGCCTGTGATGCGCGGCTGGCGCCTGTCGCTGGGCGAGCGCCTGCAGCGTGCCTTTGGCGATGACGAGGCGGCCAAGTGCGCGCTCGGCGCCAACATCCTCTACTGGCACGACGATCCCGACACGTTGTGGTGGATTCTCTTCGCCGTCGCGCAAGGCGAATACATCGGCTCGGGCGGCCGCTACATCCAGGGCGGTTCACAACGCTTAAGCAACGCGCTCGCCAAAGCCCACAGAACCGCGGGCGGCGAGCTGCTGTTGCGGCGGACGGTAACCGAGATCCTGCTCGACAGCCAGGGCCGGCCCAGCGGCGTGGTGCACACCGACAAGGACGGCAACGGACGCGCGGAAGCGCACGCGCCGGTCATCGTCGGCAATGCAGCGCCTGTGCATATGAGGGAGATGCTGCCGGAGGATGCAAGGCAGCGCTTCTTTGCGCCCTATGCGCAGCTGCGGCTGTCGATCTCGCTGTTCTCAGCGACGTTCGGCCTGTCCACACCCGCGGCGCATGTCGGCTTGAACAGCTACTCGACCTTCCTGTTGCCGGAGTGGATGCGGACGCTCACCGACTATCGCCGCGCCGCCGCCATCCTGGCGGAGCCCCCCGGCGAAACCATGCCTCCCATCGCGGTCGTCAACTACTCGGCGATCGACAGCGGCCTCGGCGGCCCGCCTTACCCCGTCTCGGTCGTGGGCGTCGACAGGATCGCCAACTGGACCGGCCTCGACGACGACGCGTACGAGGAAAAGCGCAGACTGTGGCGCGAGGCGATCATCGCCGCCGTCGATCGCGCCTACCCGGGCTTTGCCGAATCCGTCACGACGTCGGTGTTCAGCACCGCGAGCACGATGCGCAGCTACCTCAACGCGCCCGAAGGCGCCGTCTACGGCTTTGCGCCGCTGCCGCCGCGGAGTGGCTTCCGGCAGGGCCCTCAGCAGTCGCCCAAGACGCCGGTCGAAGGCCTCTATCTCGCCTCCTCGTACGCCGGGAGCGGCGGATACACGGGGGCGATCCTGGCCGGCGCCGCCGCCGCGCGGCAGATTCTCGCCCGCGGCCGCGCCGGTTAGCGGAAGTTAGCAAAATATAGGCAGCTCCCATGCTATGCGGCGTTGCACATAAAAGCGCGGCGCAAACGGGTGAAATGCCATGGACGCGATGACGGATCTGCGCGGCAAGCTGCATCACAGTTGGGGCTGGCTGCTCGCCCTCGGCATCGTACTGATGCTGTTCGGCGGTCTTATTCTCACAACCCCGCTCGGCGTGATCACCGCCACGCTGACGACGGAAATCTGGATCGCGGCCGCGCTCGTCGTCGCCGGCGTGCTGCAGCTCGCGCACGGTCTCAAGACAACGGGCTGGAGCGGGCGCTTGTGGCAGATGGTCGGCGGCTGCGTGTTCATCATCGGCGGGCTTCTCATGTTCGTCTATCCGACGTCGGGCCTCATTTCTCTCACGCTGATCGTGGCGGTGACGCTCGTTGCTCAGGGCGTCACCTCGCTGCTGGTGAGCGGCGGCTTTCCCGAATGGGGCGGACGCAAGTGGCTTATGCTCTCGGCCGTCCTGTCGATCGTGGCGGGCCTGCTCGTCCTGTTCGATCTGCCGACGTCGGCCGGCTGGACGCTCGGCACCATCGTCGGCGCCGTCCTCATGCTGCAAGGCATCAGCCTGACCCTGCTGGGCCTCGAGGTCCGGCGCACAGCGACCAGCTAGAGCCTGCGCCTGCTTCAGAAGCGGCCTGCAGCGACCGAAAGCAGCTGCGGCTCGCACATTTTGCCCCCGGGGCTACCGCTTTTCGGCAAGCTGAGCTATCAGGCTGGCCCGGACCGCCTGCACCATGAGCCCGATGTGACAACCGCCGCCAAAACAGACACAGCGCCCACGGCCGTACGCCCCGAATGGGCCAAGGCCAAGCGTCTCGTCATCAAGATCGGCTCAGCACTGCTGACCGACCGCGCGACGGGTGCGCTCAAGTCGGAATGGCTCGCCTCGCTTCTCGACGACGTCGCGGCGCTGTCCGCGGCCGGCAAGGAGGTCGTGCTCGTATCGTCGGGTGCCATCGCGCTCGGCCGCCACGCCCTGAAATTGCCCAAGGGCGCGCTGGAGCTGGAGCAGAGCCAGGCCGCCGCCGCCGTCGGGCAGATCAGCCTGGCGCATGCCTACCAGGAGCTGGCGCGGGCCCGCGGGCTCGTAGCCGCGCAGATCCTGCTGACGCTCGGCGACACCGAGGAGCGCCGCCGCTACCTCAACGCGCGTCACACCATCGAGACGCTGCTCGATCTCAAGGCCATTCCCGTGGTCAACGAGAACGACACGGTCGCGACGACCGAGATCCGCTACGGCGACAACGACCGGCTGTCGGCGCGCGTCGCCTCCATGGTCTCCGCCGACTGCCTCGTGCTGCTGTCCGACGTCGACGGCCTCTACACCGCGCCGCCCGCGCAAGAGCTCGGCTCAGCGCCTCGATGTCGTCACGGCGATCACGGCCGAGATCGAGGCGATGGCGGGCGATGCCGGCACCGAGCTGTCGAAGGGCGGCATGCGAACCAAGATCGAGGCCGCGCGCATCGCGATCGGCGCCGGCACGCACATGGTGATCACGAGCGGCAAGGTGCAAAACCCGCTCAAGGCGATCGCCGAGGGCAGCGCCTGCACGTGGTTCCTGGCGCCGTCGGATCCGCTCACCGCCAAGAAGCGCTGGATCGCCGGGCAGCTCGAGCCCAAGGGGCGGGTCTACGTCGATGCCGGCGCGGAGAAGGCGCTTGCGGCGGGAAAAAGTCTGCTTCCGGCCGGCGTCACCCGCGTGGAAGGCAACTTCGACCGGGGCGATGCCGTCATTATCCGCTCAAACGACGGCCGCGAACTGGGGCGCGGGCTCATCGCCTATGCGAAGGCCGACGCGGAGCGTATTATCGGCAAGAAGAGCAGCGAGATCGCCGCGATCCTGGGGCTGTCGCGCTGCGATGAGCTCATCCATCGCGACGACATGGCGCTCAACAGGACATAGCGCACGATGAACAAGCCCCAGCGCATCGAAAAGGCCACCGGCACCGGCGCGATCATGGACGCGATCGGAAAAAGCGCGCGCGCGGCCGCACACACGCTGGCGCTTGCCTCGACCGAGGCCAAGAACACAGCGTTGCGCGCCGCGGCCGCGGCGCTGCGCGACGCCTCGCCGACAATTCTCGCGGCCAATGCCAAGGACATTGCCGCCGCTGAGGCGGCAGACCGCCCGGCAGCTTTCGTCGACCGGCTGGCGCTCGATGCGGCGCGCGTTGCCGCCATGGCAACGGGTCTGGAGGAGATCGCGGAGTTGCCCGATCCCGTCGGTACCGTGCTGGCGGAGTGGACGCGCCCCAACGGTCTCGTCATGCAGCGCATGCGTGTTCCGCTCGGCGTCATCGGCATCATCTACGAAAGCCGCCCCAACGTGACGGCAGACGCCGGCGCGCTGGCACTCAAAGCCGGCAACGCCGCCATCCTGCGCGGCGGCTCGGAAAGCCACCACTCGGCGCAGGCGATCCACGCCTGCCTCGTCGCGGGGCTCAAGGCCGCAAAACTGCCCGAGGCTGCCATCCAGCTGGTGCCGACCACCGATCGCGCCGCCGTCGGCTGCATGCTCGCCGGCCTCGACGGCGCCATCGACGTGATCGTTCCGCGCGGTGGCAAGAGCCTGGTCGAACGCGTGCAGCAGGAGGCGCGCGTGCCGGTCTTCGCGCACCTGGAAGGCATCTGCCACACCTACGTCGACCGCGACGCCGACCTCGATATGGCGGTCGCCATTACGCTCAACGCCAAGATGCGCCGCACGGGCATCTGCGGCGCAACCGAGACGCTGCTCGTCGACAGGGGCGCGCCGGCGTCGTACCTGCCCACGCTCGTAAAGGCGTTGCTCGATGCCGGCTGCGAGGTGCGCGGAGACAAGGCCACCCAAGCGGCCGATGCGCGCGTCAAACCGGCTACCGAAGCCGACTGGGCGACCGAGTACCTCGATGCGATCATCTCCGTGAAGGTCGTTGATGGTGTCGAGGCCGCGATTGATCACATCGCCACGTACGGCACCCAGCACACCGACGCGATCATCACCGGCAATGCCGAGACAGCCGAGCATTTTCTGCAGGCGGTCGATTCGGCAATCGTTCTGCACAATGCCTCGACGCAGTTCGCCGACGGCGGCGAGTTCGGCTTTGGCGCCGAGATCGGCATCGCCACGGGCAAATTGCACGCACGCGGGCCGGTGGGTGTGGAGCAGCTGACGAGCTTCAAGTACCTGGTGCGCGGCTCGGGCCAGACGCGACCGACGTAGCCGCTCCCAAAACGGTCGCACACGGCACGTCCGATGCGAGCAATCCTTCGCGAATTGTTGGCCGCAAATTCACACCTTGAACACTTTATCCGGGGCGCGACGACTAAAGTAGGACTCGCATGCCGTACAGCATGCCCCCGCTAGGTTAGATTGAATCTACGGGCTGTTTTCGAGCTCGGCGCCCGTGCGCGGGTTGAACGGGGGCAAAGATGCGGCCTCGGGGCTGCCCCCTCGTCAACGCTTCGTTCATCCGACAACGAACAATTGGAGATCCGCTGCGGGGACCACGCCTGACCAACAGCGTTCGGCCTAGCGCCGTGCAAGTGCAGATATTGCAAACGGCACAGGAGTGATGAGACGAAAAGGCGAGCAAGGCGGCAATGCGCGGGAACCAACGCTTCATCACGCGGCCCGGAACCAATTGGTGGTCGAAGCTGACGCTCGCCCAACGCTTCGCCACGCTCACCGCGGTGTTGATCGCAGGCAGTGCGATCATTCAGGGCGCCGTCGTGATCGGGGTTTCCTCGCGCATTGTCGGGAACCTGGAGCGGGAGCGCGTCGAGCAGCGGCTCGATAAGGCCGCAAACCAGCTCGCGGCACGCGTGGCGGAGTTCCGCAAGGTGCCGCAGATCCTGGCAGGCACCCCGCCCGTCGCGCGCATCGCCGCAATTTCGACGGGTGAACAGCCGCAACTGGGCGAATCTCTCGACGAATGGCTGCGGCGCCTGGGGATCATCTTCCGGTCGATCCTCCAGGCAAACCGAGATATCCATCAGGCGCGTTTTATCGGCGTGGCGGACGGCGGACGCGAACTCGTGCGCGTTAATCGCAAAGGCGACACGATCGAGATCGTCGATAAGAGCCGTCTGCAGCGCAAAGGCAGGCGACCGTACTTCCGGGAGACGACCAAGCTTCCTGTGGGAGCGGTGTACCTTTCGGCAATTGATGCCAATGCCGAGAACGGCGAACTGGTAAAGCCCTATGAAACGACGATACGAGCCGCCGTGCCCATCTTCACGAATAGCGGCGAGGTGTTCGGCATCATCGTGGCCAATGCCGCCGCCGATTCATGGCTGCGCGAGATATCTGACCTCAGCGACCTTGCCGGCGCCTCCGGCCAGTTCCTCGCAGCCAACCAAGCCGGAGACTACGTTTACCGCAGCGACGGCGGCCCCCTCTTCGGCTCGTACGACGGGACATCCTCGGCATTCGAGCACGATTGGCCGGACCTTCGCCAGCTTTTCAAGGCTGGCGGTCCAGCCTCCATGCATGAGCGCGATGGCGGTCAGTTCGTCGCCGCCCGTCGCGTCGATTACAATCCCGAAAATCCAGGTGATTTTCTCGTCCTCGCTACGGATACCAATGCCAGTATCGTGTTCGGCGACACCTTGAAGCTGATCCTTCTGGTCGGCGCCGTTGCGCTCGCCATGGCGCTCACCGGCCTATTTGCCGCCTACTTCGTCAGCCGGCCGCTGAAAGGACTCATGACCGCCGCACGACAGATAGCTGCGGGAAAGCTCGACGTTGCCAGCCTCACCAAGCCGGGGGGCGGCGCCGACATCGGCGAGCTCGGCGAAGCACTGGAGATCATGAAGGAGGCCGTCGAAACGCGCGATGCGTCGTTGCGTAAGAGCGAGGCCCACCTCACGGCCATCATCGACCACTCAATCGACGGCCTTATCACGATCGACGCGAAAGGCACGATCCTTCGCTACAACAAGGGTTGCGAGGAAATATTCGGCTTCACGCCCGCCGAAGCGATCGGCCAGAACGTCAGCATTCTCATGCCCAAACCGGATTCCGATCGCCACGACACTTATCTCGAGCGCTATGCGCGCACCGGTGAAGCCCGCTTCATCGGCGTCCGGCGCGAGGTGACCGGCAAACACAAGGATGGCCGCCCCATCGATCTCGAGGTCGCCATAGCCGAGATCAAAGTGGATAACCAGCCGCTGTTCAGCGGAAGCGTTCGCGACATCACCGAGCGGAAAAAAGTCGAACGCATCAAATCGGAGTTCGTGTCAACCGTCACCCACGAGCTACGCACGCCGCTCACATCGATCATGGGCTCCCTGGGGCTGTTGCGCGCCGGAGCGCTCGGCAATCTGACAGACAAATCGAAGCGCATGATCAATCTCGCCTACGAGAATGGCACCCGTCTGGTAAACCTGATCAACGATATTCTGGACATCGACAAGATCGAGGCCGGCCAGCTCATATTCAGGCGAGAGCGCGTAAGTCTAAGGACCCTGCTCAACCAAGCCGTGGAGCAGAATTCGCTCTATGCCGCGGAGCATGGCGTGAGCATCGTCATGGACAACGTTCCCAACGATATCATCCTCGATACCGACCCCGACCGTTTCCAGCAGGTTATGTCGAACCTCCTGTCCAACGCGTCTAAGTTCTCACCCTTTGACGGGCACGTTGCAATCACCGCCAAAATGAATGGCGAGAGCGTACGTGTAAGCGTCGTCGATCATGGCCCCGGCATTGCCCCAGAGTTCCGGGGGCGCATGTTCCAGAAGTTCGCCCAGGGTGATTCCTCCGACAAGCGGCAGAAGGGCGGAACAGGCCTTGGCTTGAGCATCTCGAAGGCCATTGTCGAGCGGCTCGGTGGCCGCATCGGATTTAAGACGGAGGTCGGCGCTGGCACGATCTTCTACTTCGATCTCCCCGCGACCTGCAGCACCGAGGCCCCGTATGAGGACCACGCGAGCGCCGGGACAGCACACATCGTGCACGTCAATGCGCCAACAGCGACCGGCGAGACGTTACCTCGCGTTCTTCACATCGAGGACGATGCCGATACGTGCGCGGTTCTGGCAGAGAGTTCTGGAGGATGTCGCGAGCATCACGAGCGCGCACACGGCCGAGGGCGCGCGCGAGATCCTTATGACTCAATCCTTCGATCTCATCGTTCTCGACATGCTGCTCCCCAACGAGAACGGGGACAGCGTCTTGCGCTTTCTTTTGGAGCGAGCCGAGGCGCCGCCGCCCGTCCTCGTCTTCTCCGCGCTCGAGATGGCAATCGAAAGGTGGCCGCCGGTCACCCGGGCGCTCGTCAAGTCGCGCACGGACATTGTGACCCTGCGCAATCACGTCATCGAGCTCCTCAGCGCGAAGCCGCCGCCGGCGGCGCTCAAGCGCAGCGCTTAGGCCGGCCTCTCCCCAGAATTTTTGCAGTTTGACCGCAAGGATCGAGATGCGGACCGGCGCCGGCGACCTTATGCTGGCCGGCATGACCCGTATTCTTACGCCGCCGCAACGCTGGGCCGCTGTACTGGCGCGCGACAAAACCCAAGACGGCACGTTCTACTATTCCGTCGCCACAACCGGCGTGTACTGCCGCCCCTCGTGCGCCGCCCGACGGCCGAAGCGCGAGAATGTGCGCTTTCACACAACGTGCGCGGACGCCGAGGCGGCGGGCTTTCGCCCCTGCAAGCGGTGCAAACCGGGCGCTCTCGCCCCCTACGAGGAGAACGCGGCGAAGGTGGCGCGCGCCTGCCGGCTCATAGAGAACGCCGACGTGGCGCCGAGGCTGGCAGCCCTTGCACGCGAGGTGGACATGAGCCCTTACCACTTCCATCGCATCTTCAAAGCCACTATCGGCGTGACGCCCAACGCCTATGTCGTGGCGTGCCGCCAAAGACGCGTGCGCGATCATCTCCAGAAGGACAACTCCGTGACAGAAGCGATCTTCAGCTCCGGGTTCGGGTCCACCGGCCGTTTCTATGCCGGTGCTGCAGGCATGCTCGGTATGGCGCCCGCACGCTACCGTTCCGGCGGCGACGGCGCCGTCATTCGCTACGCGACGGGGACATGCTCGCTCGGCGTGATCCTGGTGGCGGCGACCCAAAAGGGCGTTGCCGCGATCCTGATGGGCGAGGAGCGGGCGCCGTTGGAACAAGACCTGCGCAAGCGGTTTCCGGGCGCCGAGCTCATTGGAGGCGACAAGCAATTCCAGCGCCTGCTCGCAAAGGTGATCGCCCACGTCGAGGCCCCGGGCAAAACTCTCGACGTGCCGCTCGACGTGCGCGGCACGGCATTCCAACACCGCGTGTGGGCGGCATTGCGCGACATCCCGGCCGGCGGCACCGCGACCTATGCCGAGATTGCCCAGCGCCTCGGCGCGCCTAAGGCGGTACGCGCGGTGGCCGGTGCCTGTGCCGCCAACCCGCTGGCCGTGGTCATACCGTGCCACCGCGTGGTCCGCAGCGACGGCTCCCTTTCAGGCTACCGCTGGGGCGCCGGCCGCAAGCGCGCGCTGCTCGAAAAGGAGGCAAAGACACACAGGCCCCGCCGAACAAGACGGCGTCCCATCGAGACAGCTTGACGGCGAGCGCTTCCGCGGGTGCATTAGCAGCAAGCAAACTCAAACGTCCATGAGGTCCAATGCGAATCCTGGTTCTGCAGCATCTGCCAGTCGAGCATCCCGGCGTCCTGCGCGATTTCTTCAATGCGGACGGCTTCAAATGGGACCCCGTCGAGGTCGAGGCGGGCGAGCCGATTCCGGACCTCACGCCCTACGACATGATGCTGGTCATGGGCGGACCCCAGGACGTCTGGCAGGAGGACGAGTATCCGTGGCTGCGTACGGAAAAAGCAGCCATCCGCAAGTTCGTCGCCGACATGCGCCGACCGTATCTCGGAATTTGCCTCGGCCACCAGCTGCTGGCCAGCGCACTCGGCGGTAACGTCGGACCAGCGGCGATCCCTGAAGTTGGCATCAAGACGATCTTCCACACGCCGGAGGGAAAGCGCGATCCATTCCTGCGCAACGCTCCCGACCCGATGAAGGTGCTGCAATGGCATGGCGCGGAGGTGCTGGAGCCGCCGCCCCAGTCGTGCGTGCTCGCGAGCTCGGAGGTCTGCGCCGTGCAGGCATTCCGTTATCAGGACCACGCCTACGGGCTGCAGTTCCACGTGGAGATCACCGACGAAACCGTCGGCGATTGGGCCAAGATCTCGGCCTATGCCGGCTCGTTGGAGAATGCCCTCGGCACGGGCGCGGTGGACCGGCTCGCGGGGGAGGTCGACTCGCTCCTGCCGGCATTCAAGCGGGATGCGCGCACCCTATATGAGAACCTCAAGGCGATCACGGCGCAGGTCGGAGCATACTAGCCCCGCAAAAGCCCGGAACCGTGCCGAGTGGCGCATGCAATCAATGGACCCAATTAACGGGGTCCAAGGAGTTTTGCAGCTAAGACGGTTGGCCATCGCGGTGCGCCTGTGCGCCCGCGGTAATCGGCCACTAGGGAGGGAGCGCCACGCCCGCCGACATCAAAGACTACGCCCTGATCGGCGACTGTGAAACGACGGCGCTCGTCTCCAAGGACGGCTCCATCGACTGGCTGTGCTGGCCGCGCTTCGACGGGGAGGCGTGCTTTGCGGCACTTCTGGGCACGCCGGACAACGGCCGCTGGGCGCTCGGTCCCGTCGACCGCGACGCCCAGACGACGCGCGCCTACCGCAAAAATACCCTCGTCCTCGAGACGACGCACAAGACCCAAGACGGCGTCGTTTCCGTCATCGACTTCATGCCGCTGCGCGGAAAGTCCTCCGATGTCGTGCGCCTGGTCGTGGGCAGGCGGGGCCAGGTGGCCATGCGCACCGAGCTCGTGCTGCGTTTCGACTACGGCTCGATCGTTCCCTGGGTGCAGCGCCTCGACAAGAAGACGTGGAGCGCGATTGCCGGCCCCCACCGGGCCATTCTGCGCACGCCCGTCGAGGTGCACGGCCAGGACATGAAGTCGGTGGCCGAATTCGTCGTCTCGGCCGGCCAAACAATCCCGTTCGTGTTGAGCTACTCGGCTTCGTGGATCCGCCCGCCTCCGCCCATCGACCCACAGAAAGCGCTCGCAAGCACGCAATTGTTTTGGCGCAATTGGTGCAAGAAGGCGCCGCCCGTCAAGAAGTACGGCGAGGCCGTCACGCGCTCGCTGATCACGCTCAAGGCGCTGACCTACCGCCCCACCGGCGGCATCGTCGCCGCGCCCACAACCTCGCTGCCCGAGCAGCTCGGGGGCTCGCGCAACTGGGACTATCGCTACTGCTGGCTGCGCGACACCACGTTCACGCTGCAGGCCCTGATGAACTCGGGCTATGTGGACGAGGCCAGAGCGTGGCGCGATTGGCTGTTGCGCGCGCTCGCAGGCGCGCCGGAGCAGGTGCAAATCATGTACGGCATCGGCGGAGAGCGGCGTCTCACCGAATGGCAGGTGCCGTGGCTCGCCGGCTATGAAGGCGCGCGCCCCGTGCGCATCGGCAATGCGGCCGCAAACCAGCTGCAGCTCGACATCTACGGTGAGCTGATGGATGCCGTGCACCAGGCTCGCTCGGCGACGACACTTTCCAACAAAGCAGGCTGGGATCTGCAGACGTCGCTGATGACCCACCTGGAGGGAATCTGGGACCAGCCGGACGAAGGCATTTGGGAGACGCGCGGCGGGCGCCAAAAGTTCACTTTCTCGAAGGTGATGGCCTGGGTCGCCTTTGACCGTTCCATCAAAAGCGCGGAGCGCTTTGGCTTCGAAGCCCCCCTCGACCGCTGGCATAAGCTGCGCCAGCAGATCCACGACGAGGTCTGTGAAAATTCCTTCAACCCCAAGCTCGGTGCCTTCACCGACCGCTATGGTGGCACCGCACTCGACGCAAGCACCTTGCTGATTGCACTGGTCGGATTTCTGCCGGCAAGCGATCCGCGCGTGCGCGGCACGGTGGATGCGATCCAGCGCGACCTGACTGCCGACGGCCTCGTCTTGCGCTACGACACGCGCAAGGACCACGACGGTCTGCCTCAGGGCGAGGGCGCGTTTCTGGCATGCTCGTTCTGGCTCGCCGACAACCTCGTTCTGCTCGGACGTTACCGCGAGGCCAAGCAGCTCTATGAGCGGCTCCTGTCGCTGCGCAACGACGTCGGGCTACTGTCGGAAGAGTACGACTCCAACGCCAAGCGCCTCGTCGGCAACTTCCCGCAGGCGTTCTCGCACATCGCCATCATCAACACGGCGCATAACCTGACGCGCAGGGCCAAGCCCGCCGAGCAACGCTGTGAGCACAAGGCGCTCGACGAGGACGACCAGGACCCTGCCACGCGCGGCAAGGCCGACGCGCAGGCGGGGTAAGGCTCAATCGAAAAGTAGGATGGGAGCGTGGGGCTCGCGGCCGACGCGCGCGTCCGGCGGCGGTGGTACCATCTGCGGCGGGTGAGACCGCCGCAGATGGTAGAACGCCGCGGGCCAGGCAGGGGGCCCAAACCCGCGGCGAGAGTCACGGCGCCGAAGACGGGACCAAGGCGCCGCAAAACGTACCGCTTACGCGGCCTTGGCAGCGGCGCTCGCCGGAACGGACGCGACCGTCTTCAGGATCTGCGAGGCGATCTGGTATGGGTCGCCCTGCGAGTTGGGACGGCGATCCTCCAGGTAGCCCTTGTAGTCGTTCTTGACGAACGAGTGCGGCACACGGATCGAGGCACCGCGGTCGGCAACGCCATAGCTGAACTTGTTCCACGGCGCCGTCTCGTGCTTGCCGGTCAGACGCTTATCGTTGTCCGGGCCGTAGACCTCGATGTGGTCCATCAGGTTCTTCTCGAAGGCAGCCATCAGGGCCTCGAAATAGGCCTTGCCGCCGACCTCACGCAGATAGGTGGTGGAGAAGTTGGCGTGCATGCCCGATCCGTTCCAGTCGGTATCGCCGAGCGGCTTGCAGTGGTACTCGATGTCGACGCCGTACTTTTCGGTCAGTCGCTCCAGAAGGTAGCGGGCCATCCACATCTCGTCGGCGGCCTTCTTGGAACCCTTGCCGAAGATCTGGAATTCCCACTGGCCCTTCGCCACCTCGGCGTTGATGCCTTCGTGGTTGATTCCGGCGGCGAGGCACAGGTCGAGATGCTCCTCGACCATCTGGCGGGCGACGTCGCCGACCTGCCTGTAGCCGACGCCGGTGTAGTACTTGCCCTGCGGTTCCGGATAGCCGGCCATCGGAAAGCCGAGCGGGCGGCCGTCCTTGTAGAAAAAGTACTCCTGCTCGAAACCGAACCACGCACCCTCGTCATCGAGAATGGTAGCCCGCTTGTTGGTTGGGTGCGGGGTTACGCCGTCGGGCATCATGACCTCGCACATGACGAGAACACCGTTGGTGCGAGAGGGATCGGGATAGGCGGCAACGGGCTTGAGCACGCAGTCGGAGTTCGATCCCTCGGCCTGCAGGGTCGAGCTTCCGTCAAAGCCCCACAGCGGAAGCTGCTCAAGATCGGGAAACGCGCTGTATTCCTTGATTTGCGTTTTGCCGCGCAGGTTGGGGACCGGGGTATATCCGTCGAGCCAGATATACTCGAGCTTATACTTCGTCATTGGCACGTCTCTCCTACGTTATGACGTTGTGAACTCGGTCAAATGGTACGAAGCGTGCGGCCGCCGAGCTTGGTGGCACCGGATCAGCGCATTGCGTTGCATCAATTTCCGGTTTTGCCGCGCTTGCGATGGGGCCCGCAGAAGACACCAAGTTCGCCGCTCGCATCCCCGTCGATTGGTAATGAACCAATGAGGGGGTGAGGACGTTTTGAGTGGACCGGTGTCGGCTGAACGAGCTCGCCATCGGAAGCAATGCTAGCCAATTATGCAAACTCCAGCATGCCTGAATTATGAGCAGTTTTTGATATCGATTTAGGCATGGGTGTCGCGCGCGAAACATGCAATAAAACCGGCCCCGTTTTAATCGTTCGGGGTGATTCATATGGAGAGAGAAGAAAGAGAGATGAGCAATGACCAAGCAGCAGGACTATAGCCACACCGCCCAGATCTACATTTTCCCGCCTCGGCCGCGCGCGGCTCAGGGCGGCCATCGCCATGCCTACATGCCTGCCCAGCAGCAGATGGCGGAGCCCACGGTCGTCGATTGCGGTGCCGGTTGGTACCACGGTGCAGCGATCGAGGAGTCTTACAATGTCGGCGATTTTCGCCGCCAGCAGCACTGACCGTACGCATGCGTCTCGTTGATTTCAGTATCGCGTTTCTTTTGAATGATCGCGCGGAGATCGATCGGCCACTCGGTGCCGATGGGTCCGCGCGCCGCCGGGGGAACCTTCCCCGTAGCTAGCGCGCTTTTCTCGCGCCGCCGGCCCGAGCACCTGACGAAGCTTCCGGCTTCTCACGCCCCGAAAATCGACCAGCCCATCCTTTTGGTAAGCTTCTCAAGGGCAATGCGCCCCAGATGCGAATTGCCGGTTGCATCGAGGCCCGGCGACCAGACGGCAATGGACGCCTTTCCAGGCGCGACCGCCAAGATCCCGCCGCCGACACCGCTCTTGCCCGGCAGACCGACGCGATAGGCGAACTCGCCGGAGCCGTCGTAGTGCCCGCACGTCAGCATGATCGCGTTGATGCGCCGTGCGCGCTCGGCCGGGACGATGCACAGTCCGGTGGACGGGTCGCGGCCTTTCAACGCGAGAAAGCGGCCGGCCATGGCCAGCTGCCGGCACGTCATGGCGATGGCGCAATGATGAAAGTAGACGCCGAGCGTGAATTCGACGGGGTTCTCGAGCACGCCGTACGACTTCATGTAGTTGGCAAGGGCGCTGTTGCGGAACCTTGTGCGCTGCTCGGATGCCGCCACCGCCGCGTCGATCGTGATCGAAGGGTCGTCGGCAAGGAACTGCATGAACCTTAGGATTTCGCCCAGCGCCTCGCGCGGCTGATGCCCGGACAGAATGAGATCGGTGACGGCAATCGCGCCGGCATTGATGAAGGGATTGCGCGGGATGCCGTGCTCGTACTCCAGCTGGACGATCGAGTTGAAGGGGCTACCCGAAGGCTCGCGCCCGACGCGCATCCACAAGCCTTCGCCGACCTTGCCCAAAGCCAGGGTCAGGGTGAAGACCTTGGAGATACTCTGAATCGAGAACGGGACTTCGGCGTCGCCCCCCACCGCAACGTGGCCTTGCGCGTCGACGACGGCGATGCCGAACGCTTGCGGGTCCACCTTTGCAAGCTCGGGAATGTAGGTTGCGACGTCGCCTCGGTCGGGTCTTTGCCGCATCTCCTCGGCGATTTCACTCACAACCTCGGCAAGGTCAGGGGCAGGGCTCGTCACGTGGCGCTCTCTTCGATCCGTAGGGGAGGCCGAATACTTGCCGGCGAGGACGGAGAGCATAGGCGCAATCGCATCCGGCGTCTGCGCGTGCGATCGCCGCGCGCTTTATGGCACCGGCCGGACAGGTCTGGCTACGGGGTCTGGAATGAGCCGCTCGTTTGTCAGGCCACGTCGCGGCGCGGCTCCTCAGACAGAAGCCTGAGCACCTCGTCCTGCGGCCGCGCTGCACTGAAATAGAACCCCTGACCTTCGCGGCAGCCCTCGGCCGCCAGGCACGCAAGATCCTGCTTTGTCTCGATGCCTTCGGCAACGACCTTCATATCGAGACCAGCCGCGAGCCCCAGGATGGCGCGCACGATCGCCAACGTCTGCGGATTGCCGTCGAGATCGTGCACGAACGAGCGATCGATCTTGATCTTGTCAAAGGGAAAGCTGCGCAAATAGCTCAACGAGGAATAGCCCGTTCCGAAGTCATCCATCGATATGCGCACGCCAATCTCGCGCAGCGCGTGCAAGTTGGCGATGACCTGGTCGGTGCGGTCCAGAAGCCAACGCCCACTGCGGCCAACAGTGGGCCGAAGCCACCGTTCAGACCGAGCACCCCACTCACTCGCGATCAAAAGCCAGCTAGCGGCAGGCTGTCAACGCTGGCCGCAAGGGCCCAACCGGACGCATTGACCAAACATGGCACGGGCGACGGCGAAATTGCCGTTTGAGCGCTCGGCATGGTTTCCGGCCGACCGCGACCCAATGCATCGCCGCCTCTACTCCGCCGCGCGTACGTACTGGCTCAGCGTCAGGCCCGCGAACCGTGCCCACTCCTTCACGACGTCGAGCTCGGCCGGCGTCGGCAGGCGGTTTTGCCTACCGCGGCACTGCACGATTATCCCATCGCGCGTCACCTCGATGGTCTGGCGCTTCTGGGCACCGAGCTCGGTGTGCAGCTCCATCGCCCAGATCGACGCGCGCCCCGCCGCGCAACTGTGCGCGTAGCTGGCCACGCAGTGCTTCATGACGCGGCCCTCCGCAACCAGCTCTGCGCCCGACAAGAGCTCGCGGATGCGCCAGACATTCTCGCCGTCCTTGCCGGTCTTGAGGGAGAGCTCCTTGACGCCCGAGCGGCGGAAGTAAAGCCGCTCCGCACCCGACGCGCGCCCCAGCTCGCGATGCCAGCGCTCCACTTGGGCCAGCAGCGTCGCCGCCGTGCGCCCGCGCATGGTGAGGCCCGGCTGCGGGGGTGTGTGCACCTCCACCTGGCCCGGTCCGACGATGACCTCGCGCGTCTCGTACTTCTGCGCGTTGAGATAGTCGACGATGGGGCCCACGTGCTGGCGGTCGAGCAGCGGGTTGGCCACGAAGAAGCGGATGACCGACGCCCAAAAGTCATTGTTGGAGAAGTCGTGCCCGATGCGCGTGCCGAGCAGCGCCGCGGTCAGGCGCGCGCCGCCGCCGAGCGCGTGCACCTGGCCCCAGCGGATCGCGCCTTCGATGGAGGTGTCATCGGGGGCGAGCAGAAAGTGGTGCGCCATCATCTTGGACATCGGGATGGGCGTGTCGAGGGAGCGGATGTTCTTGCCCGCACCCAGGGCGACGAACCACTGCCGATAGCACTCCGAACCGGCATCGCGCCGGAACCAGGCCTGATCCATGAACGCCGGCACGGGGTAGCGCGCCAGTAGATGGCGGGCCAGGGAGGAAAACTGCCGCCGCGCGTTGTGCGAGGCGGGGCGCCAATCCTCCAGCGCAGCGATCCATTGCCAGCGTCGCTCGTTCAGATTGATGAGCGCGTCGATATAGCGGTAGCTGATGCCGCCGAGCGAGATGCCGTCGAGCAGAAAATCGGCCTCCTCCTTGACCTTGAGCAGCAGCTTGCACAAGGCCTGGCGCGAGGCGCTGTCGGGCGCGCTGGCCTGGATGGCGCGGCAAAAGGTTTGCAGCTGCGGCCGCGTGATCTCGTCGGCGTCGATGTCGCCGGCACAAGCGGCCTCGATCAGCTTGCGCGGATTGGCATGCAGTCGCGTTTGCGCGGCGGCGCGAGCCGTATCTTGAGCCAGAGCCTGAAGCTCCTCCTCCAGATCATAGGGGGTCTTGCTGATTGTCGCCGCGAAGCCGCGCGCCCGGCACCATGCGGCGTAGTCGGCGCGCGTGCGCAGGCCGAGCCGGCCCAGATGCCGGCGCATGCGGGGGCTCAACGCGTTCTTTTCGCGGATCTGTTTCTGACCACGTTTCGGCATGACGACACGGTTGACTAGAGCTGGCCGTGCGGGACGCCGCCCGCCCGGTCGCGCTTGCTAGCGTCATGCAGATGAACGTGGGCCGAACGATGGAGAAGCTGGCTGAGGAGCTCTCAAAAAGCACGGCGTCAGACCCGTCAGGGCCTGACGCCGTCAGCGTAGTCTCACGATAGGGGCCTGAGGCCAGCCCCCTTCGCTTACTTCTTCGGCCACGCCGGCTGCTGCGCGAGCTGGTCCTCGTTGACGTCGGTGACCAGCGTGCCGTCCTTGAGCTTTACCTGATCGAGCGTCACGACCGCACCCTTCTCGCCGAAGCCGAGGAAGCCGCCGTAGCCGACGGCCACGCCCTTGATGTCGCCGTTCTTGTCCTGAAGCACGGCGTCGACCTGGCCGATCTTCTTGCCGTTGGCGTCATAGACGTCCATCTCGGCAACCGAGTCGACCGGCACGTTCCAGGGCTTGACGAGCTTGCTGCCGTCCTGGGCCTCGGTCAGATCGGTGATGACGACCGTAGCGGGCTGATCGCCCATCTGGCCGCTGTCGGTTCCGGCCTGCTCCAGCGGCTCGTTGGCCTTAGGCATGTCGGTTGCGGCGGGAGCCGCCTGCGTGCTGGGCTCGGTGCCCATCTGATCGAGCGGCTCCTTCGCCTGACCCGTATCGCTTGGGCTCGGCGCCATCTGCGTGCTCGGCTCGGTACCGGACTGCTCCAACGGCTCCTGCGCGAATGCGGGAGAGGTCAACAGCAGTAGTGAGGCTACAAGGCACAATTTAGTTTTCATGGGACACCTCCTGTTTTGTAAGAGTGGCAAAGGGCCAAAAGAACGACTTCAAGAATAGTTCTGCAAAATTCATTTCTCCGGTTGGGCGGCGCGTTCTGGCGCCTCGTAGGCGAGGTAGCGGATAATTTTCCACGCCCCGTCGGGCTCGCGGCGAAACACGTCCATGCCGGGCTCGACCGACGTCACCACCTGCCCGTTGGCAAGCGTGACGTTGAGCGTCCACACCAGGCGCACGACGGCGATGTCGCCGGACACGAGGATCTCGCGAATATCGAGGGCGTAGGCGTAGCGCTTGGAGCCGTCGGCGAGCGAGCGCGTGAGGCGGGAGCAGATATCGGCATAGCCGCGCTCGGGATAGCCGCGAAAGTCGTAGCGCAGCTCCGGCGAGAACAGCTGGCAGACCGCATCGACATTGCCGTCGTTGAAATCCTGCGTCCACTTGACGAGCGCGGAGCGGACCTCCTCCTCGGCGTGGCGCGCGGTATCGGCGCCGACGGATGGTGCCGCGAGCATGAATGCGAGCAGCAGGGGAGCGAGAAGCTGGTCGTTCAGCATGTCGTGCCTTCACCGCGCACGCGCGCGCCAGCGCAAGCCGATGATGGCTGCGGCCCGTCAGAGATGAGATGGCGGCGCCCAAACATGGCGCACCTCCGCTGAATACGCGCGTCTACTGGCAACAGCATTGACCGAGCAATGATGACTGGCCAGTTACCGAGTTGCATGTCGGATTAATTCAGGAAGGATTTGTTTTGCATTCGAAATTCGCCGGCGAGAGTTCGCCCACCACGATCGCCGTAAACGCCCCAACGCGGGACAGCCATATGAAAAAGCGGCCGCCCGACGGCAGCCGCTCTGAATTGATCCTAATTGATCAGTGGCACCAGTGCCTAAATCTCCAATGGCAATGGTGGTCGTTGTCGCGACTATCCCGTTTGCACGCAATCGCCGTCCTCATCTTGGCGATATGGGCGGTGCTCCAGTTCAGGATCATTTGCATGATGTCGCTGCTGTCGTAGCCAAGGCCTTCGTCGCTTCTCCCGCCGACGAAGAAGCTGCCCTGATCGCAAACGTGTAGTGGCGCGTGGGCGTCGGATAGTAGGTCGGAATGGTGGGATCGTTGTCGGGCGAGCTGTGGCTGTTGCCGTGTGCGTAACCGATGTTCGGTACCACGACCATTGCCATCGCCGCGGCAAGGCCGAGGCAATGGCCGCATGTTCGTAAGCTCGGCCTTGATCGTACTCACTTGGGTCTCCCCAGATTTGGGGTCGGCGCCTGTTGCCGCTCGCGAGCGAGCTTTCAGTGCGCGGCACTGATTATTTTGACCTTTTGCCTTCGCTGCTCGGCACTTGAGGAACCAAACCTCGGCAGGTGGCACACTACCCGTCTCAGGGCCGCATCGAGCCTGGCCCCCCCGGGGCGCCCTCAGGCCGCATTCATTACGAAAGGTTTTGGTGCGCATTGAAGGTTTGCAGGCCCGCTCCAATGCCTACAATCGGCCGCTCGTCGCCAACCTCCCAGGCCCATGTCCAGATCCGCCTTGCAAATCCCCGGCAGTCTCCAGGTCCGCATGCCGCTCGCCGTTCCCGGCCAGCGCATCGGCCTCATGGGCGGCAGCTTCAACCCGCCCCACGAGGGCCACGCGGTCTGCGCGCTGACCGCCCTCAACCGCCTGCGGCTCGACCAGCTCTGGTGGATGGTGACGCCCGGCAACCCGCTCAAGTCCGCCAGCGGGCTGCCGTCATTGGACGAGCGCATGGCGGCGAGCCGCGCCTATGCCCGCAGCCCTGCCATCAAGATCACCGGCTTCGAGACCGAGCTCGGCAGCCCCTACACCTACGCCACCGTCCGCTTCGCGACCCGGCATCTGCCGCGCGTGCACTTCGTGTGGGTGATGGGCGCCGACAACCTCGCCACGTTTCACCATTGGCAGCGCTGGCGCGACATCGCGCGGCTGGTGCCGATCGCCGTGGTCGACAGGCCGGGATGGCACCTGAAAGCGCTTTCCTCACCGGCTGCCCGATTCCTGGCCCGTTCACGGCTGCCGGAGGACCGTGCCGCGCTGCTGCCGGGACGTCGGCCCCCCGCCTGGGTCTTTCTCACCACCCGGCTGTCGGAGGCGTCCTCGACCGCGATGAGGGCCGGGAGCGGGCGATAAACGTTCGTAACTTAACAATTTTTTGTCACTGAACAGGGGTCGCACCGTGGCATCGGCCCTGCAAGGGTATTGATGCCCCCCGGGGGCAGCGAGTATGTTTTGCTTCGGCGGACGTGCAATTCGCGCCGCCAAGGACAAGCGCCGGATCAACCGGACGACCACAGGGACTTCGGCGCCAGCCCTTACGGGGTGAATGAGGAAAGGACATCCAGCAACTGATGCGGACCGCACTTGAGGGTGCCCGTCGTGGCACGCCTCGGCCTGAGCTTTTGTCTGAACGGCAAAAGCCGGCTGCCCTGCTCAAGGACATCGTCCATTGGCTCGACGAGGCCAAGGCGGAGGAGGTCGTGACCATCGACCTGGCAGGAAAGTCTTCCATCGGTGACTTCATGGTGATCGCATCGGGCGGCTCGGACCGCCACGTGGGCGCGATCGCCGAGCAGATCCAGCGCAAGCTCAAAGACAAGGGCCTCGGCCGTGTACACGTCGAGGGCCTCGAGGCGTGCGACTGGGTCCTGCTCGACACCGGCGACATCATCGTGCACGTCTTCCGGCCCGAGGTTCGCGAGTTCTACAACCTCGAGAAGATGTGGTCGGCGGATCGGCCGGGCGAGCAAATCGCCCACTGAGACGGCGGTCTGCGATAGGGTGTCTGACCCTTTCGAGTCCGACACCCGTGCACGCCTCTCCGCTTCAGTCTCGGCTATGGTGTCGGACTGGGAGGTCCGACACCGAGATTTCCTTGCCATGCGCCTCATCGTTGCGGCGGTCGGCCGCCTGAAGGACGCCGAACGCGAGTTGTTCGATCGCTACGCGAAGCGCTTCGACGCCAGTGGACGCGCGCTCGGCCTCGGCCCCCTGAAACTTTCCGAGATCAATGAAAGCCGCGCGGCGACGCCCAAGCTGCGCACCGGCGACGAGGCGGCGCGCCTGCTCAAGGCCGCGGACGCCGCCGAGGTGCGAGTCGCGCTCGATGCCGGCGGCCAGGCGCTGTCGAGCGAGGCGTTCGCACAACTGCTGGCGGCGCGGCGCGATAACGGTGCCCAGGCCATGGCCTTTCTCATCGGTGGGCCGGACGGGCACGGTTCGGCGGTGCTCGATGCCGCCGCGCTCAAGCTCTCGCTCGGAGCGATGACGCTGCCGCATGGGCTCGCCCGCATCGTGCTGGCCGAGCAGCTCTACCGCGCGGCGACTATTCTCTCAGGCCACCCGTATCATCGGGCATAGCCGACGTCCACGGAACTTACGCGGCCCGTGCCGCATTCCCCTGCATGAGATAGACTGGGCTCACGCGTGATTCCGCGTGGGCTTCCAGCAATGGGGGACGGACATGGGACCGATCGGAAACTTCCTCGTTCTTATCATCATCGGCGCCGGCATCGGCTTCGCGATGAACCGCTACGGGCGCAGCTGGCTGGGGCGGCAAGTGGCCGATACCACCGGCTTGGGCGACATCACCTATGCGCTGGTCGGCATCGCCGGCTCGTTCATGGGCTACCACATCGGCGTGATCGTGGGGCTCTTGAACGAGTTCGTGCTGTACCTTGTGGCGGCAGCCGGCGCGGCACTCACCGTCTGGCTTTGGCGCGGCCGCTAGAGCCGCAGGCAACTGCGATCGACGGGCTGCCCCGGTCAATTCGATGGCTCAAGGGAATTCGATGTGCGAACGTCGAAGATCTGACAGCCGAACCGGGGGACTGACATGACCGCGATTGGCGACCTGCTTACCCTTCTCGTCATCGGCATCGCCGTCGGCATCGCGATGGCACGCTACGGCCAGAGCTGGCTGGGGAAGAACTTCACGGGCGCCGGCGACGCCACATTCGCGCTTGTGGGGATCGCCGGCGCGTTCATGACCTTCCACCTCGGCCTGGTGCTCGGCATCCTGTCGCCGATCCTGCTCTACATCCTCGCACTCGCCGGCGCCGTTCTGACGGTCTGGCTGTGGCGCGGGCGATAACCGCCCGAGCAACGAGGATCAAGACATGAAACACCTTGCACGGCCGCTCGCTGGCGCCTGCCGATGTGGCGAGCTCCGGATCGAGATCACTTTGCCGCCGGTGATGACCGCCGCCTGTCACTGCAGGGGATGCCAGCGCATGAGCGCAAGCGCCTTCTCGCTCACGGCGATGGTCCCTGCTGCGGGCTTCAGTGTCGTCGCCGGGGTGCCGGTCAGGGGCGGCATTCACGGACCGCAGCTCGACCACAACTTTTGCCCCAACTGCAAGAGCTGGGTGTTCACGAGGATCGCCAGCCTGCCGCAGTTCGTGAACGTGCGCCCGACGATGCTCGACGACACCAGCTGGACGCGGCCCTTCATCGAGACGATGACGAAGCACAAGCTCGCGTAGGCTGCGACGCCCGCACAATACAGCTTCGAGGAGTTTCCTCCGATGGAGGATTTTCAGCGCCTCATGGACGCGTTCGCCGCGAGCGATTGACGCGCTCCAACCGGATCCGTCATGCAGGCGCAGGACTGCCCTCGGTCTCGGCCGGGTCGGAAGAGCCGTCGTCGTTGAGCACCATCAGGATCGGCGTCAGGCCCTCGACGTTGACGAGACGGAAGATCTCGATGTCGCGGCGTGCCTTTTCGCTCCAGCCGGCGAAGGTCAGCGCACTTTCGGCCTTTGAGAACAGGCCGTGGTTGCGCAGCGGCTGCGCCTTCTCGAACACCGCGTCCTGCTCTGTCTTGCTGTTCGCTTCTTTGGGATGCTTGTTCAGCCAGTCCTTGCGGATCTGCGAAAGATCAGTGTCGCTATCAAGGCTCTCCTCGTGCTTGAGCTTGTCCAGTTCACCTTTGCCGAAGTACCACCGTCCCCGTTGGGGCCAGCGAACCAAGTCGAGATCGTCGAGCACGCCGGCGAGCTGGTTCATGGCCAGCGCCTTGGCACACTCGTCCTCATTTTTGGGATCGCAACTGTAGAGGTTGGGAATCACCAGATACGAGACGCCCCGGTGGTAGATGAAGTGGCGCCGCACCCATTCCATGTTGGCGCCCGGCGCGCGCGCGATCGCCGTGGCGACGGCTGAGCGGATCTGGCGCGCAACGGCCGCCGTCGGCCGCAGACTCGGCGCCCCCGGCGGGTTCAAAATCGCCAGCGCCAGCAGGCCCATGTCGACGCCGATGGTGGCGAGCAGCGCGATGAGATCGCGGCCCGTGATCGGCTCTCCGCCCGTCGTGTGCTTGGCCGGCACGTTGCCGCCCGAGGCCACGTAGCTGCCGAGGCTCGACATGTAGCTGCCGATGTTCGCCCACAGGTTCTTGATGGCGTTGGCGACGCCGGCGGGGCCCTCGTTGAACACAGCCTCGCGCAACTTGAGGACGGCAGGCTGATCGGCCTGGTCGGCAGCCTGCGTCAGGCGCTGCGCCAGGGTCGGATCGTAACAGGAAAAGTTGCCACTCGTGGGCGGTGCGGACACCGTTGCCGCAATCGCGCGCATCTCGGCGGCCGTCGATTTTCCGAGCTCGTTGGAGCGCGCCGCAATCGAGCGCGCGCGTCCACGGATTTCGCGCGCCATGCCCTCGAAGCTCTGCTGGCGTTCGGCCACCGTCGTGCCTTCCAGCTGTGACACGCTTTGCTGCAGGCGTTCCAAGTCGGACTGCACCGGCGCCAGCCACGAGGTCTGCACCCCGTCGCGCAACGACGCGATCTGATCGCGCACGCTCCTACGCGCGGCGTAGAGCGGCCCCTGGCCTGCGCCCGAGGGCTTGCCGCAGCTTCCTCCGCTCGTGTCCTCGCGCTGCATCTGGCTTTCCGACCAGGTGACGACGTTGTCGAGCTGGATCTTCACCGCATCGAGGCGCGCGGCGATCGCTGTCCCAGCGTCGCGCGCGTCCTCCTGCAGGCCGGCTAGCCCGGTGCGCGTTGCCTCCTCGCCGGCAATCAAGCTCCACCAGAAGCCGTAGCCGAAGCCGATCGACCAGATCGCGAGAAAGATATAGAGCGGGAACGTGACCATGCGCTCCAGCACGCTGCGGCGCGCGCCGAACGTCTCGCGCAGGGCGAGCCACATGAGGAAGGTCAGCGCGATCACGACCACGATGACAAGCAGGTCGTTGGAGAACTCCAGGCCGCCGGGCAGCTCCTGCTGCTGGGCCGCCGGCGAGGTCGACACGCCGATGATGAAGTCGCGCATCCCGTGCCACGTGGCGAAGCCCGAGATCACGAGCAGCATCAAGGACGCAACGCCGATCAGCGTATTGCGTCCGAGCAGGTAGTCGGCGACGCGGCCCCACTGTGAGGGCGACGGCGCTTTGGTATCTGCCATCCCCTGGCCCCCCTTCTGCTTGTATAGGCCGGATACAGGAAAAACGCGGCGTTGTCGCCTCGATTGGCGCTTGCATGCGCGCTCCAGCGGCGAGGCGTATCGCAGGCGCAACGCCCCGACGTCGGAGTTGTCCTAACGATTCCCCGGGCTTAGTGTTCCAGAGCCTGAGTGAGATGACGAGGTGCGGCGCGGCCATGGCGGAAACGACCTTCGACTTCGACCTCCTGGTGCGGGGCGGCTTCCCGCTCAAGCACTTTGACGAGGGCGAGAAGATCTTCGTTCAGGACGACGAAGGCGCCTGCATGTACGTGGTCCGTTCCGGCAAAGTGGGCATCACGGCGGGGGGCGCCGTCCTGGAGAACGTCGGACCCAACGGCACCTTCGGCGAGATGGCCCTGATCGACGGCTCTCCGCGCAGCGCCACGGCCGTGGCGCGCGAGCCGACCGAGGTCGCCGTCGTTGACGAGAAGGCCTTTCTCTACCTGGTCGAGAAAAACCCGGGCTTTGCGCTCGACCTGCTGCGGCGGCTCACTATGCGCCTGCGCCGCATGACCGAGAGCCTATAAGACCCTCACATCCCGAGCAGGAAGCGGTCGAGTAGCGCCGTCGGCAGCACGCGCTTCATGATGGCCGCGAGATACGTCGGCGTCGTCACATAGTAGCGCGCCTTCGGCCGCGGGCTTTCGACCGCGTGCACCAGCTTGGCGGCAACCGCCTTCGGCTCCAGCTTGAACGTCGTCTTGCCGCCCTTTTCCATGACGGCGAGCCGCGCCAGATACGTCTCGCGGTGGGGCGAGGCATCCATGTCGATCGTTGCCTTGAAGTTGGCGAGTGCCGACTCGACGAAACGGCTACGGATCGGCCCGGGCTCGATCAGCGAGATGCGGATCGGGGTGTCGCGCAATTCCAGGCGGAGTGCATCCGACAAGGCCTCGAGCGCGAACTTCGAGGCGCAGTAGGCACCGCGATATGGCCCCGCAACGAGGCCCAGCACCGACGAGCACTGCACGATGCGGCCTTTGCCGTTCGCACGCATGGCCATGAGGATGCGCCGCGTCAGCTCGTGCGTGCCGATGACATTGATCTCGAGCTGCCGGCGCAGAAGATCGCCCGTCAGGTCCTCCACCGCGCCGACTTGGCCCAGGGCCGCATTATTGAACAGCGCGTCGAGCTTACCGTCGGTGCGCGCCAATGCCTCCTCGGCGCAGGCCGCAACTGAGGCGGGATCGGAGAGCTCCAGGTAGAGCGTCTCTACCCCTTCGTCCTGCTCCAGTCGCTTCAGATCCTCAGGCTTGCGCGCGGTCGCCAGCACCCGCCAGCCGCGCGCCTTCATGGTGCGCGCCGCGGCAAGCCCGATGCCCGACGAGCATCCCGTGATCAGGATGGCGCGGCGCGCCGTCAAACGGCAGCCCCGGCCTGGTGCCTGGTCTGGTCTTGCGCGAAGGGCACGAAGGTCTTGCCGCGGTGGGCGAAATCGCAGACGTCGGGGTGCAGCATTTCGGCGAGGATTTCCGCGCTCTCGACGAGGCGCGGGCCGGGACGATTGAAGTAGGCGTTGCCGTCGGCGACGAACACCTTGCCCTCGCGCACGGCGCGCAAGCCGTTCCAGGTCGCGTTGCCGGCGAGCACGCCCATCTCGCGCACGGTGACGGGGATGTCGTAGCCGCACGGCGCGACCAGGATCACGTCCGCGTCGGCGACGGCGACCTGGTCCCACGTGATCCAGGGAGAGTTGGCGCCGGTCTCGCCGAAAAGGTTGGTGCCGCCGGCTGCGTCGATCAGCTCCGGCATCCAGTGCCCGCCCGACATGGGCGGATCGACCCACTCGACAAAAGCGAGCCGCGGCTTGGGCCGGCCGGCGACGGCGGCCGTTATGGCGGCGAAGCGCGCCTGCATGCGTGCAACAAGCCGCTCGCCCTCCTCCGGCCGCTTAAGCGCTGCCGCGACGCGGCAGATGTCGGAATAGACGTCGGCCATGGTGTGGGGCCGGAGCGAGACGATCTGCGGCGCGCTGCCGATCCAGCTGCACACCGCGCGCTCCACGTCGGCGAGCGACACCGCGCACACCTCGCACTGGTCCTGGGTCAGGATGACGTCGGGATCCAGCTTCTGCAGATCGTCGGCGTCGACCTCGTAGACGGCGAGGCCCTGCTCGACGAGATCCTTCACCGCCTTGTCGATGGCGCGGCTCGAGCCCTCGACCTTGAACTTCGGCCGGGTCAGCGCGGGAAGATCGAGGACGGCTTGCGGCCAGTCGCATTCGTGCGAGCGCGCGATCTGATCGCCGCCAGCACCGAGCGCGTGCACGATCTCGGTGGCGCTGGCGATGAGGGAAACGACGCGGGGCATAGGCTCGGTCATGACCCCAGCGTGATGGCACCGGCCGGCGCGCCGCGCAAGGGGTGACCTCACTGGGCAACGCCCAGACTGCAAAGTGCCGGATCGCCCTCGCCGGCGATAAGCCCGCCTGCGCCCCTAGTGTCTCTTGCAGGAGGCGATGGCGGGATCGTCCTCTTCCAGCATGCTTGGGAACTCGACACCGCAAAAGGCGGCAACCGACCATATGACGGTGCCTTCGAGCATGCGCGCGGACGCAAGCTCGATTCCGATCTTGTCGCCGGGCATCAGTCCGTAGGCAAACTCGAGCTTCATGCCGCCGCGTGACATGTCGCGAATGATGACGTTTTGCGCATGGCCATCGAAATGCACGACGGCCGGAGACCACGTGCTGCGCCGCTCGAAAACGCGCCGCGTGGGAAGAGTGCGCCAAACCGTGGATGTGGCCCGCATGCCGCCCCCAAGCCGTCGATTGACTGGAGCGCGATCCTAACAAGCCTCCACTTGCGATTGGCTTGCCCGAGCCCATCGGCTTTTGCCGAATGGCGCAATGGAGCGTTAACACAATCGGCCCATTCCGCACCGCCGCTCGGTCGGGTTGCGCGGGACCGCATCCTGAATCCAGGTTGCGACGGTGCCGATCAGTTCGCGCCTTCCAACAGCCGCCGGGTAATGACCTGAGCCTGGATCTCGGCGGCGCCCTCGAAAATGTTGAGGATGCGCGAGTCGCACAGAACGCGGCTGATCGGATACTCGAGCGCGAAGCCGTTGCCCCCGTGGATCTGCAGCGCGTTGTCGGCGTTGGCCCAGGCAACGCGCGCGCCCAGAAGCTTGGCCATGCCGGCTTCCAGATCGCAGCGGCGCCCCTCGTCCTTCTCGCGCGCGGCGAAGTAGGTGAGCTGGCGCGCGATCATGGTCTCAACCGCCATCATCACGACCTTGTTGTAGACGCGCGGAAACGCATAGATCGGCTTGCCGAACTGGTTGCGGTCGAGCGCGTACTTCAAGGCGAGGTCCATGGCGCACTGAGCGACGCCGACGGCGCGGGCCGCCGTCTGGATGCGCGCGGCCTCGAAGGTGTTCATGAGCTGCTTGAAGCCCTGGCCCTCGGTGCCGCCCAGAAGGTTTTCAGCGGGCACCTCGAAACCGTCGAAGGAGATGTCGTACTCCTTCATGCCGCGGTAGCCCAAGACCTCGATCTCGCCGCCGGTCATGCCCTCGGCCGGGAACGGGTTCTCGTCGGTCCCGCGCGGCTTCTCGGCGAGCAGCATGGAAAGGCCCTTGTAGCCCTTCTCGTCGGGGTTGGTGCGCACCAGAAGCGTCATTAGGTCGGCGCGCACGGGGTGCGTGATCCACGTCTTCTGGCCGGTGACCTTGTAGGTGCCGCCTTCCTTCACCGCGCGCGTCTTGAGCGAGGCGAGGTCGGAGCCGGTGTTGGGCTCGGTGAACACCGCGGTGGGCAGGATCTCGCCCGAGGCGATGCCCGGCAGATACTTCTGCTTCTGCTCATCCGTGCCGTTGTTGAGGATCAATTCCCCGGCGATCTCGGAACGCGTGCCGAGCGAGCCGACGCCGATATAGCCGCGCGACAACTCCTCCGAGACGATGCACATGCTTTCCTTGCCGAGCGCGAGACCACCGTACTCCTCCGGCATCGTCAGGCCGAACACGCCGAGCTCGGCCACCTTGGCGACGATGTCGAGCGGGATGTAATCGTTCTTCAGGTGCCACTCGTGCGCGTGCGGCACCACCTCGGCTTCCGAGAACTTGCGCATCTGCTCGTGGATCGCCGCATGCGTCTCGTCCAGTCCGGTATCGCCGAAGGTGGTGGCGTCGGGCTGCGCGGCGATCAGGTCGGCAAGGCGCGACTTGACAGTTTGCGTGCTGCCGGCGGCGATCATGTCGGCCACCTCGTCCTCGAAGCGGCGCACGTCGGCCTTTGCGACGCCCAGGGCCTCGGGGCGGATGATCTCGACCTGGCTCATGGGAATGCCGCCGGCGATCTGCGCCAGGTATTCCGCAAAAGCAGCGACGAGGATCAGCTGCTCGAACTCGCCGAAGCGGCCTTCGCCCGCGAGCCGGCTGCCCCAGACGTGCATCTGGCGCAGACCCTCGACCGTGGTGGCGAGCCAGGCGAGCCCGTGCCCGGCATGCTGGACCGCATCGATGCCGCCCGCCTCCTCCACCTTCGCGCGCACGCCCGTCTTCGCCGCCTGCAGCACGCGATCGGCGGAGGCAACGGCGCTTTCAGCCTGCTGCAACAAGGCGTCGGGGCCGGCTGAAAGAACGTCCTGCTCAGCCTTCAGCGCCGCAGTCGACATCGTGCTCTCCTTGTCTTCGAAAGATCGTCTTCGATAGAAACCGTCGTCCGCGCGCAGCGCGTTTCCATCATTTCGATGGCGATGCACGATAACCTACACCGCCGTCAAGGCAATCTGCGCCGCCGCCGCGGGGCCGAAGGCACCTTAAAAACGCGCGTCAGCCGTCGTCGTCGCCGGTCAGCGCCTTGAAGAACCGGCGGGTGACCCGCCTCGCCTTGCGGACGGGACCAGAGCTGGGAAGCGCGGGGGGAAAGGCGGGTCCTTCGAAAATCTCGACCTCGGCCTCCTCGGTTGGCCCGTAACTGGCGGCGTAGCGCGCAACACCGGTTGGCGGGACCTCGCGCGGGGCATCGCGGTCGATGGGGCGCGGCGGGGGCCGGACATCCTCAACGTGCTCATCGAACAGGGCGAACGGCGCCAACGGTTCTGCGCACTCGATTATGGTGACGGAAGCTTCGCCCCCCGGATCGTCGCAGAAATCGGGCTCCAGGCTCTCCATCGCCTCGAGCGCCGCCAAGATACGAAGGCCTTCGTCGACCCCCTCGCCCAAGTGTGGGTCGTCGGCCGGCGTCGGAGCAGGGGCGGGCGGCGGCGGCACCTCGGGCGGAGGGGCCGCAGCAGCGCCTTTCAAGCGCGCGCTCCGGACCGGCTCGTAGGCATCTCCCCGGCGCTTGCGCCCCTTCCGAGACCCCTTGCTCTTTGCACTTTTTGCCACGTCACCAGCTCGCACTTGGATTGGCAGGGCGCCCCCTTTAGGAAGAGCCTAGTCTAAGTAAGGTCCGGGCAGACGTCCACGGCGCCGCGACCGGCATCGGCCAGGCCCGTCTTGCGGCGTTTGGCCCGCCAAATCCGACATAGACCTGTCGCGGACCCGCGGCTAGCTTCCGCCCCGCGGGCCGGGTAACGGGTAAGGAGACACTAAGGATGCAGCGTTACCGCGCCGTGCTTGAGGCCATCTACCGCCTTTACGAGCACAGCGGATTTACCATGGCCGGCGCAGTGGCGTTCTCGTTCGTGGTGTCACTGTTCCCGTTCTGCATCTTCTTGGGCGCGCTCTCCGGCATCTTCTTCGGTGGACGCGATCTCGCCCGACAGGCTGTCGATCAGCTGTTTCAAACCCTGCCGCCCGGCGTCGCCGCCGGCATCGCCCCGCAGGTCGAAGCGATCATGGGCTCGACCCGCATCGATCTTCTGACCTTGAGCGCGGGCGCGGCCCTGTTCTTCGCGACCAATGCGATCGAGACCTTGCGCGCCGCCCTCAACGGCGCCTACCGCGTCGTCGAGAAGCGGAGGTATTTTTTCTGCCTGTTCCGCAGCATGGTGTTCGTGTTCGTGAGCGCGGTGTCATTGCTGGTGCTGACCTGGGCCGTCGTCGTCGGTCCCGCCATCGCGGCGCGGTTCGATCCTTCGATCACGCAGATCATTCTGAGGAGCACCTGGCTCGGAACCACGCTTCGCTATGCGTTGGCCGTCACCATCATCGGCGCGCAGCTCGTCGCCTTCCACCTTTGGCTCGCAGCCGGCAAGCGCCGCATCAAGGACGTGTGGCCCGGCGTGCTGCTCTCGATGGTGCTCTGGCTCGCGCTCGCCAGCCTCTATTCGTACTACCTCAACTTCTCCGACTACACGCGCTTCTACGCGGGTCTGTCTCAGCTCATGATCGCGCTGATCTTCTTCCAGATGACGGCGGTCATCGTGATCCTCGGTGCCGAGCTCAACCGCGGCATCTTCGAGCTCAAGCGCCTCGGCGCCGCTGCCGTGATCGAAAACCACGCCAACGGAGCGGGCGCGCGCAGGTACTAGCAGCCGCTTGCCTGCGGCCTGCCGCGTGACGGCCGCAGCCGACGTTCAGCGCTTGTGCATCTGCTGGCTGGCCTCGATGACGTCCTCGACCGTCTTGAGGCCGGTCGTGGGCGCCGAGACGAGCACGGCCATGTTGCCCGGCTTATGCTCGTTGCGGTACATGCGCATGTGCGCCTTGGGAATCTGATCCCAGGGGAAGACCTCCGACATGCACGGGTCGATGCGCCGCTCGACGACGAGCTTGTTGGCCTGGCTCGCCTGCAACAGGTTGGCGAAGTGCGAGCCCTGCACGCGCTTCTGATGCATCCACAGATAGCGGGCGTCCATGGTGAGGTTATAGCCCGTCGTACCGGCGCAGATGACGACCATGCCGCCGCGCTTCACGACAAACACGGAGACGGGGAAGGTCGACTGGCCGGGATGCTCGAACACGCTGTCGACGTTATTGCCCTTGCCTGTCACTTCCCAGATCGCCGCGCCAAACTTGCGTGCAGCCTTGAACCAGGCGTCGTACTCGGGCGTGCCAACCTTCGGCAGCTCGCCCCAGCAATCGAAGTTTTTACGGTTGATCACACCGCGCGCGCCCAGCTGCATGACGAAGTCGCGCTTATCCTCCTCGGAGACGACACCGATGGCATTTGCACCGGAGGTGGCGCACAGCTGGACAGCGAACGAGCCGAGGCCTCCAGAGGCACCCCAGACGAGCACGTTGTGGCCCGGGCGCAGCACGTGCGGACGATGGCCGAACAGCATGCGATAGGCGGTGGCGAGCGTAAGCGTGTAGCAGGCGCTCTCCTCCCAGGTCAGATGGCGCGGACGTTCCAAGAGCTGACGGTCCTGCACGCGGCAGAACTGGGCGAACGAGCCGTCGGGGGTCTCGTAGCCCCAAATGCGCTGGCTAGGCGAGAACATCGGGTCGCCGCCGTTGCACTCCTCGTCGTCGCCGTCGTCCTGGTTGCAGTGGATGACGACCTCGTCGCCGACCTTCCACCGCTTCACCTTCGAGCCCACGGCCCAGACGATGCCCGAGGCGTCGGATCCGGCGATGTGGTAGGGATTCTTATGGCCGTCGAGCGGGGATATCGGCTTGCCCAGCGAGGCCCACACGCCGTTGTAGTTGACGCCCGCCGCCATCACCAGGACGAGCACGTCGTGGCTGTCGAGCTCCCAGGTGGGGAGCACCTCGATCTGCATCGCCGTGTCGGGCTCGCCGTGGCGCTCCTTGCGGATGGCCCAGGCGTACATGTTCTTGGGCACGTGTCCGAGCGGCGGGATCTCGCCGATCTCGTACAGGTCCTTTTTCTCGGCTGCGAGCGATAGCGCGCCCATAGTGGTATCCGTTTGTGATGCGGCGCTTTGGCTCGACATTGTTGGCTCCCGTGCTCGGCACCCGCCCCCCGGCAGGCTTGTTTTTTGCGGTGCGGCAACATGGCCGCATGGTTTTCCTGCCGTTTCAAGCACGTTTTCGCGCTGCAATGAAGAGGCAGCGGTGCCGCTAGGGGGTTCGTCTCAACCTAACTTTAAGGTTGTGGCTGCCAGATATGCCCCGAGTGGGCCCAAATCCGCGGTTTCCGGCCCGATTGGCAGTGGTCACACAGAAGCGCCCCGGATGCAGGATTTCCTTAATCAGACTTTTGAGGTCGACGCCTACACGATCGTGGTGGTGGCGCTCCTCTCTGCCTGGGCGGGCGTGCTCACCCTGCATGTGCTGTCCAAGACGATGCTCGCCCTGGTTTTCGTCCCCGGCTTCATCTTCGGGGCGCTGGTGGCCAACTTCCTGTTCGAAGAGTTTGCATTCTCGCCCACACCGGACCAGGAAACCAACATTGTCGTGGCCTGCACGCTCGGAATCATAGCAGCCCTGCTCGTGCTGATTGTCTGCACCCGGGTCAGCTCCGTCATCATCGGCTTGCGCGCCCAGCGTTACCAGTTCAAGCGCACCTGACCGGGCGCTCGCCGCCGCCCGTTGCGGCAAAGATCATTTTGCATTGCAATCACGGCCGGGTACGCTAAGGGCAGCCACGCCTGACTTTAGCCGAGGACGACCATGCGCGAGGACAGAAGCGGACAAGAGGCCCCACGCCGGGCACCCGATCGGCCCTGGATCTTCCGCACCTATGCCGGCCACTCGACTGCCGCCAAGTCCAACGAGCTCTATCGCCGCAACCTGGCGAAGGGGCAAACCGGCCTTTCCATCGCCTTCGACCTGCCGACCCAGACGGGCTACGACAGCGACCACGAGCTCGCCAAGGGCGAGGTCGGCAAGGTCGGCGTGCCCGTCTCGCATATCGGCGACATGCGCGCGCTTCTGGACGGCATCCCGCTCGACCAGATGAACACCTCGATGACGATCAACGCCACCGCCGCCTGGCTGCTGTCGCTCTATGTGGCGGTCGCCGACGAGCAGGGCGCGCCGCGGACCAAGCTGACCGGCACGATCCAGAACGACATCATCAAGGAATACCTGTCGCGCGGCACCTACGTATTCCCGCCGGAGCCTTCGCTACGGCTCATCAAGGACACGATCGTGTTCTCCTACCGCGAGGTTCCCAAATGGAACCCGACCAACGTTTGCTCCTACCATCTGCAAGAGGCGGGCGCGACGCCGATACAGGAGCTCGCCTACGCGCTCGCCACCGCCATTGCCGTGCTCGACACGGTGAAGGCGTCGGGCGAAGTGCCGCCCGACCAGTTCGGCATGGTCGTGGGACGCGTCTCTTTCTTCGTCAACGCAGGCATGCGGTTCGTCACCGAGATCTGCAAGATGCGCGCGTTCGCCGAGCTGTGGGACGAGATCACGCTGGAGCGCTATGGCGTCACCAATCCCAAGGAGCGCATGTTCCGCTACGGCGTGCAGGTGAACAGCCTTGGCCTGACCGAGCCGCAGCCCGAGAACAACGTCTATCGCATCTTGCTCGAGATGCTGGCGGTCACGCTGTCGAAGAAGGCGCGTGCGCGCGCCGTGCAGCTTCCGGCCTGGAACGAGGCGCTCGGCCTGCCGCGACCGTGGGACCAGCAGTGGTCGCTCAGAATGCAACAGATCCTCGCCTACGAGACCGACTTGCTCGAGTACGGCGACATCTTCGACGGCTCCACCGAGATCGCGCGCAAGGTCGCAGAGCTCAAGGAGCAGGCCAAGGCAGAGCTCGCCACCATCGACGCCATGGGCGGCGCGGTGGAGGCGATCGACTACATGAAGCGGCGCCTGGTCGAGAGCAACACGACCCGGCTGTCCGCAATCGAGGCCGGCGACCTTACCGTGGTCGGCGTCAACCGCTGGACCGATACGGAGCCGTCTCCGCTCACCGCTGGCGAGGGCGCCATCATGGTGGTCGACCCGGCGCTCGAAGCCCAGCAGGTCGAGAAGCTCAAGGCCTGGCGTGCGGATCGCGACGCAAAGCAGGTCAACGCCGCGCTTGCGGAGCTCGAATCCGCCGCCAAGGAAGGGCGCAACATCATGGAGCCGTCGATCGTGGCGGCGCGTGCCGGTGTCACCACCGGCGAATGGGGGACGACGTTGCGCAAGGTCTTCGGCGAATACCGCGCGCCGACGGGCGTTGCGCAATCCGCCGTGGTGCGCGATGGCGCCGGCCTCGAGGAGGTGCGCCGCCAGGTCGAAGCGGCCTCCGGCAAGCTGGGCCGGCGCTTGAAGTTCCTCGTCGGCAAGCCCGGGCTAGACGGGCACTCGAACGGTGCCGAGCAGATCGCCGTGCGCGCGCGCGACTGCGGCATGGAGGTCGTGTACGAGGGCATCCGGCTGACGCCGGCACAGATCGCGCGGGCCGCGCTCGACGAGGCGGTGCACGTCGTGGGGTTGTCGATCCTGTCGGGCAGCCACGTGCCGCTGGTACGCGAGATCGTGGAGCGGATGCGCAGTGAGGGCCTGGAGGACGTTCCGGTCGTCGTCGGCGGCATCATTCCGCCCGAGGACGCCAAGACGCTCAAGGCCATGGGCGTGGCGGCCGTCTACACGCCCAAGGACTTCCAGCTCAACGACATCATGGCCGACATCGTGAAGCTCGTTTCCGAGCCGGCGATGGCGGCGTAGGCTGGCGACCAAAAGCGCACGACGATCGGGGACCTAACATGCGCGCAGAAACCAAACGCAAGCTGGAGCGTGCCCTGTGGCTCGACCGTGGCAAGAAGGCCGGCATCGGCGTCGCCGTGCTCGCCGTGGTCGGTCTCCTTTTCCTTTATGAGGATTATGACGCCCACACCGACAACATACGCGTGCCGGCCACGGTCATGTCGATAGGGCCGCTCAACACCAACAGCACCAAAATGGTCGAGAATGGGCTGTCCGTCGACGTAAAGCTGGACGGCGGCAAGCACATCAACGTGTTCGTCTTGAAGACCAGCGACCCGCACGTCGGCGACCACGTCCAGATCACCGAGCACCGCCACCGCACCGGCCGCATCACCTACTCCTGGAAGTAGCCGCGCTAGCTCTCGTCGTCGCGGTGCTCCTCGCCGGCGATCTCCACCTCCTCGCCCAGCGTCCCGCGCACGTAGAGCCGGCGCACGGCAGCATCGATCACGATGGCGAGCGGGTAGCCGAGCAGAAGCCCCAGTGGCCCGAACAGCACGCCGATCGCCACCACGGCGAAAAGTCCGACCGCGGGCGCCACCGCCACGGCCTTTCCCGCCACCAGCGGCATGATGATATTGCTTTCGATCTGCTGCACGACGACGAACACGGCGAGCGTCCACAGCACCAGGTCCCAGCTCTCGGTCGAGGCGAGCAGCAGCGCCGGGATGGCTCCGATCACCGGACCGATGATGGGTACGAACTCGGTCACGCCGGCGATGAGCCCAAGTCCCAGCGCCGAGGGCACGCCGACGAGGGCGAGACCGCCCGCAATCAGCAGGCCGACCATAATCATCGCCAGCAGCTGCGCGCCCAGCCACAACCGCAACGCCTCGCCGGCATCGTCGAGCGTCGCCGCCACCTGCTCTTTGTAGCGGGGGGGAACCAGCGTCATGAGCCCGTTGCGGTACGTATCGGGATCGACGGCGATGTAGATGCCGGCGACCAGCACGACAACGAGCGTCGCCAGCGCACCGAAGATCGTCGTGCCCCAGGAGAAGGCGCTCATCACGAGCTCGCCCACCGAGGAGCCTTTGACAAAGTCCGACACGGAGGAGAACGGCACCGTCTTGGACAGGCTATCCCAAGCGGCCGGCAGGCTCTGGATCACAGTGGAGAGCTGCGCGCTGATGCGCGAGCCGAAGAGATAGCCGGTGACACCCAAGAGCGCGATCACGCCGAGCCCGGCAGCGAGCAGCGATAGCCGCTCGCTCATCGAGGTGCCCTTGCGGATCGGGCGCGCGATCGCGCGCAGCACCACGCCGACGAGCACCGAGCCGAAGATCAAGAGGAGAATGTCGGAGAGGACATAAAGCGCCGCCGCGAAGGCCACGACACCGACGAAGATCAGAACCCGGCGGACGAAGGCGGCCTCGGACAGTCCCTGCGGGCTCGAAGACGGCGGTTTGGTCATAGCGGGTCTATAGATCGAATCAATGAAGCAAGGCTTGCACGGCGGCCGCTCGACCACCACCATTGGGATACGCACCAGCCAACGGCCAGTTCCGGCGGTCCGGGCCGGCCTTTCCCGAGGGCCTGTGAAGCGCGTTGACGGGCCCCAAGCGGCCGTTATGATGCGCCGCTTCGCGCTTAGCCCCAGTGGCGGAACCGGTAGACGCGCCAGACTCAAAATCTGGTGTTCGCAAGGACGTGCCCGTTCGAGTCGGGCCTGGGGCACCACGATTTCGCCAAGCACGCGCTACGGCCCAATCCACCGTCACCCGATCCACCATCGCCATGTGTGCGTTCAGGGTCACAGCGTGCTGGAAAGGCCCCCTCCTGCGTTGCAGCACCGCCGATCCAATGGTATCCGGCGTGTTCCGCTCCAGATGGGAGATTTGCATGCGCCGCGGGATCGCTTTCCTCGCTCTCCTGCTGATCATCGCCTCCTGCCAGTCGGCCGCAGCCGGCCCCGCCCTGGTGTTCGAGGCGACGAGCGGCAAGGTTCTCTATGCGGAGGACGTCGACAATCAGTGGTACCCCGCCTCCCTCACCAAGCTGATGACGGCCTACCTGACGTTCGAGGCGATCAAGAGCGGGCGACTTTCACTAACATCGAAGATATCCTGCTCCGCAGGCGCGCACGCAGAGCCGCCGAGCAAGCTCGGGCTGCCGATCGGCGGAGAGCTCACCGTCGACAAGGCGCTGCAGGCGCTCATCGTCAAATCCGCCAATGACGTCGCGGTCATGCTGGCCGAGGCCATCGGGGGAGATCAGAAGCGGTTCGTGGTCATGATGAACGCCACCGCCCAGCGGCTTGGCATGGACCGCACGAACTTCGTCAATCCCAACGGTCTGCCCGAGGCCGAGCAGGTGACCACCGCGCGCGACCTCGCCAAGCTCGCCCGTGCCATCATCACCGAGTACCCCGAGTACGACCACTATTGGTCGATGCTGCAAATGCGCCTCGGCAAGCACCGCTTGTCCACCCACAACGGGCTTTTGAAATCACTCGATGGCGCGGATGGTCTCAAGACCGGTTTCACCTGCGATTCCGGTTTCAACATCATCGCCAGCGCCACGCGCGATGGAAACCGGTTGGTCGCTGTGGTGTTGGGGGATCCCAGCAGTGCAGAGCGGAACGTGAGGGCCACGAGCCTTTTAGAGTCTGGGTTCGAGAAGTACGGCTGGGCACAGATCTTCAACCGCCAGACCGTCGACAACATACCGTTCGAGCCGACGAGCGCCGGTGCCATCAGCGTACGCGAGAGCGTTGCCTCCTGGGGGTGCAATCCGCCGAAGAAGAAGAAGAAGCGGAAGCGGGCCGTCAAAAAGAAGAACGATGACGAGAAGCCCGTCGCCAGCACGGTTCAGGAGGGCGACACCGACTACGGGTTCGATGTTTCCGTCCCGCAGCTCAAGGGCGCACTCGGCCTGGCGCCTTAGCCACGACCTATCGGCTTATCGAAGTGCCGCTGCAGCCTCAGCTTTAGACAATCAGCTCGAGCTTGCCGTCGCGAAACGGACAGCCACTCGGTGCCGGCGCCGGAGTCTGCTCGCCAGAGCCGGCCTCGTCCTTGGCACGCACGCCTGGCACGGCGTAGTCGTAAGTCGGCAGCACCACGGCGCGGCGTCCATCTTCCGTGCCGCCTTGAGCCAGTGCCGGCCAAGCCAGGCACAAGGCCGCAACGGCCGTACCGGAAAGAGCCAGTAACCCGTATCGTGGGCGCATCTCACACCTCCTCGGCGCAACAGCCCGATCAGCGTTCAGCATAGCACAGCCAGTAAGTTGCCCTAGCCGCATTGCGCCACCCTAGTCCCATTTTGAGGCAGATCTTGTGGCGCGCTTCTTGCTCTCCACAGGGGACCATGTTCCCCGGACCGGGATGCAGGTTATGGCAAACATTCGGCAATCATCTGGCGCCAAGAACGACAGAGAGTTCGAGGCAATGGCGACCGTCCTCGAGGCAAGACATGGGCTTCATGCGGCCGAGGTGGCGGATTTCTTCGCACGCTTGCACGTCGAGCAGGGAGACGAGACCCGGTCCTGGGCCTGGGCCGACGTCGCCGAGCTCGTCCGCCAGCGCCAGTACGACCGCATGCACCAAGAGTGACGCTGCGGGTGGTGGCGGCACAACGGCGGCGGACAGCCCCATGACGGACGGCCTATCTGCGATCCCATCGCGAACCGCGCCCCTGCCGGCTGTCCTCAAGCGGCTCGCCGCGCAAACAATCGCAATTCTCAAGGGGCAGAGCGAACGTGAGCGCACCCAGCGCGACGCCGTGACGGCGTTCGGCGTGCGCTGCGGCAGCGCCGCTCTGCTTTACGTCACGCAGATCGCGCTCGCGCGCTGGATGGGCAGCTACGAGTACGGCATCTACGTGTTCGTGTGGACGTGGGTGCTGGTGCTGGGAGGACTGTCCGACCTCGGACTGGCCATGGGCACCATCCGCTTCATCTCGCACTACCGTGAGACACGCGAGCCGGCGCTGCTGCGCGGACTGATCCGCGGCGCGCGCGGGTTTGCACTCGGCGTCGGCACACTCATCGCAGCGGCGGGAATCGCGGGCCTGTGGTTGTTTGAGCCCTTCGACAGCCACTACATGCTGCCGGCCTACCTGGCGTTGGTGTGCGTTCCGCTCTATGCGCTAACCAGCGTGCAGGACGGCCTCGGCAAGGGGTTTGCGTGGATGGGCATTGCGCTCTTTCCACCCTACATCCTGCGGCCCGCACTGTTGCTGGTTGCCATGGTGGCGGCGCATCTCGCGGGGCTGCCCATGGAAGCCAAGACTGCCGCCGGTGCAGCGATTGTCGCGACCTGGGTGACGGGGATCCTGCAAGCGGTGCTGATCGACCGGCGCATCGACCGAACGGTGGACGTTGGCCCCCGCGAGTACGCCTTCAAGACCTGGCTGGTGGCCGCCATGCCGCTGCTTGCCATGACCGCGAGCGAGCTCACGTTGCAAAGTGCCGACGTGCTTGTCGTCTCCCGCTACCTGACGCCGACCGACGTCGCCATCTACTTCGCCGCCGCCAAGACCATGAGCCTCATCATGTTCGTGCACTACGCGGTGGGCAGCGCCGTCGCCAACCGCTTCGCAGCACTCGGCGCGCGCGGCGACAAGGAGGCCCTGCGCACATTCGTACGCGACGCGGTGCACTGGACCTTCTGGCCGTCGCTCGCCGCCGCGGTGGTGCTGCTGGCGCTCGGCATCCCGCTGTTATGGCTGTTCGGCCCGAAGTTCGTCTCCGGCTACCCGGTCATGCTGATCTTGGTCGTGGGCTTCCTGTTCCGCTCGTCGATGGGGCCGGCGGAGTTCCTGTTGAACATGCTGGGCCAGCAGAGGCTGTGCGCCACCATCCTCGCCACGATGGCGGTCATGAACGTGGCCCTCAACTTCGCGCTGGTGCCGACGTTCGGGCTGCCGGGCGCGGCAACCGCTACGTCCGTGTCGCTGGTCGCTGCCGCGCTGATGAACTATCTCGCCGTCAGTCGCCGGCTGGGTATCGACATCGCAGTCTGGCGCAACCTGCGTCGGCCCTGAGAGGGCCGGCCACGTGCAAAGCGAGGCGCAATCGGCCTCACTTCCATAGCGAGATCGGGATTTTGCTCCGAAACGGCCGCCGTCACATCGGCGAGGCGATCACCAAGGTCCAGAACGACTTGAACTCGGTCTTGGGATCCTGCACCAGCGCGATGCCCATATGGGTTGCGTCGGCCAGAAGAAGGTTCTTGTTGTGGCCGGGGCTTTCCTCCCAACCGCGCAAGACCTCCTGGAAATCGATCTGGCCGGTGCCGACGTTCTCAGCTGCGAGCCGCGCGTGGTAGCCGGTGCGCTTCACGCGGTCCCAAGGGTTGGAGCCGTCGGAGCCGTAATGCGAGATGCGGTCCCACTTGGCGAGATCGCGCGAGTGGGACTTGGCCGCCGCCGTCAGCTCGGCATTGAGATTCAAGGGCTTTAGGCCCTTTTCCTTGCGGTACTTGTTGATCAGCGCGCGCGCCCTGTCGGGGTCGAGCGCGGTGTGCGAGTAGTCGCGGTCTGCGAGCGCGCCGACGGGCGCATGCTCGTAGGTTCCGGACGGAGCCTTGTCATGAAGCTTGGCGAGTTGAACGCCGGGGGCGGGCTTGGTGCTCGGTTCCCAGCGCTCGGTCTTCGGCTCGCCGCCCAGCGCCACGCTACTCTGCGACGGCGACGATCTCAGCGAAGACGTGGTGTAGTCAGATTCGGCATAGCCCGAGGAGATGCTGCCGGTGCCCAGACTGCAGGCCCCCAACAACACGACAGCTCCGACGGATAGCGCGACGCGATACATACGAGCTACTCCCGCTGCGACATGTGCGGTACACCGATCGATCATTGCGTAAACCTGTTAACTCGACGTTAATGCTAAGGAGTTGCCACCGCTCGTCTCGAACCGGGAGCTCCACGCACCACCCGATTGCCCCGCAACGCGCCTTACCGGCCGAATCACCCCCGACGGAAACAGCTGATCTGACTTGAAGATCAGCTTCATCTAACCGGCACTCCCGTCCACCGGAAGTCCCGTTTACGATTTCCCCCCAACATGGTGTCGCCAATTTGACGGGCGTGCGGCGAAAGCCGGGCGAGGCCCGCGAAATCGGACAAGTGAGGCGTAGGCGCAACTCGTTGTGCGCAGCTTGGCCCCTTGGGGCCCGCGGCCCTTGTGAAGACATCGACAACCACCACAGTATTGGGCGCAAGCGGCCGGTGATTCGCGCGTACGGCTCAGCAATCTGCATGAGGAGACGCGTTGCATGTCGGCCCCGAGCAGGCGTGCGTCGGCCATTCCTACCCAGGAGCCCGCGCCCGCAACCCTCGACGATCTCATCTTGACGCGCATCTCCTGCTCTGGAGGCGCCACGCGCGCGCAGCTCGTGCGCGACCTTGGCCCCGTGGTCTCCAATCGCCTTTCGCCAGCCGAATGGCGCATGGCCGTGGAGACGGCGACCGCACAACTCGATGCAGCGGGCCTAGTGCGCGAGCACCGCGGCCGCTTGCGCGCCAGCGAAGACGGCGCCGCTGCCGTCGCAAGTTTTCTGGGCGAGCAGGAAGCGCATGCGCGCGCCTGGAGCGAGCAGCGCGACATCTGGCTGGTGGCCAAGGCGCTCGGCATCGACGCTGGGAAACAGACCCTTCGCAAGGCTCTGTCGCGACCTGAAGGCTTGAGCGCGCTTGTCGTGCAGAAGGCGTTCGGGCTTGCCATGCGCCAAGCGCTGTCGCCCTCCAAGCTGCGCGCCGCCCTGGCGCTCGTGGCTGTGGAGCGCGCCTTCGGCGACAACGTCAAAAGCGGTCTCAAAACCCAGAAGGGCACCGCGCTTTCGGCCAAGGCGGGGCGCGTGCTCGCCGGTCAATTGCTGCAGAGCCCGCGCGAGCATTCGACCGACGGGCGCCTGATCGCCGCCCTGAGCGCGGAGCTGACCGGGGCGGCGCGCGCAGAAATCGACGTGATGCGTTTGGCGCTTCTGCGCCGCCTTGCAGGCGCCACTCCAGCGACCCAACCGGCGACCGCCAGAACCAACGGCGCCGCTGCGGTCGCTCAGTCCCCCCGCGTCGCACCTGCGCAATCGGTCTCAGCGCAAGAGGGGCAGCGGCCTGGACTGACACAATTTTCCGCTGGTGTGCTCAACGTGGCACGCGAGCATGCTGAGGGCTGGCCAGGAAATCGCAAGGCGTTTATCTCTCAGGTGTGGAAAGCGATTCGCACATCGCATCCCGAATGGGGTCTCTCAGAGATCGAGTTCAAAGACATGCTGGCCGGCGCTCACCGGGCGGGCCAGCTGGTGCTGACGGGCGCCGACCTCAAAAACAAGCAGAACATCAAAGAATTCGAGGACTCGGCGATTCTTTATAAGAACACCGTCTGGCACTTCGTGCGTGTCGAGGATTGAGCGAAGTCGAGGCCCTCTATTGATGCAACACCAAGAAGCTCCCACTCTTCCCGCTCCCGACAGGCTGGTGACGGCTTTCGAGCATTCGATCACGTGGGAGGACGACATCTGGCGGGCGGACCCCGTGGACGTGGCCGAGGTGCACGCCAAGGCGCGCCGCAAATTCGTCGACCTGTTGACCAACATCACGCTGGGGCGCGACACCGGCACGCAGGATCGCATCCTGCTGTTCCACGGCCAGTCGGGCGCGGGCAAGACGCACCTCATTCGCGCGCTCAGAACCACCGGACATCGCCGCGGCATCGCCTATTTCGGCTATGCGCAGCTCACGCCCGACGTCGCCAGCTACGCGGACTACTACCTGCGCCGGCTCGTCCACTCGCTGGAGAAGCCCTACGACCCTGATCGTCCCGCCGAAAGCGGGCTTGCCCGGCTCACCGGCCGGCTGGTCGCCGACGCCGATAAGGTCTCGCACAAGGATCTCGCGGCGCTGCGCGAAGCGAACCTCGACGACAAGAAGCTTGCCGATATCGTGCTGAGGCTCGCCGACGCCATCGTCGCCAGCCCCAAGTACGCCGCCCAAGAGCTCGACATCAACGTCGTGCGCGCGCTGCTCTACCTGGAGCGCCACGACCCGCGCATCGACCAGCGCATTCGCCAATACCTGCACGGCCGGCCCCTGACCGAGCTTGCGCGCCAAGCCGTCGCCGCGCTCGACCCCAACACGGGCGAGGACCGCGCCTTCGAGATCATCGCCGCGCTCGGCGGCCTGATGTGGACCGTCGACCGCGCCGCACTCGTGTTCTGCGTCGATCAGGTCGAGGATCTGCGCTTCTTCAACGACGCCGAGGAGCGCTTCCAGCGCGCCGTGCGCGATCTCATCCAGATCGCCAACCGGCTGACCAACGCCATCCTCATTATCTCGTGCCTGGAGGATTTCTACGGGCAGGTGCGCGGCGTGCTGGCTCAGTCCTACATCGACCGCATTGAGAAGGCCGGGCCGGTGGCGCTCTTGGAAAGCCGCACGCCGGAGGAAGCGCGCCTCATTATCTCCAAGCGCCTCGAGCACCTCGCCAAATCCGGCGAGCCGGGGGCCAGCTTCTCCGATCCCGCCGCCTTCTTCGGCCCGCAGTTCTTCGAGGAGTTCGCCGGCCTCTCCACGCGCCGCCTGCTCGAGCACGCCTATACGCGCCTGCGCTCCAAGACGGCGCCCGAAGCCGAGGCCGACGATCCCGAGGAGGGCGAGGAGACGCCCGGCAGCTTCGTGTCCCGGCTGGCCGCCGCGCTCGGGCTCGGCCTTGCGGGCGAGGAGGAGCCGGCTGCGGCCTCTGGTGTCGACTACCGCGATCTGTGGGCACGCTTCGAGAACGCATCCGAGGCGGAGATCCCGTCCGACGAGCGCGAGCTGCTCGACATTCTCGCCGGCGCGCTCGGCGTCGCCAAGGAGGAATGGAGCGGCGCCATCGAGCTGGAGTTGGAGCGTCGCGAGCTCGACGATCTCCCCGTCATCGACCTCACTCTGCGCCACAAGAACGGTCTGTCGGCCGACGCACGCGTATTCCTGTGCAACCGCGCCACCCAGGGCGGCGGCTTGAAGCGCCAGCTCGACAAGGTGCTCGCCGCCATGGACGGCCGCCCCTGCTTCATGCTGCGCGCCTCCGACTTCCCGCCCAACCGCAAGAACCAGACGGCCCAGGCCTTCCGCAAGTTCCGCGACGGCGGTGGCCGCCAGATCCTCGTGCCCATTCCCGAGTGGGAGCGCATGATCATGGTGCGCGAGTTCCACACCCACCATCGCAACGACCCGGGCTTTGCCTCCTGGTTCGCCGGCACCAAGCTTCTGTCGAAGCTGGCGCCCATGATCCCGCTGCTGCGGCTCGACCTGATGGGCTACGGCCTGCCGAAAGCCCCGACCAACGGCGCCAACGGGCATGCGCGCGAGGAAACGGCCAACGGCTCGACCGCGCTCGCCACCTACCAGCCGGCCGCTCCGCCCGCCGAGTGGACCGCGAAGAACGCTGCGCCCGAGACGACGTTCGCCGACGAGGACGAGCTGCCGCTCTCCGTCATCCTCGACGAGAACGGCGGCGACGGCTCCAGCATCGTCGCGGGCCGCGAGCTTTCGAGCACGCTGAACCCCGTGCGGCTCAACAAAAACGTCCTCAAGCGGCACGCGGCCGTGCTTGGCGGCTCGGGCTCGGGCAAGACCACGCTCGCCCTGTGTCTCATCGAGCAGCTGCTCTTGCGCGGCATTCCCGCCGTGCTCCTCGACCGCAAGGGCGATCTGTGCTCCTACGCCAACCCCGACGTCTGGCGCGACAACGAGGAGGAGTTCACCGAGCGTCGCGGCGAGCGCGAGAAGCTCGCCGACGCCATCGACGTCGCCGTGTTCACGCCCGGCCGCTCGTCGGGCCGTCCCATCTCGATCACGCTGCTGCCCAACGGCATCAATGAGCTGCCCGAGCACGAGCAGCAGCTGCTCGCCAACCTGTCGGCGGCCGCACTCGGCGAGATGCTGCACCTGAAGAACTCGGCCACCCACCAGAAGCAATCGGGCACGTTGTCGGTCGCCTTGCGCATCCTCGGCTCCCGCCACAGCCGCGAGGTGACGCTGACCGATCTGATCCACCTGCTCGAGGACGAGGACCCGGAGCTCAGCGATCTCACCCAGCGCATGGATCCCTCGGGCAAGATCCGCCGGGATCTCGTCGCGCAGCTCGACAGCCTGCGGCACCGCAACTCGGCGCTGTTCGAGGCGGGCGGCGAATCCTTGCGCATGGAGTCGCTGCTGGGCCTTGGGCCGTTCGCCCGCGAGGGCCGCACGCGCCTGTCGATCATCTACACGGGCTTCCTCGGCGACAACGAGAACATCCTGTTCTGGGTCTCCCAGTTCCTGTCGGAGGCCTTGCGCTTCTGCCAGCGCAACCCGAACGACGAGTTGCAGGCGGTCGTCATGTTCGACGAGGCCGATCTCTACATCCCCGCCAACGCCAAGCCGGCCACCGCCGAGCCGCTGCAGAGCCTTCTGAAGCGCGCCCGCTCGGCCGGGCTCGGCATCATGCTGGCCACGCAGTCGCCGGGCGACCTCGACTACAAGAGCCGCGACCAGATCACGAGCTGGTTCATCGGCCGCGTGCGTGAGGACACGGCGCTGCGCAAGCTCAAGGCGGCGTTCTCGAGCGAGTCGGGGCTGGAGCCGGCCGCGGTGCTGCCGGGGCAGACGGTGGGCGAGTTCCACCTCGTGCAGGAGGGGTTGGTGCGTGCGATGAAGGCGCAGCGATCGCTGATCACGGCGGAGCAGGTTCCCTTCGATCGCATCGAGCAGCTGGCGGCCGAGACGAGGGGGCGTCAGGAGACCGGCCAGCTCAAGCTCTTCGACCTGAAGTAATCCACATTCGTGACGCCGCACTGGTGCGTTGCCGCCACGCGCTCACAGGTTGCTGCGGCAATCATCGCTGCGCGCTTGTGCACGCTGCGAGGTCAACCAATTCGTGTGGAGTTTCGCGTAACGCTTTCGTCAGTTTCGATATTTCTCCGCCATCGTTTCGCCGTGCGAAAAATTTATGAGCGCGACCTTCCGCACCTGCGAAGCTAAATTGCTGTTCAGTAATGAAGAGTGAGTGTCAATTGGTTTTTTCTGATGTAAAATTCTCACGTCGCTGGAATTTGTTTGGGGGTTTCCAGCGTCGGTCGAGTGTCCAGGCTCTAGGGGGTGCCGGGGTGCTTGGCGAGCGGCGTTTGGTGCGGGGTCATCGTGGTATGGTTGCGAAGTCTTTCATGATGCTGGTGCTGGCAACCCTCTTGGGTCCAGCGGTCGGGGTCGGATTGTTCGTCGTATTGCATGCGTTCTGACGAACGACCGGCTTAGGTGTCGGCAAGTACAGGGCGCTTCAGGAAAGCGCCATTGACGGGGCCAAATCCGCCATAAAGGTCGGCTAGGGCTTTATGTCAGCGGGCGCGCTTGCGCCGTGATGACCTAAAGCCCCTACGGCCGATATGCTTGCCGTTTTCCGTGTGCTGGCGCGCGCGCTCGAGCTGTTGGCGCTCTTGCCGTTTCGTCTCTTGCGCGTCCTTCTCGACTGGGTGGCGCTCAATCCCAGGCTCGGGCCCTTGCGCTACGTCGCGAGCGCCGCGCTCCTCTACGTCCTCTTCGCCTTTGCGCTCGTCTACGTCGTCGCGCCCATTCGCGGCCTCGTCGGCGAGGTGACGCTTGGCGAGAAGCTGCGCTATGCCGCCGAACGCTGGCTCGCCACCGCAATCTACGACGCCAAGGGCAATTTCGTCGGCACGTTCGATCCGCGCCTCGATAGCCTGCGCGACATCAACTACACGGGCGAAGCCATCGACCTCGGCGACTACGTCGCCAACCCCGATCACAAGTCGATCCCCGTGCGGGACGTTCCCGAGCACTACTGGCAATGCCTGGTGCTGCTCGAGGACAAGAACCTCGGGGGCCCGCTCAATCCCTTCGGCATCGATCTGATGGGCGTGCTCAAGATCCCCGTCTCGACGCTGCGCCGCTCCATCGCCGCACGCCACTTGAGCTTGGGCATCGGCGGCTCCACGCTCGCCATGCAGCTCGTGCGCGTCATCTACAAGACACCGCCGCGCACCGACGAGGGCGCACTCGTCAAGCTCCGGCGCAAGTTTGGCGAATGGTGGCTCGCGCCCGTCATCCAGCGGGAGCTCACGCGCAACGGCAGCTACGAGGCCTTGAAGCAGTGGTCGGCCAACCATCTTTGGCTTGCCCAGCGTACGGCCGGGTCGCCTCTGCACGGCATCGAGGTCACGGGCCGCATCGTCTTCGGCAAGGAGGTCAAGGATCTCACCATCGCCGAGCAGTTCGTGCTCGCCTCCGCCGTCAACCGCCCCATCATCCTGCTGGAGGGCGGCGAGCGGCTCAATGCCGTGCGCCTCGACCGCTGGCGCTATCTCACCGAGGTGCGCGCGCGCACCTGCGCGGAACGGCTGATCCCCGACGAGGCGACGCAGAGACAGGTGCTGTTCGACCTCATCGCCATGGCGGGCGGACCGCCCGATCCCAAGATCAAGCCGCGGCTGCAGGAGGCGCTCGACCGCTACGCGCCCGCGTACGCCGAGCGGGCGCAAGCCAATCCCGTCATCCGCGCCAATGTGCTGATGCGCTCGGCCCGCTACGGCGTGCGCGAGGAGATGAAGCAGGCGTACGGCTTCGGCTGGCGCGACCGCGTGCGCGGCGTCACCACGACGTTCGACGCCGGCGACAACCTCGGCTTTTCCGGCAGGGCGGAAGCACGGCTTGCCGCGCTCGACGCCAAGTTTGCCGCCCAGATCGACCCGGGCTACACGCTCGATCCCGCCAAGGTTTCGGCTGAGCGAAAGAGCCCCGGCGTCATCATCGTCGCCGCCGACGCCGAAGGACGCATCGTGCGCTATTTCGAGCAGGGCGAGACGGCCGCCTATTTCGGCTCGCCGTTCGCGCGCGATGCCGCGACCGGATTTTACAAAGCGGCACGAGAGAGCCGCATGGTGGCCTCGACGGGCAAGATCATTGCGGCGATCGCCATCGCCAACACCGGGCGCGATACCCCGCAGACGCTCTACCTCGACCGGCAGTCCCCTGCCCGCGGGCTGGAGGCGTGCGGTCACGGCAACGAGCGGCACGGACGCTCGGCGCTGGTCTCCTTCGCGTGCTCGCTCAACGATCCGCTTCTGAACCGCACCGCGCGCGTCGGCCAGGCTCGGATCGCCAAGCTCATCGACGAGCTGGGCTACACCATGCCGCCGACCAACGCGGCCGGCGAAGGCACGCCGCCATCGACGGCCGTCGTCCTCGGCCAGGTCGCCGCGGCGCCGCGGCGCGTGCACCGCCTGGCAGGCGTGGTGCTGGCCAGCCTCATCGGGCGCGGCGGCGTGCCCGTGCGCGCACCGACGCTGGTCAAGGCCTACGACTACACGAACCCCGACGGCGCCAACTCCGCGATCTACCAGGACACCGGCAAGGTCGTTCCCGACACGATCATCCGGCGGAGCGCGCGCGGGCTGCTGCGCACGCTGCTCCAGGCTCCGCTCTGCTATGCGCCGGGCGGCCGGCCCACCGGAACCTTGAAGAGCCTCAAGAGCTGGTGCGCGGCGCGGCGCAAAGGGTTGCGGCTGCATTTCGCCAAGACGGGCACGCAAGTCACCGAGGACCCCGACGCCACCGTCGATGCATGGGTCACGGGTGGGCTGCAGTTCGCCAATGGCGCCGCCTACTCGTACGTGGTCGTCGTCGGCACGGGTGCCGCCAGCGAGCCGTGGGCCCACAAGCTGCATTCCTCGCAAGTTGCAGCACCGCTGCTCGAGGTGCTGCTCAATGACCTCGAGACCGAAGCGAAAGCGCACCCGCGCCCCGATCTCTTGCGTGCGCGCGCTCGCGTCCCCGCCACCGTGTCGCTGCCGCAAAAGGCGCCGTCTGCGCGCACCGCCGCAGACGAGATCGGCCGCAACCTCATCGCCAACTGAATCGCACCTGCGTTTTGCGGTGTGTGACGTCAACCGTCACGCGAGCGCCGCACTGGCGACAAAAACCATGGCTAGCAAAGTCATGGATCACGAGGCCGGGGCTGACTTGTAGACACTGAGAGCGAAGAGGCGTTCGCGCAATCGGTGAGGAAGCGGTCCTGCACGCATGATCGTGCCGGCTCGACGAACTCGTTTGCGCGAAAAGTTGAGCGGGTCACCCATGGCGTTTTGGTCAGCGCGAGATCGCGCACCCATTTCCGATACCTTGCACGTTCCTTCAGATCGCGCCGACGCGTGGGAAGAGGCCCCGCGCGAGCCGCGCGACTGGAAAAAGCTGGTGCTCATCGTCGGGCTGGCGGCCCTGTCGTGGGTCGCGACCTACGTCGGGATGCTGGAGCTCATCCAGTCGAACATGGGCTCGCTGCCGCTCCTGCATAAGGTGATCATCGGCTTCTCGGTCGGCATGCTGATGACCATGATCGTGTGGCTGCTCGATCAGATCTTCTCGCCCATCGATACCTTCACCAAGCTCACCTACGTCGCCGGCTACATCTTTCTGACGCTCATCTCCGTGGGCTTCGGCTTCGGGTTCTACTGGAAGGTGCTGGAAAGCCGCTCGGAAGCCGCGCGCTCGGCGACGAGCGCCGTCGGCCAGGTGCAGTCGGCGCTGCACGGCGCCTCGACCCGGCTGGAGCAATTGCAGGCGACACTGCTGCAGCTCTCCGCCGTCTCCACGCAAAAGGCCGAGATCGAGCGCACCAAAGGCACCTCCTGCCCCAACTCGTCGCCCGGCGATGGTCCGCGCCGCAAGATGCGCGACGAGGATGCCGCCCGCTTCTCCTTCGCCAGCGATTTCGTCAAGGGCCGCATCGGCGCCGTAAAGGGCGAGATGGCGGTACTGGACACCGAGCTCGCCAAGATCGTCGCCGACGACCCATCGATCATCGATCCCAAGAGCGGCACCCGCAACGCCTTCATGCGCGGGCTCGGACGCCAGCTCGACATGACGGTGACGGGGTTCAATGCCTTCCGCACCGATCCGCAGCTGCGCCAGATCCGCACCGACCTCGCCGACCGCGCCGAGCGCACCAAGTTCCCCGATGGCAGCGGCGGCACCGTCTCCTGCCCGGACGCGCAGTTGCAGATGGCGCTGCGCGGCGTCGTGCGCGCCATCGACCAGCTTCCCAACCTCGAGAAGCCCGAGATCGCCGCGGTGGAAGGCTCGGAGGCCACCATCGAGGCCTTCCGGCGCCTGACCGCGACCTTCTACGGCATGCTTTCGTTCAAGCTGCCGCCTTCGGCCGACGAGCTGCGCGCGTTGCAGCAGCGCGCCGTCCAGTCGATCGAGAACCCGGCGGCCTTGCGCGCGCTCAACGATGAGGCCGCGGGTCTTTCGAAACGCGACTACATCCCGCTCGGCACCGCCGTATTCGTCGACCTGTGCCTGCTGCTCGTCTCCATCGGGCGGCCGATGAACCGCTTCGTCGCCACGCGCCAGCGCATGCTCGAGGCCGAGCGCGGGCCGGTGTTCCCGATCCTGTCGCGCTTCAACGAGATCCACAATCACGAGGAGTTACGGCGCTCATTCGACGTGTTCCGCGAGGTGATCTTCGAATTGGGCGGCACCTACTACGTCGCCGTACCCTTGAACGCGCCGCGCGCCCACCCCGAGCGCGACGAGCTGCGCCGCGACGCGCAGACGCTCGCCAACCTGTGCTACGCGCTCGAAGGCCAGGGGGTGCTGACGCGCCCCTGGAAAATCGCGCCGGGCCTTGTCGCCCAGCGCAAGCTGCGCCGTCAGGGTTCGAAGTTCATCGAGTGCTATCGCGAGCAGCGTCTGGCGCCGGTGCCGCGCGCCTGGCGCCGGATCAAGGCGCTGTTCGTCTCCGACCGCAGCGATGAGGAGAGCCCGGCGTTCCGCATCTACGCCTTCAAGAGCGGCGCGTGGCCGGAGATGATCCTGGGCGCCGTCATGGGCGCAGCAGGGCGCGTGGCGGCCGACCGGCGCCGCCAGCAGCAGACAGCGCCGGGCCGCGAGGAAACCCGATCGAGCCCCGCGAGCCGGCCATCGGTGCGCCCGCAAGGGTTCGATCTTCCCGGTCTCGACACGAAAGCAGACAATCTGCGCGAGGTGTTCAAGCACCGCCCCGGCGAGCCCGCCGCGGCAGCAGGTCCGGATGACGGTTCAATGCGCCGGAGCGAGGCGTCGCCCCGTTCGAAGCCGCCCTCCGACTACCATCAGCGCTTCGGCTCCTATGCGAGCCTCGCGCAGGCCGAGCTTGCCACGTATCGCGACCTCGACGACGAGGCAGAAGACGCCGACGCCACGCCGGCGCCGGCGAACAGCAACACCGCGCCCGGGAAATCCGCGCAATCCGACGAGCCGGCCGACATCGTTGTGCCGTTTCCCACGCCCCGCGCCGGCGCCGGCGCGCGCAGCACGCAGGCCCTCGCAGACCGCCTCTCCGCCGCGCTCGCCGCCGTCGAGGAGCAATCGAGCGATTCGGCCATCGACGTGGAGCTCACGCGCGAAACCGCGACATTCCGCGTGCCCGTGAGCCAGGCCACGCTGCCCGAAGGGCTCGCCGCCTTGGCGCAACAAGGGCCTGACCCGGCGCCCGAAATCTCGGCCGGGCAACCGCAGCTGGAGCTGACGCTTGCCGAGACGCAATCGACCGAAACACCTGCAATCGCTGCCAACGAGATGACCGATACGGAAGAGACGCCTGCATTCGAGCCGCCGCTGGTCCTACGCAGAATGGCGGAGTGACGGAGGGAGGCGCGCACATAGCGGTGCATGAGGGTTGCGGTCCGCAAGGTTTGCTTAACCCAATTGTCACCTTAATGGCGCACAAGATGAACACCTGGGCGGGGACGAATTGCTCGTGTCCGACCTGGGCAAACCAAGGGGACTGCGCTCATGACATTCGATGCTTCTTCTTCCCGACCCGACAGCGCAGCCGTTGGGGAGAAAGTAGCCAAGATTAGTGAGTTTATTGCCGGCGATCTGGATACGCGCACCCTGCACGGCATGCAGACGGCGGGCACCTATCTGCTGCTCTGCCGCTCGCCCGGGAGCCCCGTTGCCCTGGCGTTGCGCGCCAATGCTCAGAAGCTCGCCGCCGCAAACGTCTCGATCCGCGTCATTTTTTGCGAGGTCAACGCGAGCACCGCCAAGACCGACACCACGCCCTTCGGCCTGTCCGGCGAGGTTCGCATAGCGCGTGATCCCCGCCTGCTCGCCGCCCACGAGCAGCTGGTGCTGGCACCCGACCGGAGCTGGATCGGCGACTGCATGCGCCGCGAGCCGACCAAGCGCGACACGTTCGAGCGATTTTCGGCCAATGCGCCCGACGCCGCCAGCCTCGCCGCCCGCTCGTTCGAGCGCCTGTGGCACGCGGCCGTGCCCTTGCGTTCGGCCCCGCAGGTGCCGCCGTCCTTCGCACCGCATCTCACCGGCATTGCCGCCAGTGCCTTTGCGCGTCCGGAGAGCTTCCGGCGTCAGTGACAAAGGCTTCTGCTGCATCGACAAACGCTAGGGAGGCCGGTCGGTGACCGGCCTCTTTTCTTATGCAAGCGAATAAGGCCGCAAGTCGCATGAACTCCCGATAATTGAACGGATATCGCCGCCGTACGGACATTGGGCCGTGATGGGGTTCACCATGATCGATCCGGCTTCCATAGTGAGCTTGGATCGCTCGGCACATTTCCCCCCAAGGTGGCCCCCCATGCGGTATCTCGCGCACGTTTTCCTCGCACTCGCTCTCCTGTTCCCCGTCGCACTTGCCCAGGCGCAAGAGCGGACCTTCGCTCATCACGACGTCGAGGCCGACGCCGAACGCTACGAGACCTATCTCAAGGCGAACTGGCAGCTCGGCAGCCGCGACGCAGCGGCCCTGCGCGCCGAGGGCGAGCGCATGCTTGCCGCCGACCCGCGCGGCGCCTCGCGCAGCTTTGCCGGCGCCGTCGTCGCCGACGCAAACGATGCCGCCGCCTGGCTCGGGCTGGCGCGCGCGCTGCTCGCGATTCAACCCGATCCCGACAAGTACAACGAGCGCTACGACTTTCCGGTCAATGCTTCGGGCGCGGCCTACCTCGCCTACCAGCGCGCGCAAGAAACGCAATTGAAGGCGAACGCCCTCATCGTTCTCGCCGCCGCATTGCAGCGGCGCTCCTACTGGCGCCCCGCCATCGACGCTTTGAAGACGAGCCTCGCGCTCTCCGACGACCCGAGCGTGCACCGGCTCTACGACAAGCTGCTCGCCGAGCACGGCTTCCGCATGACCGACTACAAGACCGAATCGGAAACCGCGAGCCCGCGGCTCTGCCTGCAGTTCTCCGAACCGCTGTCACGCGCGCAGGTGGATTTCTCCAAATACGTCTCGGTCGACGGTAAGGACCCCCAAAGCATCGTGGTCGAGGGCGCGCAGCTTTGCATTGAAGGCCTCGCCCACGGCGAGCGCTACGAGGTCGGCTTGCGCGCCGGCCTGCCCTCCGACGTCGACGAGAACCTGAAAAAGCAGATCGACATCGCCGTCTACGTGCCCGACCGCAAGCCCTTCGTGCGCTTCTCGGGCAAGAGCTACGTCCTCCCCAGCCGCGGCCAGCAGGGCATTCCGCTTGTCACCGTCAACACCTCCAAGGTCGAGGTCGAGGTCTATCGTATCGGCGACCGCAGCCTCATGGGCACGCTCGACAGCGGCGACTTCCAGCGCCAGCTCTCCAGCTACGAGGTAGAGAACATCAAGCGGCGCACCGGCGAGCGCGTCTACACCGGCACGATGGACGTGCCGCAGAAGCTCAACGAGGAGGTGACGACCGCGCTTCCCGTCACCGACGCCATCGGCACCTTGAAGCCCGGCGTCTACGTCGCCATCGCCAAGCCCACGCAGAAGTCGCGCGAGACCTACTATACCGAGGCGACGCAGTGGTTCATCGTCTCCGACCTCGGCCTCACCGCCTTCTCCGGTGACGACGGCGTGCACGCCTTCGTGCGCTCGCTCGCCGAGGCCAAGCCTTCGGGCGCCGTCAACGTGAAGCTCATCGCCCGCAACAACGAGGTGCTGGGCACTACCAAATCCGACGCCAACGGCTATGCGCACTTCGAGTCCGGCCTGTCGCGCGGCGAAGGCGGGCTGCAGCCGGCGCTGCTGGTCGCCGAAAGCGACGACGGTGAGTATGCCTTCCTCGATCTCACCGCCGGTGCCTTCGATCTGACCGACCGCGGCGTCAAGGGCCGCGAGGCACCCGGGCCGCTCGACGGCTACCTCTACACCGAGCGCGGCATCTACCGCCCCGGCGAGGAGGTGCATATTACCGGTCTGCTGCGCGATGCTGCCGGCAAGGCGGCGACCCTCCCCGTCACGCTGATCGTGACGCGCCCGGACGGCGTCGAGCACCGCCGCTACACGCTCACCGACAAGGGCCTGGGCGGACGCGAGCTCACTCTGGGCCTGCCGCCCTCCGCCATGACGGGCACCTGGCGCGCCAAGCTGCACACCGACCCCAACAGCGATCCGCTTACGCAGGTGTCGTTCCTGGTCGAGGACTTCGTGCCTGAGCGCCTCGACCTCAAGCTCGAGCCGCCCGTTGCCGCGCTGACGCCGGGCGAGACCGCGACCATCAAGGCCGCGGGCCGCTATCTCTACGGGCCGCCGGCCGAGGGCCTTGCCATCGAAGGCGACATCATCGTCAAGCCGTCCAACAAGGACGTCGAGGGCTTTGCCGGCTTCCAGTTCGGACAAGCGGACGAGGGCGTCGATCCCGTGCGCAAGCCGCTCGACGCGGAAGCGACGACGGATGCCCAAGGCAACGCCGAGATCGCCGTGACGCTCCCGCAGATCCCCCACACCGCCAAGCCGCTGGAGGCCAACGTTGTGCTGCGCCTGCGTGAGGCAGGCGGGCGCACGATCGAGCGCAGCGTCACCATTCCGGTCGACCTGAAAGAAGCCCGCATCGGCATCAAGTCGCTGTTCAAGGGCTCTGACCTCGACGACAACCAGACGGCGGAGTTCGAGGTCGTCGAGCTCGACGGCAACGGCCAGCGCATTGCCGCGCCGGATCTCACCTGGCAGCTTCAGCGCCTCGATACCAACTGGCAGTGGTACCGCCGCGACGGGCAGTGGTACTACGAGGCCGTAACGCTCACCCGCAAGGTTGCGGATGGCACCATCGCCGCCACCGCGCAGGGCGAGCTTGCCAAGATTGCCGCGCGCGTCAGCTACGGCCGCTACAAGCTCGAGGTCACGAGCGCCGATCCGAGCGGCCCGGCGGCGAGCATCACCTTCAACGCCGGCTGGTACTCGACCGCGGACGAGGCGGACAGCCCTGAGATCCTCGACGTCGCGCTCGACCGCGCCAGCTACAAGCCGGGCGATGCCGCCAAATTGCGCATCGCCACCAAGAAGGGCGGCAAGGCACTGGTTGCCGTGGTGTCCGGCGGGCTGCTGTCGATGCAGGAAGCCGAGATCGCAGACGGCGGCGGCGAGGTCGATGTACCCGTCGGCTCCAACTGGGGCCCGGGCGCCTACGTCACCGCCATGCTCTACCGGCCGATGGACGAATCCCTGAAGCGCATGCCGTCGCGCGCCATCGGCGTCGCCTGGATCGGTCTCGACCAGTCGGCCAATACGCTCGACGTCGCACTCGATGCGCCCGAGAAGATCAAGTCCGGCACCACGCTCACCGTGCCGGTCAAGGTCTCCGGTCTCGACGCCGGAGAAGAAGCCCGCATCACGGTTGCGGCCGTCGACCTCGGCATCCTCAACCTGACGCGGTTCCAAACGCCCGCACCCGAAGGCTGGTTCTACGCCCAGCGGCGCATGGGGCTCGAGATCCGCGACTTTTATGGTCGCCTGATCGACGGCATGCGCGCCGACCGCGGAACCTTGCGCTCAGGCGGCGACGCCGGCGCTGCCGGCCTGCAGGGCAACCCGCCCGTGGAGGAAACCGTCGCGCTCTATTCGGGCATTGTCACCGTCGGGGCCGATGGCACAGCAAAAGTCGATTTCGATTTGCCCGACTTCAACGGAACTGTGCGCGTCATGGCGGTCGCCTGGAGCGCCGGCAAGCTCGGGCATGCGGCCAAAGACGTGATCGTGCGCGACAAGGTGGCGTTGACCGCATCTGGTCCGCGCTTCCTGACGCTCGGCGACGAGGCGCGCCTCGACATCGCCGTGCACAACGTCGAAGGCCCCGCTGCCGCCTACACGCTCAAGATCGCGGATGGCAGCGCGGACGTGCACAACGGCACGCTCGACCTGAAGGAAGGCGAGCGCCGCTCCGAGCACGTCGCCATCAAGCCTAAGGCCGTGGGCGAGCTCACCTACGACATCCACGTCACCGGCCCGGACGGCATCGACGTGGCGCGTCAGCTCACCTTCGACGTGAAGCCGCCCGCGGGCGACATCAAGCGCACGACGGTGGCTTCGCTCAAACCCGGCGGCGGCAGCATCACGCTGTCCCCCGATCTGGTTCACGACCTCATCCCCAGCCGCACGCGCATCAACCTGAGCGTCGGCCCGACCGCGACGCTCGACGTGCCGGGGCTGCTGACCGCGCTCGACCGCTACCCCTACGGTTGCGCCGAGCAGACGGTGAGCCGCGCCCTGCCGCTCCTTTATGCCAACGCACTCTCGGGTGATGTTGGGCTGGCACAGGACAAGGCGCTGAAAGAGCGCGTGCAGGCCGCCATCGACCACGTGTTCGACATGCAGGACGGCTCGGGCGCTTTCGGTGTCTGGGGCCCCGGCAACGGCGATCTCTGGCTCACCGGCTACGTCACCGACTTCCTGACGCGCGCCAAGGAGCAGGGCTTCGCGGTGAACCCGCAAGGCTTCGGCCAAGCGCTCGACCGCTTGGCGAACTTCATCGCCTACGCGGAGGACTTCGAGAAGGGCGGCGAGGACCGCGCGTATGCCCTCTATGTGCTCGCGCGCAACGGCCGGGCGCCGATCGGCGAGCTGCGCTACTACGCCGATACGCGCATCGACCGCTTCTCCTCGCCCCTGGCGCAGGCTCAGCTCGGCGCGGCACTCGCCATGATGGGCGACAAGACGCGGGCGGAGCACGCCTTTGCCACGGCGCTTTCCAACCTCGATGAGGAGCCGACCGGCGCCTATAGCTATCGCGCCGATTACGGCTCGGACCTGCGCGACAGCGCCGCGCTGGTCACGCTCGCGACCGAGACCAAGATGACCACGGTCGAAGCACCCAAGCTCGTCAACGTGATCTCGAAGGCGTATCTCGGCCGCGACTACACCTCCACCCAGGAGCAGGCGTGGATGTTGCTGGCGGCCAATGCGCTCACCGAGCAGGCGAAGACGGCGAAGCTCGTCGTCAACGGCGCACCCGTCGTCGGCTCGGTGATGCGGTCGATTGCAGCGGACGCGCTTTCCAAGGCGCCGCTGACCGTCGCCAACGAAGGCGACACGGCCGTGGATGCCGTCGTCACCGTCATCGGCGCCGCACTCACGCCTGAGCCGGCGGCCTCCAAAGGCTTCACCATCGAGCGTAGCTTCTATGCGCTCGACGGCACGCCCGTGGAGCTTGCCAGCGCCAGCGGCGGCACGGCCACCGTCAAGCAGAACGAGCGCTTCGTGGCGGTCGTTAAGGTCGAGGCGCAGGATGCGGGCGGTCGCGTGCTGCTCGTCGATCACCTGCCGGCGGGCTTCGAGATCGAGAATCCGCGCATCGTCGACGGCGGCGACATCAAGTCGCTGGCCTGGCTTAACGCGACCGCGCGGCCCGAGCACTCCGAGTTCCGCGACGACCGCTTTGTCGCAGCCTTCAACTTCACCGGCACCAAAGTGCAGAGTGCCAATACCGAGAGCACGCCCGACGGCACGACGCAGGCCAAGGAACCCGCCGCCTCGGCGACGGTTGCCTATGTGGTGCGTGCGGTGACACCGGGCACCTTCGTGCACCCGGCAGCGACGGTTGAGGACATGTACCGCCCGCAGCGCTACGCGCGCACCGGGGCCGGCACCCTGACCGTCACGCCGGCGGATTGAAGGCGCTAGACCTACCCCTAACGCCCCTGCGCCTATTGGCGGAGGGGCTTTCGGGGTGGGGAAGGGCTAGGAAGGACGCTCATGTGGGCAATGAATTCGCAGGACGTTAACGTGATGCCGCAACACTGACCGAACGACATGATGGTAGAGCGCTTGTTCCAGACCATTCCTTCTGTCTCTCTCCCCACCGAGCGCGTCGTCGCGGTATGGCGGCGGTGGCGGCGGCCTGTCGTCGTTTTCCTCGGCTCGATCGTCCTCGCCGTGACCGTCGGTGGCGGCGCCCTCTACGCTACAGCCGTGTATCTGGGCGACCCGGATCTCAAAGAGGCGCGGCGCGTCTCCACCATCGTGCTGGACCACGACGGGCGCCTGTTGCGCGCCTTTACCACGCCGGAAGGCCGCTGGCGGCTCCCGGTCGATCCCAAAGACGTCGACCCACGCTATCTCGCCATGCTGATGGCTTTCGAGGACAGCAGCTTCTACTCGCATCCGGGCGTCGATATCGGCGCGTTCATCCGTGCGGCCGGGCAGTTCGTGCGCTACGGCCACATCGTATCGGGCGGCTCGACGCTGACCATGCAGGTGGCGCGCCTGATCGAAGGCAACTACCAGCGTTCCGGACGCGCCAAGTTGCGCCAGATCGTCGGCGCGCTGCAGCTCGAGCGGCACCTGTCGAAGCACGACATTCTCAAGCTGTACCTGCGCCTTGCCCCGTTCGGCGGCAACATCGAAGGCGTACGCGCCGCATCGCTCGCCTACTTCGGAAAAGAGCCGCGGCACCTGTCGGTCGCCCAGGCCGCTCTCCTCGTGGCGCTGCCGCAATCGCCCGAGGTGCGGCGTCCCGATCGCAATCCGAAGGCGGCGCTTGCTGCCCGCAACTACGTGCTCGAGCGCATGGTCGATGCCGGCGTGATCTCGCAGGCGGAAGCCGACCGCGCGCGGCTCGAGCCGGTGCCGAACAAGCGCCTCGCCTTTCCGAAGATCGCGCCCCACCTATCCGAATCGGAAGTGATCGCCGATCCGATCAGAAGCGTGCACCGGCTCACCATCGACCGCGACCTGCAGATGGCGCTGGAGCACCTCGCCGAGGAGCAAACCAAGCTTCTGGGGCAGAAGCTGTCGGCGGCCATCCTCGCCGTCGACCACACGACCGGGGAGGTGATCGCGCACGTGGGATCGGCCGGCTATCTCGACGACGACCGCCTCGGCGCCATCGACATGACGCGGGCCGTGCGCTCACCGGGCTCCACCTTGAAGCCGTTCATCTACGGCCTCGCTTTCGATGCCGGGATCGCCCACCCGGAGACGCTGATCGAGGACCGCGCGGCGCGCTTCGGCTCCTACGCGCCGAAAAACTTCGATGAAAGCTACCATGGCACGGTGAAAATCCGCGATGCACTGGCGCAATCGCTCAATATCCCGGCGGTCAAGGTCCTTGCCGCCATCGGCCCCGGCAGGCTCGCCAGCCGCTTCCGCAGCATCGGCGTCGAGCCGCAATTCCCCGATGGAACCGCGCCCACGCTGGCGATGGCGCTCGGCGGCGTCGGCCTGACGCTGCACGACCTCGCCACGCTTTATTCGAGCCTCGCCAATGGCGGCGATGCGGTTGTCCTCACCCACCGCCAGGGCGAAAGCGCGGGCCAAGAGGTGCTCCGCGCATTGCTTCACGGGAAACATGCGGCCGCCGCCAAGCAGGTCCTGTCGCCCATCGCCGCCTGGTACGTGACCGACATCCTCAAGGATGCGCCCCCGCCGCTGAATGCCAAGGGCGGGCGCTTCGCCTACAAGACCGGCACCTCCTACGGCTATCGCGACGCCTGGGCGGTCGGCTACGACGGGAAATATACGATCGCGGTGTGGGTGGGACGCCCCGACGGCGCCTCGACGCCCGGTCTTGTCGGCCGGCTCGCGGCCGCTCCCATCCTGTTCGACGCTTTCGCCCGTCTCGGCATGAGGCGCAAACCCCTGCCGCCGGCGCCCGCCGGAGTCGTCCGCGCCACCGGCTCCGACCTGCCGCCGCCGTTGAAGCGGTTCCGCGAAGGCGGCACCGACATCGCCCAAGGTCTGTTCCTCGAGCCGCGCGTCGCAATCGCGTTCCCGCCCGACCGGGCCGAAGTCGAGACCGAGGAGGATTCTCCTGTTCAATTGAAGGCGAGCGGCGGCGTGCTGCCGCTCACCTGGCTCGTCGACGGCGCGCCAATCTCCTCCGACCCGCGGGCACGCCAGGTATTCTGGAAGCCCGAGGGTCCCGGCTTCGTCAAGCTGTCGGTGATCGACGCCAAGGGCCGCGTTGACCGCGTGACGGTGCGTCTGCGGTAGCCGCGCGGCAATGGCGGGCCATCGGCATAAGGGCTAATCTGCCGATTCCATGCAGCCCCCGGAACGAGCCAGAACAAGATGAAACAACGTTCTCGCATCGCGGCCGCCATGCTGGCGCTCGCCGGCCTGCTCGCGGGCTGCGGCGGCGACACGGCAACCGAGCTGCCCGCACTCGGCGCCGATCTGGAGAAAACGTCTGTCTCCGGCGTCTCGTCGGGCGCCTACATGGCCGGACAGTTTGAAGTGGCCCACTCCGACGAGGTGGTCGGCGCCGGCATCGTCGCGGGAGGACCCTACGGCTGCGCCGAAAGCCTCTACGCCGACGTCATCCCCGGTCCGGGCACCGCGCTGCTCAACCTCACGAAGGCCATCAACGGATGCATGCTCAATGCGCTGGAGGCGTTCGGCGTGCCCAACCCTCAACAGCTCGCAGATCGTGCCGGGCGGCTGGCCGAGCATGGCCGCATCGATCCGGTCGACAAGATCAAGGCCGATCGCATCTATCTCTTTTCCGGCAAGGACGACCACACGGTGGTGCCGCCCATCGTCGATGCCGCGCGCAAGTTCTACGAGGTTGTGGGCGTGCCCGACGCGCAGATCGAGTACGTCTCGAACCTGCCGGCGGGCCACGGCTTCGTCACCGAGGACAAAGGCCCCGCCTGCGATTACACGGGCAAGCCCTACATCGTCGATTGCGACTACGATCAGGCCGGCGCCATTCTCAAGCAGATCTACGGGTCGCTCAATCCGCGCGCCGACACGGCGACCGGCACGTTCATGCTCTTCGATCAGAGCCCGTTCACGGCCGACCTCGCCAACCACGGCCTGAGCGACCGCGGCATCGCCTACGTGCCGAAGGCGTGCAGCCAAGCCGGCGACTGCCGCGTGCACATCGCTTTCCACGGCTGCGGGCAGAACCGCACGTTCGTGGGCGAAGGGTTCGCCCACGATACCGGGTTTGCCCGCTGGGCGGACACCAACAACCTCATTGTGCTGTTCCCGCAGACCGCCACCACGCCGCTCAACCCGCAGGGCTGCTGGGACTGGTGGGGCTATACGGGGCGCGACTACCTCACGCGCAACGGGACGCAGATCGTCGCGGTCCAGCGCATGCTCGAACGCCTGGCCGGCCCGCGCGCGCCCTCCTAAAGTGTGGCCTGAAGCCGCGTCAACGCGGCACATGGGTGCGACGTTCATCGTGATTTGTTGTCGGCCCTTGGCTGGCCTATTTTGCCGGCCAAGCTCGGCAGGCTATCTCGTTGATCCAGATCAAATAAGAGCATTGGGGGAACAATCGTGTCGATGACGGGCATCCTCACGTTCGGCTGGACGGGTGCGCACGAGGTGCGCGACCACGCCAAACTCCTCGACAAGCTCTCCGCGCTCGCAGCCGCCGGCCTCATCACCGCATTGGCCGCCTCCAACGTGCTGGAGCAGAGCGCGCTGCCGTCCGAGCCGAGCCGCGCCGAGCGCGACGGGTCCGGATCGGCGAGCAGCACGCTGCCCACGCGCGAGACCATGGTCGGCGCCTACGGCGGCGCGCCCTACACCTACCCGAGCGCGGTGCGCATTCACAAAGACGGGGCCGAGGACTTCACCATCGATCCCGTCCACTGGCGCGCCGAACCCTTCCACAACCCGATCTATTACGGCGCCCGCGTTGCGCAGTGGTTCACCGGCGGCAAGACCGGATTCATGGTCGACTTCATTCACTCCAAGGCGATAGCCGATCGGGACGAAGAGGCATCGTTCTCCGGCCACCTCGACGGCAAGGAGCTCCCCGCCCGCACGCGCATCAAGGACATCGTGCGGAAGATGGAGTTCTCGCACGGCCACAACATGCTGCTGCTCACCGGCCTGCTGCGGCTGCCGTCGATCGGGCCGCGGGTGAGCCCCTACGTCGGCCTCGGCGCCGGCGCGCTGCTGCCCCACACCGAGGTCGGGCTCGCGGCGCCGGGACACCCGCGTACCTACGAGTACAACTTCGCCGGTCCCGCCGGTCAGGCACTGTTCGGCATCGAGGTGCGCTTAGCGCGCATGTCGTTCTTCGTGGAATACAAGTTCACCTACGGCCAGTACGACGCGCCGCTGTCGCAGATGGAGGGAAGCTGGCTCGGCGCCGACCTGTGGCGGCAGCTCCAGCGCTGGATCAACGGCGAGGCGCCCGCGGGCGGGCACATCGACACCGAGATCATCAGCCATCAGGTGGTGAGCGGGCTGGCCGTTCGCTTCGCCGCCCGCCCCGCCGCGCCGTAGCATAGCGTCGCGCGCACGCCCTCACCTCTCCCAGGGGGAGAGGTCGGAAGCGAATGCATATGAGCTTCCGGGTGAGGGGATGATCCCCAAGCCAATGGGGAAAGATCAGAAGCGGCGCAGCAGGCGCTCGAAATAGTCGAGCTCCATCGTCGGCCGCGCGGGCTGCCCCAATTTGCGGCGCAGCTCCTCCATGATGGCGCGGGCGCGCTGCATGTCGATCTCGTCGGGCACCTTGACCGAGTTGCCGGCATCCGGTCCCTGGAAGCGCTGCGGGCGTCCCAAAGGATCACGCTGCTCGCTGTTCTGGCCGTAGCGGGAGGCGCCGCCCTCCTGCATGCCCTCGGCCATCTTCTTGGCCCCTTCGCGCATCTGCTCGAGCGCGCTCGACTGATCGCCGAGCGCGTTGTTGGTGTCGCCCTGCTCTAAAGACCGCTGCGCGTCCTCCATGGCCTCGCGCGCGCCCTTTAGCTCCGGCGAATTGGCGCCGAGCTCGTCCAGCTCCTTGCGCAACTGCTCCAGCTGCTCTTTGAGCTGGCGCTGCTGCTCGCTCAGGCCCGGGCGGCCGGCCTGCTGCTGGCCCTGCCCGCGCTGGCCCTGCTGGCTGCCTTGCCCACGCTCGCCTTGACCCTGGCGGCCCTGCTGCTGCGTCTCGCGTCCCTGCTCGCCACCCGGCATGGTGCCGCCAGGCGTCATCTGGCCCTGGCGCTGCTGCTTGTAGGTCTCGTCCATGAGGCGCTGCTGCTGGCCGACCAGACCGCCGAGCTCATTGAGCTTCTTCATCATCATCTGGCCGCGCTGGCCTTCTTTTTTCGACATCTGGCCCGACTGCAGACGTTCCAGAAGATCGCGCAGCTGCGCCAGCATCTGCTGGGCCTGCTCGCGCGAGCCGGCCTTGGTCATGTCCTCGAGGTTCTGCATCATGCGCTCGAGGTCTTGCTGCGAGAGCTGCTGATTGTTGGGATCGAGACCCTCGGGCGGCATCTGATCCTTGTTGTTCTTGGCGAGCTGCTCGACGTATTTGCTCAAAGCGTCGCGCAGCTCCTGCATGAGCTGATCGATCTCGGAGTCGGGCGCACCCTTCTCCAGCGCGTCGGCGAGCTTGTCCTGCGCCTGGCGCAACGCGCGCTCCGCATCCGAGAGATCGCCGTCCTCGATTTTCAGCGCCAAATCCCAAAGACCGTCGATGACGCTCTTGCGTCCCTCGCGGCTATCGTCGCGATCGAGCTGACGGTAGGCCGTGCGCAGGCCGAGATAGATGGCGGGGCTGTCGATGAAGCCTTCGGGCTCGGTGGTGAGCGCATCGAGCGCGAGCAGCACCTGGTCGCGATAGCGCGGATCGTCCATCAGCTTGGCACGCTGCTCGATGACGGCGCGCGCCAAAGGCTTCTCGAAATGCCGCTGCGGCAGCACCAGGCGCACGGGCTTCGAGCGCCCGATGTTGCCGGCGACGTCGCGCGCCTCGAGCGTAAGGAAGACCTCGCGACCGGCGTAGGGGTGGGGGCCGAAATCGATGTAGGTCTGCGCTTCCTTGGTCTCGCCGCGCGGCAGACGCAGCGTGATCGCGGGCGGGCGCTCGAGGGGTGGGCGCGGGCCCTTCAGGACGTTGGTGCGCGCCCAGTCCTTGGAGGGATCGGGCGGCGGCTTCTTTTGCTTCACCTTCTTGAGATTGGCCTCCGCCGAGACGACGCCGTAGTCGTCCTCGACCGAGTAATTCAGCCTGAGCGAGCCGCGCTTGGTGCGCCGCGGCTCTTTCGTCAAGGCGATCTTGGGCGCCTCGTCCGGCGTGACGTAGAAGGCCCAGCGGCCGAGCTCGGCGCCTGCGACCAGCACGCGAACCTCGGCCGATTTCCGCAGCTCGTAGCGCAGCTCCGAGATCTCGTTGCGCGAGCTTGTCGCCTTGCCCGCCTCCGGCGTCTTCGCCGTCACCGTCTGCTTCTCGGTCGCGCCTTCGGCCAGCACCTCCAGGCTCGGCGCGCCGAGCCCGCTGCCCGAGGTGCGCACGATCAGAACGCTGCGTTCGGGCACCGAGATCAATTTCGCTTTCTCGGGCGCTTGCACGGCCCCGCGGGCGCCGTCGGCGAGCATGACGGGCGCGCGCCCGGTGTAGGAGGGCGGCGTCACCCAGGCATCGAGGCGCGCCGAGGCGAGCGCCACCGAGGACTGCAGACGGAACGCGGAGCGGATGCGATCGGACGCCCCGTCGCCGACGAGGGCGGCGAGCGCGACGACGCCCAGAAGCAGCAGCGCACGCAGCGCGATCGGGTCGGCGCGGTCGGTACGCGGGTGCGGATTGCCGACGCGCAGGCGCGACAGCGCCGCGGCGAGACGCGCGCGGTGCGCCTGCCAGATGGCGCTGGTGCGCGGATCGTCGGCGTTGGCCGTGATGGTGTCCTCGTAGGAGGACGCCGGCCGATGCGGGACGCCGGAGACGCGCTCGATGCGCCGGACGGCCTCCTCGCGGCCGGGGAAGGGCACGCGGGCGGCGAAGACGAGCGCGGCAACGCCGGCTATCGCGAAGGCGGCCAAGAGCGCGAGATGCGCCAGCTCGGGCAAATAGGGCCAGATGCCGAGCAGCGAGACGACGAGGAACAGACCCGCGACGCTTAAGATCAGCCACAGGCGCGGCCACAGGCGCTCGAAGAACAGCGCAAAGCGGCTCAGCGTCACCTTGCGCGCAAACTTGGCGTCCAGCGGGGATGGGGCGTTCTGGGGCTCGGCCATTCGATCAGGATACCCGGGTTCGGGCGAGCGCGCCTAGCGGCCGCGCTGTCCCAGCCCATTAAACTTTCGACAGACGTTCACCATAAGTTGCTGGCGAAAAGCCCGCCGTTCAAGGGCACTCGAGAAACTTCAGGCACCGGGCTTCTTGGAAGAGCGCGACACGCGGTAGGCCGTGCCGGCAAACAGCACCGCGCTGACGACAAACGAGAGCCACGTGAGCTTCGTCGCCGTGCCGTCGATCACTTGATAGAGCCCCACCAACGTGAAGGCGCCGAAGACGACGAGAAAGGCGATCTGGGCTAGCGGGGCGCGGCGAGGAGGATTGCTCATAGCCGAAGCCTAGCACGGACCGAGGCGGCATCCGCAACGGCGCCAGCTTGAGCCGCCGTTCAGACGAGCCAGCCGGGCAGACGGTCGAGGCCAATGAGGTCTTCATACGTCGGGCGCGGGCGCACGACGAAATAGTCCTGCCCCCGGACCAGCACTTCGGGCACCAGGGGCCGCGTGTTGTAGGTCGACGACATCACCGCGCCGTAGGCGCCCGCCGTCATGACGGCGAGCAGATCGCCGGCGGCGAACGGCGGCAGCTTGCGCTCCAGCGCCAGGTAGTCGCCCGTCTCGCACACGGGGCCCACGACGTCCTGCACGACGGGCGGCTCGGCGCCCTTGGCCTGCGCGACCGGCCAGATCTCGTGGTGCGCCTCGTACAGCGTCGGGCGGATCAGGTCGTTCATGGCGGCGTCGACGACGGTGAAGGTCTTGTCGACGCCCTCCTTGGAGTAGAGCACGCGGGAAACGAGGATGCCGGCGTTGCCGACGATCATGCGGCCCGGCTCCAGGATCAGCTTGAGACCGAGATCGCCCAGCGTCTCCTTGATGACGGCAGCGTAGGCCGACGGCGGAGGTGCCACGTCCTCGCCGTCGGAGACGTAGGGCACGCCCAGCCCGCCGCCGAGATCGAGGTGGGTGATCTTGTGCCCGTCGCGGATCAGCGCCTGCGCCAGCTCGCGCATCAGCCGGAACGCATTGCGGAACGGCTCCAGGTCGGTGATCTGGCTGCCGATGTGCATGTGGATGCCGGTGACGGCGAGGCCCGGCAGCGTGCGCGCCTCCGCGTAGAGCCGCGGGGCCTGTCGATACGGGATGCCGAACTTGTTCTCGGCCTTGCCGGTCGAGATCTTCGCGTGCGTTTTGGCGTCGACATCCGGATTGACGCGCAGCGCGATGCGCGCTGGTCGCCCCAAGCGCGTCGCCTCCTCGCTCAGCACCTTCAGCTCGGGCTCGCTTTCCACGTTGAAGCCGAGGATGTCCTGCTGCAGCGCGAACGCGATCTCCTCACGCGTCTTGCCGACGCCGGCGAAGATGATCTTGGATGCCGGCACGCCCGCGGCAAGCGCGCGGCGCAGCTCGCCCTCGGAGACGACGTCCATGCCGGCGCCGAGGCGGGCGAGCGTCGCCAGAACCGCCTGATTGGAGTTCGCCTTCATGGCGTAGCAGATCAGCGCGTCCTGGCCGGCGAACGCCTCGGCCAGCACCCGGTAGTGGCGCTCCAGCGTGGCGGTCGAATAGCAATAGAACGGCGTGCCGACCTCGGCCGCGATCTGGGCAAGGCTTACGTCCTCGGCGTGGAGGACCCCGCCTCTGTAGCGAAAGTGATGCATGGGGGCTTCTAGCCCGGCGCCGGGATTTCGCGCTAGCGCAGCAGCGGATCGAGGATGAAGCCCTCGTGCTGCTTGGGCGGAGCCGCGGAATCGGGCTGGGTGCCGGCGGCCTGGGCCGATTTGGCGGTCCCGGCGGCCTTGGCCGACGGCGGCGGATCGAGCGAGCCGCGCACGCCGCATGCGCCCAATCCCAGGCACAGGCCGGCGATCACGAGACCCGCGCCGATGCTCCTCGGTGTCAAGCTTACCAACATATCCTCGACCGACCGATCTAACGGATGCGGGGACACGCCCGCACTCCACGGCGCCACCACCCCCCTCCAACCGGGCAGGGCGGGCGCCAAGCCAACAGGTCTCTTCTAGCCCTTACGGGAGGCCTTTTCCAACCGCTTCCGCCAGGCACGGGCCATTTTGAGCACGTTCTGTGGCGCGGTTCCCCCATAGCTGGTTCGGCTCGAAACCGACTTTTCCGGGCTCAAAACCGAGAAAACGTCGGCGGTTATGCGCGGCTCGACGCCCCGCATGGCCTCCAGGGGCAGCTTATCCAACGGCAAATTTTGCTTTTCCGCCGCCTGCACGATGCGGCCCGTGACGTGGTGGGCGTCGCGGAAGGGCATTTTCAGCACCCGGACGAGCCAGTCGGCGAGATCCGTGGCCGTGGAGTAGCCGCCGCCGGCCGCGGCCCGCATGCGCTCGGGCGCCGGCTCCATGTCCTCCACCATGCCGGTCATGGCGGCGATCGCCAGCGCGAGGCTGTCGAGGGCGTCGAAGGCGACCTCCTTGTCCTCCTGCATGTCCTTGGAATAGGCGAGCGGCAGCCCCTTCATGACCACGATGAGGCTCTGGAAGGCACCGGCGATGCGCCCGACCTTGGCGCGCGTCAGCTCGGCGGCATCCGGGTTGCGCTTCTGCGGCATGATCGAGGAGCCGGTCGTGAACTTGTCCGACAGCTTGATGAAGCCGAACTGCGGCGTCGACCACAGCACGATCTCCTCGGCAAAGCGCGACAGGTGCATGGCCGCGATCGACGCGGAGCTGAGCGTCTCCAGCACGAAGTCGCGGTCGGAGACGGCGTCGAGCGAGTTGGCCGCCGGCCGGTCGAAGTCCAAGGCCTCCGCCGTCATATCGCGGTCGATGGGGAACGACGTGCCGGCGAGCGCTGCCGCACCCAGCGGGCATTCGTTGAGCCGCGCACGTGCATCGGCGAAGCGGCCGCGGTCGCGCCCCAGCATCTCGACGTAGGCCATGAGATGATGGCCGAAGGTCACCGGCTGCGCCGGCTGCAAATGCGTGAAGCCCGGCATGACGGTGCCGGCATGCGCCTCGGCCTTGGTGACGAACGCCATTTGCAGCCGCTGCAGCGCTGCATCGAGCGCGTCGAGCTGATCGCGCACGTAGAGCTTGAAGTCGGTCGCCACCTGATCGTTGCGCGAGCGCGCGGTGTGCAGCCGCCCCGCCGGCGTACCGATCAGCTCCTTCAGGCGGCTTTCGACGTTCATGTGAACGTCCTCGAGCGCGCGCTCGAAGTCCATGCCGCCGCTCTCGATGCGGGCCAGCACCGAATCGAGCCCCTTGGCGATCTCGCGGGCATCGGCCTTCGTTATGATACCTTGCGCCGCCAGCATGGCCGCGTGCGCCTTCGAAGCGCGAATGTCCTGAGGGGCCAGCCGCTTGTCGAAGCCGATGGAGGCGTTTATCTCCTCCATGATTTCCGCAGGCGAGGCCGCGAAACGGCCGCCCCACATGCGGTTCACAGGCTTGTCGGTCACGGGATCGTGCTCCGTCGGCGGGCCGGTCTCGGCGAAAGGTAGACCATGAGCGAAAAGACATCGAAGGCGAAGGGCGCCAAGCCGCTTGCCGTGTACGTCTGGCTGGCGGCCCTCGCCGCGCTGGCCGCCTTCGGCGCGGTATACGTCATGGTGGCCAGCCCTGACAACGATACTCGCTCGGAAAGATCGCATCGGCCCGGCGTCAATCCTCTGCTCACCGGGGCCATGACCACCTTCGTGATGAAGAAGTCGCCGACCGAGCTGGCCGACGTCCGCTTCCTCGACGGCAAGGGCGAGGAGGTGAGCCTGTCCAGCTTCGCCGGCAAGGTCGTGCTCCTGAACCTGTGGGCCACGTGGTGCGCACCCTGCCGCGAGGAGATGCCGGCGCTGGCGCGGCTCCAAAAGGAGCTCGGCTCCGACAAGTTCCAGGTGGTGGCGCTGGCGGTGGACAAGGCCGGCCTCGACGGCGCGCGCAAGTTCCTAAAGGACAACAAGATCGAGGGGCTCGCGCTTTACGCCGACCCGACCGCCCGCGTCGGCACCGAGCTCAAGGTGATCGGCATGCCGACCACGATCCTGATCAACGCCCAAGGCCGCGAGATCGGGCGCCTCATCGGTCCGGCCGCATGGGACGGCCCGGAGGCGAGGCGCCTGATCGAATCCTATCTCTAGGCGAGGAGCTGCGCGCTGATGACGACGACGGCCAGCAGGGCCGCGGCGCCGACGAGGATTGCGTTGCGTCGAACGGCCTGCTCCGACCGCTCCAGCTGCGCCTGCAATGCCGACAGCTCGCAAAGCTTCTTGTCGATCGCCTCGAACGACTTGTAGCTCAGCCCGACGAAGGTGCTCTTCTCGCCCTCGATGGCGTCGAGGCGGGCCTTGAGATCGCGGAACCCGCGCTGCATGTCCGTGAGCTTGTACTCGCGGGAATTCTTTAAGGTCTCCTCGAAGGCCTGGAACCGGCGCGCCCGGTTCGTCTCCTCGGCCATCTCGGCGATGGTTTGTCTGGCCTTGTCCGCCTCGCGCTCCAGCCGCGCGATCGAAGCATTGACCCTGTCGAACTGGACCGCCGTCTCAGCAACGAAACCGTCGCGGCCGAGCCATGGTCCCTGCGTGACCACGGCAACTCTCTCACCTTGCAACACAACGCAACCTTTCCTACCAACTCGAGCTCATCCCCTAAGACTTGCAAGTATGGCTATCGGAGTTTAACGGCGCGTATCCAATTGAACCGACAGATGTAACTTTCGCGGCCGATTGACACCCCTCGCCGCCCGGGCCAAAAGGCCGCCAGCACAGACAACTTGAGAACATAGGACACGGCCGAAAATGCCCGCCAACTCGAACATCTCCGAGCTACAGACCGCCATCGACACGGTGTGGGAGGAGCGTCAAGGCATCAATCCGGGGACGACCGGCGTGATCCGCGACACCGTCGAGGCGACCCTCGAGCTCTTAGGCCAGGGCGAGATCCGCGTCGCTGAGAAGGGCGCGCAAGGTTGGACGGTCAACCAGTGGATCAAGAAGGCGGTGCTGCTGTCGTTCCGCTTGAACGACATGACGGCCATCTCGGGCGCGCCGGGTGGCGCTACCTGGTGGGACAAGGTGCCCTCCAAGTTCGCCGGCATGACGCCGGACGACTATCGCCGCGCCGGCTTCCGCGCCGTGCCGGGCGCCATCGTGCGCCGCTCCGCCTATATCGCCCCTGACGTCGTGCTGATGCCGTCGTTCGTGAATTTGGGCGCCTACGTCGACAGCGGCACCATGGTCGACACCTGGGCGACCGTCGGCTCTTGCGCGCAGATCGGCAAGAACTGCCACATCTCCGGCGGCGCCGGCATCGGCGGCGTGCTCGAGCCCTTGCAGGCGGGTCCCGTCATCATCGAGGACAACTGCTTTATCGGCGCGCGCGCCGAGGTGGCCGAGGGCGTGATGGTCGGCGAGGGCTCGGTCTTGTCGATGGGCGTCTACCTCGGCGCCTCCACCACCATCATCGATCGCGCAACCGGCGAGAAGCACTTCGGCAAGGTGCCGCCGTACTCGGTCGTGGTGTCGGGCTCGATGGCGGGCAAGCCGTTGCCCGACGGATCTCCAGGCCCGAACCTCTACTGCGCGGTGATCGTCAAGCGCGTCGACGAAAAGACGCGCTCCAAGACGAGCATCAACGAGCTATTGCGCACGTGATCGGGGAGCATGCTGTGATTAGCGTAGGTCGAGAAGCTTCAGGGGGCTCGGCTTCGCGCGAGCACGCCGGTGGGGCTTTCTGACCGGTTCGGCTGGAGGCAGAGGCAAAATGGCCTCTGAGCTCGGCGCCCTTTCCAGTACCAAATCCGCGAGGAGCGTCCCCAGTAGCTCGCGTGAAGGCACTGTGCCCTCGTATCGAAATCCGATCGTTAACTCGAATATGACGCACCCATCCGTCAAAAAGACAACCAGCAAACCAATCGGATGCTGCAGCCCTCCCATGTAGTCTACTTTGGAAGCGCGATAGAGAACCGAATACCCAGAAAATGATCCCTCGGTGATGTCGTCGCGTGCTTCGATGACTTCCAGGTGGTCACGATCTACGTGCACGAATGGGTAACTAAGGACCTCTTTCCCCTGGGCTATTCGCTCCGCCGCAGTCCGCGGATAATTGGATTGGACCTTCCGAAGATCGCGCTCTGTGCCGAAATAGTAGAGGCCCGAGGCAGATGTGACGGCCGTTGCGCACTTCCTGCATGATAGATGGCCTGGAGCATGGTACCCGAATGGATGCGTTCGCCATCGCGTACCGTTTGATTTTAGCGTGTACGTCCACTCTGCCTCTTCGGCGACAACATTTATGTATCCGTAGCCC
>CAVZNR010000005.1:0-38152 GCA_963776675.1 uncultured Alphaproteobacteria bacterium | reverse complement strand
ATAGTCCTGCCCCCGGACCAGCACTTCGGGCACCAGGGGCCGCGTGTTGTAGGTCGACGACATCACCGCGCCGTAGGCGCCCGCCGTCATGACGGCGAGCAGATCGCCGGCGGCGAACGGCGGCAGCTTGCGCTCCAGCGCCAGGTAGTCGCCCGTCTCGCACACGGGGCCCACGACGTCCTGCACGACGGGCGGCTCGGCGCCCTTGGCCTGCGCGACCGGCCAGATCTCGTGGTGCGCCTCGTACAGCGTCGGGCGGATCAGGTCGTTCATGGCGGCGTCGACGACGGTGAAGGTCTTGTCGACGCCCTCCTTGGAGTAGAGCACGCGGGAAACGAGGATGCCGGCGTTGCCGACGATCATGCGGCCCGGCTCCAGGATCAGCTTGAGACCGAGATCGCCCAGCGTCTCCTTGATGACGGCGGCGTAGGCCGAAGGCGGCGGTGCCACGTCCTCGCCGTCGGAGACGTAGGGCACGCCCAGCCCGCCGCCGAGATCGAGGTGGGTGATCTTGTGCCCATCGCGGATCAGCGCCTGCGCCAGCTCGCGCATCAGCCGGAACGCATTGCGGAACGGCTCAAGGTCGGTGATCTGGCTGCCGATGTGCATGTGGATGCCGGTGACGGCGAGGCCCGGCAGCGTGCGCGCCTCGGCGTAGAGCCGCGGAGCCTGTCGATACGGGATGCCGAACTTGTTCTCGGCCTTGCCGGTCGAGATCTTCGCGTGCGTTTTGGCGTCGACATCCGGATTGACGCGCAGCGCGATGCGCGCTGGTCGCCCCAAGCGCGTCGCCTCCTCGCTCAGCACCTTCAGCTCCGGCTCGCTTTCCACGTTGAAGCCGAGGATGTCCTGCTGCAGCGCGAACGCGATCTCCTCACGCGTCTTGCCGACGCCGGCGAAGATGATCTTGGATGCCGGCACGCCCGCGGCAAGCGCGCGGCGCAGCTCGCCCTCGGAGACGACGTCCATGCCGGCGCCGAGGCGGGCGAGCGTCGCCAGAACCGCCTGATTGGAGTTCGCCTTCATGGCGTAGCAGATCAGCGCGTCCTGGCCGGCGAAAGCCTCGGCCAGCACCCGGTAGTGACGCTCCAGCGTAGCGGTCGAATAGCAATAGAACGGCGTGCCGACCTCGGCCGCGATCTGGGCAAGGCTTACGTCCTCGGCGTGGAGGACCCCGCCTCTGTAGCGAAAGTGATGCATGGGGGCTTCTTGCACGCCCGGGATTCGCGCTAGCGCAGCAGCGGATCGAGGATGAAGCCCTCGTGCTGCTTGGGCGGAGCCGCGGAATTGGGCTGGGTGCCGGCGGCCTGGGCCGATTTGGCGGTCCCGGCGGCCTTGGCCGACGGCGGCGGATCGAGCGAGCCGCGCACGCCGCATGCGCCCAATCCCAGACACAGGCTGGCGATCACGAGACCCGCGCCGATGCTCCTCGGTGTCAAGCTTACCAACATATCCTCGACCGACCGATCTAACGGATGCGGGGACACGCCCGCACTCCACGGCGCTACCACCCCCCTCCAACCGGGCAGGGCGGGCGCCAAGCCAACAGGTCTCTTCTAGCCCTTACGGGAGGCCTTTTCCAACCGCTTCCGCCAGGCACGGGCCATTTTGAGCACGTTCTGTGGCGCGGTTCCCCCATAGCTGGTTCGGCTCGAAACCGACTTTTCCGGGCTCAAAACCGAGAAAACGTCGGCGGTTATGCGCGGCTCGACGCCCCGCATGGCCTCCAGGGGCAGCTTATCCAACGGCAAATTTTGCTTCTCCGCCGCCTGCACGATGCGGCCCGTGACGTGGTGGGCGTCGCGGAAGGGCATTTTCAGCACCCGGACGAGCCAGTCGGCGAGATCCGTGGCCGTGGAGTAGCCGCCGCCGGCCGCGGCCCGCATGCGCTCGGGCGCCGGCTCCATGTCCTCCACCATGCCGGTCATGGCGGCGATCGCCAGCGCGAGGCTGTCGAGGGCGTCGAAGGCGACCTCCTTGTCCTCCTGCATGTCCTTGGAATAGGCGAGCGGCAGCCCCTTCATGACCACGATGAGGCTCTGGAAGGCACCGGCGATGCGCCCGACCTTGGCGCGCGTCAGCTCGGCGGCATCCGGGTTGCGCTTCTGCGGCATGATCGAGGAGCCGGTCGTGAACTTGTCCGACAGCTTGATGAAGCCGAACTGCGGCGTCGACCACAGCACGATCTCCTCGGCAAACCGCGACAAGTGCATGGCCGCGATCGACGCGGCAGCGAGCGTCTCCAGCACGAAGTCGCGGTCGGAGACGGCGTCGAGCGAGTTGGCCGCCGGCCGGTCGAAGTCCAAGGCCTCCGCCGTCATATCGCGGTCGATGGGGAACGACGTGCCGGCGAGCGCTGCGGCACCCAGCGGGCATTCGTTGAGCCGCGCACGTGCATCGGCGAAGCGGCCGCGGTCGCGCCCCAGCATCTCGACGTAAGCCATGAGATGATGGCCGAAGGTCACCGGCTGCGCCGGTTGCAAATGCGTAAAGCCCGGCATGACGGTGCCGGCATGCGCCTCGGCCTTGGTGACGAACGCCATCTGCAGCCGCTGAAGCGCTGCATCGAGCGCGTCGAGCTGATCGCGCACGTAGAGCTTGAAGTCGGTCGCCACCTGATCGTTGCGCGAGCGCGCGGTGTGCAGCCGCCCCGCCGGCGTGCCGATCAGCTCTTTCAGGCGGCTTTCGACGTTCATGTGAACGTCCTCGAGCGCGCGCTCGAAGTCCATGCCGCCGCTTTCGATGCGGGCCAGCACGGAATCGAGCCCCTTGGCGATCTCGCGGGCATCGGCCTTCGTTATGATACCTTGCGCCGCCAGCATGGCCGCGTGCGCCTTCGAGGCGCGAATGTCCTGAGGGGCCAGCCGCTTGTCGAAGCCGATGGAGGCGTTTATCTCCTCCATGATTTCCGCAGGCGAGGCCGCGAAACGGCCGCCCCACATGCGGTTCACAGGCTTGTCGGTCACGGGATCGTGCTCCGTCGGCGGGCCGGTCTCGGCGAAAGGTAGACCATGAGCGAAAAGACATCGAAGGCGAAGGGCGCCAAGCCGCTGGCCGTGTACGTCTGGCTGGCGGCCCTCGCCGCGCTCGCCGCCTTCGCGGCGGTATACGTCATGGTGGCCAGCCCTGACAACGATACTCGCTCGGAAAGATCGCATCGGCCCGGCGTCAATCCGCTCCTCACCGGGGCCATGACCACCTTCGTGATGAAGAAGTCGCCGACCGAGCTGGCTGACGTCCGCTTCCTCAACGGCAAGGGCGAGGAGGTGAGCCTGTCCAGCTTCGCCGGCAAGGTCGTGCTCCTGAACCTGTGGGCCACGTGGTGCGCACCCTGCCGCGAGGAAATGCCGGCGCTGGCGCGGCTCCAAAAGGAGATCGGCTCCGACAAGTTCCAGGTGGTGGCGCTGGCGGTGGACAAGGCCGGCCTCGACGGCGCGCGCAAGTTCCTAAAGGACAACAAGATCGAGGGGCTCGCGCTTTATGCCGACCCGACCGCCCGCGTCGGCACCGAGCTCAAGGTGATCGGCATGCCGACCACGATCCTGATCAACGCCCAAGGCCGCGAGATCGGGCGCCTCATCGGTCCGGCCGCATGGGACGGCCCGGAGGCGAGGCGCCTGATCGAATCCTATCTCTAGGCGAGGAGCTGCGCGCTGATGACGACGACGGCCAGCAGGGCCGCGGCGCCGACGAGGATTGCGTTGCGTCGAACGGCCTGCTCCGACCGCTCCAGCTGCGCCTGCAATGCCGACAGCTCGCAAAGCTTCTTGTCGATCGCCTCGAACGACTTGTAGCTCAGCCCGACGAAGGTGCTCTTCTCGCCCTCGATGGCGTCGAGGCGGGCCTTGAGATCGCGGAACCCGCGCTGCATGTCCGTGAGCTTGTACTCGCGGGAATTCTTTAAGGTCTCCTCGAAGGCCTGGAACCGGCGCGCCCGGTTCGTCTCCTCGGCCATCTCGGCGATGGTTTGTCTGGCCTTGTCCGCCTCGCGCTCCAGCCGCGCGATCGAAGCATTGACCCTGTCGAACTGGACCGCCGTCTCAGCAACGAAACCGTCGCGGCCGAGCCATGGTCCCTGCGTGACCACGGCAACTCTCTCACCTTGCAACACAACGCAACCTTTCCTACCAACTCGAGCTCATCCCCTAAGACTTGCAAGTATGGCTATCGGAGTTTAACGGCGCGTATCCAATTGAACCGACAGATGTAACTTTCGCGGCCGATTGACACCCCTCGCCGCCCGGGCCAAAAGGCCGCCAGCACAGACAACTTGAGAACATAGGACACGGCCGAAAATGCCCGCCAACTCGAACATCTCCGAGCTACAGACCGCCATCGACACGGTGTGGGAGGAGCGTCAAGGCATCAATCCGGGGACGACCGGTGTGATCCGCGACACCGTCGAGGCGACCCTCGAGCTGCTGGGCCATGGCGAGATCCGCGTCGCTGAGAAGGGCGCGCAAGGTTGGACGGTCAACCAGTGGATCAAGAAGGCGGTGCTGCTGTCGTTCCGCTTGAACGACATGACGGCCATCTCGGGCGCGCCGGGTGGCGCCACCTGGTGGGACAAGGTGCCCTCCAAGTTCGCCGGCATGACGCCGGACGACTATCGCCGCGCCGGCTTCCGCGCCGTGCCGGGCGCCATCGTGCGCCGCTCCGCCTATATCGCCCCTGACGTCGTGCTGATGCCGTCGTTCGTGAATTGGGTGCCTACGTCGACAGCGGCACCATGGTCGACACCTGGGCGACCGTCGGCTCTTGCGCGCAGATCGGCAAGAACTGCCACATCTCCGGCGGCGCCGGCATCGGCGGCGTGCTCGAGCCCTTGCAGGCCGGCCCCGTCATCATCGAGGACAACTGCTTTATTGGCGCGCGCGCCGAGGTGGCCGAGGGCGTGATGGTCGGCGAGGGCTCGGTCTTGTCGATGGGCGTCTACCTCGGCGCCTCCACGACCATCATCGATCGCGCAACCGGCGAGAAGCACTTCGGCAAGGTGCCGCCGTACTCGGTCGTGGTGTCGGGCTCGATGGCGGGCAAGCCGTTGCCCGACGGGTCTCCAGGCCCGAACCTCTACTGCGCGGTGATCGTCAAGCGCGTCGACTGGAGGATTGTCCATGAAGGCAAGCCTAGCACGGACCTAGAGGGGGCCGCACCGTCGCCACCCGGGTGGCGGTTCAGGCCAGCCAGTCGGGCATCCGGTCGAGGCCGATCAGCTCCTCGTAGGTCGGGCGCGGCCTTACGACCGCAAAATCGCCACCGGACCAGCACCTCGGGCACGAGAAGCCGCGAATTGTAGGTCGACGACATCACCGCGCCGTAGGCGCCCGCCGTCATGACGGCGAGCAGATCGCCGGCGGCGAACGGCGGCAGGTCGCGCTCCTGCGCCAGGTAGTCGCCCGTCTCGCAGACCGGGCCGACGACGTCCTGCACGACGGGCGGCTCGGCGCCGCTTGGCCTGCGCGACCGGCCAGATCTCGTGGTGGGCCTCGTAGAGCGTCGGCCGGATCAGGTCGTTCATGGCCGCGTCGACGATGGTGAAGGTCTTGTCGCGCCCCCTTGGAGTAGAGCACGCGGGCGACGAGGATGCCGGCGTTGCCGACGATCATGCGGCCCGGCTCCAGGATCAGCTTCAGGCCGAGTTCGCCCAGCGTCTCTTGACGACCGCGGCATAGTCCGCCGGCGGCGGCGGCCGTCGTCGCCGTCGGAGACGTAGGGCACGCCCAGCCCGCCGCCGAGATCGAGATGGGTCGATCTTGTGCCCGTCGCGGCAGCGCCGCGCCAGCTCGCGCATCAGCACGAACGCATTGCGGAACGGCTCAAGGTCGGTGATCTGGCTGCCGATGTGCATGTGGATGCCGGTCACCTCGATGCCCGGCAGCGTGCGCGCCTCGGCGTAGAGGCGCCGGGCCTGTCGAAGGGGATGCCGAACTTGTTCTCGGCCTTGCCGGTCGAGATCTTCGCGTGCGTCTTGGCGTCGACATCGGGATTGACGCGCATCGCGATCCGCGCGGTCGCCCGCGCGTCGCCGCCTCGCTCAGCACCTCCAGCTCCGGCTCGCTTTCGACGTTGAAGCCGAGGATGTCCTGCTGCAGCGCGAAGGCGATCTCGTCGCGCGTCTTGCCGACGCCGGCGAAGATGATCTTGGCTGCCGGCACGCCGGCGGCAAGCGCGCGGCGCAATTCGCCCTCGGAGACGACGTCCATGCCGGCGCCGAGGCGGGCGAGCGTCGCCAGCACGGCCTGGTTGGAGTTCGCCTTCATGGCGTAGCAGATCAGCGCGTCCTGGCCGGCGAAGGCGTCGGCCAGCACCCGGTAGTGGCGCTCCAGCGTCGCGGTCGAATAGCAATAGAACGGCGTGCCGACCTCGGCCGCGATCTGGGCAAGGCTCACGTCCTCGGCGTGGAGGACCCCGCCTTGTAGCGAAAGTGATGCATGGGGGCTTCTAGCAGGCCTCGGACGATTTCGCGCTAGCGCAGCAGCGGATCGAGGATGAAGCCCTCGTGCGGCTTGGGCGGAGCCGCGGAATTGGGCTGGTGCCGGCGGCCTGGGCCGATTTGGCGGTCCCGGCGGCCTTGGCCGACGGCGGCGGATCGAGCGAGCCGCGCACGCCGCAGGCGCCCAATCCCAGACACAGGCCGGCGATCACGAGACCCGCGCCGATGCTCCTCGGTGTCAAGCTTACCAACATATCCTCGACCGACCGATCTAACGGATGCGGGGACACGCCCGCACTCCACGGCGCCACCACCCCGCTCCAACCGGGCAGGGCGGGCGCCAAGCCAACAGGTCTCTTCTAGCCCTTACGGGAGCCCTTTTCCAACCGCTTCCGCCAGGCACGGGCCATTTTGAGCACGTTCTGTGGCGCGGTTCCCCCATAGCTGGTTCGGCTCGAAACCGACTTTTCCGGGCTCAAAACCGAGAAAACGTCGGCGGTTATGCGCGGCTCGACGCCCCGCATGGCCTCCAGGGGCAGCTTATCCAACGGCAAATTTTGCTTTTCCGCCGCCTGCACGATGCGGCCCGTGACGTGGTGGGCGTCGCGGAACGGCATTTTCAGCACCCGGACCAGCCAGTCGGCGAGATCCGTGGCCGTCGAGTAGCCGCCGCCGGCCGCGGCCCGCATGCGCTCGGGCGCCGGCTCCATGTCCTCCACCATGCCGGTCATGGCGGCGATCGCCAGCGCGAGGCTGTCGAGGGCGTCGAACGCGACCTCCTTGTCCTCCTGCATGTCCTTGGAATAGGCGAGCGGCAGCCCCTTCATGACCACGATGAGGCTCTGGAAGGCGCCGGCGATGCGCCCGACCTTGGCGCGCGTCAGCTCGGCGGCATCCGGGTTGCGCTTCTGCGGCATGATCGAGGAGCCGGTCGTGAACTTGTCCGACAGCTTGATGAAGCCGAACTGCGGCGTCGACCACAGCACGATCTCCTCGGCAAAGCGCGACAGGTGCATGGCCGCGATCGACGCGGAGCTGAGCGTCTCCAGCACGAAGTCGCGGTCGGAGACGGCGTCGAGCGAGTTGGCCGCCGGCCGGTCGAAGTCCAAGGCCTCCGCCGTCATATCGCGGTCGATGGGGAACGACGTGCCGGCGAGCGCTGCCGCACCCAGCGGGCATTCGTTGAGCCGCGCACGTGCATCGGCGAAGCGGCCGCGGTCGCGCCCCAGCATCTCGACGTAGGCCATGAGATGATGGCCGAAGGTCACCGGCTGCGCCGGCTGCAAATGCGTGAAGCCCGGCATGACGGTGCCGGCATGCGCCTCGGCCTTGGTGACGAACGCCATTTGCAGCCGCTGCAGCGCTGCATCGAGCGCGTCGAGCTGATCGCGCACGTAGAGCTTGAAGTCGGTCGCCACCTGATCGTTGCGCGAGCGCGCGGTGTGCAGCCGCCCCGCCGGCGTACCGATCAGCTCCTTCAGGCGGCTTTCGACGTTCATGTGAACGTCCTCGAGCGCGCGCTCGAAGTCCATGCCGCCGCTCTCGATGCGGGCCAGCACGGAATCGAGCCCCTTGGCGATCTCGCGGGCATCGGCCTTCGTTATGATACCTTGCGCCGCCAGCATGGCCGCGTGCGCCTTCGAAGCGCGAATGTCCTGAGGGGCCAGCCGCTTGTCGAAGCCGATGGAGGCGTTTATCTCCTCCATGATTTCCGCAGGCGAGGCCGCGAAACGGCCGCCCCACATGCGGTTCACAGGCTTGTCGGTCACGGGATCGTGCTCCGTCGGCGGGCCGGTCTCGGCGAAAGGTAGACCATGAGCGAAAAGACATCGAAGGCGAAGGGCGCCAAGCCGCTGGCCGTGTACGTCTGGCTGGCGGCCCTCGCCGCGCTGGCCGCCTTCGGCGCGGTATACGTCATGGTGGCCAGCCCTGACAACGATACTCGCTCGGAAAGATCGCATCGGCCCGGCGTCAATCCTCTGCTCACCGGGGCCATGACCACCTTCGTGATGAAGAAGTCGCCGACCGAGCTGGCCGACGTCCGCTTCCTCGACGGCAAGGGCGAGGAGGTGAGCCTGTCCAGCTTCGCCGGCAAGGTCGTGCTCCTGAACCTGTGGGCCACGTGGTGCGCACCCTGCCGCGAGGAGATGCCGGCGCTGGCGCGGCTCCAAAAGGAGCTCGGCTCCGACAAGTTCCAGGTGGTGGCGCTGGCGGTGGACAAGGCCGGCCTCGACGGCGCGCGCAAGTTCCTAAAGGACAACAAGATCGAGGGGCTCGCGCTTTATGCCGACCCGACCGCCCGCGTCGGCACCGAGCTCAAGGTGATCGGCATGCCGACCACGATCCTGATCAACGCCCAAGGCCGCGAGATCGGGCGCCTCATCGGTCCGGCCGCATGGGACGGCCCGGAGGCGAGGCGCCTGATCGAATCCTATCTCTAGGCGAGGAGCTGCGCGCTGATGACGACGACGGCCAGCAGGGCCGCGGCGCCGACGAGGATTGCGTTGCGTCGAACGGCCTGCTCCGACCGCTCCAGCTGCGCCTGCAATGCCGACAGCTCGCAAAGCTTCTTGTCGATCGCCTCGAACGACTTGTAGCTCAGCCCGACGAAGGTGCTCTTCTCGCCCTCGATGGCGTCGAGGCGGGCCTTGAGATCGCGGAACCCGCGCTGCATGTCCGTGAGCTTGTACTCGCGGGAATTCTTTAAGGTCTCCTCGAAGGCCTGGAACCGGCGCGCCCGGTTCGTCTCCTCGGCCATCTCGGCGATGGTTTGTCTGGCCTTGTCCGCCTCGCGCTCCAGCCGCGCGATCGAAGCATTGACCCTGTCGAACTGGACCGCCGTCTCAGCAACGAAACCGTCGCGGCCGAGCCATGGTCCCTGCGTGACCACGGCAACTCTCTCACCTTGCAACACAACGCAACCTTTCCTACCAACTCGAGCTCATCCCCTAAGACTTGCAAGTATGGCTATCGGAGTTTAACGGCGCGTATCCAATTGAACCGACAGATGTAACTTTCGCGGCCGATTGACACCCCCCGCCGCCCGGGCCAAAAGGCCGCCAGCACAGACAACTTGAGAACATAGGACACGGCCGAAAATGCCCGCCAACTCGAACATCCCCGAGCTACAGACCGCCATCGACACGGTGTGGGAGGAGCGTCAAGGCATCAATCCGGGGACGACCGGCGTGATCCGCGACACCGTCGAGGCGACCCTCGAGCTCTTAGGCCAGGGCGAGATCCGCGTCGCTGAGAAGGGCGCGCAAGGTTGGACGGTCAACCAGTGGATCAAGAAGGCGGTGCTGCTGTCGTTCCGCTTGAACGACATGACGGCCATCTCGGGCGCGCCGGGTGGCGCCACCTGGTGGGACAAGGTGCCCTCCAAGTTCGCCGGCATGACGCCGGACGACTATCGCCGCGCCGGCTTCCGCGCCGTGCCGGGCGCCATCGTGCGCCGCTCCGCCTATATCGCCCCTGACGTCGTGCTGATGCCGTCGTTCGTGAATCTGGGTGCCTACGTCGACAGCGGCACCATGGTCGACACCTGGGCGACCGTCGGCTCTTGCGCGCAGATCGGCAAGAACTGCCACATCTCCGGCGGCGCCGGCATCGGCGGCGTGCTCGAGCCCTTGCAGGCCGGCCCCGTCATCATCGAGGACAACTGCTTTATCGGCGCGCGCGCCGAGGTGGCCGAGGGCGTGATGGTCGGCGAGGGCTCGGTCTTGTCGATGGGCGTCTACCTCGGCGCCTCCACCACCATCATCGATCGCGCAACCGGCGAGAAGCACTTCGGCAAGGTGCCGCCGTACTCGGTCGTGGTGTCGGGCTCGATGGCGGGCAAGCCGCTACCCGATGGTTCTCCAGGCCCGAACCTCTACTGCGCGGTGATCGTCAAGCGCGTCGACGAAAAGACGCGCTCCAAGACGAGCATCAACGAGCTACTCAGAACGTAGGTATCAGACCCTCTCGTCCGCGGCGTCGGAAGCGCCATAAGCAGCGTTCTCCTCTCCCGACAGCCGACAACGAGGCGCCGCTCGCTGAATTCAGCAGCTGGCTCAACAACGTACGCCGAAGCCTTTAGCACCAGTCGCAAATTGCCAATCAGGGCACCGATGCCGGCTTGGCCAGGGGTGGTCCTCGGCTTGCGGCCGCCGCCATAGTTTGGATAGTATCAGACCTCTTAGACGACAACGCAACGAAACGGCTCCAGATCCGCCATCGAAAAAATGGCGGACTGAAGCCCAAAATATTTTGCTTCTGCGAAAGCCATTTTGGAGAGAGCCATGTTCATGTCTTCGTTTCGAGCCGTGCTCGCTCTAGCCGTCATGATCTTGCCGGTTAGCGTCTTGGCCGACGACGTCAGTCATGACGTTCCGCCCTATCCGTCACTGCCGTTTCCTCCGGGAACCGCTGATCCGGAGACACTGTGTGGCGACGATTCCACCTTTCAGGACGTCGAGAAGTACGACGGCACGCTCGGGGTTCCCAAAAAATTCGTCACCGATCTCGAGGACAGCACGGCACTACTGCGCTGGTTGCCGCAAAGCGAGATCGAGGCTCGCTTGCCCGATCATGCCCCCGGCAATGTTGGCGGCTACGAATGGTGCACCGGGACGCTGGTCACCAAGAACCGCATGCTCACCGCTGCCCACTGCGTCCAAATTCATCAGGACTTCGGCGGCGGGTGGGTTACGCCGCACAAGGTGGGAAGCAACGGACCGGTGTTTGCGAAGCCGGAGGTGCTGGTCACGTTGCAGACCGTGAACTTCAAGTTTCAGGTCAACGGCGTGACGGGGGCAATTCGCGCTCCCGACGTGTATCCGGTCGTCCGGCTCATCGAGTACGGTTTCGAAAGATCGGGAAATCTCGACTACGCGCTGATCGAGATCGGTCCCAATGACAGGGGCAAGCTGCCGGGCGACACTTATAAAATCGCGGCGGTCTCCGATCGAAACCCGGTCGTCGGCGAGACGGCCGCTGTCTTCCAGCATCCCGACGGCATGCCCAAGAAGGTCGAAGCGGGGACCGTCGGCGACGTTGCAGGCCCGACCGTCTACTACAAGGACGTCGATACGCTCGGCGGAACGTCAGGATCCGGCATCCGTGACAAGGACGGAAGTTTGATTGGAGTGCACACGAACGGCGGAAGTCCGTTCACGGGCAATGCTGGCGTCACGTTTAAGGCCATTAAAGGCGCAAGCTCGAATTTTTGAGAGCTCAAAAATTTGCAATCAAAGTGAGTGATATGGCGGGCATGGCACTTGCCACTCTATCGAGGTCCTCACGTTTGGCGCTTAAGCGCCTCGCCGTCCTCGTCGGCGGTCTTGTCATTTGGCAAGCGGCGGCCTGGGCGCATGACGCAAAGTCCAGCGGCATCTACATCACCGAGACCGACACGCTTCCGGTATGGGCGCGGACCAAGCTTGCCAAAGAAGGACGCTCGATCTGGCATACGGTGAAGGATAACGACCACGATGCTCAGAAGATTTTTGAAGACGTGTGCGGCACCAAGAACGAGGCTCTTCTCAAGACATTCCTGACGCTCAACGGCATTACCGACCCGAAGCAGAAAATCCCGGCGGGCAATTCCGTCGAAGTGCCGTTCTGCCTGGCGCCGGCACGCGATCAGGTTCTGATTGCCGGGGAGGGCGATACCTTGCCGGACCTGATGTGGAAGTGGAACGGCGCGGTGAGCGACGACAAGCTGATCGAAGCCTACGCCAAGAATAAGTGGGCGTTCGATCCCAAGAGCCTGCCATCCGGTCATGTCGCGCTGCCCGAAGTGAAAGCAGCGGAGTTGAAGCCCGGGAGCGCGGTGATGGTCCCCGGCGTCACGGAATCGCGCCTGTTCAAGACGCGCGACGGAAGCGAGCAGGACGTCCTCCAATCGATATCTGGAAACCTCGATCCCAGTGCCCGCGCAGCTCTTGCCGACAGCATCGAGGAGCCCTTCACATGGAACCCGGTTCAGCGCGCCGGGCCCGATCCGCGCAACATCATGGAAGCCCCGCTTACTCCCATCGACGACGAGCCGCCGCACGAGCTCATGGTGCCAACCAGCCTGGAAAAGCAGACGCTGGACAATCTGCAGATCGGCGACAATTGCCTGAATGAAGTCGGCGTCGAGCCGTTCGACCCGCTCAAATTGAAAGAGCGCTACGACGAAGAGACGAAGGAGCTGGGGCAGGGCGCGAGCGTCGACCAAGTCGTGGTCGGCGTCCTGGATACGGGGCTTGGTACCAAGACCCAGCCGTTCGACGACATGTTCCTCGAGAAATTCTTCGCCCGCAATTCGGGGGAGAGCCCCGCACCTCCAGGAGACCGTGACGGCAATTCCCACTGGAATGATGTCTTTGGCACCAGCATCGACGAGGACGGGCAGATGTATCCATCGCATCTGCTTGCCATCGACGATCGGTCGCATGGGACGCAGGTTGCCTCGCTCGTGCTCGGCGGGCCCGACTACATCAAGCTCGAAGCCAACGATGCGATCACGCCGATCAAGATCATCCCGTTCAATTATTCAACCAAGAAGGAGATGCAGTTCCTCAAGGTGCGGCTCGAGCCGAAGTTCATATCGAGCATGGTCGACTATCTTGGCCTTTCGCGAAAAGTCGACATCGTGAACATGAGCTTCAAGACGTTTCACGCTCCCGTCGTTTTTGCCTCAGCGGTGCACAAATACTCCGACGTGCTGTTCGTCGTCGCGGCGGGACAGAACGATGCCGGGCAGGGTTACAACCTGAATTTCAAGAGTATCTATCCTGCCCAGCTTGGAGGCAGGGTGGGCGGCGAGCGTCACCACGTGGTGACAGTCGGCGCTTCGGATCTCCGCGGCAAGCTTGCCAAGTTCTCGAACTTTTCCAAGGACTACGTGGATTTGCTGGCGCCGGGATGCTCGGTTCTGGCACGCGAGGCGGAGGGCAAGATACGCGGCGCGACGGGGACCTCCATTTCCGCACCGCTCGTCACCTTCGTTTCTTCGCTCATCAAGTCGCTGGGCTTCAAGGGAGCGCTGGCGATCAAGAACCGGCTGCTTGCCAGCGTCGACTATGATCCGCAGCTCGCGGACGCGGTTCAATCGTCGGGCGTGCTCAATCCCTTCAAGGCCATCAGCGTTCGCCACGACGTGATCGAGCTGACGGATGCCGAAAAGCCCCTCCTCTATGGGCGTCTGGATCCCGATACGCCGCTTCCCTACGAGGCCCTGATGCGGGGCTGCGCAGCGTCGGGCGGCCAGGACATGTTCGACGGCTTCAAGAGCGGCGCGCTCAGGCTTCGCAAGGTGACGGTCGTCGACAAGGCTGGCGCCGCCAAGAGCATTCGCTTTGCATATATCAACAACGATGTGTTCCAGGAGATGGTGTGCGATGCCCATCTCGACGATGTGCCCAAATTGAAATTTGTGCTGCTGCCGGGATCGAACGTCAAAGAGATAGCGTGGTCCGGCATTAGGGATCTCGTGCTGCAATGGTGAGGTCGCTCTGCCGAAATGGGCCAACTCGAACATCTCCGAGCTACAGACCGCCATCGAGACGGTCTCGACCACCAGTGGTCTCGGGCTCGATGGCGGGCAAGCCGCTGTCCGACGACGGGTATCCAGGGCCCGAACCTCTACTGCGCCGTGATCGTCAAGCGCGTGGATGAAAAGACGCGCTCCAAGACCTCGATCAACGAGCTATTGCGCACGTGAGGCGCAGCGGCACACGCCGTCACCAGCCATCCGCTCGTTAAGACGACCCTAACCGTGCCCGTCACCCGCGATGTCTCCCGCTTAGAGAACCTCAATCTGTAGCTGACAGACTGCTCTCCAAAAAAGATCCATGGAGAGAGGTGTCATGTTCTCAGTGCAGGATGCCGTCGCGCGCTTCTTCCCAGCCGGCGCGGACTACGATCGGAAAGAGGCGGAGCGGCTGATCAGCTGGCTCGACAGTTGCGGCTATGCCGTCGTCCCGAAGGCCGTCACCGCCACGGAACCAACTCCAAAGCGACATCAGAACGGCGCGGGAGGAGTGCCTCGAAAGCCCGCGGCGTACCGTTCTTGCGGCTCGTGAAATAGCGCGTCGACGAGAAGACGCGCTCCACGACCTCGATCAACGAGCTGCTCAGGACCTGAGCAAGAGTTTCAGGGGGCTCGGCTTCGCGCCAGCACGGGGAACAGTTGTGAACGCTTCGGCATTGGTCCACCAAAGCGCACCATAAACTTATCCCCGGCCCTCCCTTCCCCCTTACACTCCGTCCGCCCGTTCCAACGGCCAGGGGCGCAGACGTGCGCTGGCGGACTTGCGCGGAGCGGGCCGGCACACCGGGTGGGAGCCATAAGCTGCACCTGTGTCCATCCTGCCGCCGAGGCGAAAATCTCGGTGACGCTCCGGGGCGGGGATGCAACCCGGAGAATGGTGGCGGACAGCCCGTGTGCCGAGTGGGGCGGCGAAGGCCGCATCCAATCTCGAACCAAAGTGAAGGGCCCGACCCGCCCCGCTCCCTGGTTCTTTTTCTTACAAGCCCTCGGGCAGAGATGCCGCGAGGCCGAAGGTGCTCCGCCATTGTTTCTTGGCGGGCGCGGGTTAAGGTCGGCGCCCATGTACCGCACGCTCAATCCCGACAAGATCATCGCCACGCTCGAGAAGCTGGAAAGGCGCATCGCAGAGCGCTTTCCCGACTCCGGCCTGTCGAAGGTCTGCGGCGAGCTTGTCGGCATCGCCGGCGAAAGCAAGGCCAAAGCCGCTGCCGCCGCCCGGCCCAACCTGCTGCTGCGCTTCGGCATCGGGCTGATGCTCGTGCTCGGCCTCGCGCTCTTGGGCTATGTCGCCAGCATCATCGAGGTGAAGCGGGGCGCGGAAAACCTCTATGGGGTGCTGCAGGGCATCGAGGCCGCGGTGAATACTTTAGTGCTGACGGGCGCCGGCGTCTTCTTCCTTGCCACGCTCGAGTCTCGTTGGAAGCGGCAGCAGGCCTTCATGGAGTTGCATCAGCTGCAATCGATCGTCCACGTCATCGACATGCACCAGCTGACCAAGGACCCCAGCCGTCTCTTTAGCGGCGGGCCGCCGACGAGCTCCTCGCCGGAACGTCCCCTCACGCCCTTTCTGCTGGCTCGCTATCTCGACTACTGCTCGGAGATGCTGTCTCTGTCGGCCAAAATCGCCGCTCTTTACGCGCAGGCAACCAGGGATCCCGTCATTATCGACGCGGCGCAAGGGGTGGAGCAGCTGACGGCGAACCTGTCGAGCAAGATCTGGCAGAAGATCCGGATGTCGCAAGACTTGGCGGATGCCGGCGGTGCAAAGCCATCGGCGCCAATCTAACGGACGCACGATGCCGGACCTCAAGGAGCTCTTTTTCGGTTTTTCAGGCCGCATCAGCCGCAGGCTTTGGTGGGGCGGGACGCTGGTGATCGTTGTCGGGAGCGTCGCCGGCACGCTGCTGATCGACCCCAGCGTCCTCGACCTGCAGCGGCAGGGCCCGCGCATCCCCAACTGGGCCGACACGTTCTGGCAGCTCGCGCTGGTGATCCCGGGCACGGCCCTGATGGTCAAGCGTTTCAACGATCGCGACCGGCCGCATTGGGTGGGATACGCCTTCGGCGTTGTCGGCGCCCTGCTGACCGCGGGTCCTCATTTCGGACTGTTTGCCAGCGAGCGCCCCGGCGCCGCCGGGATCATCGCGATGATCATCTTCGGGCTCGCATTCCTCTTTGCCTTCATCGACAATGGGTTCCTGCGCGGCACGCGCGGCCCCAACCGCTACGGGCCCGATCCGCTCAACGAGACCGCATGATGAAAAGCCCCACCTCCGATCCCGTCGCTCTGGCCCAGGCGCTGATCCGCTGCGAAAGCGTGACTCCGCACGAGGGCGGCGCGCTGACGCTTTTGCAGGAGCTGCTCGAAGGCGCCGGCTTCGTATGTCACCGCATGACGTTCTCCGAGCCCGGCACGCCGGACGTGGAAAACCTCTATGCGCGCATCGGCACCTCGGCGCCCAACCTCTGCTTTGCCGGGCACACCGACGTGGTGCCGCCCGGCGACGAGACGGGCTGGACGGTCGGGCCCTTCACGGGCGAGATCCGCGATGGCATGCTGTACGGGCGCGGCGCCGTCGACATGAAAGGCGAGATCGCCTGCTTCGTCGCCGCGGCGCTGAAATATCTCGGCGCCCACGGCGGCAAGCCCCAGGCATCCACGGGCTCGATCTCGCTCCTCATCACCGGCGACGAGGAGGGGCCGTCGATCAACGGCACCGCCAAGGTGCTCGGCTGGCTGCAGGAGCGCGGAGAAAAGCTCGACGCCTGCCTCGTCGGCGAGCCCACATGCCAGAACGTGCTCGGCGACGAGATCAAGATCGGCCGGCGCGGGTCGCTCAACGGCGAGCTCGTCGTGCAAGGCCGGCAGGGACATGCCGCCTACCCGCACATCGCCGACAATCCCATCCCCAAGCTGGCGCGCATGATCGAGCGGCTTGCACAGCTCGAGCTCGACGCGGGCACCGACCGCTTCCAGCCCTCGCACATTGCGGTGACGGTCATCTCCGTGCCCAACACGGCCTCGAACGTCATTCCCGGTCAGGCGCGCGCTCTGTTCAACGTGCGCTACAACGACACCCACACCCGCGCCTCGATCGAGAAAAAGCTCGCTGCCTGCTGCAAGGCGGCGGCCGCGGAGGTCGGCGCCAAGTTCTCGCTCACGTTTTCAGGAACGGGCGACGTGTTTCTCACCGAGCCGGGCCCGCTGGTCGAGGCTCTGGGCGAGGCCGTGCGCGAGGTGACCGGGTCACGCTGCCAAGCTGTCGACATCGGGCGGCACCTCGGATGCGCGCTTCATCAAGGACCATTGCCCGGTTGTCGAGTTCGGGCTCATCAACGCCACCATCCACCAGGTCGACGAGCACGTCCGCGTCGCCGACCTGGAGACGCTCACGCGCATCTACGAGCGCTTCATAACGGACTACTTCGCGAAAACCTGATGGACGAGCCTTTCGACCTTGCATGTCTGACGCGCCGGAACGTTCCCGTCCGGCGCTTCGATGCGGGCGAGCGGATTTTTCTGGAGGACGACGACGGCGACTGCCTGTACGTCGTCTGCTCCGGCAAGGTCGACGTCATCACCTTCGGCACCGTGCTCGAAAGCGTGGGGCCCGGCGGCATGTTCGGCGAGATGGCGCTGATCGACGGGGGCCTGCGCGCCGCCGCGGCGCTGGCGGCGGAGGCGACCGAGGTTGCCGTCGTCGATAAGGAGACGTTTCACACGCTAGTGCGCGAGGAGCCGGCCTTCGCGCTCGGCGTCATGCGGCTGCTGGCGGAGCGCATCCGCCACATGGGGCGAATGCGCTAGAGGTGTGCGAGTGTGCCAGGCCGCCTAGCGCGCAACGCGCACGCGATAGCGAGGTGCGCTCGCATAGTACTCGGCCGCGCCGTGCGCGATGATGCCGATGCCCCAGCCGACGAGCGGCCAGTAGAACCAAAGATGGTTCGGCGTCGTCAGAAGATTGACGACGAGAAGAAGCAGGTTCACCGCGGCAAAGGCGGCGAAGTGAATCTTGAATCCAGTGCTGCGGAAAATGCGGTCCATTCGCTCTTTACCTTTTGCTACGCGAGCGTCACTGCGAAAGTGGCCCACGTCATCCAGCATCCGCAGTCCGATTGCAAATGCTACCTGGGGAAGCCTCCGCAAGCCGCCAAGGTAAACTGCTGGAAACGTGCAGACTTTCGTCGCGTCTGGGACGCCGATCGCGGCACCGTGCCACACCGGCGGGGCCATCAGCCGCCTTCGGCCGGAGTGCCGAGGATGACGATCGCGGCGCACAGCAGCATCAGGGCGCCGAAGCCCGCCGCGTGCCAACGCGCCCCGCGCTGGTAGCAGCTCATCGCCGCCACCAGGCACTGCAGCGCGTAGTAGAGGGCAAAGCAGCGCGACGCGAACGTGATCAAGGTGAACACGTCGGTCTCCCAGGTGACGATTGCGGCGATGCCGGCGATCCAGGGATAAGTGTAGCGGACGGGGATGCGGCCCTTGGTGATGTCGTTCAACAGACCGCCCGCGCCGATGGTGTCGGCCACGGCCGCACTCGACTGGCTGGCGAGCGCACCCAGCGTGATCAAGAGCGGCAGGATCACCGCGACGGGGCGCACGATGTCGATGATGGCGGCCACGCCCGTCGCCTGGCTGTCGGCACCCATCAGAGGGATCATCAGCAGGAAGAAGGCGATGTAGATGGCAGCCGACAGAAGCTGCGCGGCCTTCATCGTGCGGATGCGCAAGTCGGCCGGATACGCCGCGCCTAAGAAGCGCGAGGTCTCGAATCCCTGCACGAGGATCAGCAGCCCCATGAGGATGGGAAGGTCGGCCATATCGAAATGGCCGGCGATCTCGCCCTTACTGGGAACTGCGCCGAGCACGACCATGGTATCGAACAGCGCCAGCGTGGCGAGCAGGGCTGCGATGACGGCGAGCTTGACGGAGACGGCGTAGACCTCGAGGCCTTCCACCGCATGAAACCCGCGCCACGCGCCCACGACGGCGATGGCAAGCAGCATGCCGGTCACGATGAGCTTGGCGAGCACAGGATCGTCGACGCCGAACGACTTCAAGAGGAAGGTCGCGAACAGAACCAGATAGTAGGCGACCGATACGAAATAGGAGAACGACAGCGCCAGATGCGACAGCCGCTCGGCCGCCGTCAGCGGCAAGTTAGCGTCGCCGTCCTGCAGCAGCGGCTCGACGTGGGCAATGTTGTCGCGAATGGCCGCGCCGATGAGATAGGCGACGACGAGCAGCCCGATCATGGGAAGCACGGCCCACTGCCCCACCACGTCGCGCAGGATCGGCACCGACACGAGAAAGCCGGAGCCGATGATGGAGGCGAGCGGCGTGACCGTGGCGCGCCAAGTGTCGGACGCAATAAGTCTGGGGCGCACCAGAAAGAAGAGCGCACCGACACAGACCAGAATCGTGACAGCAGTCAGCATGGCAGCCGCCTACCTGACACCTTGGCGGCGCCCGCGCAACATGGAGGATTGATACCGCAGGGCTATTCCGCGCCCGGCTCCACGCTCTCGGCATCGATGGAGTAGCCGGCGTCGGCGATGCCGGTGAAGGCCGTCTCCGTTTTCATGGTGCCCGTGACGGTGACGGGATCGAAGGTACCGCCGACCTCGAAGCCCTTTGCCGCCTTGACGTAGACGATCTGGTTGGGCGGCGGCGGGGGCACGTGGATGCACGCACCGACGAACGGCACCAGCAGGAACTCCTTCACGGTCGTCGACTCGAAATCCAGCGGCACCACGTAGCCACCGATCTTGACGCGCTTGCCGTTCAGCTCGGTCACGACGCGCGGGGGCTGGTCGGCGCCCGGCTGGCGCCGCTTCATCGACATCCACTGGCCCTCGGCCAGCGGCGGTGGCGGCGGGCCGTCGTCACTTGCCGGCGTCGATCCGGAAAAAAACGTCTTGGGCTTGAGCGGAGATACCGCCTGCATTGGCGGCATCAGCTCTGCCCATTTGAGCTCGCGCGGCGCCTCGGTGGCGCGCGCGCCGATGGCAAGAGCCGCCGCGGCTAACGCGGTAGCCGTCATCAGCGCTACTGCATGCTTCATCACTTTCTCCTTTTCACGTGCGTACGGTCATGCCGTCCGCCAAGGACAGCCGATAGGCCCGCATGGCCGGCATGAGGCCCGCCAGGAAACCGGCCGCAACGATGCCGGCGAGCGTCAGCCATTCGCGCGTCGTCGGCGGATCGATGGAAAGCTGCAGGCCGTAGGTGCGGTCGACGTAAGGTTGCAGCAGCGCCAACGCGGCATAGAGAAGCCCTACGCCCACCAGCACGCCCGCAAGCGTGAGCAGCCCCGCCTCGGTGGCGAGCAGCCCCATGACGGTGGCAGGCCGTGCGCCGACCGAGCGCAGGATCGCCATTTCGCGGCGGCGCTCGTTCAGCGTCGTCAGGATCATGGTGACCATGCCGAGCAGCGCCGTCGCCACCACCATGGCCGAGACCACCGACAGCGCCGTCTCCGCCGTGCCGACGAGGCCCCACAGCTCCTGCAAGGCGGCACCGGGAATGATCGCCGACAGCGGCTCCTCCCGGTAGTTGTTGATCGCCCGTTGCAGCTGGAAGGTCGCGAGCTTCGACTTGAGCCCGACCAGTGCGGCGGTGATGGCCTTGGGAGAAAGATCCATCTTGCGCACGTCGTCCGCCGACACGGACTGCCCCGGCATGGGGATGCCGTTCTGCCAGTCGACGTGGATCGCCTCGATGGCCTTCAGGCCCACATGCACGGTGCGGTCAACGGGCGTGCCGGTTTTCGCGAGTATGCCCGACACGCGAAATGGCTTGTCGGCGTGCTCGACGAAGGAGACCGAGCCGACACCATGCGCCACGACGATCTTGTCGCCGACCTTGTATCCCAAGGCCTGGGCGACATCGGCGCCGATCACAGCGTCGAAAAGATCGTGAAAAGGCTCGCCTTCGGCGAAGGCGAGCTGCTGGCCGTGCCGGTACTTGTAGTGTTTGAAATAGTCCTCCGTGGTGCCGAGCACGCGGAAGCCATGGTGGCTGTCGCCCAGCGACAGGGGCACGATCCACGCAACCTCGGGGCGCTTGGCGATGTCCTCGTAGCTTTTCCACGTGACGTTGTTGGTGGCGTTGCCGATGCGGAACACCGAGTAGAGCAGCAGCTGGATGGCGCCGCTGCGGGCGCCCACGATCAGATCGGTGCCCGAGATGGTGTCGGCAAAGCTCTGGCGCGCGCCCGTGCGCACTTTCTCGACGCCCAACAGCAGCATGACCGAGAAGGCGATGGCCAACACCGTCAGCGTGGCGGTGAGTGCGCGGTTGCGCAAGGATTGGAGGGCGAGGCGGGGGACGATCATGCCGCGGCCCTCCGTTCTGCGACCGCGATGTCCTCCAGACGCAGCACGTTATCGAAGCGGGCGCCCAGCTCCTCGTCGTGGCTCACCATGATCAGGCTCGCACCGGCAGCCTCGATCTCGGCAAACAACAGATCGAGAAACGCCTGCTGGCTCCCACGGTCGAGCGCGGAGGTGGGCTCGTCGGCAACGATCAGCTCAGGCCGCCCGATGAGGGCGCGCGCGGCTGCCACACGCTGCTGCTGCCCGACGCTCAACATGGCCGTCGAGAGGCCATGCAGCTCGGCGGGATCGAGGCCGAGGCTGGTGAGAAGGCGCAGCGCCTCCCCCTCGCTGGAGCCGTTCTTGCTGGCACGCGCGTTGCGCTTTTTGGCGAAGCTCAACGGCAAGAGCACGTTGTCGAGGATCGAGCCGTAGGGCAGCAGGTTGAACATCTGGAAGACGATGCCGAAATGCTCGGCGCGGAAATGATCGCGCGCCGCCCCCGACAGCCTGGTCATGTCGGTGCCCAGGACCTCGAGCCGGCCCGCCTGCGGCGCAACGATGCCGCACAGCAGGCTGAGGAAGGTCGACTTTCCCGCCCCGGAGGGGCCGACGAGAAGCACGCGCTTGCCAGCCGGCAAGGCAAAGTCCTCGATCGCCAGCGAGAACGCGCGCGCGCCCCGCCAGCGAAAGCGCACCCCCGACATCGCGACGATGTCGGAGGTCGCCGTCTCGGATACAGCGCGCTGCATCACATGATGCCCGCAAGGTCGAGCTGGGGCCGGTCGCGGACGACCTCGTATTTGCTTTGCGCCTTTGCCGACACGACGTTGACGGTGAGGCTCTGTGCGCCGGCAAACTCGTTGAAATAGAAGAACGTGATCATGGACAGCTCCGCCGGCTTCTCGCATGTGAGCGCGTAGGTCACGTGGAAGGCCGTGTGACCCTCGTGCTCGTCGTGATCGGCGTCGTCGGCGTGCTTTTCCTCCTTGGCGTCGTGGTCGGCATCCTCATGGTCATGCTCGTGCTCGGCTTCGAGCGCGACCTTGGCCTCCTTGACGCTGCAGCCCGCCTCGTCGGGTAGCTTGAAGAGAGAGAGAGGCTTGGCGAGCTCCGCTTTGGCCTTCTCGATCGCCGCCTTCTGCGCGTCGGTGCTGGGCTGATGCTCGAAGCCGACGATGTCCATGCCGGGCACCTCCAGCTCCATTGAAACGGCTTTGTCCTCGACCGCGATGTCGAGGGTCCCGTGGCCGTGCACGTGGGGTCCGAGCTCGCGATGCTCCTCCTCGGCGCGGGCAGGAAGTGAGGCGAGGGTGACGGCCGCGAGCGCGGCCAGGGCAAATGTATGCGTGCGCATTTCGCTCTCCGAATGGATGGCAGCAAGCCGGCGCTCTTGGCCGGGGCTTGCGCGTGGCGTTAATTGGATGGGATGCAGGTGCGCGGCGGTGGCGCCCGTCAAGGACGGCGCGGCCGCGCTAAGTCGTCAAGCGTGCGGCGGAGCGCGGGCCTGGAAGTGGACACTCGAGACGCCGCGCACGCTGGCTATGACATGGACCGGCGCCAGCGTGGCGAACTTGAGCGTGGGCAGCGGAGTGACTGGCGGCGCATCGAGCACGGCGGCACTCGCCAGGCTGAGCGATACGCAGATCGGGCACTTGCCGTGATCGTCGTGCGGGGCCTGCGGTGAGCATGGCTGCTCGGCTCCCGCGCGGCACATGCCGTAGGTGACCGCGCGTTGCGCCAGCCCCTCGGACGCCGCTGCGACGTAGGTATGTACGTGGGTGTGCGCGAGCACCAGCGCCGCCTGCATCGCCAAGGCGAGCAGGCCAACCAGTCCGAGCGAGTTGCGACGTCTCAGGACCCGCATGGGCTCTCCGGTCGTGTCAAAGCACGATAACGCGTAAAATAGGGCAAGCGGAAGACGTCGCTTTGCCCCATGCACCGGTTAACAATCGCGGCTAATTCAGAGCTTTTACGAATTCCAGGACCTTCCGGTGGGCGACTCGGGAGGTCATGTCCCGCTCGGTCACGACCAGCGTGGCAACGGGGTCCTTGCCGCACAAGCTGGCCACTTGCGCCAGCGCCTTCTCGCCGTTGGCGCCGCCCTCCGTACAGAACAGAGCGATGCGCTTGAAACTGGCGCGCTGATCCAGGATGTAGGCGCGGATCGGCGACGACATGCGACCGGCCCAGACCGGCGTGCCCAGCACGATGAGGTCGTATTGGGATGCGTCCTTCTCAGGCGGCTTAAGCGCCACCGCTTTGGCCCGCAGGACCTCCCAGGCCGAACGGACATAGGCAACCCACCCGGCGCGGGGGCGTAGCTCGCCGATCGGCTCCACGTCGGCGCGAAGCTCGCCTGCAATCGCCTCGGCGATCTGCTGCGTATGGCCGGTCCAGGAATAGTAGGCAACAAGCGTCTTGGTCATGGCACGCAGAATGGCAACGCGCCGATCTAATTGACTTGATCCGCATCAAATTCCGGCAATACGTTGCCAAGACTGGGAGCAAACGCCGCCACGGCGCAACAAGGAGAGCAGGCCGACATGAGCAGGCTTTACGGCGAGGAGCATCGGACGCTTCAGGATCGGTTTCAATCGCGCCCCATGGCGGACCGCATCGAGCAGATTGGGCTCAAGACTGAGATCGGTGACGAGGAGCGTGCCTTCATTGAGAGCCGCGATTTCTTCTTCCTCTCGACCGTCAACCAGCAGGGCCAGCCGACCGTGTCCTACAAAGGCGGCAACCCCGGCTTCGTGAAGGTGCTCGACGCCAACACGCTGCTGTTTCCCAACTACGACGGCAACGGCATGTATCTGTCGATGGGAAACATCGACGCCAAGGCGCAGGTCGGGTTCCTGTTCATGGATTTCGAGCGGCCGTTCCGTTTGCGCGCCCAAGGTGCCGCCGAGATCTCGTCGGCGCCCGAGCTGCTCGCGCACTACAAGGAGGCCGAGCTCGTCGTGCGCGTGACGGTCTCGGAGCTGTGGATGAACTGCCCGCGCTACATCCACCGCTATCAGCGCCTGAAATCGTCCCGTTACGTGCCGCAGGACAATGCCGAGACGCCGGTGTGCGAATGGAAACGCGCCGATGCCGTGCAGGACGTGCTGCGCCCGCATGAGCGCGAGCAGGTGGCGCGGGCCGGCGGCGTCATCCCCGTGGAGGAGTGGATCGCCCGGGTGCAGGCGGGCGACGAGAACGTTTGAAATGCGGAGCGCCGCCGAGGGGGTGCTCCCGGCGGCGCCAGCCACTTTGCCTCTTTTGCGAGGCGTCTCCTTGCGCGTTATAGCGTCCCGGACACGGGTTGCAGGGTCCAGTCAAAGTCGATGCAACTGTGTACCTTCGGGCGCGCCTCGACAACAGCCGCATGCGCGTACCTCGGCGGTGGGGTATGCATTCAACGCCGGTCTGCGGGTTGGAAACCCTTCCCTGACGGCCCGCTGCTAGGCTCTTCACACAATGATCCGCTTTCGCCGCCTGTTCGAGCTGACGTCCGACGTCGACCGCCGCCGCTTCGGCGAGGCCGCGGAGCTGTTCCGCACCGCATTCCCTTATGAAGCCGATGCCATCGACCGCATCGCCCACATGCTGCTCAACCGGCAGACCATCGGCTTCGACCCCATCTTTCTGCTTTCGACCGACGCGCGCGACCGCATCACCGGCCTGGCCTTCGTCTACTATTTCTCCGACCTCCACTACGGCTACCTGCAGTACATCGCGAGCGATCCCAGGAAGCCCGCGCGCGGCATCGGCGTGGCGCTTTACGAGGCGCTGCGCGAGCTGTTGGCGGCCCGCGGCGCACGCGGGCTCTTTCTCGACGTGCCGCCGGCAGAAGCCGCAAAGCTCAAAGACCCCTCTCGGCTCGCCACCAACCGCAAGCGCATGCGCTTCTATTCCCGCTACGACGTGCGCAAGGTCGTCGGCACGCAATGGGACGTCGAGGCCAACCCGCGCAACGAAGGCTATCTGACGACGCTGCTCTACGATCCGCTCGGGAGGCGCCCCCAACTGCCGCAGCGCGACGCGCGCCGTGTCGTGCGCCGCATCTTGGTGGAGCAATACGCCTTCGAGTCCGATGATCCGTTCGTCTTGCGCATCGTCGGCTCGTTCGCCGACCAACCGGTGAAGCTCGAAGCGTTGAGCGCCCAGGCCGAGCGCGCCGCGCCCACGCGCGCCAAGTATCTGCTCCCCATCAAGATGGTCGTCTCCGAGCGCCACACCATTCATCACCTGCGCGAGAAGGGCTACGTGGAGCGCCCCGTGCGCGTGACCGCGATCCTCAAGGGGCTCGAGGGCCTGGCACTCGAGCGGGTCGCCCACCCGCCACTTCGGTGAGGAGCACCTGACGGCCGTGCATACGCCGGCGCTCGTCAACTACCTCAAGGCCATGAGCCAGCGGCTCGACCCCAAGGCCATCATCTATCCGGAGGTGTTCCCGATCCGCCGCCCCGACCGCGTGCCTCGCGCGCTGGAGGACCGCGCCGGCTATTTCTGCGCCGACACCTTTACGCCGCTCACGCAGAACACGTTCATCGCCGCGCGCGATGCAGCCAACGTCGCCTTGACCGCGGCGACCCTTCTCGACAAGGGCGAGCGCTTCGCCTATGCGCTGTGCCGTCCGCCCGGGCACCATGCGGAACGGCGCATCTACGGCGGCTTCTGCTTCTTCAACAACTCCGCGATCGCCGCGAACCTGCTGTCGCGCCAGGGCAAGGTGGCGCTGCTCGACATCGACTACCACCACGGCAACGGCGCAGAGGACATCTTCTATAATCGCGCCGACGTGCTGACCGTGTCGATCCACGGTCATCCGAGCCACGCCTACCCGAACTTCTCCGGCTATGCCGACGAGCGCGGCGAAGGTGCGGGCGTCGGCTTCAACAAGAACTTTCCCGTCGAGCCGCCCGTCGACGATGCGCGTTACATGGAGCTTCTGGAAAAGGCGCTGCACGTCGTGCGCGTCTTCCAGCCGCGATACCTGGTGCTGTCGCTGGGCTTCGACATCATGCGCGGCGACCCCACCGGATCGTTCGCGGTCACCGCCCAGGGCATGCAGCGCATCGGCCGCCGCATCGGGCGCATGGGCCTCCCCACGCTCATCGTGCAGGAGGGCGGCTACGCCATCGGCAACCTGCGCGCTGGTGCACACGCCTTTTTCAGCGGTCTGGAAGGCTCCTGGTACGCGTGAGCGCCTAGCCGGTGAGCGGCCAGACGAAGGCGATGAGCGGCACCGCGACGAGCGTGACGATGATCGACAGCGGCACGCCCAGACGCGCGTAGTCGCCGAAGCGATAGCCGCCCGGCCCCATCACCAGCGCATTCGACTGATGTCCGAAGGGCGTGAGAAACTCGCACGAGGCCGCGACGGCTACGGCCATCAGGAAGGGATCGACGTTGAGCCCCAGCTTCATCGCGAAACCGCCGGCAATGGGTCCCATGAGCAGGACCGTGGCGGCGTTGTTGACCACCGGCGTAACGAGCAGCGTCGCAACGAAGATGAAGCCGAGCAGGGCCAGCGGCGCCAGATCGGCACCGACCATGGCAATGCCGGCGGCGATCTGCTCCGTCAGGCCTGTCGACTGCATCGCCTCGGTCACGGGGATGAGCGATCCCATCAGCACGATGATCGAGCCGTCGATCGCCTCGTACATGTCGCTCAAGCGCATGACCTTGAAAAGCGCAAGCGTCACCACCGCCGTCAGGAAGGCGATCGCCACGGGCAGGATCCCCGTCGCCGTCAGCACGACCGCGGCACCCATGACGACCACCGGCAGCACAACCTGAGCGGGGCGTCCGAGGTCGATCTTGCGCTCGGCCAGCGGCAGCGCACCGAGCTCGCGCAGGCGCACCGGCATCTGCTCCAGATCGCCCTGCAGCACCACGACGTCGCCTTCACGGAAGCGCTGACGCGCAAGCCTCGCAGTGGTGCGCCGCCCCTGCCGGCTCAGCGCCAGCAGATTGATGCCGTAGTCGCGCAGCCGCATGCCAATGGGGGAGCGGCCGATCAGAGGAGACCCGCGCGTAATCACCGCCTCGACGATGCCGACGTGGTCGGAGCGGATGTGCGTGGGGTCAACCTCCTCGGTGGCGACCAGCTCCAGCTTCGCCTCGTCAACGACCCGCTTGAGGATGCTGGAGTCCGCCTCCAGGAGAAGCACGTCGTCCTCGCGCAGACGCGCCCAGCCGGAGGGAGCCATGCGGCGATCGCTGCCGCGGATGATCGCCAGCACGGTGATATCCTCGTCGCCCATCTTCTCCAGATCGCGCACCATCTTGTCGACGAGGTTCGAGTCGGCGGTAACGCGCGCCTCCGTCAGATAGTCCTCGATGCGAAACCGGCTCTCGGGCGGCGGCGTGCCGCGCCGGTCCTCGGGCAGCAACCGCCAGGCGAAGGTCAGGTAGGCGAGCCCGACGAGGGCGACACACACGCCAACCGGCGTGAAGTCGAACATGGAGAAGGGCTCGCCGGTGAGGTCCTGGCGCACCGAGGAGATGAGCAGGTTGGGCGGCGTGCCGATCAGCGTCATGAGGCCGCCCAGGAGCGAGCCGAACGACAGCGGCATCAGCAGTGTTGCCGGCGAGCGGCCGGTCTTTTCGGCAGAGTAGATCGCGACCGGCAGCAGCACCGCGAGCGCGCCGACGTTGTTCATGAAGCCGGAGAGGACGATTACGAGGCCGACGAACACGAACACCTGCAGGTTCGGCCGATGCAACAGCGGCTCCATGTGCCGCACCAAGCGCTGCAAGAGCCCGGACCCGCGGATGGCGGCGCTCAAAATGAGGACGAGTGCCACCGTGATGACGGCGGGATCGCTGAAGCCGGTGAACGCCTCCTTGGGCGAGAGGAGCCCTAACAGCAGGGTCGCGACGAGCGCCGAGGCGGCAACGACGTCATGGCGCCAGCGGCCCCAGATAAAGAGGACCAGCGTCGTGACGAGCACCGCAATCAGCGCAATCTGAGGGAAGGTCATTGGGGGCCCGGGAAGCAAGCCGCTGCTGGCGGCGCAGTGTCATCCAACTGGCGGACACCGAGCAGAGTTCCACATGCGCGCATAAATTGAAACGGGGCTTTGCTCTATCCGTCCCGGCCGTCTGGGGATGGTTTGAGCGGCGCCGGCGGGTGGCTCGGCGGTCCGTGCAGATAGGTCATGGACGCGTAGGCGCCGATCCACGAGCCCACGGCGGCGAAGAGAACGTAGACCCAGTTGTTGGTGTAGCTGATCACCGCAAACGACGAGAGCAGATACCACACGCTGCTCCAGGTTGCTGCCGCCGCCCGGCGCCGGGCGATGACCGAGGAGGTGAACATCACGTAGACGGCATCCGTCGCCGCCGTGGCGACGACGACGCCCGCTGCAAGCCAGAGATCGATGCCCATAAGCGGCCTCACCAGGAAAGCCCTAGTCCCCCGGCAGGGTAGCGGCGCGATCCTTAAGGAAGGCCGTTCCATTTGCTTGAAGTGGTTCAGAACAGGCGTCTATGCTCGGTTTGGTGGAATTGCGGTAGCGCAAATGTTCGTGCTGGAAGTCTGCTACGATCGCGACACATCGCATGAGTTCGTTTTATGTTTCTTCCATTTTACCGCCGGGGGACGGTGATATACGCACTCGTGGTCGCCCTAGCTTTCGTGGCAACGGCCCCGCCCGCGCAAACGCCCCTCGCGCAGTGGCCGATTGGGTCGCGCCGGACGGACGGACTTTTCATCTAGGACTGATGCGTGAAGGGGTGTCGGGCCTGGCACCCGATCCTGTGCGCCCCGTCATCTTGGACGGCAGTAAGATTGTAGCTGTCGGCCCGTCTACCGTTACAGCGATCATTCGCTGTGAAAGTCCTCACCAATGTAGCTTCTTGCTCTCCACCTGGCTTCCCGTCAAAGCCGAGCCCAATCCGCAGGCATTCCGTCCCTGGCGAGATTATTTCGTCGATCCACCAGGCGACGATGAGGATTACGGATTCGCTTACAAATGGATGTCGGCAACCGACTGGCTCGCCGTCTTTCGGAACTTCGCCGGTCAGTTCCCAATGCTTGTTTGGAGTGCCGCGGGCTTGGGAATCCTCTCAGGACTATTCGCCTTAGTGATTGGGCTCGAACAGCGCGGTCAGCTCGCCACGGCACTACAGTGGGCTCTCGGATTGCTCGTGATCACGGGTTGGATTGTCGCTTTGAAAGGCGGCTTGCTAATCTTCTTGTTCTTTTTGGCACTCATCCCAACATGGTTCACCTTCATACCGCCGTTTGCTGCATTCGCGCTTCCATGCGCCCTAACTTGGCTGCTCGTCGCCAGCATCGGACGCGGCCTTACGCGTGCTACTTGAAATGCTTCGACAGCTTCAGGCCCTGCGCCTGGTAGTGCGAGGCGAGATCGCGTCCATAGACGAGCTCAGGGATGTCGGTCAGCTGCTCGTAGACGAGGCGGCCGATGGTCTGCCCATCCTCCAGAATAAACGGCACCTTGTGCGAGCGCACCTCGAGCACCGCGCGCGATCCTTGCCCGCCGGCGGCCGCATATCCGAAGCCCGGATCGAAGAAGCCGGCATAATGCACGCGGAACTCGCCCACGAGCGGATTGAATGGCACCATCTCGGCGGCCTGTGTCGGCGGCACCTGCACGGCCTCCTTGGACGCGAGGATGTAGAACTGGTCCGGATCGAGGATCAGCCGCTTCTTTTCACGCACATGGATCGGCTCCCAGTAGTCGAGCAGCGGGTAGGCGCCGACCATGTCGACATCCACGAGACCGGTGTGGCGCTTGGCGCGGTAGCCGACGAGACCCGCCTCGTTGCCGACGAGATCGACCGAAAGCGGCACCTCGTCCACCACGTCGGCCGCGTCCGAGCCGCCGGCGCGGAAACGGATCTGCGACAGGCGCGAGCCCTTGCGCACGACGACGGGAAAGGTCTGCGGGCAGATCTCGGCGAAGAGCTGCCCTGCATAGCCGGCCGGGATCTGATCGAAGGCGGAGACGCCGTCGGCGATCACGCGCGTGAACACGTCGAGCCGTCCGGTGGAGCTCTTGGGATTGGTGGCGGCCGACATGTCGGCGGGCAGTGCCAGGCTCTCGAGCAAGGGAGCCACATAGACGCAGCCGGTCTCGAGCACGGCGCCCTGCGACAGGCTGATCGCGTGCAACTGCAGGTCGTCGAGCTTGGTCCCGACCGTCTCGCCGCGGCCGGGCAGGAAGCTCGCGCGCACGCGATAGGCGACGGTGCCGAGGCGCAGATCGAGGCTCGCCGGCTGCAGCTGCTTTTCGAGCAGCGGCTCGGCGATTTTGACCTGGCCGGCCGCGATCAGCGCCTCGATCGCCTGCGAGGGCAGGATACCGGCCGGCCGCTTATGCGCGGCCCTCACTGTCTTTACTTGCGGCTTCGTCATGGCCTGTCCCCATTCCCCTCCCCCCGGCGGGGAGGGGTTAGGGGTGGGGGGAAAGTCCGGGAGCGAGCTAGCAGTCGTTCTCCAAGCTCTTCACCCCACCCGGCGCCTTGCGGCGCCACCCTCCCCATCAAGGGGAGGTGAAGTGGTCTGGGCTCGCAAGGGCATACCAAGCGGCTCGCGTATTGCCGCTCTAGAGCAACGGGGCCTTGACGCCAAGCGCTCCTGAGGAGTAATCCCCGCAACACCTCGTGGTCATTTGGCCGGCCGGCTTGCAGCCACGTTAAATAACTCGCTAAAAGGGCCGCGCGCACCCCCGTTTCGATCGGCGCCGGCATTTCTGATAGCGGCGTGGTCTGGCCGGGATTTTTGTTGGGCCCCGGGCCCACCGAAGGAGTGCGCATGGGAAAGAGCGACAACAAAGCGGAAAAACCCGCCAACTGGGCCCCCGAGACCCTCCTCGTGCACGGCGGCAGCCTGCGCTCGCAGTTCGGCGAGACCTCGGAGGCGTTGTTCCTGACGCAGGGCTTCGTCTACGACTGCGCCGAGCTCGCAGAGGCGCGCTTCAAGAACGAGGACCCCGGCTACCAGTACAGCCGCTTCGGCAACCCCAGCGTGGCCATGTTCGAGGAGCGCATCCGCCTGCTCGAAGGCGCCGACGAGGCGCGCGCCACCGCATCCGGCATGGCCGCGGTCAACGCCGCGCTGCTCTCCTACCTCAAGGCCGGCGACCACGTCGTCTCCGCGCGCGCCCTGTTCGGCGCCTGCCGCTACATCATCGAGACGCTGTGCCCGCGCTTCGGCATTGCCTCGACGCTGGTCGACGGGCGCGACCTCGATGCCTGGCGCAAGGCGATCCGCCCCAACACAAAGATGCTGTTCTTCGAGACGCCGTCCAACCCGACGCTGGAGATCATCGACATCTCCGCCGTCTCCAAGCTGGCAAAAGAGGTCGGCGCGCTCGTCGTCGTCGACAACGTGTTCGCCACGCCCATGATGCAGCGCCCGCTGCAGCACGGCGCCGACGTCGTCGTCTATTCCGCAACCAAGCACATCGACGGCCAGGGCCGTTGCCTCGGCGGCGTCGTCCTCGGCTCGACCGACTACGTGACCAACCACCTGCAGGAGTACCTGCGCCAGACCGGCCCGACAATGAGCCCGTTCAACGCCTGGGTCATGCTCAAGGGCCTGGAAACGATGCCCGTGCGCGTGCGCGGGCAGACCGAGAATGCGGCCAAGGTCGCCGATCATCTGGCGGCTCAGGCCGGCGTCGGGCGCGTGCTCTATTGTGGGCGCGCCGACCACCCGCAGGCGGAGATCGCCAAGCGGCAGATGTCGGGCGGCGGGCAGATGGTGGCCTTCGAGGTCGAAGGCGGTAAGGCGGGGGCCTTCCGCTTCCAGAACGCCTTGCGGCTGATCAAGATCTCCAACAACCTGGGCGACGCCAAGAGCCTCATCACCCACCCGGCAACGACGACGCACTACAAGATCGGGCCGGAGGCGCGCGCCGATCTCGGCATCACCGACGGCATGCTGCGCCTCTCGGTCGGGCTGGAAGCCTTCGAGGATCTCGCCGCCGACCTCGATACTGGCCTGGCGGCGGTACGCGACGGCGGTTGATGCCATTGCGATTGACCGCGCCCGCAAGCTGCCTAGAATCGTTTTTCGCCCGACGTTGACCCCGCGAGGAGAGCCCACCGGCATGTATGAAGCTGTGACCCGCGGCATCCGCATTCGCGTGACCCCGCAGTATCTGGAGGAGCAGTCGACGCCGGAGGACAGCGAGTTCTTCTGGGCCTACACCGTCGACATCGCCAACGAGGGCGACGAGACCGTGCAGCTGCGCTCGCGCGTGTGGCGCATCACCGACGGCCAGGGGCGCACCGAGGAGGTGCGCGGCCCCGGTGTGGTGGGCGAGACGCCCGTCATCGAGCCCGGCAACTCGTACAGCTATACCTCCGGCTGCCCGCTGCGCACGCCCTCGGGCATTATGGTCGGCAGCTACCAGATGGCGGATGCCAAGGGCCAGCTTTTCGACGTGGAAATTCCCGCATTCTCGCTCGACAGCCCCTTCGCGCTGCGGAGCGTGAACTAGTGTCCCGATTCCGAAGTTCGCCACGATTCGAGGTTGGGTTCTCTCGCGAACTTCGGAATCAAAGGGACACTAGTAACTTAATGGTAACTCGTGTGATTCAGATCGAGAAATTCACTCACGATATGCCGCGAGCAATGGCGAATTTCTCGATCATCACACGAGTGATTTACGCCGCTCGTGTTAGACCCTTCGATCAATGAAGGGTCCTTCCTATTCCGCGGCAGAGCTGCTTGCGCGGCTCGTGCGCTTCGACACGACGAGCCATAAGTCGAACCTTCCGCTCGTCCGCTTCGTCGAGGACGTCCTCGCCCAGCACGGCATTGCGAGCCAGCTCGTCCCGAGCGCCGACGGCGACAAGGCGAGCCTGTATGCCACCATCGGCCCCTCGGCCGTGCCGGGCGTGGCGCTGTCTGGACACACCGACGTCGTCCCCGTCGAGGGCCAGAGCTGGAGCAGCGATCCCTTTGCCCTCACCGAGCGTGACGGGCGCTTCTATGGGCGCGGCACCGCTGACATGAAGGGCTTTCTCGCCTGCGTGCTGGCAGCCGTTCCCGATCTCCTGAAGCGCCAGCTCGCGATCCCCGTGCACCTCGCCTTCTCCTATGACGAGGAGGTCGGCTGCATCGGCGTGCGCCCGCTGATCGCCGAGCTGGGGCGCCGCTTCGTGCGCCCGCGTCTCGTCATCGTGGGCGAGCCCACCTCGATGAGCGTGGTGGATTCGCACAAGGGTCCCGTGCGCTGGCACATCGACATCCAGGGCCGCGCCGCCCACTCGAGCATGGCGCCGCTCGGCGTCAACGCCATAGCCTTCGCCGGCAGGATCATCACCGAGCTCGCCCGCATCGAGGAGGAGCTCAAGGCGGCGCCGCGCGACGATCGCTTCGATCCGCCGTACGCGACCCTGCAGGTCACGCGCATCGCAGGCGGCACCGCGACCAATATCGTGCCTGTCTCCTGCCAGTTAGACTTCGACGTGCGCGCCATCCCCGGCGTCGACATACAGGCGATCGACCGCCGCCTGCGTGCCTTTGCCGGCGCTTGCGCCGACGAGATGCGCCGCGTCGCCCCTGAGGCCGGCATCGACATTGCCATCACCAACGAGGTGCCGCCGTTCGCGGCCGGCAACGACTCCGAGGCGGTTGCGCTCGCCCTGCATTTGGCCGGCCAGAACGAGACCCACGCCGTCTCCTATGCGACCGAGGCCGGCCTCTTTCAGGCAGCCGGCTCGCCGGCGGTCGTCATCGGTCCCGGCGACATCGCGCAGGCACACGCTGCCGACGAGTGGATCGCCAAGGACCAGCTCGACAAGTGCATGGGCTTCCTGACGCGCCTGGGCGACTGGGCCGAGCGCGGCAAGCCGATCCGCTGAACGCGCATCGCCGACGCAATAAGGGGAACTTTCCAGCAGGACCGAGGGGTTTTGCGTCGAGAACCATAATGGAGGTCGACAATGACCCGCGCATTCGCACGCGCCCTTTTCACCCTCCCGCTGGCGCTTGTCGCCCTGACAGCCGCCGCCAAGGCCGATACGAGCGACGGAAAGCTCGCCTTCAACAATGCCTGCCGCACCTGCCACTCCTACGAGCCCGGCGACCACCGGCTGGGCCCGAGCCTGCATGGCGTGGTCGGCCGCAAGGCCGGCAGCATCGAAGGCTACGGGTTCTCCTCGGCCATGCGGCAGTCCAGCATCGTCTGGGACGAGGCCAATCTCGATTCCTTCATCGAGCATCCCGAAAACGTCGTGCACGGCAACGCCATGAAGCCGTTCGGGGGCATCGCCGATCCCGCCCAGCGCAAAGAGATCATCGGCTTCCTGAAGTCGATCAGCGGCAACTAAGCTCGCCTAGACCAGCTCGCCGGGGGCGAACCGATAGGTCGTCGAGCAGAACTCGCAGGTGACGCTGATACCGCCGTCGGGCTCGCGCATGTCGGCGAGGTCGGCGACGCCGAAGCTTTTGAGAAAGTCTTCGACGCGCTCGCGCGAGCAGCGGCAATAGGACTCGATCGGCGTGGCCGGCATCACGCGCACGCCCTCCTCGTGAAACAGACGATAGAGCAGGCGCTCAGGCGAGAGCGTGGGATCGAGCAGCTCGTGGTCCTCCACGCTCGCTGCCAGGATGCGCGTGCGCTCCCAATCGTCGTCGTCATCGCCGACAAGCGCCATCTCGTCGATCTCCAGCGCGGGCAGTTCCGGTTTGCCGCCGACACGCGCCAGATTCTGGATCATCAGGCCGCCCGCGCGCCAATGCCAAGCCCCCGGACTGCCATCCGTTCCCGCCTGGTAGTGGCGCGCCAGCGCCAGCCGCATGAAGGTGGGGAGCTGCTCGGACTGGCGGAAGTAAGTGAGCGCGGCATCGACCAAGCCGCCCCCGTCGAGCGCCACGATGCCCTGGTAGCGCTCCATCTCCTCGCCCGGATCGATGGTGATGGCGAGATGCCCGCTGCCGAGCAGCGCGCCTTCGTCGAGGGTGCCGTCGGCTGCGGCCGCCGCGAAGCGGGCCTTGTCGCAGCGCACGTATCCGCGCACGCGCCCCGGCGCCTCGAAGTTGATGACGAGGAAGTCGACGATCCCGTCGGTTTTGGTCTGCAGGATGAGCTTGCCGTCGAATTTCAGCGCGGTGCCGAGCATGGCCGTCAGCGCCACGGCCTCGCCAAGCGTCTGCGCGACCGGCTCGGGCACATCGTGATGCGACAGGATCGTGTCGACGGATGCGCCCAAGCGCACGACCCGGCCGATGACGCCCGAGCGCACGGTGCGGAAGGGAAGCACCAGATCGTCGCCCGACGTCTCGCCGGTGCGGGAAGCGGGTGAAGCCTCGGTTGCCATCTAGCGGGCCCCGAGGCACCAGGCGAGAATGGCCTTCTGCGCGTGCAGCCGGTTCTCGGCCTCGTCGAAGACGACCGACTGGGGCCCGTCGATGACATCGGCTGCCACCTCGCGCCCGCGATAGGCGGGCAAACAATGCATGAAGATGGCGCCTGGCGCCGCCCGGCTCATGAGGGCGGTGTCGACACCGTAGGGCGCCAAGATCTTCTTGCGCCGCGTCCCGTCGGTATCGCCCATCGACACCCACGTGTCGGTGACGACGCAATCGGCACCCTGGACCGCCTTCTTGGTGTCGTTGCCGAGCACGACCACGCCCTTCTCGCGCTTGACCCAATCGAGCGTGCCGTTCTCGGGTGCGAGCTCCTTGGGGCAGGCGATCCGCAGCTCGAAGCCGAAGCGCACCGCCGCGTGCATCCACGAGACCGCGACGTTGTTGCAGTCGCCGACCCAGGCGATCGCGCGGCCCTTGATTGGACCCTTGTGCTCCTCGAACGTCATGATGTCGGCCATCACCTGACAAGGATGGCTCTTGTCCGTGAGCCCGTTGATGACCGGGATGGTGGCGTGCCGCGCCAGCTCGAGCAGCGTCGCGTGCTCGTTGGCGCGGATCATGAGGGCGTCGACGTAGCGCGACAGCACGCGCGCGGTGTCGGCGATCGACTCCCCACGCCCCAGCTGCAGGTCGGTGTTGTTGAGCGACAAGGTCCCACCGCCGAGCTGGCGCATGGCCACGTCGAAGGAGATGCGGGTGCGCGTCGACGGTTTTTCGAAGATCATGGCGAGCACCGCACCGTCGACGCCGCGCGGCTTCATGCGGGCCGGGACCTTCTTGCCCGCCCGTTTCATCGCGTGTGCCATGTCGAGGATGCGGCGCAGCGTCTTGCCATCGAGCCCGTCGAGGTCGAGGAAATGCCGCACCGGCGAAATAGATTTCGTTTTCAAGGCCATGGCGCTCCGGCCGGCTAGAGAGAATCTCGTTGTCAGGTGGATGAGGCGGCGATGCGATCGAGCGCGCGCGACAACCGGTCGGCCGCGTCTGCGATCTCTTCTTCGGCGATGTTGAGAGGCGGCAGCAGGCGCACCACGTTGCCGCTGGCGCCGGCGACGAGCAGCCGCTCCTCGATCGCGGCCTTGATCACGTCGCCCATCGGCACCTTGACCTTGAGCCCCGTGAGCAGGCCTTCGCCCCGCACCTCTTCCACGATGTCGGGGTGGCGATCTTGAACGGCGGCGAGCGCCTGCTTCAAGCGTAGCGTCTTCTGGCGCACGGCGTCCAGAAAGCCAGGCTCGAGCACGGCGTCCAGTACGGCGTTGCCCACCGCGGTCGCGAGCGGGTTGCCGCCATAGGTCGAGCCGTGCGTGCCGGCCGTCAGACCCTTGGCGGCGGTCTCGGTCGCGAGCAGCGCGCCCAGCGGAAAGCCGCCGCCGATGCCCTTTGCCACCGCCATGAGGTCCGGCGTAATGCCGGCCCACTCGTGCGCAAAGAGCTTGCCGGTGCGGCCCATTCCGCACTGCACCTCGTCGAGCACCAGAAGCAGCCCGTGCGTGTCGCACAGCTCGCGCAGTGCGCGCAGGAACTCCGGCGGCGCCACGTTGACCCCGCCCTCGCCCTGCACGGGCTCGATCAGAATGCCGGCGGTCTCCGGCCCGATCGCCTGCTCGACGGCGGCGAGATCGGCAAACGGCACGTGGTCGAAGCCCTCGACGGGAACACCGAAGCCTTCCAGATACTTGGGGTTGCCGGCGGCTGAGATGGTCGCCAGCGTGCGGCCGTGAAAAGCGCCTTCAAAAGCGATGAGGCGCCAGCGCTCCGGCTGGCCGCTCACATAGTGATAGCGGCGAGCGGCCTTGATCGCGGCCTCGCAAGCTTCCGCGCCCGAATTGCAGAAGAAGACGCGGTCGGCAAAGGTCGCAGCCACGAGCCGCTCCGCCAGCGTCTCCTGGTTGGCGACGCGATAAAGGTTGGACGTGTGCCAAAGTTTCTGAGCCTGCTCGGTCAGGGCCGCGACCAGCTTTGGGTGCGCATGACCCAGAACGTTGACCGCGATGCCCGAGGCGAAGTCGAGATAGCGCTCGCCCGCTTCCGTCACGAGCCAAGCGCCTTCGCCCCGCTCGAAGACGAGATCCTGGCGGTTATAGGTGGCCATCACGGCCGGTGACGGCCCGGTTGTATGGACCGCGGCCTGGGTCTTGGAGTCCGAGGCCGCCAAGGATGCGGACATCGGCGCCCGTGCCTCTGCAGCGTTCATTGGCTCAAAAATCAAAAAGCCGCCTTCCGCGGCGGCCCTGGAACCCTGTTGATACGCGCGCGCCCGCGTGCTGTCAACGCGAGCTGACGGCAGCAAAACCTACGCCCGGGACGTAGCTTGCCGCGTCGGCCTCGCACCCCTCGCGACCCTGTGGACGAGGTTGCCTGTTGCGAATATGCCACCTCTCCCGGTCAATGCCGGCGGCGCAGGTTGCTGTTCTTGTAGGGGCAAATCCGCCTGTTGTAGCTTTGCCCCGTCGGTGCATGAGGCCTCGCCCTGTTGGTGAGTGCTCGTCGCGAGTAGACCGACGCGCCATGAGTAAAACCGCGCGGC
>CAVZNR010000004.1:0-56041 GCA_963776675.1 uncultured Alphaproteobacteria bacterium | reverse complement strand
TCTATGCGCCGTCCGAGCATCGTGACGGAACAGTTCACGCGACCAAGGCCGTCGCGGACACCGCAGCCAGAACGGGAGATTTTCACGACGCTCCGCGAGGCACAGGTTCGCGTCGAAGACTGGAGGCGCCATTGCAATGCCGTGCGCCCGCATTCCTCGCTGGGCTACCGGCCTCCAGCCCGCCGCCCGCGGCGCCCCTGTGATTTGACTTCACACGACGCGCAGCGACCGGAAGTAAGTACCCCTTAATAAAATCAGCAAACTGTAGTTCCGATCACGGGCTGGGTCATTTTCCACCGGCCCTGGTCCAGGTGGCCTGCTCCCCTGAAGCGATACCAATCTGAGTGACGTATTCGGCTATTTCCAACCTCGATTGAGGAGAGAAGGAAATGGCAGATGGTCAATAGACTGTCATCACTCCGTGGCTCTGTGCCCGGGAGTGGTTGCGGTCGAGCCTGAAGCAGATTTCAGTGAGGAGTTCGGCCCGATGCGCAACTTTTTCGACCTCACCACAAACTCGCTGACCGTTGTTTTGATCAGCACGGCATTTGCTTGCTCAGCACATGCTGCGAAGGCGCAGGACTGGCCCGACATCCGCGAGGCCAAGGCCATTGCCGAAGAGGGCTTCATCTACGGCCTGCCGATCATGATGAACTATGCGGTGATGTACGAGTATGCGGTCGACAAGGACTCGGGGCAATACAAGGCGCCGTTCAACCAGATCAAGAACGAAGCGCGCGTGTTCACGTACAAAGACACAGCGATCATCACGCCGAATAGTGACACGCCTTACTCGCTTGCCTGGCTGGATCTGCGGGCAGAGCCGATCGTTCTTTCAGTCCCGGCGGTCGATCCAAAGCGCTACTATTCGGTAATGCTCAATGACGGCAACACCTATAATTACGGATACATCGGCAGTCGCGCCACTGGAAGTGAAGCGGGCGACTACATGGTCGTGGGGCCCGATTGGCAGGGCGAAGCGCCAAAGGGCATCAAGAAGGTCTTCCGCTCCTCGACGCAGTTTTCTTTAGCCGCATATCGCACCCAGCTTTTCGATCCAGCCGACATGCCCAACGTTGAGAAGGTTCAGGCCGGATACAAGGTGCAGCCTTTGTCCAGCTACCTGGGCACGGCAGCGCCACCCGCCGCTCCGACGATTGATTTCCCCAAGATCGACAAGGACCTCGTCAAGAGTAATTTCTTCGAGTACCTCGACTTCGCCCTTCAGTTCGCACCGGCCCAGCCGGTCGAGACACAGATTCGTGCCAAGCTGGCGAAAATTGGGGTGGGCGCCGGCAAGCCTTTTGATTTCCATAAGCTCCCGCTGGCTCACCGGATCGAGGTCGGCCTCGGGATGAAGGACGGCGAACGCAAGGTCGAAGAAGCCGTAAGCAAGGCCGGTGTGTCGATCAACGGATGGCGCATGAGCTCGTTTTTTGGCGACAGCGCCTTCTTCAACGGAGATTGGCTGAAACGCGCGGCTGGTGCCAAAGCAGGGATATATGGAAATGACTCCGCGGAAGCGGCCTATCCTCTCGGCAAGTACGACGTTGACGGCGATCCGCTCGACGGCAGCAAGCACAACTACACACTGACCTTTGCCGCCGATCAGTTTCCACCGGTGAACGCGTTCTGGTCAGTGACCATGTATGACGGAAAGACGCAGTTCCTGATCAAGAACCCGATCAACCGCTACTTGATCAATTCTCCAATGCTGCCCGAGTTGAAGAAAAACTCCGACGGCTCGCTGACGATCTACATCCAGAAGGACGAACCGACCGATCCCGTCCAGAAGGCGAACTGGCTACCTGCGCCGGACGGGCCGATCTATATCGCAATGCGCCTCTACTGGCCCAAGACCGAGAACCCATCGATCCTGCCGGTCGGGAAGGGCACATGGCAGCCACCGGGCATCAAGGTGGCCAAGTAGCCCGGGTCCTGACCGAAATTGATCGGCTTTGGATGACGAGATGTTCAGTCCGGTCGGACTAGCGCAACGGCCGATCGAACCGGACCACTGGCCCACCTTGTGCCCGCCCGCCCCATGACCGTGATCACTGGAACCTGACGTGCTGACCCTGCGATGTCCGCTCCTGGGTCATCAGCATCCGTCACGGTAGCCGCAGGACCTAGTCAGCTTTCCCCACAGGAGCAGTCATGCGGCGGCGTCACTGCGACGTCGGCGAAGGCCCATGAGCACGCGTCACAGCAGAGGGGCACCATATTCGGCTTTTCCTTCATAAGCAGTCATAAGAATCGCGGCGACGTCGGCGTTGGGTCAGAATTTGTCTTACCGCGATGCACGTGCGGTCACTCAGCACAGTGCGTGATCTACCTGAAACAGAGTTTGACTTGCATTTCTGCCTCGTCGAACTAGATTGCTGCCTCGCGATATGCTTGCGAAGCCGCACTTTGGATCGCTCCGGGGGACGTTGGGGCCTGAAGCCGAGGACCAATGCCGCGATGGGATTGGTCCTCGGTCGATCACGAAAAAAGGGCGTTGGCCGGGGGAGACCAACGCCCGCCATGCGGCAGTTTGGGGGGGGCGCGCTTCCGCGAGGGATGGCGGAAGGAGGCTCCGCCAGAATAGAAAATCGGCGCGGCAAGTCTAGTTAACCGCTCGCGCTTACCTCTAGGACTTAAGACCAAGCCTTTGCCCGTCACGTCCACAGCGTGGCCCCATACGCCGACGATCTGGTGCGTCGCAAGGAACGGGCAGAATGGAGCAGCGGCGATATCGTATGGATAGTGGAGGCGGTCGGAACGCCCGCAGCCGTCAACAAAATCTTGAAAAAACTCAAAGGAACAACCTGGAAAGGCAAGACCGTAAAGACGCGCACGCGGAACAAGGAGAAGCGGATCACCGTCCGCGAGCTCGCTTAGACATTCCTTGACGGGGCCGCCCCACGATCACCACTGCCTAGATGGTGCAAGTCAATTTCTTAGGAGCTAACGTAAAACCTCTTCGAGTTCGGGGTGGCCGGCGGCTATGGCGATGTCGGCCGCTCTCTCGCGCCGCTTGTTTCGCAACGAGGGATCGGCGCCGGCTTTGAGCAGCGCCTTTATCGTGTTTGGTTTGCCGGCTTGAGCAGCAAGCATGAGGGCCGAAAGCCCACCTTTGTTGCGTTCGTTGACACGCGCACCAGCGGCGACAAGAGCTGTCACGATCTGAGGTTCCCCGCCCAGCGAGGCGAGCATTAGCGGCGTATTGCCCGCTGTCGTTGCGCGGTTCACATCCGCCTTCTTTTCGATGAGTACGTTTGCAAGGTCGAAGTGGCGATGCTCGAGTGCCCTGAGTAGAGGGGTCGCCCCGTCGGCGTCCTGCGCGTCCAAAATGGCACCGTGCTCGATCAAAAGACCGGCACCCTCCAGATTGCCCTCATCCGCCGCGAATGCGAGTGCCGTCTTGCCGGAGGGATCTATCGCTTGGATGTCTGCGCCGGCATCGAGCAGTGCTGCGATGGCAGGCCCTTTACACTGGCACGCGGCCAGCATGAGAGCAGACTCGCCCTGAGTGGTCCTCTGATCCACCGCGCTTGCAGATGACAACAGCGCCCGAAGGGGCTCTATCCTGCAATTCTTGGCGGCATAAATCAGCGCCGTCGCACCCGTCATGTCCGCGAGCCGCTGATCTGCGCCCTTTGCGATTAGCAACCCGACGATACCTTCCTGACCTCCGGCGGATGCTCGCATCAGGGCCGTCTCGCCCGAAGCATTGACGGTATTGACTTTAGCACCGGCGCCGAGGAGCAGCGACACAATGGTCTCGTGTCCGGCTGCCGACGCAACCACGAGCGCCGAACCGGCCTCGGCGTCGATCTGATTTACGTCGGAACCGGCCGCCAACAGCGCACGAACGGTCCCCTCCTGGCCTCTCCATGCCGCATCCATGAGCGCCGGCCAACCGTTGCGGCGGCTTTTCTCTGCTTCGACCTTGGTCACGTGCTTAGGTGTGGCAGTGACCGTCGTGGTGCGCCACCCATCGTTAGAAGCCATCGCCGATGCAAACGGACGCGCAACCTTGCCGCTCTCGATGATCTTCAAGAAGCGGCTGGCCTGCTGGGAGCCGGCCGCGGCCGCCTTCTCTAGCCATTTCCTGGCTTCGTCTTCGTTGCGCGGGGTGCCACGACCTTGCAGAAAGAAACCGCCGAGTTGTGCTTGGGCTTCAACGTGGCCGTTGACCGCTGCCTGTCGCATCCATTCGAATGCGGCGGCCTCACTCTGCGCAACCCCGCGGCCGGTCCGATAGAGGCTGGCGAGGCGGAATTGCGCTTCCGTGTTTCCCGCCTTTGCTGCGATCGTAAGCTCGCGGACGGCGGTCTCGAAGTCGCCCATGAGCAGCGCCTTCTCCGCATTGCGCTGTGCCGTAGCGGCATCCCCGGCTGGTGCTTGGCATGCCAGCAACGCTCCAGCCGCGACGACAAGCAAGAAGCGCGCCGGCACGAACCCAATGCGTCTTTCATTGCGTGCCATACTTCGTCTCCACCTCGATGCCCATGCTCTTCAAGAACGGGGTGGGCAGTATTCCCCCGGCGCAGACGATGACCGCATCGTTGCGAATCTGAATGCTTCGGCCGTTCCTTTCGATGTCCGCTGAGCCGCCAGCAATACGACTTACGTTGGAGCCGAACATCAGCTCGACCCGGCCTCTCTTCACCGCAGCATCCATCGCTTTGCGGTTCTTGGGCTTGGCGCGCGCGAAACCATCGCCCCGATAGGATAGCGTCACTTTGGTGCCCGGTTCCCCGGCAACCGCGACGGCGGCTTCAAGCGCGCTATCGCCCCCTCCGACCACCAGCACGTGCTGGCCGCGGTACTGAGCCGGGTCAGCAAGGCGATAGACCACTTGGGGCAGCTCCTCGCCGGGAACATCGAGCCGGCGTGGTGTGCCGCGACGGCCGATCGCGAGCAGAACAGCGCGCGCTTGATAAGTTCCGCGAAACGTCGCGATCTCGAATCCGTCACCGTTTCGGCTGATCCGTTCGACGCGCTCCTCGAAATTGATCCTCAGTCCCGTCCGGCGCACAACGTCCTCCCAGAAGGCGAGCAGTTTCTCCTTGCTGGTCTCCCGGAATTTGACTTGTCCGATGAGCGCCAACGTTGCGGGCGCCGTCATGACCAGCTTCCCGCGAGGGAAATGCGCCACTGTGCCTCCCAGACTGTCCTGCTCGAGGGTCACGAAACTGAGCTTGCTCTCGAGCGCGGCTAGGCTCGCCGAGAGACCCGCTGGTCCTGCTCCAACTATGACAAGATCAAGACGGTCACGCCGGCCGAGGCCGCGGAGCTTGCGGATGGCTTCCACCGCCTGACGTCCCTGCTCGATCGCATTGCGAATGAGCCCCATGCCGCCGAGTTCACCGGCGATGAAGAGGCCGGGAACGTTCGTCTCGAAGTTGGGATTGACATGCGGAATATCGACGCCCCGCTTCTCGGTGCCGAAAACAAGCGCAATGGCCCCGAACGGACACGCTGCCTCACAGGCCCCGTGGCCGATGCACGATGACGGTGAGATGAGCTCGGGCTTACCACCGATGAATCCGATCACATCGCCTTCGGGGCACGCTTTGACGCAGGCGCCACACTGAAGGCACAGTGCAGGATCGAACACCGGATGTAGCGAAGCGGGTTCGGACACGCCCGCGGCGACGGCCTCCTCCCGTCGCGCCAAGCTTTGCAGGCGTTTGCGATGCTGAACCCAACTGTATGTGACGAGCAACGTTGCCAAGAGCAACCCGTAAATAAATAGGCTTTCGGTCACAATTCCCCCTACGCTCGAACGCAACTCTCAAAACGATCGCCTACATTCTCGGATGCTGCGGCGTCCCCCGAGCCTGTGATTGCGCAAATCCGCCGAACCTAAACGCTGCCCTCAATCGTGACCGAGCCCCAACTCGTCTGCAACCTTGGCTATGCTTGCACGAGGTTCCGGCTCCGAGCCGAACTCGTCCAAGGCCCGGCGCAACGCCTTGACCGCAAGCTCACGCTCTCCGAGAACCATGCGCGAGCGAAGAAGCTTGATCCATCCTTCGGCGTCGCGCGGGGATGCATCGAGCCTAGCTGCGAGACCATCGACCATGGAATGGATCAATGCCTGCTGGTCCTCGGGCAATGCAGCCACTTTCTGTTGCTTGCCTGGCTCAACCAGCATGTTCAACGCTTCAACTTTGTCTGGAGCGCCGTCGGCTCCTGTCGTGGCGGTCGCTGAAGCGGCCCCGTCCACATTTTTAGGTTCAATTTTCTTCTTGGCCTCCTCGAATGCCAGCTTGAGCTCCGCTGAATCCGGGTCGATTTCGATCGCGCGGGCATAAGCCTCGGCCGCGGCTTCATAGCGGCCCGTATTGAAATACGACCACCCCAGCATGCGCCATCCGTCCCGATTTTCTGGATCCTTCTCAAGCCGCGCTTCCAAACGCTCGATCATGGTCGCGACATCCGGCAGATTTGCCTGACTGTTTGAGGCATCTGGGCGAAAGGACTGCGGCATCGTTCGAGCGTAGGCCCGAAGGTCCGCGATGTCGTCGGCGCTCGATGCGCGGGTTGCGGCGTCGACTCGCCATGGCGCGTCGTAGACGCCCGCGATAAGGCTAAGTGCCAAAGTGCCCGCGGCGGCAAACGCCGCTATGTCACGGTTCGCGCGCAGAAATCCGCCCCCGCCCGCTGCGGCCTGCTCAGAACTCGGTCGTTTTTCCTCGCCTGCAGCGCGCGTTTTTCGCGGTTCGTTAGCCGATCTTCGCCAGTGCGCGAGAAGCAGCGCGGCGGTAAAGACGGCGAACCCGACGAAATACCCAAACGCCATTGACGACAGCATGCGTCATACTCCAACCGGGACCGGCGCCCGCTGCCGCTCCGTTGCCGCCGGCCACTGGAATGCGCCCCGGCGGTGCAGAGAATGCTCGGAACGGCTCGCTAGACTGCCGACCTTCAGGACCCCTAAATGCATCCTTGCCAAATCAAAGGAGCAAAAAATTGGCAGAGCTATTGCAGACGAATTGAGCATTAGCCGCATTCGCATCATTGCCGCCACCAAGTAGCCCAAATAACATTCCAGAAACTCTGGAATTCAGGGGCTTTGCCTGCGCTCCCGGGGGCCTGCAATGGGTCGTCCTTTCGATCTGCTGGCGGCGCAGCGCGGCCTGGGGGGTTCTAACGAGGGACCGAGATGCTCAACACCGCATCCACGACCGCCGATGCGGTCGCTACCGCACGGGCTCAACACTCGGAGTGGCCGCAGAGGACATCTGTCCGCCGATCGGGGGACGCCATTTCGCAGCGTGAGCTGCGCCTCGAGCGGTATGTCAGACGGCCGCTGCAAAACATCCTTCCGCTTCTGTTTGCAGCGCTGATCGTTGGCGGCTTGGCGTTCGGCTGGTCTGAGCGCGAGGAGCGCTACCTCACACCGGAGGAAGGCGTCGGCTATTGGCTGGGTATTGTGGGGGCGGCCATGATGCTGGCGCTGCTGCTCTATCCACTGCGCAAGCGTATCAAACCACTGCAGAGGCTGGGCAGCGTAGCATCTTGGTTCCGGCTCCATATGCTGCTTGGGATCGTTGGGCCGACGCTGATCCTCTTTCACTCCAATTTCCATCTCCACTCTTTGAATGCGACCGTGGCGACGCTGGCAATGCTCATCGTGGTCGCAAGCGGCATCGTCGGCCGCTATCTCTACCGGAACCTGCACATGGGCCTTTACGGGCGCAAAGCCGAAGTGCGTGAAATCTTCGCGGACATCGACGCATTGAAACACGCACTCGGCGCAGAGATCTGCGAAGAGCGCCAATTCATGGTTGGTCTGGCTAAGCTCGCCGCCTGTCTGCCCGATACGACGCAGGGGCTGCTGACAACGAGCTGGTCCACGCTGCGTGCCAGGGCAAGGGTGCATCAGGGAACGCGACGCCTCACTCAGATCTCGCAAAGCATCATTCGCAGGCTCGCGCGCGAGCAAGGCTGGACCCGCCGGGAACAACGCAGGCGAAGAGCAGCGGTAAAACAGCATCTCGCGATATTGCGCGCCGCACTGACGAAGGCGGCCACCCTCGCGTTCTATGCGCGCCTTTTCTCACTGTGGCATCACCTGCACCTTCCGCTCTTCCTCTTTCTCGCAATCAGCGCAGTGCTGCACGTCGTTGCCGTGCATCTTTATTGAAGCGACATCCGATGCCGCGGGAGCGGACAGCGCACGCACGATTATCAGTGGTCTTGGCCGTACTGTTCGCGTTGCTGGGGCTGGCGAGTAAGCAGGAAGTGCTGGGCCAGTCCTGGTTTGAAAAGCTCGTCATGCCAGGCGAGCTCGTGCAGAGCCACGCCAAGCTGGAGAAGAATTGCGCCAACTGTCACAAATCTTTTTCGCAGCACACGCAGTCGGGACTGTGCCGAGGTTGCCACAAGCCGATTGCTGCCGACCTAGTTGCGCGACAAGGATTTCACGGGCGCCACCCGACAATTCGCGATACGGAGTGCCGGCACTGTCACACCGATCACAAGGGTCGGGGCGCCGATATCGTGGGTCTCGACCCACAGACGTTCCGGCACGACGCCACCGATTTCCCCCTCGAGGGTGCTCACGCTTCGGTGGCTTGCAATAGTTGCCACATGTCCGGCGAGCCGAAACGGGCCGCTCCATCAGAGTGCGTGGGGTGCCACAAGAAGGACGAGCCCCACGGTGGGCGCCTGGGCAAGGCCTGCGATAGTTGCCACGGGCTCGACGTCTGGCGACCCACGAAGCACTTCGACCATGGCAGGACTAAATTCCCGCTCATCGGCGCGCATAAGACGGTCGCTTGCCGGACCTGCCATTCCGACGAGCAATGGAAGGGCCTCAATGTCGGGTGTGTCGCGTGCCACCGGCTAAAGGATGCGCATAATGGCCGGTACGGCCAGAAATGCGGTAATTGCCATGGAGCCGAGAAATGGTCCGCCGTTCGTTTCGATCACGACCGCGCGACCAAGTTTCCTCTGCGAGGGCAGCACCGGAAGCTGACCTGCGAAAGCTGCCATGCGGGAGACATCTACCGCGACAAGTTAGGGACAACCTGCGTCAACTGCCACCAGACGCACGACCCCCACCGGGGAAAGCTCGGCTCCAGCTGCGAGCGCTGCCATAGTGAGGATGGCTGGCGCCGGCAAGTCGATTTCGATCATGACCTCACAACGTTCCCTCTGATCGGACTGCATGCCGCGGTGTCTTGCGAAGGCTGCCACGCCACGCAGGAGTACAAGAAGACGCCGGGTTCCTGCATCGCCTGCCACGCGGACACGCATCATGAGGGGCGCTTGGGGCCGCGCTGCCAGGCTTGCCACAACCCGAACGGATGGAAGCTCGCTCTATTCGATCACGATACGGCGACCCGCTTCCCACTGACGGGCGCACACGCCGGCGTCGCTTGCCACGCGTGCCATGCAGAGAAGAACCCGGCCACGTTTCTTCTTCCCCAAGACTGCTACAGCTGTCACCTCGATGCTGACATTCATCGCGGCGCTTTCGGTCGCAACTGCGCGACTTGCCATTCGACGGCGGCGTTCTCAGAACCGATGCGGCGCCGGTAGCATGGGACTGTCGCGCGCATGAACTTTTATTGAAACAAGTCATATCTTGTTTTTGTGAAATGCTCTTATTTCGCTTATCTGGCGATCATTTTTTTGCCACGAGTGTAAACAACAATTCGCGAACTCGCTGATGCGCCGGGTTTCAATTTTTGCGGGGGAACGGCGCACTAAATGCAGGGCTGTTGAACGGGACGCTACCTTGGGCCGGCGAGGCGAATGCGTCTCTCAACTGGCCCGCCGGCGGGGCGAGGCAGGTTCCAGAACAAATAAAAGACTGACGCGTAGGACTTAGTAGCGTACCGGGGGAAGTGTGTATGCGAGGGAAGGGACCTCGCCGCGTAACAACGGCGCTCTTTGCCGTATGTCTGCTTTTGCTCACCGGTCACGTAAGTGCGCAACAGCCGCGGACCTTCGATCATTTCAGTACAGGGTTTCCGCTGGCAGGATCCCACTTTGGGGTCGACTGCGAAAGCTGCCATTGGGCTGGTCGATTCAAAGGCACGCCTCGCGAGTGCGGTGGTTGCCACAACGGCACAATCGCCGCCGGAAAGCCGCCGACCCATCCAAATACGACGAACGCATGCAAGTCCTGCCACGCTTCCACCACGTGGACGCAGGTCATTTACGACCATAGCGGCGGGATCGGTCCTTGCGCCGGATGCCATAACGGCGCGCAGGCTCGAGGCAAGCCTCCTACCCACATCGCGACATCGCAGCCGTGCGAGGCGTGCCACCGGAGCTTCCTATCGTTCAGTAGTGCGCGGTTCGATCACAGCAGCGCCCTAAGCGGGTGCGCCACCTGCCACAACGGGCAGACGGCGACCGGGAAGCCTGCGACGCACGTGGCCACCTCGCAGCCGTGCGAGACCTGCCACAAGAGCACGGTCTCCTTCGCCGGCGCCGCCTTCAATCACAGCGGCATCGTGAGCGGGTGCGCCACCTGCCACAACGGGCAGACGGCGACCGGTAAACCCGCGACGCACGTGGCGACCTCGCAGCCGTGCGAGACCTGCCACAAGAGCACGGTCTCCTTCGCCGGCGCCGCCTTCAATCACAGCGGCATCGTGAGCGGGTGCGCCACCTGCCACAACGGGCAGACGGCGACCGGCAAGCCCGCGACGCACGTGGCGACCTCGCAGCCGTGCGAGACCTGCCACAAGCAGCACGGTCTCCTTCACCGGCGCCGCCTTCAATCACAGCGGCATCGTGAGCGGGTGCGCCACCTGCCACAACGGGCAGACGGCGACCGGAAAGCCGGCGACCCACATCGCGACCTCGCAGCCGTGCGAGACCTGCCACAAGAGCACGGTCTCCTTCACCGGCGCCGCCTTCAATCACAGCGGCATCGTGAGCGGGTGCGCCACCTGCCACAACGGGCAGACGGCGACCGGTAAGCCCGCGACGCACGTGGCGACCAGCAGCCCTGCGAGACCTGCCACAAGAGCACGGTGTCCTTCGCCGGCGCCGCCTTTAATCACAGCGGCATCGTGGGCGGGTGCGCCACCTGCCACAACGGCCAGACGGCGACCGGGAAGCCTGCGACGCACGTGGCGACCTCGCAGCCGTGCGAGACCTGCCACAAGAGCACGGTCTCCTTCGCCGGCGCCGCCTTCAATCACAGCGGCATCGTGAGCGGGTGCGCCACCTGCCACAACGGCCAGACGGCGACCGGGAAGCCTGCGACGCACGTGGCCACCTCGCAGCCGTGCGAGACCTGCCACGAGCACGGTCTCCTTCGCCGGCGCCGCCTTCAATCACAGCGGCATCGTGAGCGGGTGCGCCACCTGCCACAACGGGCAGACGGCGACCGGCAAACCCGCGACGCACGTGGCGACCTCGCAGCCGTGCGAGACCTGCCATCGCAGCACGGTCTCCTTCGCCGGCGCCGCCTTTAATCACAGCGGCATCGTGAGCGGGTGCGCCACCTGCCACAACGGGCAGACGGCGACCGGTAAACCCGCGACGCACGTGGCGACCTCGCAGCCGTGCGAGACCTGCCACAAGAGCACGGTGTCCTTCGCCGGCGCCGCCTTTAATCACAGCGGCATCGTGAGCGGGTGCGCCACCTGCCACAACGGGCAGACGGCGACCGGTAAACCCGCGACGCACGTGGCGACCTCGCAGCCGTGCGAGACCTGCCACCGCAGCACAGTCTCCTTCGCCGGCGCCGCCTTCAATCACAGCGGCATCGTGAGTGGGTGCGCCACCTGCCACAACGGGCAGACGGCGACGGGCATGCCCGCGACCCACCTACCGACGAGCCAACCTTGTGAGACCTGCCATCGCAGCACGGTGAGTTTCGCCGGCGCGCGCATGAACCACAGCGGCATCGTGAGTGGCTGTGCCACCTGCCACAACGGGCAGACCGCGACCGGCAAGCCCAATGACCATCCTCGCACGACCGCAGGCTGTGAAACCTGCCACAACACCAGGAGCTGGGACCGATGATCGGCGCAAAGCAGATCACGCGCGAAATCCTGGCTAGCTCCTGCCGTGCTGGGCTGACAGTTCTCGCGCTTCTTTGTGCAACTGAAGCGCGCTCGGAGCCTGTAACGGACCGAGCGCTCGCGAGTGCGCAAGTCTTGGCTGGGACTGAATGTACGCTACTGAAGATCTCGTTCAATTATCGCGTCCGCTATGCCAGCCACTTCCCGCTAGCACAGGGCAACGAGCTCAGGATCATGGTGCGAGCCATAGACCCTGGCGTAGCTGCAGCCGACTTTCTTACACGACGCGAATCGTTGCGCGCCCCGGAGAGCAAGACTGCGGCCATCAAGGCGATAGAGCTCGACATCGATCCCGCCGGCGGTCCTGCACTCGTCATTCAATTCCGGCGAACCGTTCGTTTCCAGGTCGCCCAGGGCGCGGATTTCGAAAGCGTGATCATCGCAATCTCGGGCGCGAAGAAATCAAAATCCTGCCGTCCCATATTTCCAGAAAGCGCGGGCGGCTGGTCAACTCAGGTGCGCCGCGAATACTCCGGTCGCAACCGCGCACCGACAGTTCAAGCCGCTCTACCGCCGCGATCGAAAGCCCGCGGTACCGGCACACTGACCGAGGACCAGCGCCGTTCTGCCGCTGCTTCCATGGACGAGGCGCGGGCAGCTATCAAAAAGAAGAAGCTGAACGAAGCGATCCGGTTGCTGAGCAAGGTGCTTAAGCTGCCCGAGAACGAGCACAGCGCCGAAGCGCAGGAACTTATTGGTCTTGCGCGTCAACGCAGTGGAAATCTGGCCGAGGCACAGGCCGAATACGAGGACTACCTCACCCGCTACCCGCAAGGGGAAGGCGCGGATCGGGTGCGCCAGCGCTTGGCGGGCGTGTTGACCGCAAAAGGGGAAGCGCCGGCAACAACAGCAAAGGAAACCGGCGGAGAGAAACCTTACGGCCGTATCCGGTCGGGGGGCGAAGGCCCATCGGTTTGGACTCTGTCCGGCAGCGCCTCTCAATTCTATATCCGCGACGACAGCTTCCGCGCGCTCCACGACCCATCCCTGCCACCCGACTTCAATACCAACGCCGATGATCATGTCGTGCACCAGAATGAATTGCTGTCGAGCTTCGATCTCATCGGCACCTGGAGCAACGACGCGTCCAAGTGGAAGTTCCGCTTCTCGGGAAGCGAGGAGCATGACTTCTCTGGCGAGGAAGATGAGATCTACAGTGTCGCCGCGTTGTTCCTCGACGCGACGTTCCGGGATTGGGATACGGTTGCCCGGGTGGGCCGTCAGACACGAAACACCGGCGGCGTGCTCGGGCGCTTCGACGGCGCGCTTCTGAGCTGGCAGGCGCAGCCCTGGTTGGGTCTTAACCTGGTCGGCGGATCGCCCGTGGCAAGGCGCAAGGACCAGTTCTTCAAGGACGATAAATACTTTTACGGGGCCAGCGTGGATTTCGGCCCATTCCTCGGCGGCCTGGACCTCAGCCTGTTTGGTATTGAGCAACGCGATGGGGATTGGATCGACCGTCAGGCGGTAGGTTTCGAGGTGCGCTACCTGACGCCGTCAATCGCCAGCTTCGCCACGGTGGACTACGACGTGCACTTCGGTGAATTCAATGCGGCGATTGCATCGGGCACGTATACGTTCTCCGACAAGTCCACGGTGCATGGTGGCCTCGAGTATCGCAAATCACCCTACCTTTCCGCCTGGACCGCAATTCAAGGACAGCCCTTCGTTACGCTCTATGATCTGCTCAAGGCGCATTCGATCGACGAAGCGGACCAGCTTGCCATCGACCGGACCGCGACCTATCGCGCGGCATCGCTTGGCTACTCGCGGCCCTTGACCGAGCATCTGCAGGCAAGCGCCGACATCACAGTTTCCGAAACGACGGGTACGATCGCCTCAGGCGGTGTCGCTGCGCTGCCGGGAAGTGGCACGGAGACCTACTATGCGGCGCAGCTAATCGCCAACGACATGTTCGAGAAGAACGATATGTACATCGTGGGATTGCGCCTCGCAGACGGTGAGGATTCGGATTTCTATGTCCTCGATTTCAATTCGCGTTACCCGATAAGCGATGCACTTCGGGTGGGGCCCCGTCTGCGTCTCGGCTACCGGGTGGGCAATGGGATCGATCTGACCGAGTACACGGTGCTGCCATCCGTCCTCGTCGATTACTACTGGACGCGCGACCTCAGTTTGGAGGTTGAGGTGGGCGCGAACTGGACGCAAACGAGCCAGCTTGACGTTCGCGAAGATAATACTGAGCTCTTTTTTACCGCTGGCTTTCGCTACGACTTCTATGCCGACGGGGTGACCAATTGCCCCACGGGCAACATTTGCCGATGATGCTGGGCGGGCGACCGCAGAAGCCAAAGGACCAAGTAGCGCATGCTTGGAGGCGGACGCATCGCTCCGGGGTAGAAGAAAAAGCCGCTTGCGAGTGAAAAAGGTGACTGATGGATTACGCACGCAAGTTTAAGGATGCGCTGGAGGGTGTCCGCCGTGAGGGACGCTACCGGGTGTTTGCCGATCTGAAACGACGTCGGGGCGCGTTCCCGGCGGCGGAGCATTTCGCGGGCGCCGGGTCGCGTCCCATTACCGTCTGGTGCTCCAACGACTACCTCGCCATGGGCCAGCACCCCGCCGTCATCGCCGCCATGCACGAGGCCATCGATACGGTCGGCGCCGGCTCGGGCGGCACACGCAACATTTCGGGCACCACCCACTATCACGTTCAGCTCGAGGCGGAGCTTGCCGATCTGCACGGCAAGGAAGCAGCCCTGCTGTTCACCTCCGCCTACGTCGCCAACGACGCCACGCTGTCCACGCTCGCGCAGCTGCTGCCCGGGGCCGTGATCTTCTCCGACGAAAAGAACCACGCCTCCATGATTGCGGGCATCCGCCATGGGCAAGGGCCCAAGCGCATCTTCCGTCACAACGACGTCGCCGATCTCGAAGCGAAGCTCAAGGAATTCGGCCGCGACGTGCCGAAGATCATCGCGTTTGAGAGCGTCTACTCGATGGACGGCCACATCGCGCCGATCGCCGCCATCTGCGATCTTGCCGAAAAGTACGGCGCGCTGACCTACCTCGACGAGGTGCACGCGGTCGGCCTCTACGGCCCGCGCGGCGGCGGCATCGCCGAGCGCGATGGCGTGATGGACCGCATCGATATCATCAACGGCACGCTGGCCAAGGGCTTCGGCGTCATGGGCGGCTACATCGCGGCGAGCCGCGACTGCTGCGACGCCATCCGCTCGTATGCCTCGGGCTTCATCTTCACCACGTCGCTGGCTCCCGCCCTTGCCGCCGGCGCGCTCGCCTCGATCCGCCATCTCAAGGCTAGCGAGCTGGAGCGGGCGCGGCTGCACAAGCGCGCGCGCGAGGTCAAACAGCGTCTCACCGATGCCGGGCTGCCGGTGTTGGAGGGGCCGAGCCACATCGTCCCGGTGACGGTCGGCGACCCAGTGCACTGCAAGGCGGTGACGGACGCTCTGCTCGACCGCTACGGGATCTACGTGCAGCCGATCAACTATCCGACCGTTCCGCGCGGCACCGAGCGTATTCGCCTTACGCCCTCGCCGGTTCATACCGACGCGCAGGTCGATTATCTCGTTAACACCTTGACCGAGCTGTGGGAGGCCTGCCCGCTGTCGCGCGGCGAGGTCGTCAGGCTGGCGGCGGAGTGAGAGGCGCGACGCAGGATTTGTGTCCTCAACCTGCTATACCGGCGTGAGGCCGCCGAGTCCTTCACGGCTTGCCGTCACGCGAGGCGAGCCACTCTTCGGCTTGTTCGAGCGAGAATGAGTATTCGTGGTCGGGAACGCCTGACGGCATTCTTCCACCAGACTCAAGATTGATAATGTAGAAGCGGTGGTGCCCCTTACCCACTTTGTCGAGTTCGAAAGCCCTTGCGCTCAGCTAGACGGTGAACGCTCTTTTCGTTTGCACCGGTCATGGCAATTCGCTCTGGTTGAGGTGATCTAGTATAGGCCCACCTCTGCCATTCGTCTTGCCCCGTAAAACTGTTGAAACCATGCCGACGGATGCGTGCGTGGGATTTTATCCCTGCAAGGGTTGTGGGCGGATGTTGACCGAAAGACGGCGACTGCTGCGTCTTTTGCAGTTTCGGCAGCGTGCCGCGTCCGCCTGTTCAAGAGGCGGGCGGGAAGTAGTCGAGTTGCTGAAGGTGGAGACGAGGATGGCTTTCATCAAACAGCTGGAAGATGTGTTGGTCCTCGTGAAGGAGTTGCCGGAAAACTATCAGAAAGAGGCGGCGGACTCGCTCGCCTGGTTCCTCAGACATGTCGAGAACGAGATGACGATGGCGGCAGGCGAGATAGAGAAGTTGCAGCAGCTGAAGCGGGAGGCAAGCCGCGCGAAGTCGCAAAAGCTTGCTCGACAATTCGATGAGATCTCCGGGAAGGATAGGCGCGGGTAGTCGGGCCAGAGGCCAGGCTGCCTGTCATCACCCGGGGGATGAAATCTGTTGCTTGACAAATGGAGAATGTGTGGCGGAGCAACAAAGACCCGCTGCTGCGCGAGTGGCGCATGCACGTCGCACCACAATTTCCTCCTTCGAATCGGAAACCATCGGAAGCGCTGCTGTTTATCCGCTTAGCGCACACTCCGGCGAGATGAAAAGAAGGATCGTGAGAATGTTCAATCATAGGAAGGCGGACGGAGCCGACGCTTCAGCTGCAAGTGTCGAGGCCGAAACCTCAGCCTTGCGCCCATCCACAACCCCGGCAGGTTCCGACACCCGCAGAGCCGTCAGTGCGGCTCATTCGGTGGTTGATGCGGGCCTCACCATGAAAGGGGATCTTGAAAGCGAGGGCGATATTCTCGTTAAGGGCAAGGTGATCGGCAACATCCGCTGCAAGCTGCTTATCATCGAGGTCGATGCGCTGGTCGAAGGCGGGGTCGAGGCCGAGGAAGTCGTCGTTCGCGGCAATACCAGGGGTACGCTGCAGGCGGACCGGGTGAGACTTGAGAAGACGGCTAATGTCGACAGCGAGATCTTTCATCGCTCGTTCGCGGCCGAGGAGGGCGCGCGCATCAAGGGTACGCTTCAGTACAAGGACGAGCCGCGGGAAGGACGCGCCAGCAAGGAGAGTGTGCGGACGAAAGTAGTTGCTCCGTCTCAAGGAAAGGCGCTCAACGGACACATCGAAGCCAAGGAAGGCAGCATCGCGTAGGCGGCGAGGAATTACGACGTACCGGCCAGGCGAGCCGAGATGCCGAGTGCGGAATAAGACAATTCCGACGGCACCTCGGCCCTCTTGACGGGCGTCAGGGACGCGCGCCAAGCAGAGGCGGACCGGTTCCCTTTAAGTGCGCAGAGTGGGCCCCCTTGAACCCCTAGACCGGAGGGGATCCACACACGACCGCTGCCCGGCGCGATCAATCGCGCGCCAGTGCGGCATGCCCCGTTGAAGCGGAGGAATAACAAAGATGGCCAGCAAGCAAAGCAATCAGGAGAAGCGCAAATCTGCAATGCGCACGGCGGGGGAAGGTGTCCCAGCCAGGAGCGCCGTCGCACCCCGAGCCGGCAAGGAGGTCGGCGCGCGCAATCTTGACGAGCGCGTGAGACAGCAAAACACGCGCAAGAAACGTGCGCGCGATCCCATCAAACCCTGAATTGCCCTGGTCTGGTTCAATGCCAGTCGAGGACCCGGCCATCAAAGGGCACGCAGCTTGTCCGTAGGGCAGCTTCCGTAATTCGTAAGAGCACTCAGCGAGTCAGGTTAGGGGGGGAGGGAGGATGTAAGTTGGGAGGCGAATTGTACTGATAGCATGAACTGCCGAGAAACCGCTCACATCGGAGAGAAGCTATGTCCGATCAAGTTTACAAGCACATCCAGCTCACGGGGACGTCCTCGGTCTCAAGCGACGATGCGATTCGGGCCGCAATTGCCAAGGCCGCGAAGACGGTACGTGGCATGCATTGGTTCGAGGTGGTCGAAACACGAGGACACATCGAAGACGGCGTCCTCAAGCACTGGCAGGTTTCGATCAGAGTGGGATTCACGCTGGAAGACTAACTCGCTGCCGCGCTGCGAACACATCGCGCTTCTGGATTGCTTGCAAGAAGGGACTATGGGGCGCCTGGGTGCTTGGCGGCATCCGCCATGAGGCGACCCAACTCCTGCGCCTGGAGCGCGTACGTCTGCATCTGGCTCTGGGCATAGTGGGTCTGAAGCGCCAGCACTTCCTGAATGTCCTTGGCGTTGGCGAGCGAGCTCGCCAGAGTAAATCCAGCCTCGGCGTTCTGCTTGGCGAATCGAACGGCTTTGTCTTGAACCGCCTTGAATCCGGAGGTCATCTCGTTAGGCGGCAACGCGCCCCACCACATGCTCATCGCCTGCGTCATGGCGTTCATGAACTGGCCGTAGGCCGTGCTGGCCTGCTCGATATTTTTCTCGGCAAGCTCGCGTAATTGCGGTGGGATATCGAAAGATTGGTCTTTGGCCATGGGTTCACTCGGGGTTGCATGATGCCGGACGTCGAGCTTTAGCACGAGAATTGCCCGGCCGCTAATCGCACGCGGGCTCACCGAGCCTGGAAAAAGGTTCCCGGAATTGATCCTGGGGCAACTCCTCTGCCCTCCGGAGCCTTGTTCTCACCAACCGGGCCTCGGCGTGACGCTCAACTACAGCGCCCCTGCAATCAAAGCGGCGATCTATATCTATGATCGTGGGCGACGAGATGTTCCTGAGAATTCGTCGGACACGTGGTTACAGGAGGAGTTTGAAAGCGCACTCAACAGCATCAAGGAGGTTCGGTCTGACGTCTCACCATCGCCTGAGCCGCCCCCTAATCCAGCTTTTCGCGTTTGCTATATTTGCCTGGGACCAGAAGCAGAGCGCGCGACTGCGCTTTGGATGACGACGGCTAAGGGTAAGATCATCAAGTGCCGTATGACGTGGGAGCGTGACAGCTTTCTTGATGATGTTGCGAATGGGTTTTTGAAATCTCTGCTCGTGGTTCTTGGCAAGGCACATTGATAGGCTTGCTCCATTCCCTCCACGAGAGAGTGAACTGGAACAGTCTCCCGAGCATGCGAGTGCGATTTGCATTGTCTGGTTGTTCGGTTTGGTGACGTGCTGGTTTTTCGACCGAACTCATGAAGTAGAGGCAATGGCATCCATTCGCTTGCGCGCGAAGGAGGTGACCTTTGGCCCGAACAGCGTGAGCACATCCCTGCCCTGCAAGGGGTTTGAAGTCGCTGGAGCTTCGCCTTGCGGGCGCGAAAGATCGCGTAGAGGAACACCTCCTCAAGGACTGGCTCCTCCATCAGATAGGCAAAATAGCTGCTCTGCCGACCATTGGACTTCGGTCCAATCATCATCTGGAAGCTTGATGATCTTGCCATCCCAGAAGGCGTCTTCGTCCTCGTGCACCTTCTTCCAAAGGTCGCCGCGCCACTGAAAGTCAGCTTCGTAGACGTTGAGGTAGTGGGCATCCGCAAGGCGCCGCAGCAGGGCTGGGGTTAGCGGGACGAAATTGGGAGCCGTCTTGGCGGGCAGTTGAGCCGGCCCTGTTCCGATCGGCTGGGCGTCGTCTTGCCGCCACTGGGCAAACAGCGCTTCGACCTCTACGTGCCTGGCGCCGTAGGCAGCTTCGGCCATCTTCCGATCCGCCGTCCCCAGTGATCGCCAGATCTGCGCCGGCCTTCCTTCGCCACGCAGGTCCAGGCGGGACCATGCGCTTGTAGTAGAGGCTCTTGGAGCCCCTACGCCCGGTCAAATACGGAAACTTCGCCATCTCGCCCATACCCTTCGCCGGTAGCAGAAAAAAGTAGCAGTCGAGTTACGCGAAGCCCTTGGAGAACAAGGACTTCTGGCACATCAATGGCTTATGGGTGAAGTGGCGCCCCGTAGGGGACTCGAACCCCTGTTCCCAACGTGAGAGGCTGGTGTCCTAGGCCACTAGACGAACGGGACAGCGCAAGAGCGAACCTATATGGGAGGCGTGGCCCTCCGATCAAGCTTTCTTTTCCCTGCCGGTCTTCCAGCCAAGCTCGGCCTCGTTTTCGGGCTCTTAAGGCGCCGGCGCCCCGTTGCCCGCAGGTTTCGGCTCCACGGCGACATCGGTCACCATGCGCCCGCTCTGAAGGTCCAGGATCGCAATGCCCGTGCCGCCTCCCGCCTCGTAGTGCACGGCAAGCCGGTTCCCCGACAGCGAGATCGAGCGAACCTCGGCGCCGGCCGGCAGCACGAGGCTCTGCTCCGGGCGGATCGCGAGCGAGGGTGCTGCGGCCGGTTGCGTCGGCGAGGGGGACGCGAGATAGATGACGCGCCAGACGATGGCGGCCAGGCCGGCAAAGATGAGGAGCGCCAGCACCGCCACCACGAGCTTGAGGATGCGTTGCAGACGCAGATCGGAAGCAGCCGGCGTGCCGGCGCCGTCGGGCATCCGACGTGCGGTATCGGCGAGAGCACCGTCCGAGGCCTGCATGGAAGTTCCTCTCAATTGAGATGTCGCAGAAACCATGGCGTCACGACGCACGGATCCGATCAAGGCCCCCATCAGGGTGGACGTCGCGCCGTCCGACCTTGGCACGCGTCTCGACAAGCTCCTGGCCGAGCGCCTCGACGGCATGAGCCGCGCCCACGTGCAAACGCTCATGCGCGCCGGTCACGTGACGAATTCTACTGGCGCGAGCATAAAAGAGGGGTCTCACCGGGTCAAACCGGGCGAGGTTTTCGACGTTCTTGTACCGGAACCGGAGCCCGCCGAGCCGGCACCTGAGCCGATCGCGCTCGAAGTCGTCTACGAGGACAAACATCTTATCGTCATCGACAAGCCGGCCGGGCTCGTCGTGCATCCGGCTGCCGGCCATGCCTCCGGCACGCTCGTCAACGCGCTCATTGCCCACTGCGGCGCGAGCCTGTCCGGGATCGGTGGCGTGAAGCGCCCCGGCATCGTGCATCGCCTCGACAAGGACACCTCCGGGCTTCTGGTCGTCGCCAAGACGGACGCGGCGCATAAGGGCCTTAGCGAGCAATTTGCCGCGCACGGAGCCGACGGGCGCATGGAGCGCACGTACCTGGCCCTGTCGTGGGGCAAGCCGCTGCGCCCGCGCGGCACCATCGATGCGCCGCTGACGCGCAGCCCGGTCAATCGCAAGAAGATCGCGATCGCCAGGGGAGAAACCGGGCGGCACGCGGTGACGCACTATGAGGTATTAAAGTCGTTCGGCATACCGGCGACGGTCTCGCTGCTCAAGCTGCGCCTGGAAACGGGGCGCACGCATCAGATCCGCGTGCATCTTGCCCATATCGGCCACCCGGTCGTCGCCGACCCTGTCTACGCCAGCGGCTTCAAGGCCAAGACGCGCGTGCTGTCGGAGGGAGCGCAGGAGGCCGTCGAGCACTTGGCACGTCAGGCCTTGCACGCCGCCGAGCTCGGTTTCGAGCATCCCGTGACGGGCAAGATGATGCGGTTCACGAGCCCGTTACCCGCGGATATGACACGGCTCGTCGGCGCGCTCGAGGAAGCGGATTAGCGAAAAAGCCGCCCGATTGTCGAAAGCAACCATTAGCGGCAAAGCGCGTTTGGCCCTCGGGCCTTTTTAGCCGTTAAGAAGTGGCGCGTAAGAGCGGGGTGACGGAATTGGTCGGGGCACGAGCGATCTGGGCGGGCTGAGCGGATTCTCACCGTATTTGCAGCCAGTTACCAAAAGCCGATGTCCCCGGGCAGCAGCGCTGCCTTGTGCGGTGCTCATAGGTGGCCTGCAACAACAGGGACGGGCTTGACGTATAGTCCTAAAGACGCATGCCGACGCAGGTGGCAGTACGCAACGGAAAGAGGGCCCTTCGCACGTTAACGGATCGTGGGGCTCGGCAGGCTCGGCCTGTCCGTCCGCAGCCCGACCGCGTTGGACGCAAAGTTAAGAGGGACCATTCCCCGCACAAGCCCGGAATGGCAGTGGGTAAGCACATGGCAACGAAACTTCCGTCAATCGCACAAGGCTCGATGGGCCTGTCGCGCTATCTGCAGGAAATCCGCAAGTTCCCCATGTTGGAGCCCGGCGAGGAATTCATGCTCGCCAAGCGCTGGCAGCAGCACACCGATCAGGACGCCGCCGAGAAGCTCGTGACGTCGCACTTGCGCCTCGTCGCGCGCATCGCCATGGGATATCGCGGTTACGGGCTGCCGATCGGCGAGGTGATCTCCGAGGGAAACGTCGGCCTGATGCAGGCCGTGAAGCGGTTTGATCCCGACAAGGGCTTCCGGCTCGCCACCTACGCGATGTGGTGGATCCGCGCCTCGATCCAGGAGTACATCCTGCGCTCGTGGAGCCTGGTGAAGATGGGCACCACGGCCGCGCAGAAGAAGCTGTTCTTCAACCTGCGCCGCGCCAAGAGCCAGCTGCAGGCGCTGGACGAGGGCGATTTGCGGCCCGACCAAGTGCAGACCATCGCCAAGCGTTTCGGCGTGAGCGAGAACGACGTCGTGTCGATGAACCGCAGGCTCGGCGGCGACGCATCGTTGAATGCGCCCGTGCGTGCCGACTCCGAGGCCGGCGAGTGGCAGGACTGGCTGGTCGATGACGGCCCGAGCCAGGAGGACCAGCTTGCCGAAACCCAGGAGCTCGATCAGCGCCGCAGCTTTCTGTCGAGCGCGCTGTCCTCGCTGAACGACCGCGAGCGGCGTATTTTCGAGGCGCGCCGCCTCACCGACAACCCGGCAACGCTCGAGGATCTTTCCTCGGAGTTCGGCGTGTCGCGCGAGCGTATCCGCCAGATCGAGGTGCGCGCGTTTGAGAAGGTGCAGAAGGCCGTGCAGAGCGCGGCCAAGTCGGCCGAGCCTCAAGCCTAGGTCCCAACACGACGTCGGGCGCCCTTCCTGGGGGCCCGACATCGTTGGCGCCGCCTACTGCGGCTCCGTCACCTTGAAATCGGTGATGGTCCAGTCGTCGCCGCGCTTGCTCGGCGCGGACGCTGCCAGCAGCCCGATGTAGCTCGGGTCCTTGGGCGGCGCGGCGGTAAAGTCAGCGACTTCCTTGCCGTTGACGGAGATGGCGACGTGGTCGCCCTTCGCCATCACCCGCAGCGTGTTCTTCTCCTTGGCGCCGGTCTTGGCCGCATCGATCTTGACCCATTCGACCGGCCGCTTCGCCTGCACCACGCCATCGACGACGCGCGCCACCGTGAAGTAGCCGTTGGGCGCCAGCACCGCCTGATAGTAGTTGCGGTTGTCCTCGACCCAGAACATGAGGCCGGCATAGCTCGCGGTGGAGTCCGACGTGGGCTTGGCGAGGCGCATGGTGGCGCAGGCATCGACGTCGTCGAACACGAACGCCCGGTTCCAGCGGAACGTGCGCGTGCCCGGCACCGGGCTCAGCACCGCCTCGCCCGAGTCAATCTTGAGGCGGGCATCCTTCGGTCCCCAAGTGGGATCGTGCGAGGTGAAGCGGTCCTCGAACAGAACCTTGCCATCCGCGCACCCGGGTGCGGCGGCCACTGTCCCGGTCGAGATGTCCTTATCCTCGGCGGCCTTGGCCTCACCCTCTGCCGACGCGACGTTGGTCACCTTCAGATCCGAAAGTCGCCAGGTGTCGGTCGTCCCCGGTGCGGACGCCGCAACCAGGCCGACGTGGCTCGGCTCCTCGGGAGGCTGGCCGCGAAAACGCGCGACCTCGGTGTCATTGATGCGCAGCGTCACCATCTGTCCGTCGAGCGTCACCCGCAATGTGTTCTTCGCGTCCGCGCCGAGCTTCAGTGCGCTGGTCTTGGTCCACGGCACGGGCGCGGTCGGCGCCAGCTTGCCGCGCACCTTGCGCGCAACCGTGAAGAGCCCGTTGGGCGCCGCCACGACCTCATAGAAGTTGTCCTTGTCGGTGAGCCAGAACAGCATCCCCGCATAGGTGCGCGAGGCGTCCTGAGTGGTCGCCGGCATCGCCAAGGTCACGCACGCGTCGAGGTCGGTCAGCGTCACGCCGGTATCCCAGCGTGCGGTCTGCGTGCCCGCCGCCGGCGTGAACTAGGGCCTCGGCCCCGTCGACCTTGAAGCTTGAGTCCTCCGGACCCCAGCCGAGCTCGGTGGTCTTGAAGTCGCCGGCCAGGTGCACCGACTGCCCCGTGCACGCCAACGCCGGCGAGGCAGCGAGCATCACCACCAGAGCGATCGCGGAATATGGACCCATGCCGTGGCTCTCCTCTTTGATTCGCCCAACCTGCAGTATGCCCCATAAAAGGGAAAGTACGGGCCTGCCCCCACGCTGCGGGCCGGATGGGGCCTAGCGGCCGCACCAGGAACTTTTGTGCGCCGCGGCATCCAAAACTGTGGACGAATCGTCTAACGTGCGTCGCGTGAGGGGGCCGATCCTCTCCTTCAGCCTGTTTGAGGCTGGGCGTTTTTAAGTGCGCGTCAGAGAAGGAGGGCAAACCGCCCTTGTCATCTCTGAGCCAGAACTCGAAAACCACTGGCACCTTGGGCCGGTTGGGCGCGTGGCGGGCACGGACAGGGCCGCCCCAGGGAGCGTCTGACGGCTGCAACTTCCGGCCCCCACCCGAATCTGTCCGCGACCTCCGCATCCACCTGCATTCTTCGATCACCATAGCCGGCGCGCCGAGCCTCCCCCGGGCCGCGCGTCGTTGCGTCGTGGTGATGGCCAAGTCGGTCGGAGCCTGCAGGACTTGGGAGCGGCACACACTGGAAGATGGAGTGGCAAATGCTGAAGCGCCTTCATCGAGAGAAGGTCCCACACGTGTCTTCGAGTTCGTGCAGCGCTCGCTCGCTTCGGCTGGAACTGGATTGGAGGGTCATTCTGCTGTGGCGCCACAAACAGATCCGACCTCCGAGTAGCACTTGACGGGGCTCTAGCTGGCGAGGGTGTGCGACCCAAACTGGCCACAAGAATTAAAGGCCGGTCCTCTGGGACCGGCCTTTCTTCGTTGTCGCTTCGGCGCGCTGCTACAGGGGCAGCTGCGCGATCTGATTGGCGAAGTAGTTGTCGACCGCCGTCACGATCGAGTCGGAGACCTTGTCGCGCCAGGAGTCCGACTTGAGGTTCAGGGCATCCTGCTTGTTAGTGACGTAGGCGAGCTCGATCAGGACCGAGGGGAACTGAGCCGTCTTCAGGACGCGGAACCCGGCCTGCTGGTCGGGATCGTTGCGCATGTTGGTCGAGGCGCCCATGTTCGCGATTACGGTGCGGGCGAAGGCGCTGGTGCGGTTGCTGGTGACGTCGACCTCCCGGCCGGCGAGATCGGCGAGGATCGCCGTCACGGCATCGACACTGCCGCTCGCCTCCTTGACGGCGTCAACCTCATCCTTCGATAGGAGGTTGCTGGAGAGCTCGCCCTTGGCGGAGCGGCGCAAGCGATCGGCCGTCGAACTCGCGCAACGAGTAGATGGTGGCGCCATTCGCCTTGCTGCCGGTGTCGGCATAATCGCAATGCACGGCGATGAACAGGTTCGCCTTGTGGCGCTCGGCAAACTCGACACGCTCTCCCAAGGGAACGAACACGTCCTCATCGCGCGTCATCAGAACCTTGAAGCGCCCGGTCGCCTTGAGCTTCTCGGCGAGGATCTTGCCGAACGCCAGCACGATGTCCTTCTCGACGGCACCGTTCTTCTCCGCACCGGAGTCGTGACCGCCGTGGCCGGGATCGATCACGATCACGGGCTTGAAGGCCCGCTCGGCCAGAACCTCGGGCGAAACGGCGGGGCGCGGTGTCGGCGGCTGCAGGCTACCGGCGCCCAGAGCATACATCGGCGGCGAAATCGAATTGCTGTCGCTCGTGCCGGTGAGGCTTTTGGCGGCGGCGGCGACCATGTCACCGAGGCTAGCCGTCGCGAAAGCCGCCGGCGTCGTAGGAGGCGGGGTCGGGGCTGGCGCCGCGGCCGGGACGGGCGCAGGCCGGCCGAAGGGGGCGATCTCTACGATGAGCTGCTGGTGGTGGCCGTTTCCACCCTTCTCGATCTTGGCACTGGCGACGATCACAGGCTCGGTCACATTGATGATGATGCGCGAGCGGTTGGCTGCCGACTGTCCGGCACGAAACGACTTGATGAGGCCGACGGGGCCGTTCTTGGGTTGCTCCGGCAAGCGCAGCTTGGTCTCGGAGATCTCGACGATGACCCGATTGGGATTGTTCAGCGAAAAGACGGCGAACTCCGTGGACTTGGGCAGCCCAATGAGGAAGCGCGTGCGCTTGACGTTGCTGATGAGACCGCCTGCGGCGGCCGGCGACGCAGGCGCAATTGCTTGCGCCGCGGGCGGCGCCGCACGGGACTGAGCCCAAAGCGGCGCGTGCGCGCACGTTAAGCATAGCGCAAAAAGGAGTCCGCGGCCCGTGAGCCGCAGCAACCTGTGAACCATGACGTCTGACCCCCGTCTACGCGATACACGGCCCAAGTGTCGGGACAGTCATAGATTGCCTGCGATGATGGCGTTTTCCGGGTCGTCTTCAGGCATTGTTAGGGTTATCGCTCCCCAAACGTTAAGCCTTTGCTAACGCGGGGTGCACGGAGCACCGACTTGCAGCTGCCCCCGATTCTCTCAGCTCCAGCGCTTGGCGGCGTGCGCGTCGCCGTCGCGGGCCTCGACCCAGCTGCTCTCGCCGGCCACGGAAACTTCCTTTTTCCAGAAGGGTGCCCGTGTCTTGAGGTAATCCATCAGGAAGCCCGCGGCCTCGAAGGCTGCCTGCCGATGGGCCGACGCGGTGACGACCAGAACGATGTTGTCGCCCGGTTGCAGCTCCCCCACCCGATGCACGATGAGGCTCGCCTGCAACGGCCAGCGGTCATGTGCTTCCGCCTCGATGCGGGCAAGCTCTGCTTCCGTCATGCCGGGATAGTGCTCGAGCGTCATGGCGGCGAGCCGGCCCTCGTCGCTGCGCACCCGGCCGGTGAAGGTGACGATGGCGCCGACGTCCACTTGGCCCGCCGTGAGCGCGGCGGTCTCGGCAGCGATGTCGAAATCCTCGGCCTGGACGCGCACAGCCATGCCGCTAACCGCCGGTAACTGGGGGAAAAAACGCGATCTCGCGGGCACCGGAAACGGTGGCGGAGGGTTTCACGTGGACCTTGTCGACCGCCACCCGCACCAGCTGGGGCTGCGCGAACGCGGCGTCGAACTCGGGGCCGCGGGTCTTGAGCCAGCCGACCACGTCGGCGACCGTGGTTATCCCCGCGGGCAGCTCGATCTCCTCGGCGCCGCGGCCGACCTTCTCGCGCACCCAGGCAAAGTACAGGAGCTTCATCATAGGGGACACACCTCGCTGGCAGCGGTGCATGGCGGCGGTTCAGCGCTCCATGGCATGCACGACTCCGGCCTTTAGATAGTCATAGCCGGTCCACAGCGTAAGCAGCGCCGCGATCCAGAGGATGACCAGGCCGCCCGTGGTTATCCCCGGCACGATCTTCTCGGCCGCCGGTCCTGCGATCAGCACACCGAGCGCGATCATCTGCATCGTCGTCTTCCATTTGGCGAGCTGGGTGACGTGGACCTTGACGTTGAGCTCGGCCAGGAACTCACGCAGGCCGGAGACCAGGATCTCGCGCACCAGGATGATGATGGCGGCCCAGATCGACCAGCCCGTGATGGTGTTGTCGTGCACCAGCATCATCAGGACGGCGCCGACCAGGAGCTTGTCGGCGATGGGGTCGAGCATCCGCCCCAAGGTCGACTGCTGCTCCCACATGCGCGCCAGATAGCCGTCGAGCCAGTCGGTCACACCGGCCAGGACGAACAGTGCGAACGCGGACCAACGCGCCACATCACCCTTTAGGAAGAAAAGGCAGGCGACGAGCGCCGGAACCGCCAAAATGCGCCCGTACGTCAGTACGTTCGGCAGGCTCATCGGCATCGCACGCGGGGCGGCTCGCTCCATCGGTCCTTGGTACACCATTCGGCTGACGGTCCGTCAATGGGCGAAGGGCTGCGTCCCGTCTGGACCGGCCCGTCAGTGGCAGACGGCCCGGTGCTTGCGCGCCTTCACGTCGAAATGGAAGTGATCGCGATGGGCCTCGTTGGCTTCCGGTCCCAGCACGGTCCCGAAGACGGTGCAGGCGCCACTGTGCAGGCGTCTGAGGAAGGCCGCCTCGTTCGTCTTGGCGGCGGTGAGCGTGGCAGCAGCAGCGACCACGGGAGGCTTCGGTCGCTCGTCCGTCTTGAAGCCGGCCTTGTGAACCTTGGCGTCATCCTTGTTCTTGTCGGGCTGGTTCCTGCCGGTCGAGGCGGTCTCCTCGGTCTTGGATTTCGCATCTTTCTTTTTCGCCGCCGCCTTGGCCGCCTCTGCAGCCTTCTTCTGTGCAGCAACAATGTCGCGCTCGGTCGGACCCCAGGCTTTGGCCACGCGGACGGTGCGGCCGTCCGCCGTGACGAAGCCCGCGATGTCGACGGCGCTGCCGGTGGCGTGCTCGCTCAGCGGCAGCTTCGGGTTGCTGTACATGTTGCGGCACGAGTAGGACGACGCGCCGACGATGCGTGTGATGCGCGAGCCGAACACCTCCCGGGCGGCAGGCTGCAGAACCGTTTCCACCCAGCGCGCCAACTGCGCGGCGAGCCGGCAGTTCATTTGCGGTGCCGGACTGAAGGTAACCTTCGCCGCCGATCCGACGCTGTGCAGATGCACGGGCGCTGACATCCCGCATTGTCCTTTCTTGACCGGGTCCTCGAGCGTCACCTCGGCATTCACCGGCGCGAGCAGACGCAGGCACTCGCGCAAGCCCTCGGCCTGCTGGGCGTCGGTCCAGACGTCGGGCTCGGGCGCGACGTTCGCAGCTGCCGGCGCTTCAGCGGGCTTGGTGACGTCGGGCGCCGCGACGGTAGGAGCAGGTGCGGCAGGCGCAGGCGCTTCGTCCGGCTCGGTCACAGCCACGCGCAGCGGCGGCGCAGCCGGCTTGATGGTCGTCACCCGTGCCGGCGGTGTGGTCCGCTGGGGCTCGGGCTTTTGACTTGGCATCAAAGGCAAGAGCGTGAAGCCGGCCATCATGACCAGCGTCGTCCAATCGGACACCCGCCCAAGAGTCTTGTCTTTCGACGCCATGCTCGTCACTTCCCCCTGCAGAACTGCGAGGAGCATTCTCGCGTTCCCATGCCGGCACCTTTGAGAAAGAGCGCGGCGGAATTGGGATTGGAGTGTACCCGGGATGCATGAAAGTGCGGTTTCGCGCGCGCGCCGGCCCCGTTGCACCTTGAGAGAGAGGTAAAGCGATGGACAATTTCGAGAGCGATCGAAAGAGCTTGCTGCCACAGCAGGACATCGATTGGCGCCAAGTGCTCACCGTGAGCCTAGCGGCCGGATTTGCTGCTGCGGGTCGATATTAGGGCATGGCTACGATGGCGTGACGGAGGGCAGCCAAGCTCGGGCAATTTGCCCAGGGATCTTCGGGACGAAATCGGGTGAAGGGGCCTGAGGATTTTCCTAGTCTGACTTCCAAAGGCGCAGAGAGCTCCGGCGAGGATTGAGGTCAAAGCCGATCCGAGCCGGCGCCCCGGAACCGGCGCCGAACGGTACCGGGGCGGTTCACGATCGACACCGAGAGCGACCAAGGAGGCGCACGCCAATGCTCAGCGTTATCCTTTCGGCGTGCCTGATCGCCGATCCCAACCAGTGCCGGGACTTCAAGATCCCGGTCGACTTCAAAATGCCCGCCAAGTACTGCACGGCGGCGGCGACGCCCGTTTGCGCGCGGTGGGCCAATGAGCATCCGCAGTGGCAGATCAAGCGCTGGAAGTGCCAGTCGTCGACGCTCAACGACATCTGAGCGGCACAAGGGCCTCGCATTCGCGGCCTGTACTGCAGCGCAAAAAAATTGTCGACATCGTCGTCTATCCTGAGGCAACCGCCCTTCAAAGCGGACTACCGCCCCAGCGCCGGCCCGATGCAGCCAAGGACGACTGGGCGCGCATGCTCGCCTGGTTCCACGCCTATGGTGTCGCTTAAGACACGGCACGCGCTCTAAATTTCGCATGTGCGATGTCACAGACGCGGTGAAGGATGACCGCGCGCAGGGAGGCACCTGCCCCGCGTGGCCTTGCATAAGCGGCCCCGTTGGCGGAAACTGCCGCGCGTAGAGCATAGAAACAGCCTAACAATAGGCTTCTAGGGGGTCGTACGCATGCCGGATCTGCCGTTCGACTTGGCAGCGGTCGATTGGATGACCGTTGGCGTTTTCTCTGCGATCGCATTTCTCGCCGCGATCGTCGGCAACGCAATTTCTTTCGGAAACAGGCTCATGGGGGCCATCCTCACGGCGGTCTTCTTCGCCGTGTTCTTCGTCGCTTGGACCTACTGGCTCCAGGCGATGGTCATGCCTCCTGCAGCAACGCCGCCCGTCTAGTCGATCATCCAAAAGGGCCGCAGTCGCGACGGCGGGACCGGGTCTCTCGGTCCCGCAACGCCTGTTTGCGCGTTTCGCTCAGCCACTGCGCTCGTGGAAGTGATCGTAGATCTTCTGCGCCATCTCTGCCGAGATGCCGTCGACCGCCTTCAGGTCCTCGATACCGGCCCGTGACACCGCCTTGGCTGAGCCGAAGTGCTTCATAAGGGCGCGCCGACGCCGCGGACCAATCCCTGCGATTTCGTCGAGCGGACTAGCGCTCATGCCCTTTGCGCGCTTGGCGCGGTGCGTACCGATGGCGAAGCGGTGCGCCTCGTCGCGCAACCGCTGCACGAAATAGAGCACCGGATCGCGCGGCTCCAGCATCAGCGGGCGGTCGCGGCCCGGAAAGTGGAAGTGCTCGCGGCCCGCGTCGCGCTCGGGCCCCTTGGCGACGCCGACCACGCAGATGTCGTGCAGGCCGAGATCGGCCAGAACCTCGCGCGCAACCGAGAGCTGCCCTGCACCGCCGTCGATGAGCACGAGGTCGGGCCGCTCGGGGAAGACCTCGTCGTCGGCGTTGTCAATGACGCCAGCGTCGCGACCTGTAACATCGCCGCCAGTTTGTGCCCCTGAGGGACTAACGATCTCCTGCGTCTCTTCGGTCACCAGCCGGCGAAAGCGCCGCGTCAGCACCTCGCGCATCATCCCGTAGTCGTCGCCGGGGCTGAGCGTCTCCGACTTGATGTTGAACTTACGGTACTGACCCTTGATGAAGCCGTCCGCGCCCACGACGATCATGGCGCCGACGGCGCTCGCACCCTGAATGTGGCTGTTGTCGAAGACCTCGACGCGGCGCGGAGCGGCAGCAAGGCCGAAGCGCTCGCCCAGCGCATCGAGCAGGCGGCGCTGCGAGGAGGCCTCGGCGAGCTTGCGACCCAGCGCCTCGCGCGCATTTGCCAGCGCGTGCGCAACAAGCCCGGACTTGGTGCCGCGCGCGGGCACGCGGATCTCGATCTTGCGCTCTACCTTGGTCGAAAGGGCCTCCGCCAGCAGCGCGCGATTGGGCACGTCGTGCGATAGCAGGATCAGCCGCGGCACCGGCTTGTCGTCGTAGAACTGCGCCACGAAGCTGTCGAGCACCTCCTCGACCGGCAACGACCGGTCGGCCTTGGGAAAATAAGCGCGGTTGCCCCAGTTCTGCCCGGTGCGGAAGAAGAACACCTCAACGCAGCTCTGCCCTCCGTCCTGCACGGCGGCGAATACGTCGGCCTCCTCGATGCCTTCGGGGTTGATGGCCTGATCGGAAGTAACGTGGGCCAGCGCGGCAAGCCGGTCGCGGAAGCGCGCCGCGCGCTCGAACTCCAGGCCGTCGGAGGCCTCCTCCATCAGCTTCTGATACATGCGCCGCACGTTCTGGCTCTCGCCGCGCAAAAAGCGCACCGCCTCGTCGACCAGCTTGTTGTAGTCGGGAAGCGCGATCTCGCCCGTGCACGGCGCCGAGCAGCGCTTGATCTGATAGAGCAGACAGGGGCGCGTGCGGCTCTCGTACACGCTGTCGGAGCACGAGCGCAAAAGGAACGCCCGCTCCAGCATGTTGATCGTGCGATTGACCGCGCCGGCCGAGGCGAACGGTCCGAAGTAGTCGCCTTTGCGGTTGCGCGCGCCGCGATGCTTCATGATCTGGGGCGCGGCCTGGTCGCGCGCAATGAGGATGTAGGGAAACGACTTGTCGTCGCGCATCAGCACGTTAAAGCGCGGCCGGAAACGCTTGATGAGGTTCGCTTCGAGCAGCAGCGCCTCGGCTTCGGTGCGTACGCTCACGAACTCCATTGAGCTCGTTGCCGAAATCATGCGCGCGATGCGGTTGGTATGCCCGCCCAGCCGCGCGTAGTTCGACACGCGCGCCTTCAGGTTGCGCGCCTTGCCGACGTAGATGACGGCGCCCTCGCTATCGAGCATGCGATAAACGCCTGGCGACGACGGCAGCAGCTTCAGATAGCCCGCGATCACTTGCGGCCCGCTCATCCCCTCTTGAGGGGCGTGCGGCGGGGCCTCGGGGGCAGCGCCCTCAGGTTGCAGCTCACGCGTATCTTTGATCGGCATCACGACTAAATCGGCCTGTCGGCCGCCGCCGTCAAGCAAGCCGCTCCGGCGACCAAGGCGCTACCACGCCAGCCCCGTCATGGCCGCGACCGGACGGGTGCGAGCCGGCGGAAACAGCGCCTCCAGCGCCGCGCCATCGAGCCCGCCTTTTACGTGCACGCCGCTCGCCACGAAGACCGAGCGCACGCCTACCGCCGCGGCGCCGGCGATGTCGGTATTGACCCCGTCGCCGATGGCCAGGATCCGCGCCCGCTCGGATGTGCCGGGACGCAACGTCTCGAGCGTGGAAAACGCCAGCTCGTAGATCGGCACGTGAGGCTTGCCCGCATATTTTACCTCGCCGCCCAGCGCTTCGTAGGCTTGCGCCAGCGCGCCCGCGCAATAGACGAGACGCCCGCCGCGCTCCACGGCGATGTCGGGATTGGCGCAAATCATTGGAAGCTTAAGCGCCGCGCATTGAGCCAGGATCTCGGCATAGTCGTCGGGTGTATCGCGCTCGTCGTCGAACAGGCCGGTGCACACGACCGCCTCGCCGCGCTCCGGTCCGACCCGCTCCACATCGATGCCGTCAAAAATCGGCAGATCGCGCTCGGGCCCCAGGTGCACGACCGGCTTGCCGGAGAGCGTCGCGATGAGGCTACGCGCCACGTCGCCCGAGGTCACGATCACGTCCCAGCTCGCTCGCGGCACGCCCACTTGTTCGAGCTGCGCGGCAACGCCCTCGCGCGGACGTGGCGAGTTGGACAGCAGCAGTACCAGACCGCCTTGCTGGCGAAAGCGCGCGCACGCATCGCAGGCGGCCGCGAAAGGACGCACACCGTCGTGGATCACACCCCAGATGTCGACGAGCCAAGCACGCGTGTCCGCGACGAGAGGCGCGATGGTTTGCAAAACCGGGATGGGAGGGGCGGCGTCGGAGGGCGACGGTCATGCCCCCTGCCTAAAGCGGGAGGGCGCAGCTGGGAAGGGCGAAGTCAGCCCCTGCCCGCAAACTGCCGCACCCCCCGAAACCTTTGGCTCCCGCCGAGCCGTGGCTTACGCCGCCGCGGTTCCCGAGGCGCCCATGCGGCCCGTATCGACCGCGACGGGAGCGCCGAACAGCGGGCCTTTGCCCAGCGGAACGCCGGCCTCCACCACCGCAGCGCGTGCCGCCTCGTCGTCGATCTGATCGACAATGACGGCAAGCCCGAGATCACCCAGGTAGCGGCTGATGTCGGCCGCCGCCATGGGCCGGCCACCGGGTCCGGGGACACCCCTCAGCAGATCCGTGGCATCGAGCTTGGCGAAGGCGAAGCCTGCCGCCCGCAAGGCGGTGAACTCGTAGTCGAGATCGGTGACGTCCGTCAGCCCAAAGCGGAAGCCCAGATCGCGCATGTCCGTGAGCGCGCTCCACTCGGTGCCCCCGAATGCCTTCACGTCGGCTTGCGAGAACATGAGCACCAGATCGCCGGCGAGCGCATCGCGCTGGCGATAGGCCGACGCAAGCTCGTCGAGGAAGCGGTCGGCCGTCAGCGACTCCGCGCTCGCGGCCGACAGCATGCAATACTTCTGGCCCTGTTCGGCGAAAGACGATGCCATTCGCGCCGCCCACTTCAAGCGGGCGCCGTCGATCAGCGGAAGCAAGCCGGTGCGGGCCAGCTCGCGATCCTGGCCCGCAAGCGCAAGCGCGACACCTTTCTCGTCGCGCAGCTGCAGGCTCACCTCGTAGTGGTGCACGGCGTGATCGCCGAGCCCCACGATCGGATCCAGGGATACGTCCATGCGGCGCGCGGCGATCGCCTCGGCCACCGACGACAGGCGCGCATGCCCGGGCGCGATCGGCGGCGGCATGCCCCCCGGTGCAACCCCTTCGCGCCGCGGCAGTGCGGGCGCTGCCTTCTTGGTCGGCGCGCGCATGGTATCGACGGTCGAATACAGAGCATCAACGGAGGCGCGCATGGCGTTGTCGGGGGTGGATCGCTCGGCGCCGGGCGACGTCGATCCGAGACTCACCTCGCTGGCGAGCCGCTTGATCATGCCTTGCACCGCCTCCAGGTCGGTCTCGCGCTCGCCCTCAGCGGGAGGGGATGCCGGCGGAAGATCCTTCTTGCCACGCCGCGGCTCGGCTGCCTGCGGACGCTCGGGCCGGAACGACCAGTAATCGTGCACAGACTGCTCGGAACCGGCGGACGGCGGATTGGGCCACGGCGGCAGACTGGGCGACAGAGCGTGCGGCGCAGCAGCCGGCTCTGGCGCCTTCGTCGCAAATGGCTTCGGAGGTGGCGGCTGCAACGAAGGCTCCAGCGCCGGCGGAGAGGGCGGGGCGGCACCCACAGGCGGCGGTGCCGAGCGGGCTTCGGCGCGCGACAGGGGCGGCTTCGCCTCGGCGCGCAGCGGAGGCGGTGTGCCCAATCCGCTGCGCGGCGCCCCGCGTGTCGGCGGCACGTACTCGCCCGGACGTCCCTTGACGTTGGCCAGTTCGCCTTCGAGCCGTGTGACCTCGGACACCAGCACGTCGACGCGCTCGGAACGGCGCATCAGCGTGTGCAGCATCAGAAGCGTGATGTAGACCGACAAGGCGGCGATGAGCGCCAGCCAGAACGCCACCTGGAATTGCAGGTAGGCGCCGATGAAGATGGCCGCCGTGACGAGTGCGATCGCACCCTTCACTATGAGGTCGGCGATGCCGCCATTGTTGCGCATGCCTGTTTTGCTGTCGCTGATGCTCGCCATGAAGTTTGGTCCGCGCCCCCTACCGATTCGTTGAGTGCTTGAGCTTTTCGCTCGACTATGACGAGCGCAATGGCGCGAAAGCCACTTTCACCAGCTTTATGCTCTTTGCGCTGATTCGCTTGTGGCAACAGGAAAAATTGGCGCACCGGGTGCATTGCCTGAGGATTGCCACCGGATGCCTCAATGGCGCCCTTGAGCGGCCCCAGCAAACGCGGATTGAGAAGCTTGTTTATGTCTCGTTAGCCGAATCGACGTGCTATTGTCGTGTCCGGGCGTTCCTCCGCGGTCCCGGCGTACAATGAAGGGACAGCCCGATGCTTATGACGGTGATTGGTCGAGATCCGAGTGCTTCGTATTACGGTGAGTTGGCGGGCGTGCGCCTTCTGCTCACTGGGCTTTCGACTGATTGCGGCGTCGACGTGGCCCGTGCCTTTGCCGACCACCATGGACGTCTCATCATCGACGTCGCCGCGCCGAGCCCCGAAAGCGATGCCATGGCAACGCTGCTGGCCGAGACGGCAAGCGAGATCAACCTCTATACGCAAGCCTGCACGGATGCCGATACTGCGGTGCGCTTCGCTCAGACCGCGTCGCAGACCTATGGCGGCCTCGACGCCGTCATCAATCTCATCCCCATCACCGCGGCCGAGTTGCAGGGGCGCGCCAGCCTCGAGGACGTAGAGGATCTGGTGTCGTCCAAGCTCGCGGGCCCGATGCAGCTTTCGCGCGTCGTGGCCAATCGCATGCGCGTGCTGATGATCGAAGGTCTGGTGCTCAACGTGTTGACGATGCCGGCCCCGCGCAACGCGGGCGAGGCGGCGCTGGCCGGTATCGCGCGCAGCGCGCTTGCGGCGATGACGCGGGGCGAAGCCAAGCACTGGGCGCCACACGGCATCCGCGTCAACGCGATTGGTCCGCGCGCAACTATGCTGGAGGAAGGCGCCTGCCTCGCCAGCGAGCCCGACATCGCCGCGCTGGCGCTGTACCTCGCATCGAAGCGCGGACGAACGCTGTCGGGGCACATCTTCGATGCCGCCGGCATCGCGGCCCGGCGTTGCTGAGCGAGACTCCGCAGCTCAAACCTTTTGCAATAGCAATCGGCGCAGCTGGCTCCGCCAGGGGATGCGCGATCCGGCGAGCCGGTTGAGTTCGTGGCTGCGGTTTGCCACGTCCTTTAGGTTCTGGCGCAGTTGCTCGAGCGCGAAGTCGAGCGTCATAAAGCGCAGAGCGTCGTCCATCGACATTTTGCGCAGCGCGTCGCTGTCGCGCAGTGCCACGACCACGCCGTTGAGCTTGGCGACCGCGTCTTCCACCGCGGCGATGTCGGGCGCAGTGCTGTGGGTCGACCCCGGCGCCTCGCTCACATCGACGCGCAAATTCATAACGGCATCGCGAAGCTCCTCCAGGCCGTCGCGCAGCTGCGGCAAGACATCGGCCGGCAACGGCTCAGACACCACGCGCGCCAGCATCAGCTCCGTGTGCCAGAGGCGGCGCAATGCCGTCAGCAGCGCCTCCGGATTGGGACTGTCGGCCAGAAATCCCGCAACCTCGGTCTGCGCCTGTCCGCTCAAGGCCGCGTTGACGGCAATGGCGTCGCGTATCCTCGCGCTCGCCGCCATAACGGCATTGCGGTCGTAGCGTCCCGCAAGCGCCATCGAGAGCAGATCGGAGGTGAGCTGGAAATAGAGCGGGAGCGTGCGCGCGATGTGTGCAGCCAGTGCCGGGCCGGCGCGCGCGGGAAAGATAAGCAGCATGGTGAGGAGCGCCACGGCGGTACCGATCACCACCTCAAGCACGCGAATGCCAGCCGACGCCAAAGGTGCAATTTCCGGACGCGTACCGAGAATGATGATGGCGGCATTGACGCAGGCGATGCGCATCTGCGGACGCAGCGAGGCAAGGTACGCCATGACGAGAACCGTCACGGCCAGACCGGCAACACGCAAGGAGAAGTTGTCACCGACACTCACGGCCACAATGACGCCGACCGAGGCGCCCACAAGGCTTCCCATGAACCAGTCGAGTGCCTGCCCAAGCGAGGCGCCGATATTCGCCTGAGTAACGAAGATCGCCACGACAGCTGCCCAGAAGGCCTGCGGCAGCTCGAGAAAATCGGCAATGAGATAGGCGAGACAGGCCGCGATGGTCGTCTTGAGCGCCTGCCGAAGGCGCGGCTTGTTCTCGTGCCAGTCGCCGAGCCAGGACAGAGGATTGTTCACGTATCGGCCCCCAATGGGACCCGGAGCTTACGGGGCACGCGGTTACGTCTGAGTTACCTTTTGTCGACTACAAAGCTGGCGCGGCAATGATACGCGCGCTCGCGCCGGCTGCCTTTTCTTGACAGCTGCCCCTAGCCCGCGCGTATCACCACCGCGCATTTGGCACTCCTGTCAGCAAAGTGCCAAAAACTCCCATCACAATCGTTAGACCGCCCTGAGCGGATCCGCAGCTGGAGCCATATTCCCCATGAAATTCCGTCCACTACACGATCGCGTCGTCGTCAAGCGCCTGGACAGCGAGACCAAGACCACCGGCGGCATCATCATTCCCGACACCGCCGCCGAGAAGCCGCAGCAGGGCGAGGTCGTTGCGGTCGGCCCGGGCGCGCGCGACGAGAGCGGCAAGCTGGTCCCCATCGAGCTCAAGAAGGGCGACCGCGTGCTGTTCGGCAAATGGAGCGGCACCGAGGTCAAGATCGACGGCGCCGAGCTGCTGATCATGAAGGAAAGCGACGTCATGGGCGTGCTCGACAAGTAAGTCGGCACCCTGCTCGCACGTCGTTCCAAAAAAGATGCCCGCTCGAACAGCGGGTCCGATACCGGCGGCTCTGATCATCCCCACGCCGCCCCCGCAAATTTTCAACTCAGGAGAATGCCCACATGGCTGCCAAGGACGTACGTTTTTCCGTCGATGCGCGCGAAAGGATGCTGCGCGGCGTCGACATCCTGGCTAATGCAGTGAAGGTGACGCTCGGACCCAAGGGCCGCAACGTCGTCATCGAGAAGTCGTTCGGTGCACCGCGCACCACCAAGGACGGCGTGACGGTGGCCAAGGAGATCGAGCTCGAGGACAAGTTCGAGAACATGGGCGCGCAGATGGTGCGCGAGGTCGCCCAGAAGACCAACGACATCGCCGGCGACGGCACCACAACGGCAACGGTTCTGGCCCAGGCGATCGTGCGCGAAGGTCTGAAGTCGGTTGCCGCCGGCATGAACCCGATGGATCTGCGCCGCGGCATCGACAAGGCGGTCGCCCAGGTCGTCGAGGAGATCGGCAAGCGCGCCAAGAAGGTCAAGAACTCGGGCGAGATCGCCCAGGTCGGCACCATCTCGTCCAACGGCGAGAAGGCGATCGGCGACATGATCGCCGAGGCCATGCAGAAGGTCGGCAACGAGGGCGTGATCACGGTCGAGGAGGCCAAGAGCCTCGACACCGAGCTCGAAGTGGTCGAGGGCATGCAGTTCGATCGCGGATACCTGTCGCCGTACTTCGTCACCAACGCCGACAAGATGATCGCCGAGCTCGAGGATCCCTACATCCTCATTCACGAGAAGAAGCTGTCGAACCTGCAGCAGCTGCTTCCCGTTCTCGAGGCGGTGGTGCAGTCGGGACGCCCGCTCCTGATCATCGCCGAGGAGGTCGAGGGTGAGGCGCTGGCCACGCTCGTCGTCAACAAGCTGCGCGGCGGCTTGAAGGTGGCGGCCGTCAAGGCCCCTGGTTTCGGTGACCGCCGCAAGGCCATGCTCGAGGACATCGCGATCCTCACCGGCGGCCAGACCATCTCCGAGGACCTCGGCATCAAGCTCGAGAACGTCACGCTCGAGATGCTCGGCCGTGCCAAGCGCGTGTCGATCACCAAGGACGACACCACGATTGTCGACGGCTCCGGCAAGAAGAAGAACATCGAGGCGCGCGTCGGCCAGATCAAGGCGCAGATCGAGGAGACGACCTCGGACTACGACCGCGAGAAGCTGCAGGAGCGGCTTGCCAAGCTGGCGGGCGGCGTTGCCGTCATCCGCGTGGGCGGTGCCACCGAGGTCGAGGTGAAGGAGCGCAAGGACCGCGTCGACGACGCGCTCAATGCCACGCGCGCAGCCGTCGAGGAAGGTGTCGTCCCGGGCGGCGGCGTCATGCTCCTGAAGGCCTCGAGCGCCATTACGGTCCAAGGCGATAATGCCGACCAGGAGGCCGGCATCGCCATCGTCAAGAAGGCACTGCAGGCTCCCATCCGCCAGATCGCCGAGAACGCCGGCGTCGAGGGTTCGATCGTCGTCGGCAAGGTGCTCGAGGGACGCGGGGCATCGTACGGCTACGACGCGCAGAACGACGAGTACGGCGACATGATCGAAAAGGGCATCATCGACCCGGCCAAGGTGGTACGCACCGCGCTGCAGGATGCCGCCTCGATTGCCGGCTTGATGGTCACCACCGAGGCGGCCGTTGCCGAGGCCCCCAAGAAGGACGACGACCATGGTCACGGCCATGGCGGCGGCATGGGCGGAATGGGTGGCATGGGCGGCATGATGTAGTCCCGGCCCACCACTGTAAGAAATGCGAGACCGCCCGCAGCACGCTGCGGGCGGTTTTGTTTTGTCTGCAGGGGCCTGGATCTACTTCGGCTGCGAGTTCCAGCCGAAGGAGCGCAGCTCGTTGGTCAGGATGCTGCCGCGCAGCGCCGCCTTGGGATCGGGCGGGGGCTCGGCCGGATTCGTAACCGTGGTGCTTGCACTGTACGTGCGCACGGGCCTGGGGCGCGTGACCACCGACTTGGTCTCCACGGGATCTTCGCCGCGCGATGCCGGCGCGCGTCGCGGCAGCGGGGGAATAGATTCCGGCGGCGGGGGCGGTGCCGCCAGCCGCAGCTTCTCGGAGGAAAAATCGCTTTGCGTCGATGCCGTGTTTGTCGGGGGCATTTGCGCATTTGTTTCGGTCTTTGCGCGGGTCTTTGCGGCTGGCATAACGGATTTGCGCGCCGGTATCACCGGCGTGACCGTGGTCGCGGTCTGGGCATTTCCGGGCTTAACCTCGGAGATGGTCGGGGGCTCGTCGGGCTCTGACGCCGGCTCGGGGACAACGGCCGGAGCAATCGCAACCGGCGGCGACGCGTTCTGACCCGCGGTGCCAGGCTTGGCCCAGAAACGCCGGCTCAGCTCCTCCGCCCGCTCGCGCACGGTCGTTGCATCGCCCGCTGCTTCCGCAGGGGGCGTCGCGTCCGGAAGGGTGCTCGGGGGCGTCTCAGGCTCGGAGGGATGCTCGCTCGCGCGCCAGGCCTCCTCCAGCGCCGGCAAGCGGTCGTCATCAAGAAAGGCAGGCAGCTCCGACGAGGAGCCGGATGACCCAGCAATCGATTGCGCAGCCTCCAGGGCATGCGTAGAAGCGCTCGCAAGAAAGCAGATGGCGAGCAGCGCGCTGCCGACAATCATCCTTTCTTTTGCGCCCATTACCTCCAGCTCCCAAACGCTGCGCGGACGACCTTTACTTGAGGTCCCAAGCAGCGCTTTGACAGTCTACAGTGTTCGCGAAACGCGTACACACATGGGTCCGCTAACCATGAGTTTACACGGCCGCACCGCCACAACACGCGATACCGAGCAAAGTGCCGTCATTTACTGGGCATATATTCGGTTAAAATATTGATGCCAGGTGTCCCGGCGCAGAGACATACCGCACGAGTGGCCTCTGCAAAGCGGCGCGCCAAGCTTAACGCTCGATTGCCTTTCCGCAGCGGACGGCCGATGATTGGCCTTAAGGCGGAAGCGCTCGCGTCCGGGGGCCCACGCACCTGCAAAACGCCATGAGCCAAGGCCGCTTGCCTCGGGAGGGGCTCTATGGACATCCGACAGCTCCAGTATCTCGCCGCACTCGCCCGCGAACGCCACTTCACGCGCGCCGCCGCCGCCTGCAACGTGACGCAGCCCACCCTTTCCGGACGTATTCGCCAACTCGAGTTGGAACTCGAAGTTCCCATTGTCGAGCGCGGCCAGCGCTATCGCGGCCTCACGCCGGAGGGCGAGAAGATCCTCAAGTGGGCGCACGTTATGCTCAAGAACTGGCATGCGATGCAGGAAGAGCTGGGGCACCTCAAGGATCACGAGACAGGTCTCAAGGGCCGCGTCGTCGTGGGTGGCATCCCCTCGTCGCTGCCGATGATCCCTCTGCTGACCAATAGGATCCGCTCCATCCACCCCGGTATCGATTTCACGGTTCTGTCCCACAGCTCCGAGGAGATCTTGAGGGGACTTGCGGATTTCTCCATCGATGTCGGCATTACGTATCTCGACAACGAGCCAATCGACGGCATGCTCGCATCACCGCTGTACGTGGAGCGCTATTGTCTATTCGTTCCCGAGTCGCACGCGCTCGCCGACCGCGCCTCGGTGACGTGGCAGGAGGCGTCCGAGGAGCCGCTCTGTCTGCTCACATCAAATATGCAAAACCGGCGCATAATCGACCGCGCCTTCGAAACTGCGAAATGTCATCCGAGCCCGCGGCTGGAGACCAACTCCGTCATTAACCTGTGTTCGAACGTGCGTTTGATGGGGCTTGCCAGCATCATGCCGCAATACGTGCTGGAGGTTCTGGGGAACGTTTCGGGCATCAAAGCCATTCCCCTGGACCACCCGAAGGTGGAGCACAGCGTCGGGCTCGTGGTAGCCGACCGTGACCCTCTGTCGCCACTTATCGAGGCATTGCGGGACGCTACGACGAAGCTTGCACCTGTTACCTTCGGTGCTCGCGCCTAAGCCCTCGACCCAGCGTTATTGTGCAGCGCAGCATCGACGCCTTCGATTGGCGCATCGAGAGGGCCAATTTGATAACAGGCGCATGACTTGAGACAAGTCAGTTTGCCGCAGGAGAGGCCACCAAGGCACAAAGAGTCATGTCACGACCAACGTCCCCTACACTAACCGTCGAACCACCGCCCGGAACCGAGGAAAAGACCAGCGCCATTTGCGAGGTGCACGGCAATCGGCCCGACGAGCTGTTGGAAATTTTCCACGCCGTGCAAGCCGAGCTTGGGTTCGTGCCGGAGCTGGCGCTGCCCGTGATCGCCAAGGCGCTGAACCTGTCGCGCGCCGAGGTCTATGGCGTGCTCGCCTTCTATCATGACTTCCGTCGTGCGCCGGCCGGCCGCCACGTGGTCAAGATGTGCCGCGCGGAGGCCTGCCAGTCGATGCACACCGAGGAGGTGTGCCGCCATGCCGAGCAGCGGCTCGGCACGCGCTTCGGCGAGACGAGCCCCGACGGCGAGTACACGCTGCAGGCCGTTTACTGTCTCGGCAACTGCGCGCTCTCTCCGGCCATGATGATCGACGGCGATCTATTCGGTTGCGTCGACAATAAGCGTTTCGATGCCATCATTGCCGATCTCGACAAGGAGGCCGCAGCGTGACGAAGATTTACGTTCCGCGCGATGCCGCCGCGTTGTCTATGGGCGCCGATGACGTCGCCAAGGCGATTGTCGCGGAAGCCAAGAAGAGAAAGAAGCAAGTCGAGATCGTCCGCAACGGCTCGCGCGGCATGCTCTACTTGGAGCCGCTGGTCGAAGTTGAGACCGATAAGGGCCGTGTCGCCTACGGACCCGTCACCAAAGGCGACGTAGCTGATCTTTTCAAGGCCGACTTCCTGACCGGTGGCGACCATAAGCTTTCGCACGGTCTCACCGAGGAGATCCCCTACTTCAAGCAGCAGGAGCGGCTGACGTTCGCGCGCTGCGGCATCACCGATCCTCTGTCGATCGAGGACTACCGCGCACATGGCGGCTTCGAGGGCCTCACCAAGGCGATCGCCATGGACCCCTCCGAGATTGTCACCGAAGTCACCACCTCGGGCTTGCGCGGCCGCGGCGGTGCCGGCTTCCCGACCGGCATCAAGTGGAAGACGGTGCAGGACACCAAGGCCGACCAGAAGTACATCTGCTGCAACGCAGATGAAGGCGACAGCGGTACCTTCGCCGACCGCATGCTAATGGAAGGCGATCCCTTCTGCCTCATCGAAGGCATGACCATCGCCGGCATCGCGGTGGGCGCGACCAAGGGCTACATCTACATCCGCTCCGAGTACCCGCATGCCGTCGCCACCTTCCGCGAGGCCATCAGGGTCCTCGCCGAGGCCAATTGGCTGGGGCGCACCATTCAGGGCTCGCCCTACGACTTCGAGCTGTTCGTCCGCGTCGGCGCCGGCGCCTACATCTGCGGCGAGGAAACCTCGATGCTCGACAGCCTCGAGGGCAAGCGCGGGCTGGTGCGCTACAAGCCGCCGCTGCCGGCGATTGAGGGCCTGTTCGGCAAGCCGACGGTCATCAACAATGTGCTGAGCCTCGCCTCGGTGCCGATCATCATCGCCAAGGGCGGCGAGTACTATCGCGACTTCGGCGTCGGCAGATCGCGCGGGACGCTCGCCTTCCAACTGGCGGGCAACATCAAGCAGGGCGGTCTCGTCGAGAAGGCGTTCGGCATCACCGCACGTGAGCTGATCGAAGGCTTCGGCGGCGGCACGCGGTCGGGCCGGCCGCTGCGCGCCGTCCAGTTCGGCGGCCCGCTCGGCGCCTATCTTCCAAATTCCAAGCTCGATACCCAAATGGACTATGAGGCCTTCGTGAAAGAGGAGGCCATGGTCGGTCACGGCGGCGTGGTCGTGTTCGACGACACCGTCGACATGGCCAAGCAAGCGCGCTTCGCCATGGAGTTCTGCACCATCGAGTTCTTGCGGCAAGTGCACGCCTTGCCGCATCGGATCGGTGCGCGGCGTCGAGGTGATCGACCGCATCATCGCCGGTGAGAACCGCGAGGAGAACATCGAGCTGTTACGAGATCTGTGTGTCACCATGACCGACGGATCGCTGTGCGCCATGGGCGGGCTGACGCCAATGCCCGTCGTGAGCGCGCTGAACCACTTCCCTGATGATTTCAACCGTCCGGCGCGCGTCGAAGCCGCCGAATGACCCGAAAGATGCGAGGCAACGCTATGACCAGCGAAACCCAGCCGATGACGCTCATCAAAGAAAAGGACTTTGGCACGCCGCACGTCCACTCCAACGAGATGGTGACGTGCGAGATCGACGGCCAGTCCGTGACCGTGCCCAAGGGCACGTCGATCATGCGTGCGGCCGCCGAGCTTGGCATCATGGTGCCGAAGCTGTGCGCGTCCGACAATCTCGACCCGTTCGGCTCCTGCCGACTATGCCTCGTCGAGATCGATGGCCGCCGCGGCACGCCCGCCTCCTGCACCACGCCGGTGGCGCCCGACATCAAAGTTTCGACCCAGACCGACCGTCTCGCCCAAATCCGCAAAGGCGTGATGGAGCTCTATATTTCCGATCACCCGCTCGACTGTCTCACCTGCGCGGCGAACGGCGACTGCGAGCTTCAGGACATGGCGGGCGCGGTTGGCCTGCGCGACGTTCGCTACGGCTACGACGGCGAGAACCACGTGTTCGCGCGCCGGCATGGCGAGGAGAACCCGCTGTGGCAGCCCAAGGACACGTCCAACCCCTACTTCCAGTTCGAGCCGTCGAAGTGCATCGTGTGCTCGCGCTGCGTGCGCGCCTGCGAAGAGGTGCAGGGCACTTTCGCGCTGACCATCGACGGCCGCGGCTTCGACTCGCACGTCGCCGCCAGCATGGATGAGAACTTCCTGGATTCGGAATGCGTCTCCTGCGGCGCTTGCGTGCAGGCCTGTCCCACGGCGACGCTGATCGAGAAGTCGATCGTCGACCACGGCCAGCCCGAGCACTCGGTCGTCACCACCTGCGCCTACTGTGGCGTCGGCTGCTCGTTCAAGGCCGAGATGCAGGGCGAAAAGGTCGTGCGCATGATGCCGCACAAGGACGGCGGCGCCAACGAGGGCCATTCCTGCGTCAAGGGCCGCTTCGCCTTCGGGTACGCCACGCACAAGGATCGCGTGCTCGATCCCATGATCCGCGAGAAGATCACCGATCCCTGGAAGGTCGTTTCCTGGGACGAGGCGATCAAGTTCGCTGCCGACCGCTTCCTCGACGTCCAGAAGAAGTACGGCAAGGGCTCCATCGGCGGCATAACGTCCTCGCGCACGACCAACGAGGAAGTCTACGTCGTGCAACGCATGGTGCGCGCGGCCTTCGGCAATAACAACGTTGACACATGCGCGCGCGTTTGCCACTCGCCGACCGGCTACGGCCTCAAGGCCACCTTCGGCGAGTCCGCCGGCACCCAGGACTTCAAGAGCGTCGACAAGTCCGACGTCATCCTGGTCATTGGTGCAAACCCGACTGACGGGCACCCGGTGTTCGCCTCGCGCATGAAGAAGCGCCTGCGCGAGGGCGCCAAGCTCATCGTCGTCGATCCGCGCCGCACCGACTTGGTACGCTCGCCGCACGTCGAGGCCGACTACCACCTGCAGCTGCAGCCCTCGACCAACGTCGCTGTCCTCAACGCCCTGACGCACGTGATCGTGACCGAGGGCCTGGTCGACCGCGGCTTCATCGCGGCGCGCTGCGAGAAGACGGACTTCGCCCGCTGGGAGAAGTTCATCAAGGATCCCAAGCATTCGCCGGAAGCCATGGAGCCGATCACCGGCGTCCCCGCCGAGGAGATCCGTGGCGCTGCCCGCCTGTTCGCCACCGGCGGCAATGCGGCAATCTACTACGGCCTCGGCGTCACCGAGCACAGCCAGGGCTCGACCATGGTCATGGCCATGGCCAACTTGGCGATGGTCACCGGCAACATCGGCCACGAGGGCGTCGGCGTGAACCCGCTGCGCGGCCAGAACAATGTGCAGGGCTCGTGCGACATGGGCTCGTTCCCGCACGAGTTCCCCGGCTACCGCCACGTGTCCAACGAGGCGACCCGCAAGCTGTTCGAGAACGAGTGGAAGGTCGAGCTCGACGGCGAGCCGGGCCTGCGCATCCCGAACATGTTCGATGCCGCTGCTGCCGGCACCTTCAAGGGCCTGTTCGTGCACGGCGAGGACATCGCACAGTCCGACCCCAACACGCATCACGTCGAGCACGCGCTCGAGTCGCTCGAAATCCTCGTTGTGCAGGATCTCTTCCTCAATGAAACCGCCGCCTTCGCGCACGTATTCTTCCCCGGCACCTCGTTCCTCGAGAAGGACGGAACCTTCACCAACGCCGAGCGCCGCGTAAATCGCGTGCGTCCGGTGATGGCCGAGAAGCAGGGAATGGCAGAGTGGGAGATCGTCGGCCGCCTGGCCACCGCCATGGGATATCCCATGATGTATACGTCGGCTGCGGCGATCATGGACGAAATCGCCTCGCTCACGCCGACCTTCAAGAACATCTCGTTCAAGCGTCTGGATGAGCTCGGCAGCATCCAGTGGCCGTGTGACGACGAGGCGCCGGTAGGAACTCCGGTCATGCACACCGAGGAGTTCACGCGCGGCAAGGGTCGTTTCATGCTGACCGAGTTCGTGGCGACGCCCGAGCGTGCGAACCGCAACTTCCCGCTCATCCTCACGACGGGCCGCATCCTCAGCCAGTACAACGTCGGGGCGCAGACCCGGCGCACCGAAAACGTCGTCTGGTACACCGAGGACATCATCGAGATGCATCCTTCCGATGCGGAGGTTCGCGGCATCAAGGACGGCACGATGGCCTCGCTCACGAGCCGTGTCGGCGGCACCACTATGCGCGTCAAGGTCACCGACCGCGTGCCGCCAGGCGTCGTCTACTCGACGTTCCACTTCCCCGTGAGTGGCGCCAACGTGATCACCACCGAGAACTCCGACTGGGCGACCAACTGCCCCGAGTACAAGGTGACGGCGGTGCAGGTCACGCCTTCGAACCGTCCGGCCGAGTGGCAGACGGAGTGGGAGGAGCGCGACCGGGAGAACAAGCGCATCGCCAAGCCGCTGGTCGCCGCCGAATAGGAATGGCGCGAGCGGCGAGCTTGCCGTTGAGTGCCTTGTGAGCGCGCCATGAGTGCCATGACGAAGCCGGCCGACCTCGCCGCCGACACGCCGACGCCCGTCGCGGCGTGCTCCGAAGCGGTGGACGCGACCGCCGTCGATGGCACCGGCGCGCGCGCGCCGGTGACGTGGCATTTGCCTGAGGAGGTGCCGGTCGCGCTGCTGATCAACTCTCAGCCCCTCACCGTAATGATGGCGACCCCGGCCGATCTTGCCGATTTCGGACGAGGCTTCGTGCTGGCCGAAGGCATCGTCAAGAACCGCGCCGACATCCGCGGTGTGCTCTCCATGCCGGTCGAGAATGGGCTGGCGATCGACGTCGCCGTCGACGAGGCGGCGCTCGATGCCGCTCGCGTGCCGCGCCGCTCGCTCGAGGGGCGCTCGGGTTGCGGCCTATGCGGTGTGGAGAACATCGCCGACGTGGTGCGCATCACCGAGCCGGTAGTGCGCGTTGTGCGGCCAGATCCGGGCGCCATCCTCAAGGCGGCCGCCGAGCTGCCGCAGCGCCAGCCGATGAACCGGGTCAATCGCACGATACATGGCGCGGCGTGGGTCTCGCTTGCCGGCGACATTGAGATTGTGCGCGAGGACGTGGGGCGCCACAACGCGCTCGACAAGCTGATCGGGGCCCTGGTTGCGGCAGACGTCGATCTCGCCTCGGGGTTCGTCCTGATGACGAGCCGCTGCAGCTTCGAGCTCGTGCAGAAAGCTGCAACCGTCGGTATCGGGGCGCTGGTCACCGTATCGGCACCGACGCTCCTCGCCCTTCAGATCGCCCGTAATGCCAAGCTTTACCTCGCCTCGCTCGGTGGGCGCGGGGTCGTCGTGTTCAACAGCTGATAGAGCCTCGTAAGAAGAGAAACGGGAAAGAACGTCGCCTCATGGAAAACCGTGACATGATCCGCATGGCCAACCAGATCGCGGCCTTTTTCGAGGCCTATCCGCGCCAGGAAGCGCTCGACGGGATCGCCAAGCACATCAAGAATTTCTGGGATCCGCGCATGCGCCAGCAGCTGAACGAGTACCTGGATGGTGGCGGCGAGGGCCTGTCCCCGCTGGCCATTTCCGCACTCGCGCCCAAACGGAAGGCAAAAGCGAAGGCGAAGGCCTAATCCTTCGTTAGCCATCCGCCCGGGCCAATTCACCCCCGCTTGCGATGTGCAAAGCGCGGGCTTAGGCTCCCATTACCGTAACTGGCCGCCAACGCCGCACTCGCCTCGAGCCGGCCGCCAAGGCCGTATTCGCCCGCAGGTCCGAGGGCGGCGCTAGGTGACCTTCTCGCACACGAGAGGAGGACCGCCATGGGTCTAGCATTGACGCTCCGGCAATACCTCGACGACAAGCACATCGATTACGACGTGTTGAAGCACAAGCGCACGCTTTCCGCTGAAGGCACCGCTCACGCAAGCCACGTCCCCGGCAATCGTCTCGCCAAGGGTGTGGTGCTGACGCGCGAAGGCGGCTTCGTGGTGGCGGTGATCCCCGCTTGCTCCAAGGTACGCTTCGACGTGATCGAGCGTATGCTGCATTGCCCCGTGGGGCTTGCCAGCGAGGACGAGATCGCCGAGCTCTTTCCCGACTGCGATGCCGGCGCCGTGCCGCCGGTTCCGGAGGCGTACGCCGTAGAGGCCTTCGTCGACGAGAGCCTCGATCAGGAGCCCGACGTCTATCTGGAAGGTGGCGACCACCGCAGCCTCATCCACATCTCGGGCGACGAGTTCCGTGCGCTCATGAAGGACATGCGCCACGCGCCTATCGCCATGCACCACTGACGTTGACGGCGGCGCTCAGACGAGCGCCGTCTTGTCGAGGTGGCCCAAGATGATCGGGAAGACGTCCCTGGCGGCGTCCTTGCCGAAGATGCAGTCGATGTGGCCGTATCCCGGAATGACGTGGCGATCATAGAGCTGGCGGCCGTTGGCCTGCGCCAGCCGCGACAGCGTGCGAGCCGTGCTCTCCGGGCGGAAGCAGGCGTTTTTGGCCCCGTGAATGAAGGTGATCGGCAGCGCCAGCCGCTCCAGGTGGGGCAGATAGACATCTTTGCCGTTGCGATCGAGCACGTGCCCGGCCCGCGCGAACAGCGCTAATTGCTTGAAGGCATCGATATTGGCCTCGCCGAACATCTCGGCGAGCCCAGAACTCCACCGTGGTAGCGTTGAGCTGGTCCAGCTGGTAGAGGCGGCCGTAAAGCGCGGTGATGCGGTTTGAGGTGGCGTCGTGCGTCCGCTCCGAGCGCGGCACCGGCACTATGAAGCGCAGCACCCAGTCGAGCGTTCGCTCAAGCGGCCCATCGGCGGTGGTCGCACGGGCATCCACGACATCGATGCCTAGGCTGTCGAACAGGCTGGGCGCGCGCAGGTAGGCCAGCAGGCGCTGAGGGAACCACGGCACCACGTAGTCGGTCGAAATCTGCGAGATCACGGCAGAGCGCACGCCTTCCAGGCCCGCGAGCATTGCCATGGAAAACGTCGTCGCACCGAAGCAGTGCGCCACCACCTGTACAGTGGGCGCTCCGGTCACGGAGCGGACCTTGGCGAGCGCTGAAGGATAGTCCTGGGTCGCGACATCGTCGGCCGTCCACAGCTCGCGGGCGGAGGGAAGATCGACGCTTGCGCGGTAGTCGAGCAGCCAACAGTCGTAGCCGGCGGCGACCAGGTACTCGAGCAGGTTGGTCTCGATGGTATCTATCGCGAATATGAGGCTCGACACACCGAGCCCGTGCGACAGCACCACCGGCCCCTTGTTGCCGCCGCGATAGCGCGTGAGGCGCAGGATCTTGCCGTCGGCGGTGCGAACGAGGTGGATCTCCGGCTCGGGCACGCGCAGGGAACGCTTCTTGCGCGGATTGACGACGTCGTAGCGGCCCGTGCGCGCCAGCACCCCGCCATAGGTATCGAACAACTCGCGGCTGAAAAAGCGCCCGAACTTGGCAACAGCGCGCAGACGGTCAGCAGCATCCTGCCCGCCCGTACCTTTGAGGGTCTGCATCTGCACATAAAAGTCGTCAGGGGCAATTTCCAGCATGCCGCGCCCGACATGTCCGAGCTGCCCCTTGGCACCCTTGCAGATGTCGATGAAAAGCCGGGTCGTATCGCGCCACATGTCGAGGTCGGCATCCGACCTCACGACCTTGTGGCCCTCGAACTGGTACTCGGAGCCGTCGTGCGCGGCGAGCGAGAAGCGGTAGTCGAACCGCTTGGTCTCCACCGCCGCCTCGTCGATGCGCATCAGATTGAACACGCCGTCGAAAATCTCGAGCGGTTCCGGCGACAACGCGGGGCAGTCGACCTGGCCGATGATGCGGCCGCGGCGCTGCTTGTCGTGGATGAAGCGTTCCACGTCGTCGACGACGACCGTGACGGTGAAGCTCAGCGGCGAGCCCGCCTCCTTGCCGCGCCGTGCCGCCGTCTCATGCGGAAGGCTCACGTCCGCAGAGACGTAGCCGGCCATGCGCTCGGTGAACTCCACGCCCGCGGGCACCAGCTTTTCTCGCCCGCCGGGTGCCGCCACCAGCAGCGGCACGTCGTGCTTGATCTCGTCGCTGAAGGTCCAGCCGCGATCTTGCGCGAGATGGATCATAGCGCGCTCAGACAGCGCCGTGATGGTGAGGAGTGGATTGACGCCGAGCGGACGCGGGATGACGGAACCGTCGCAAACGTAGAGGCCCGCGTGCACCGTGTCGGCGCCGGCCTGGGGTGTCGCGTCGAACACCTCGCACTTGTGATTGACCACGCCTTTGGTGCGGTCCTGGCCCATGACGCAGCCACCGAGCGGATGCACGCTGATCAGCGCGTTGCCGAGCACGCTGTCGGTCATGGGGTTGCGGACGTAGGTGCCGCCAGTGGCGTACGTTGCCCGTTTCAGGTTGCGCTCGATGGCGGCAAAGATCGGCTGGCCGGCGAGACCGTCCCAGTCGACCTTCAAGTGCCCGTCCTCGAGCTTGATCTGGCCGCCTGCGTCGTCGTGGCTCATGACGAGGTAGGTCTGCGTGCGCGCCACCGCGCCGCGGTAGGCCCCGAACAGCAGGCTCTGGCGCTCGCGCGCACGCTCCTCCATCGCATCGAGGAGTCCGCTATCCATGTCCTCGCCGAAGCGCGCCGCGCCTGCCGCCATGATGGCCGGCAGCACCGGCGCCAACCCCGACGGGATCGAGCCCTCCTCGATCACCATGCCGTCCTCGAGGCGCTCGGTGTCGCGCAGATCGATAAGGCCCGTTATGCAAGGCCCTACCGGCGGCGTATCGGCGATGGGCGGATCGCCGACGCCGATGCCGTTGATCAGACCGTTGTTGTTGTAGGCGAAGGCGAGCACGTCGCCGTTGCCGGTGAAGCGCTCGCCCAGCCGATCGGAGACCGCAAGCCCCGCCTCGCGCGAGCGCAGCAGGATCTCGGTGGAGCCCAGCGTGCCCGCTGCCAGCACGACCACGTCAGCCATGATCGATTGCTCCGTGGCGGCAAACTTCTCCCGCGAGTGACCCAGCGCCTCGAAGAAAACGCGCCAGCGACCGCGCTCGGGGCGGACGTGCGTCACGCGGGTCTCGGTGAAGATCTCCGCTCCGTGGTGGAAGGCATCGGCGAGATACGTCACCTGCACCGTGTTTTTGGCGCCGACATTGCAGCCCGAGCAGCAGTCGCCGCAGTTGGTGCAGGCCGGCTGCTCGACGCCGGCGTAGTTCACCTGGCGCTCGAAGGTCACGTTGATGGGCGGACGCACCACGTCGCGGCCCAGCGCGTTGCCGCTCACCTGCAGGGCCGTCAGCTTGTCGAGGAACTGGCCCTCCGGATAGGGCACGGGCCGCAGCACTTCTTGCGCGCGCGCAAAGCCTTCCTGGCGCGTCTGGTCGGCTGCAATCTCGCGCGGCCACACCGGATCGTCCCACACGCGCGGATCGGGCGGCAGCGAGACGTTGGCGTTGATCAGCGATCCGCCGCCGAGACCGCAACCGACGAACACGTGCACGTCGCGGCCGAGATGCAGATCGTAGAGGCCGAGCCGCGAGCCCGTGAGATGCACGCCGTCGCGCGAGAGCTGCAGCTGCTCCTGCGCCTCGATCAGACGATCGGGAAAGTCGCCGATGGCGAACTCGCGCCCGCGCTCGAGCACGGCCACGCTTTTGCCGCAACGCGACAGCCGCGAGGCGGCAACGCCGCCACCGTAGCCCGAGCCGACGACGACGACGTCGTAGCGTAGCTTCAGGTCGGCGATGGATTTGGACAATCGCCGCATGTCACTCTCCCTGAGCCCGCTTCAGTCCGTCCCAGCCCCAGCCTGCAAGGCCGCCGAAGCGGCGTTTGCGCGGCTCGGTCGCGGCGGACGCGGCGGCAACGGGCGACACGCGCACGGGCGCAGCCTCCTCGTTCATGTGCCAACCGTAGTCGTGCGCCATGAGGATCATGGCGCGCTCGGCGAGTGCGGTGATGGTAAGCAGTGGGTGGATCCCGAGCGGGCATGGAATAACGGCGCCGTCGCAGACGTAGAGCCCGGCATGCACAGCCGACGGATCGGCAGCGTCGAACACCTGCCCCTTGTGATTGACGACACCGGACGCGGCATCGGCGCCCATGGTGCAACCGCCGAGAGGATGCACGGTCATGAGGTTGCCGCCCAGAATGCGCTCTGATGCCGGGTTGCGCACGTAAGTACCGCCCGTCGCGGCGGACGCTCGCTTGAGAACCGCCTCGATGCGCTGGAACACCCGCTGCTGCGGACCGTTGCGCCATTCGATCACGATGCGGTCGTCTTTCAGTTGCATCAGCCCGTTGCCGGCGTCGTGGCCGACGGCGAGAAACGTCTGCGTGTTGTGGACGGCACCCTGGTAGGCCCCTTTGACGAGGCTTTCGACGGCACGTCCCAGTTCGTCGATCTCATCGGACACCGAGCGCAGCTCGTCCTCCCCAAACGCCGCGCCGCCAGGCGCGAGCAATGTGGGAAGCAGTGGCGCAAATGCGCTCGGCAGCGCGCACTCGACGATGGCGAGACCGTCGCGCACGCTCGCGTCGTCGCGCAGATCGATGAGACCGTTGACCGCCTGCCCCACGGGCGGCACGTGCGCTTTGGGAGGATCGCCGACGCCGACCCCGTTGACTGGTATGTCGTTGTTGTAGGCGATGGCGATAGCGTCGCCGTTGCTGGTGAAGCGGGCGCCGAGCCAATCGGACAGCGCCAGGCCTTCGGCACGCGAGCGCAGCAGAATCTCGGTGGATCCCAACGTGCCCGCGGCCAGCACGACGACGTCGGCGGTCAGAGACACTCGGCCGGCGCTATCCTGCCAATACGCTGGCCGCAGCCAGATGCGCCACTTGCCGTCCGCCTCCTTCGTGAGCGACAACACGCGCATCTCGGTGAAGATCTCGGCGCCGAAGGCTTCCGCATCCGCCAGGTAGGTGCACGCGACCGTCGTCTTGGCGCCGACGTTGCAGCCCCCGCAGCAGTCGCCGCACTGGGTGCAGGCCTCCTGGTGCACGCCGGCGGCGTTGGGCCCGCTCTCGTGCGTGACGTGCAACGGCACGGGCTCGACGCCGCGCTCGAAGGCGCGGGCGGCAAGGCTCAGGGCCTTCACCTTGTCGAAGGCGAACGTGTCGGCGCAGGGCTCCGGCCGCAACATATGGCGCGCACGCACGAAACCTTCGGCCAGCAGCCGGTCGCGGCGCACCTCCTCTGGCCAGGCGAGGTCGTCGAACACGCGCGCGTCTGGCGACAGGCATACGTTGGCGTTGATGAGCGAGGTGCCACCCAACCCGCACGCCATCATCACGTGAATGTCCTCGCCCAACCGGATGTCGAACAGGCCCGTGCGCTTGCCCATACGGACCTGAGGGCCTGAAATCTGCACCTCTTTCCCAGCCGCAGTGGCGCGATCGGGAAAATCACCGGGCAGGAACTCGCGACCGCGCTCGAGCACGGCGACGGAGCGGCCGCAGCGCGCAAGCCGCGAGGCGGCAACGCCGCCGCCGTAGCCCGAGCCGACGACGACGGCATCATAGTGCGCCTTGAGCTCGGATCCCGGCTTTGAGAGCCGCTCCTGCATGAGCCTTCTTCCCTTGCTCAAACGGTGCCCGGCGCGCGCGACGGCGGCTCGGGGCGTTTGACGTCGCCGACGCGAATCTCGATCGGCCCCTCGATCAGTCGTGGCCGCAGCGGCCGCGCCGGCACGATCGCCGGACCTTCCGTCGCGATGCCGTCCTTGCGCCTGACGTAGCGCCAAGACCGCCTTCGCGGCGTCCGCGCCAGTCCGATGGGATAGATCGTGAGCTTGGTGGGCTCGATCTTCATGCGCAGGAAGTTCTTGAAGTCGGGGATCCCCATCGAGGCGAAGGCCTGATCGCAATGCAGCCCGAAGAGGCAGCTGATGGTGAGATAGGCGCCCCACACGAAGCCAGCGGCGATGCCGCCGATGAAGATCATCACCGGCGGAAAAATGACGATGGTGCGGAATAGCTCGCGCACGTCAGCGGACGACTTCAGCTCGAGATTCTGCAGCATCTCCCGCGCTTGCGGCCAGAGCGTATCCACGAGGTAGAACGAGAAATACGAGACCGCGTAGTAGAGCGCGATCATCATCGCGAGGTGCGCCATCCAATGCAGCGTCCCCAGGACGAGCCTGACCTTGCCGCCGCGGCCGCCGTCGGCATAACCGTAGAGGACGACCCACAGCACAAGGCACCATATCCCTAAGATGACGTTGCTCGCCGCCGCGAACGGCGCCAGCATGAAGATGCCGGGCCACCAGTGGAAGTCCGGATCGCTGATCAGCGTCTCGCCGACGGTTTTGCCGCCATATGGCGTCGTCGAGAACATCCAGATCATCACCCAATAGATGATGCCCAGAGCCACCGCGAAGCCGTAGTTGCGAAGCGGGAAGCCGAGCGTCGACAAGCTCAAGCGTCGGCTGGTGCCGCGCGAGGGCCAGCACGTCGGTTGCCGCGTCGTCTGGCCATCCTTCACCTTGCAACGCACGTCGAGGTCGAGCTTCTTGCCGCCCCAGGAAATCGTGCGGATGTTCTGCAGGTAGTGGGTCGGCGAGAAGTAGGCGCCGCCGCCGCCAGCCGTGAAGAAATTGGTGCCCACATCCTGCGCGGCATAGCGACTGTAGTGATGTAGATCGCCGGCGAGGACGGCGCAGATGCGCGCGCCCGCATCGGCGGCGATCTTGGCGATCTGGCTGAGGTTGTCCTCGCCCTGCAGGCTCTCGTCCCTGTCGTAGTTCCAGCTTGGCTCGGCCGTGCACAAGATGAGCTTGGGCGCCTCGGTCGGATGCTGCTTCATCGCCTCGGCGACGCCCTCGAAGTAGAGCACCTGGCCTGCGTCGAGGTACTGCGCGAGCTGGATGTCGGCGCCCCAGATCCACCAGTTGTGCGGCAGGCGGATTGCGAAATAGCTGCGGTGCTGCGGGCACAGCCACCCGCCGATGCGGTTATCGCCGGTGCGCCCGAAGCGGGCCTTGCAGAACGTGTTGTCGAAGGAGCTGAGCCCGTCGTACCAATCGTGGTTGCCCGGCAGCGCGAAGAGCATCCGGCGCCATCCGCCGTCGGTATGGGCGGGGAGCGCCGTCGTATAAGGAAACACGAAGCGCTCGCGATAGTCCTTGCGGCTCGGGTAGGGATAGACCTGATCTCCGCCCATGATGAGCAGCTTGCCGGCGGGAAGCGTGCCCGCACCAGCGATGTCGAGCGCGGGCGCGCTGATCAGGGAGGCCATCGCGTAGGTGGAATTGAAGCCGTCCCCCAGATCGGCGACATAGTCGACCCACACCGTGCTGCCGTCGCCGAACTCTCGCAGATCCGCATAGTTGTAGCGGCCGACGACCTTGGCCATGACCTCGGGCGCAAAGCCATCGATGGTCGCCTGCATGATGCGCTGGTCGGCGTATTGGCCGAAGAGCTCCGAGACGATCGAGCGCCAGCCGGTGCTCACCAAGTGGCCCGGGCTGTACCACTTGACCATCTTCGGAAGCGTACGGATATTTACGGCGTCCCCCGAGCCCGCAGCCATCTGCAGAACCCCCCATGCGTTTGAAAAATCAACGCTTCTACTTCTGGGAGCCC
>CAVZNR010000003.1:0-11116 GCA_963776675.1 uncultured Alphaproteobacteria bacterium | reverse complement strand
GTCCTGGCATACCGGCAGCCACGGGAACTTCTCGATCTTGAGATTGGTCTGGTTGCCGGCCGCAGGCGGACAGGCAGCGCCGGGCACGAGCGCGTTGGCCCAATCCGCATCGTCGCTGGGATCGGCGTCGCCGATCCCGAGCGGCCAGACGAGGCCCGCCGCGTTGCCCAGGTGGCACGCGGGGAAGGCCGCCGGCAGGTCGACGTTGACGTAAAGGTCGATGCTGTCGCCGGGCCAGAGAACGGCGGGACCATAGGTGCATTGATGCTCGGTGGGCGAGATGGCGAGACACAGCCACGGCGGCTGCGGCGCGAACGTCATCACCGCGCCCGCCGGCGCTGCGGGGAGCTTGTCGTTGACCACCACCGGGCCGACGTACAGGTCGGGGCCGGTGTTGGTCACGCGCACGACGTAGTCGCACAGGAAGCCGAGGCCGCCGGCGAGGCAGGTGCCGGGAACCGCAGCCTTGTCGAGGCGCAGATTGAAGTCGTAGGGCGGCTCGCCGATCGGCGGATAGTCGTCGGGCACCTCCGGAAGCGGAACGTCGCTGCCGTAATCGGCTTGCGTGGCGCACGGCTGCCAGATTTCGACGTCGCCGACCTGGCCCGATTCGCGCGCGCTTTCGGACGTGCCGCCGTAGTCGACGAAGTACGACTGCAGCGGCGGCTCGTTGTCGGGACGGACGAGCGAGCGGTCGTTGCCTTGCAGCCCGTGAACGACGGCGCGCCCGCCGGGGACGAGCTCCGCCTTGAAGTCGGGGTTGTTGCGCAGGTTGTCGCCCGTCGACCAGATCATCTGGTTGCAGGCGCCGTTGTGAACCTTTCCGGTCTCGTCAAAGCCGTAGCCGAGCGCGATGCCGCCCGAGGTGTTGCGATAGTCGGGCGGAAAGCCGATGGCGTAGGCGTCGGGGATCGGGACCCAGATGCCTGGCGTCTCCGGATCGTCGGGCAGCTCGCGCCGGTAGCGGAACACCACCGATTTCTTGGGCTCGGTGAAGTTGAAATAGTCCCAGTCGCCGCGGATGCCGCCGCGCTGGGCGACGTACATGTAGCCCTGATTGTCGAAGGCGATGTCGGAGATCGGGAATCCGCCCGGCGTGCCGCTGACCTCGAGCTCGCGGCGCGCGTCGTCGGCGAACGTGCCGTCGAGGTTGATGCCGACCGACCAGATCTCGGGCCCGTAGGCGACGGCGTAGTAGAGGCGGCCGCCCTGCATGGCCATGCCCCACACCATGCGCTCAGCGCGCGCCAGTCCCCACGTGTTGGCTTTGGTGGAATCGAAGGCCGCGTCATGGATGTCCATCGCCGTGCCGTCGTCGGGCATCGGAGCCAGGCCCGCAGCCGTGCGCGCGGCAACGCCGTGATCGAAGGTGTCGATCGGCGTGCCGTCGGCGCTCAGGCGATGGATGAGCCCGGTATCGAGATCGGAAACGAAGAACTGCCGCGTGGCGCGGTCGTAGACGATATCGCCGAGGCCGGGACCGCTGTTGCCGGGAATGGTGGAGAACAGCGTTATGTCGCCGTTGGTGCCGTCGACCTTCCAGATCGAGCCGGGACCGCCGCCGGGGCCGAACTGCCCGGGCATCCACTCCGCATTCGGCTGTCCGGTTTTTACCCGCTCGGGGCGCCCATCGTCGTCGGCATCGGGCACGACGATCTGGAGGCCGAACGCCGACGTGGCGCCGAGGTAAATGTTGGGCGTGCTTTTGGTGAGATCGAAATCGCTGCCGGCGTCGAGACCGATGGCGAAGACCTGGCCGACGTCGCGCGCTTTCGCCTTGAAGTCGACGGGTGCGGGGATCAGCTGCGCTTGGGGCGGCCCACCGGGTTCGAGGCGGTGGATCTCCATGGAGGCGCCGTCGAGGTTGATGAAGTCCTCGTCGAACGGGTCGCCTTCAGACGGCGTATCCTCTGCGGTCTTGACGCCGGAAAATCCGGTGACGACGGCGTCGTTGAGGTTGAGAACGTCGGCGCGGGCCGGGCTTGCGATGACGGTCGCTGCAGCGAAGAGCGCGACCGCAATCCAAACGATCGTGTGGAGGATGGTTGCGCTGCGCGTCATATGCGCTGGCGATGGGAGCATCATCTGTCTCTCCTCCGCGCCGCCGGATCGAGAGTAAGTGGCCGGGCCATGTAATGTGTAAGAAGTAACCGGCTTCATCGCCTCACTCCATCATTTGTTCTGAACAGCGGTCGGTGCGGCCGCGATGCGCGCGTCTTTCTGGCCGTTGTCCCCGTCGTGAGGGCAACGATCATGTCGGCTGCACCAACGCTCGCTTTGCGCTGCAGGCGGCGCCGGAGTGCTCGTCGCCCGAGGTGCAAGACGGTCGTCTGCTATCGAACCATCACGCTAGCGGCTATGCATGTGGAGGGATGTTCCCTGGGGAACACCGGTGCCAGATCGTTGGCAATTACAAAGAAGCGTCCTGTTTCAGCGGGAACAGCGCTGCGGCCGCGCGACCTGCATGATCGGCTCCGAAACACATTCCAGAACCGATCAATCGACGGAGCCCGACATGACACGTTCAATTCTCACCATCGCCGCCGCAGTGTTCGCCGCGACGATTTTCGCTTCAGGTGCACAGGCGTGCATCTCGTGCAATTACGTGCCGCCGGTGGTCAACACGCCGGTCTATTCGCACGGCTCAGCGCACTACAAGCAGCGCCACTCGCACTCGGAAGCCAGCGTGCGCCGCGCGCGTGCCGCCAAGCTGCGCAGGCTCGAGGCGCAGGCGAGGGCAGAGGCCCGCGCGCTGGCTCGCGCCGAGGCCAAGGCCGAGGCTCGGGCTCAGGCCAAGGCTGAGGCCAAGGCCAAGGCCAAGGCGAAGATCGAGACGGCAAAGTCTGCGCCGGTCGAGGTCGAATCCGAGAATTCGGCCATCTCCACCGCGTCCGTGGACAAGAGCGACAACGAGAAGGTCGAGCTAGCGCCCGCCGGCGAGTCCAAGGTCAGCAAGGCGGAGAGCTGCAAGAAGTTCTTCCCGACCGTTGGCATGACGCTCACGGTGCCCTGCGAGTAAGCACTGACCCGCAACTTCGAACCTATTATTCGGGCCGCCATGCTCCAGCATGCGCGGCCCGAATTGCTCAGCCGAAGGCGCCCCAGTGGTGGGAGATGCCGGTGCCGATCTCGCGCACCATCTCGTAGGCTTTTTCCATCGGCTCCAGGATCTCGGTCTCGACGCGGCCGTAGTCGTCGATGCCGTGCGGCCGGTAGCTCGCCCGCTCGTTGAACGTCGTGCCGCCGTCGGCCGCCTTGGTGCGGCGCGGGAATGCCTGGCGCATCTCGGCGGTCACCTCGGGCACGCCGAGCGCCAGCGCCCACTCGAAGATCTGATCATACGAGACCTCGTTGCGCGACGACGAGCGCGGCATCTGCGCGGCCAGGATGAAGATGCGCATGATGAAGGCGAGGCGGATGGCGTGCAGCAGGTCGAGCTCGAGGCGGCTCTCGCCCGGGATCTTGCCGGCCTCGATGCCGATCTCCTCCAGCATGGCGTGCAGATCGACGGCGTCGAGGCGCAAGTGGTGGACGAGACCGTTGATGGCGCCGCAGCGCTCGTCCTCCAAGAGCCGCGCCGCGAGCGTGCGGAAGGCCGGCTCCAGATGCGCCTCGCGACCCCAAGAGGCGCGCCAGGCCCAGAAGCCGGGGTCGAAGACGATGGCGTTGGCGCCCATGGCATTGAGGCTCGACAGCTGCTTGGCGCGCGCGATCATCTCGATCAAGGGCCGCAGCCGCGGGGAGGTACGCGCAAGCTCGACGAACCGCCCCCGCTCCGAGCCGACGGCGGCGCTCAATCCCGCCACCACGTTGGCGACGTAGCCGAACTGCTGCAGGATGGCGTTGTTGGGAATGGCGCGCATGCGGGCAGGGTCGCCGCGGTCGATGGTGGCGGTGTCCGACTGGCGGCGCACCGGGCGCGAGCCGGTCTTGAACAGCAGGTTCGGGCCGAAGGCGCCGAGCACCGCCCGGTAGCCGGGATGGGCAAACAGGTGCTCCTGATACGACTTGAGGCGCAGCAGGAAGTCGTAGGCCAGGTTGCCGTCGTCGTAGAACGGATCGCTGCCTTCGATGGGATCGGTGCCGTCCATGATGACGGTGGAGAGCGCGCGCGTGGTCAGGCGGTTGTTGGCAAAGAACAGATAGCCGTCGCCACCCTGGAAGCTGGTCTCGTGCTTCAAGGGCAGGCCGTGGCGCGCGAATCTGCGGCGCGCCTCCTGGGGAAAGAGATAGGTGAGGCGTGTGCGCATCGCGCCGGGATGCGCGCCGCGGCCCATCGACTCGCCGTGGGTGGAGAAGATCAGTGTCTCGATGTCCTTGAGCCCGGCGCGGTGGATGGCCTCGGCCACGTTGTGATGCAGACGCTCCACGGCCAGCGTCGCCGTGATCTGGCCGACGAAACGGCCCGCATCCGAGAAGCCCGTCTGGTAGGCGAGGCGGCCGCGCTTCTTGACGTAGTCGCGATAGGCCTTCTGCTCCAACAGGTGCTCGATGATGCGGGCGCCGGCTTCCAGGCCGGCCGCGTTCTCAAACAGCGGCGACACGTCGGTGATGTGATCGACGCCGAGCAGGGTGGCGAAGAACACTGCGATCAGCACGGTGGCGGGCGATTCCGTTTCCGCGATGAGGAAGCGGATCGGCGTGTCGCTGTCGACGTGCTTCTGGATCTGGGCAACGAGCGCGAACTGGCGGATGGCGGTGGCGGTCTCCAGCTCCAGCGTCTCGAAGTTGACGGTCTCGTGCTTGGCGGCCTCGATCATATCCACGATGCGCGATAGCGCCTGGCTTTCGGAAAGATCGCGCGTCCAGGGCTGGTGCACGAAGGCGCGGAAGGCGTTGTTGAGCTGCACCGCGTTGATGCGCAGGTGGATGTGCGAGGTGCCCAGCCCCGTTGCGCGCATCAGCCCGGCGATGACCGCGACCGAGCGCTTGATCTGCGGGTCTTTGGTCGTGTCGAGCAGCTGCTGCAGCAGCTCGACGACCGGCTCGACCGAGGTGATGTTGTAGCTGTCGGGGCTGGTGACGACGTTGGCGGCGTCGGCCAGCGTCTGCTTGCCGGCCACGACCTCCTGCAGCGCCGCGATCTGCTCGTCGACGGCGGCGATGGCGAGATCGAGCTTGCCGGTGATCTGCCGGCCCAGCCGCTGCGTGTCGGCGTGGGCACTGAGCGAATCGCGGAGCGCCTGGATGCGCTCGTGGATGTCGACGAAGCTGGCGCGCTTCTCGTGCAGGCGGATGATGAAGGACGCGATCCAGGAGATGTCGGTGCGCCCGTCGAGATCGTAGCCGACCCAGGAGGCGATCGTGGCAAGCCGCGGCCTGATCGTATAGGCCTGGTCGCCGAAGCGGGCGAAGGCTGCGGTATAGAAGCTGTGCAAGAGCTCCGTGTAGGCGTTGCGCAGGTTCTTGATGGCCTCCTGCGCGCGCCGGTGCTCGTAGGCGAGATCGATGTTGGCATCGGGCCGGTGCGGATGCCCGATGGGGGTGTTGGGGTCGACGCCGTTGGATACGGCGATCTCCACGATGCGCTTGGACAGCGCCTCCGACAGCCCGAAGGTGGGATGCGCGGTGAGCACGATGCCGGTGCGCGGGCGCGACCAGCGGGCCTTGAAGGTCTCGAAGTCTGCGTCCTTGGCCTCGGCCTCGACGAAGGCGGCGAACTCCTCGTACGTGGTGGCGCGGTCGACGAAGCCGACGCGCTCGCGCAGATGCAGGCCGCGCTGCACGCAGGCGCGGTCCATCAGGCGCGTGGCAAGGTCGCGCAGCTCCTCGAAGGAGATCTCGCCCGACTCCAGGCGGCGCGACAGGTCGAACGCCACGCTGACGATCGGGTTGAGGGCGGGCGTGTCGGGGATCTGGGTGCGCAGCGCGCGCAACTCGTCGCGCAAGCGGAACTCGTCGAGATTGCCGCGGGTCGTCTTGGTGGCCTCTTCCAGCATTCGTCCAGTCTCTCCACGCGCCGATCAGTGCTGTGACACCTCGGTGCTCTGGCCCGACGCGTCGCGAAGGTGCGTGACGGAGCGGGGTGTCGATCGCGGGGAGCACGAGGCAAAGTGCGGGCCCGTCCCTTGCGGGACAGGCCCGTCGCAAGCTTGTGCCGCTTACGCGACCTTCTTCATCTGCTGCACGACCTTCGCAACGGTCGAGCCCATCTCGGACGGCGTCGGCGCAATAGTGACGCCGCAACCCTTAAGGATCTCCACCTTCTCAGGCGCGGACTCGCCGAACGCCGAGATGATGGCGCCGGCGTGACCCATGCGGCGACCCTTGGGAGCGGAGAGACCGGCGATGTAGGCGATCACCGGCTTCTTCATGTGGTCGCGCGCGTACTGGCCAGCCTCGGCTTCCTGCGGACCGCCGATCTCGCCGATCATCAGCACGGCGTCGGTCTCCGGATCGTTCTCGAAGTGCTCGAGGATGTCGCGGAACGAGGAGCCGTTGATCGGGTCGCCGCCGATGCCGACCGAGGTCGAGATGCCGACGCCGAGCGCCTTCATCTGCGAGGCGGCCTCGTAGCCGAGTGTGCCGGAACGGCCGATGACGCCGACGCGGCCGGGGATGTAGATGTGCCCGGGCATGATGCCGAGCATGGCTTTGCCCGGCGAGATGGTGCCGGCGCAGTTGGGCCCCGTCAGCACCATGCGGTCGGCCTTCTTGTAGCGGCGCATGTAGCGCTTTACGCGGATCATGTCCTGGGCGGGAATGCCGTCGGTGATGCACACGCAGTACTTGATGCCGCCGTCGGCGGCTTCCATGATCGCGTCGGCCGCAAACGGCGGCGGCACGAACACGATGGACGCCTGCGCGCCCGTCTCCTCCACGGCGCCCTTGACGGTGTTGAACACCGGACGGCCGAGGTGGCTGGTGCCACCCTTGCCGGGTGTGACGCCGCCGACGACGTTGGAGCCGTAGTCGATCATCTCCTGGGCGTGGAAGGTGCCGATGCGGCCCGTGAAGCCCTGGATTAGGATCGGGGTGTTCTCGTTGATCAGAATGGCCATGTGAGCGTTCTCCCTAATCAAGCGGCGCTTTTTGCGGCGGCGACGGCTTTCTCGGCCGCTTCCGCCAGCGTTTCCGCGGTGATAACCGTGAGGCCGCTCTCATTCAGAATGCGACGACCCTCCTCGACGTTGGTGCCGGCAAGGCGGACGACGACCGGCATCTTGATGTTGAGCTCGGTCACCGCGTCGACCACGCCCTTGGCCACCCAGTCGCAGCGGTTGATGCCGGCGAACACGTTCAGCAGCAGCGCCTTGACCTTCTTGTCTTTCAGAACCGCCTTGAACGACTTGGCAACGCGCTCAGGGCTCGCGCCACCGCCGATGTCGAGGAAGTTCGCCGGCTCGCCGCCGGCCAGCTTGATCATGTCGAGCGTCGCCATGGCGAGACCGGCCCCGTTGACCACGCAGCCGATGTCGCCATCGAGGCCGACGTAGGCGAGGCCGCGGTCGGACGCATAGGTCTCGCGCGGATCCTCCTGGCTCTTGTCGCGCAGCTCCGCGATGTGCGGACGGCGGAAGAGCGCGTTGTCGTCGAACGACATCTTGGCGTCGAGCGCGACGAGGTGCTTGTCCTTGGTGATCACCAGCGGGTTGATCTCGACCATGGTGGCGTCGAGATCGCGGAAGGCCCGGTAGCAGCCCATGATGGTGGGCACGAGCTTGTTGATGATCTCAGGATCGACGCCGAGGCCGTAGGCCACCTCGCGCGCCTGGAACGCCTGCATGCCGACGGCCGGATCCACGACGACGCGGATGATGGTGTCGGGCTGCTTGGCGGAGATCTCCTCGATCTCCATGCCGCCGGCGGCCGACGCCACGACCATGATGCGCTCGGTGGCGCGGTCCATGACGAGGGCGAAGTAGATCTCCTTGGCGATGTCGGTGCCTTCCTCGATGTAGAGGCGCGACACCAGCTTGCCCGACGGACCGGTCTGGTGCGTCACGAGCTTCTTGCCCAGCAGCTCCTCGGCTGCGGCTTCGAGCTCGTTGTCGTTGGTGCACAGCTTGATGCCGCCGGCCTTGCCGCGCGCGCCTGAGTGGATCTGCGCCTTCACCACCCACTTCTTGCCGCCGATCTCGGTGGCGCGATAGGTGGCCTGCTCGGGGCTGTAGGCGAGGCCGCCGCGCGGAATTGGCACTCCGAACTTGGAGAGCAGCTCCTTGGCTTGGTATTCGTGAATGTCCATTTTTTAGCTCCCTAGACGAGTATCTTGTTGGCTCAGGCGGCCTTCTGGGCGGCTTCTGACGCCTTGATGGCGGCGGCGGTGGCGAGCAGGTTCTTGGCCATCTTCTCGGACGCCGCGTCGATCATCTTGCCGTCGAGCGAAGCCGCACCCTTGCCCTGCGCCTCGGCCTCCTTGAGGGCGACGAGGATGCGCTCGGCACGCTCGACTTCCTTGGGCGTCGGCGAGAACACGGCGTTGGCGAGCTCGATCTGCGAGGGATGGATCGCCCACTTGCCCTCGATGCCGAGAGCCGCAGCGCGCTTGGCACCGGCCGTGTAGCCGTCGGGATCGGAGAAGTCGCCGAACGGACCGTCAATCGGGCGCAGGCCGTAGGCGCGGCAGGCAACCGTCATGCGCGACAGTGCGAAGTGCCACTGGTCGCCGGGATAGTCGGGGTTCAGGCCGCCGATGACGACGGTGCGCGCCTTGTTGAAGGCGGCGTAGTCGGCGACGCCGAAGTGCATGGCCTCGAGCCGGCTCGGGGCGGCGGCGATCGCCTCGACGTTGGCCATGCCGAGCGGCGTCTCGATGAGCGCCTCGGTGGCGACCTTGTTGGTGAAGCCCTTCGCGACCTCGATCTGGCTGATGAGGCACTCGACCGTGTAGATGTCGGCGGGGACGCCGACCTTGGGCACCAGGATGGTGTCGAGCTTGGAGCCGGCCTGCTCCATGATGTCGACGACGTCGCGATACATGTAGTGGGTGTCGAGGCCGTTGATGCGAACCGAGACGGTCTTGCCCTTGCCGCGCCAGTCGATGTCGTTGAGCGCCTGGATGATGTTCTTGCGCGCCTGCTCCTTGTCGGGCGGAGCAACGGCGTCCTCACAGTCGAGGAAGACGTAGTCGGCGGCGCTGGTGGCAGCCTTCTCGATCATGGTGGCGTTGGAGCCCGGCACGGCGAGCTCGGAGCGCTGCAGGCGGGACTTGCGGAGAGGGTAAAGTGTGTAGCTCATCGATGGCGTTCCTCTGGTCGTCTTTTCAGTTGCAGCAGACCCCGGCTTTGCCGAAACCCACCGGCTCGTGGTGGAAACAGAGGCGGCGCCTTTTCGGGGGCGCCGCCTGAACTCTCGTCAACTGGCGAGTTTTAGTTTCGCCTCCGGGCGGCTGGTGGCCGAGGCCTTGCTGGTGGTGCGGTAGTATTCGGCTGCCGCGCCCGTGCCCGAGCCCGGAACAATGTCGATGCCGCAGTCGCGCATGGCCATCTCGCAGCCAAACAGCGCGCCGCCGATCATGATCTCGTCGAGCGCGCCGAGGTGGCCGATGCGGAACACTTTGCCGGCGACCTTGTTGAGGCCGATGCCGAGCGACAGGTTGTAGCGATAGAAGGCCGTCTTCACGACCTGGCTGCTGTCGATGCCGTCCGGCACGACCACCGCGCTCACCGTGTCGGAGTACCACTTGGGATCGGTGGCGCACAGCTTGAGGCCCCAGCCGGCGACCGCCTTGCGCACGCCTTCGGCGAGGCGGCGGTGGCGGGCGGCCACCTCGTCGAGGCCTTCGCCTAAAAGCAGATCGAGCGATGCGCGCAAGCCCCGCAGCAGTTGCGTGGCGGGCGTGTAGGGGAAGTAGCCGCTGTCGTTGTTCTTGATCATGTCCGCGAAGGAGAAGTAGCAGCGCTGCATTTTGGCGGACTTGGCGGCTTCGAGCGCCTTGTCGCTGACGGCGAGGATGCCCAGACCCGTCGGGAGCATGAAGCCCTTCTGCGAGCCCGAGACGCAGGCGTCGACGCCCCACTCCTCCATGCGGAACTCGAGGCAGCCGACCGAGCTGACGCCGTCGACGAACAAAAGTGCGGGATGCTTGGCGTCATTGAGCGCCTTGCGCACGGCGGCGATGTCGCTCGCGACGCCGGTGGCGGTCTCGTTGTGCGTGGCAAAGACGGCCTTGATCGCGTGGCTCTTATCGGCGGCGAGGATCGCGGCGTACTTGTCGACGGGAATGCCTTTGCCCCAGTCCTCGTCGACGACCTCTACGTTGAGGCCGAGGCGATTGGCCATGTCGACCCACAGCAGCGAGAACTGACCGAAGCGGCTCATCAGGACCTTGTCGCCCGGACTGAGCGTGTTGGTGATGGCGGCTTCCCAGGCGCCGGTACCGGAGGACGGGTAGATGAAGACACGACCGTTGGTGAGCCGGAAGGCCTTCTTCAGGTCGGCAAACAGCGGCAGCGTGAATTTGGGGAACTCGGCCGACCGCATGTCCTCCATGCGGATGTCCATTGCCGCGCGGACGGCCTCGGGGCAGTTGGTCGGACCGGGAATAAACAGATGCGTCGTCACGAGCATATGCGAGTTTCCTCCGAGCGGCCGGTCGGTCTTGTTATTGCTTCCGCCGAGTGCCGCGTTCTTCTTCTTTGTTGCCCCTCAACGCGCGACCACCGCCGGTCGTTTGCGAGACTTCTTTAATTGGCTGTGGGGCGGCTATCGGCAGCGCGGAGCATCGAGTTTCATTAAGGATCGCACAACACCCCAATGGGCAGCGGCGGGGCGCTGATGGGTAGTGGTTTGGCTATGCTTTCGGTAGGGCGCCTGTCCGGCACCGTTTTCGCAGTGCACCATTGAGACAAGGCGGCGGCTTGCACTGCCGCTCTCCTTAACCTCTCGGAAACACTAGCGCTTATTGGCACGCGCGCCAACCCGGGGCGGTCACGGAGACAGACATTTCGCGCACGACCCTGGGCAGGATCAGCGGTTATCCATGGTGGCCGACATGTAGAGCGCCACCGCCATCGCGCGGTTGGAGACGCCGAGTTTATCGTAAAAATTCTTGAGATGGTATTTGACGGTGTTGCGCGAGATGCCGATGCGCGAGGCGATCTGCAAATTCGTCCAGCCGTTGGCGAGCGCCACCAGAAGCTCGCGCTCGCGTGCCGTCAGCTCGCCCAAGGGA
>CAVZNR010000002.1:0-34878 GCA_963776675.1 uncultured Alphaproteobacteria bacterium | reverse complement strand
TGACGATCGCCACCGATGCCGTAGCTGTGGAACTGGATGTGCGTCAGATGCAAGGGCAGGCCCTCGGCCGCCTTGATGGTGGCGAGCGTGGTCTCGACGTTGCCGGGAATGCCGAGATTGCAGCCGTGCACGTGCAGCGGGTGCGTGACGCCGAGCTCGACGAGCCCGCGCGACAGCGTCAAGAGGATGTCGCGCGGCGTGATGCCGTAGTAGGCGTGCTTCTCGTCGAGATCGAGCTTGCGCTGGTTGAACTTGAAGGCGCTGATGCCGCCGGGGTTCACGACCTTGACCGCGATCGCCTGAGCGGCGTGCATGGTCCAGGCGATGTAGTCCTTGATGAGCGAGAAGTCCTGCTTGCCGGCCATCAGGCGCAGCATGAAGTCGTCGCTGCCCAGCATGACGAAGGCGCCTTTGTCGACGAGCGGCGTGTCGCCCATCTCCAGATGCGCCTGACGCGCGTTGGCCGGCAGCATCGCCGGCTCGAAACAGGCCGTGTAGCCCATTTCCGCGTAGCGGTAGCCGGTGATCATGGTCGAGGGGCAGGCGTGCCCGGTGCCGGCGCGGGTGAGGTCGGTGTGGGCGACCTCGTCCTTGTAGTGGTCCTCCGGCATCAGCGTGCGCGCGATGGTGACCTTGCCGCCGCCGATGTGCGTGTGAGGGTCGATGGCGCCGGCCATGATGACGCGGCCCTTGAGGTCGTACTCCTTATCGACGCGGGCTTCCGGGGCCGGGGCGATGATGCGGCCGTCCGAGACGTAGATGTCACGCACCTCGCCGTCGACGTTGTTGGTGGGGTCGTAAACCTTACCACCGGTGAGCTTGATCATCATCGGGCGCGGCTCGCTTTAAATGGCTTTTTCGATAGCGGCGAGCACGTCGGCCGCGCGGGGAAGTTGTGATCGCCCGAGGTCCTTCATCGGCAGGGACACGACGTTGTCGCAACGGATCATGGTTCCGGCGTGGTCGATCCCGGGGGTGCCTACGGGAATAAAGACGGCGGGCGGCTGGCTCATGCGGATGCCCGGCGTTCCCAGAACGATCGTCGGCATGCGCGTCGAGGGCGGACCGATGTCGGTCGTGAAGGAGGCGAGCCACACGAGAAGATCGCCGTCGTCCTCGGCCACCATGCGTCCGATGGAATAGCGATAGGAGTCGTACTCCGGCTTGCCGTTGGCGAAGCTCACGCGCAAGGGGTAGCCCGTCTGCCAGGTGGCGACGGCGGCGGCGCTGGGGGCGCCCTCGTTGCCGCCGAGCGACAGGCCGGCGAAGCGCGTGGTGACGTTCAGGTCCTTCACGATATCGGAGATGAGGTGCACGGCGAGATCGGCGTGCGGGAAGGTGAAGGCGGGCGGCGCCCACACCATCACGCCGTACTCGGCCGCCTTGAGCTTCTCGACGACGGCGTCGACCTCCGCGAGCTTGACGCCGGCGACCTCCTCGACCGAGGTGGTCCCGGTCCAGGACTGCGGCAGGATCGCCGAAAGGATGCCGCTGCGCTTCTGCTCGCCAACGCGCGTGGGCTTGATGCTGGCGCCGCGCAGGCGCGCAGACAGCACGCCCAACAGCTCCGGCAGGCGCGCGTTGGAGCAGGGCAGCGTGATGACCTCGCCGATGCGAGGTCCCTTGGCGGCCGAGGTGTCGAGACCTTCGCCGATAAAGATGATGGTGCGCTTCTGCGCCACGCCCTCGAACATGGTCTGGGCCGGGCACACGATGCGCTCGAAGAAGCGTCCGTGCAGCTTGTGCACGTCGCTGCCGACAATGACGATCAGGTCGGCGCGGTTGCGCGTTTCCGTCAGCGTGGACATGATCCAGCCGCTGGTCTGCACCACCTTGATGTTGCGGTACTGGCCCTCACTCAGCGCGTGATCGACGACGCCGCAGGAGCGGTCGGCCAACGACATGACGGCGCGCGCGCCTTCCACGTCGGTGGCCATGCCGCCGTAAAGAGGAAGCGTGGAGCGCTTGATGTGCGCTGCAGCAGCGGCGATGGCCTCTTCAAGCGACGTCTCCTTGCCGCCCACCATGGGCTTGGCGGCCGGCAGCGTACGCGCGAAGCCGGCGCTGGCGCGCGGGCAGCCGTTCTTGACGACCTTGAGCGCGGAGCCGGTGCGGGAGACCTCCAGATCGTCGCACAACAGTCCGCAAAACGGGCAGGTAACGTTCTGGTAGAGTTCGGAAGCGGCCCCCCCGCCCAATCCGTCGCTCTGTGCACTCATGTGGATGTCTTCTCCCTCGCGCGGGCCGCAACAAAGCACGGACGCCGGACCAAAACAACACCGGGGAGCAATGCGGCGCTTTGCCAGGGCAGGCGCGATTGCACCGGCCTGTCAGCGCCACTATGGTCGCCGCCGAGGCATGTCCAAAAACGAGACACGCGGAGGAAATCTTATGGTGAGAGGTCTTGCTCTGGGGGTGGCCATTTTGGCGCTGATGCCAGTTGTCGCGCTTGCGCATGGTCCAAGCCGGCAAAAGGTGACTGAGACCGTCGAGATCAACGCCCCTCCGGAGAAGGTCTGGAAGGTGATCGGCAACTTCCAGGACATGAGCTGGCACCCCGCGGTGGCCAAGACGGAAGGCACGGGCGGCAACGAGCCCAAGGCCACGCGGACGCTCACTCTCACGTCGGGCGGCAAGCTCGAGGAGCAGCTGCTCAAGTACGATCCCGAGAAGATGATCTACAAATACGAGATGCATCATCCGGACGTTAAGGTGCTCCCGGTCAACAACTACTCCTCGATGCTCAGCGTGAAGGGGGAGGGCGGCAAGTCGACGGTGCAATGGCGTGGCGCCTTCTATCGCGGCTTCATGAACAATGATCCGCCACCCGAGCTCAGCGACGAGGCGGCGAAGAAGGCCGTGACCGACGTCTATCGCACCGGCCTCGACGCCCTCAAAAAGAACATCGAGGCGGGCGGCTGAGCCCGACGCGCACGCTTGTGCGACGCGGGCGCATGCAGCGCGCTCGCGGCGCTGGCCGCGGGCCTGATTGCCGCGGGCGGCGTGCAGGCGGGCGAGCCCGAGCCTGTCGCAAAGAGCGTCAGCGAGGCCTTCGTCACCAATCAGTCGGCCGACAGCCTGTCGATCGTCGGTCTTGCCGACATGACGTCGCTGGCGACGCTGAAGATCGGCGGCAGGCCGGCCGGCATCGCCATGTCGCCCGACGGCAAGCAGGCTTACGTCACCGCGCCCGAGGGCAAGGAGCTCGTCGTCGTCGACGCGGTGGCGCGCAAAGTCGCCAAGCGGATCAAGGTCGGGCTGGGGCCCGTCGGCGTGGCGGCGCACCCGACCAACGGGCGCGTCTACGTCGCCGACTGGTACGCGCACAAGATCTTCGTCGTCGATCCGCAGAAGGGCGCGGTGATCGCCGAGGTGCAGGTCGGGGATTCGCCGTCGGGCGTCGCCGTCACACCCGACGGGCGCCTCGTGCTGAGCGCCGACCGCGACAGCAATGCGGTGTCCATCATCGACGCGGCGACCAACAAACGGATCGGCGGCGTGAAGGTCGGCACGCGCCCGTTCGGGATCACCATCGATGCCGAGGGCAAGCGCGCCTACACCGCCAACGTGGCGAGCAACGACGTCAGCGTGATCGATATCGAGGCCCGCAAGGTGGTGGCGACGGTCCCGGTCGAGGAGCGGCCCTACGCGGTGGCGCTAACGAAGGGCCGCGCGTTCGTCACCAACCAGTACGACGGAATCGGTGAGCGTCATCGACACCGATGACATGAAGGTGATCAAGACCATCGCGGTGGCCGATCACCCAGAGGGGATCGAGGCCGACCCGGCCGGCAGGTTCGTCTACGTCGCCTGCTGGTTCGACAACGTGCTCCAGCGCATCGATGCCCAGTCCTTGACCATTACCGGCGAGGCCGAGGTGGGCGACGGCCCGCGCGCCTTCGGCCTCTTCCTGCGCTAAGGCTGCCAACCCGCCAGACCTCTGTTGCAGCGCGATAAATCCGGTCTCGGATGACCAATCGTTAAGGTTCTGCCTGTTTACGGGCGCGCGCCGGAGAGGTTAGAACAGGCTCCAAAATGGCGTGGCATCAATACCGATATAAAGGAAGGAAGCTTGAGTATGCGGCTCTCAGTTATGTGGGGCGCTCCATTTGCGCTCGTCGTCGCACTTTGGTCCGGCATGGCTTTCGCCGCCACGGACGACAAGGCCGCCGCTGACGACAAGGGCGGCACGCCCAAGGCGGTCGACCTGATCTTCGAGCATAAGCACCTGTCGAACGTCGAGAATGGGAAAGAGGTCGATTACAATTTCAATCGAACGGCCACGGATCCGGCGCTTCTCGGTCAACCGTTTTCCGACAAGATCACGCTCAAGGTTGTCGCGGCCAAGCCCACGGGCGAGAAGGACGTCGACCTGCAGATCTATACAGGGGAGCGCGCGCGCGATCTGCAGAAGCTGCCGGGGCTGACGATCAACCCTGTATTCATCGTCTACTTCGATCAGGCGGTGAGCAGCTTTGGCAATTTGGCCGGCGGCAAGCTCGCCTATTTGAGGAACGCCTTCTCCATGGCGCTCAAGGACAAGACGAAGGTCGAGCCGATCAAGTTGGACTACAATGGAAAGCAAATCGACGCCTATCGCATCACAATGAATCCTTACGTGGACGACGAGCACGCAGCCAAGATGCAAGGATGGGAAGACGCGCAATACGTGATCGTCCTGAGCGATCAGGTTCCAGGCGAGATTGTGGACCTGGTTTCAATCGTACAAGAACAAATTCAAAGGCAACGAGAAGCTGAAGCTCGAGGAGCGGATTACCCTGGATGGCGTGACGCGGATTGGAGGGCGCAAAATGACAAGGCGCTCACTCTACTTTGCCCTTGCTGCGACCCTCGTGTCTTTGGGCGTGGGAGGTGCGGCAGCCGGCTCTCTCGAGCTGCCGCCCAACGATTATCCCACGGACGCTCGCGCGGATTACGTGTTCGCCTGCATGCAAACCAACGGTCAGACCCGGCCCGTGCTGGAGAAGTGCTCGTGCTCCATCGATCAGATCGCGGCGCTGCTGCCGTACGATGAGTACGAGGCGGCCGAGACGATTATGTCGGTGCGCCTGAAGGGCGGCGAGAACGTAACGATGTTCAACAGCTACGCACCGCTGCTCGAGAAGGTGAAGAACCTGAAGCGGGCGCAGGTCGAAGCGGAGCTGCGCTGCTTCTGATCCGGCGGAGCTTCGCTGCTTCGAGATCCGGCGCTGAAATGGAAAAAGGGCACCACGGCCGTGGTGCCCTTTTCGTTTGCTTCGTTTTGCGTGATCAGGACGCCTTGCCCGCCGACGTCGCGGTGAAGACCTCGCCGTCGGTGTCCTTGGCGGTGACCTCCAGCGTGTCGTCGTCGCCGGCGGGCGCATAGGTAAAGCGGAAATGGGGGTTCTCCGAGATCGAGATGCCGCCCTCCATGCGGAAGATGAGGTCGCCGCCGCGCTTCACCTCGAGCTCCTGCACGAACTTCGCCGGCGTGTACTCGCGCGTGAGCTGATCCATCTGCATGCCCGTATAGTTGGGATGGTGGACCATCACCTGCGCCTCGCGCAGGCCGGGCGTCTGCGCTCCGGGCTTGTCGAAGGTCTTGATCTTCATCCTGCCGAGGTTGGCCATGGCCGCGTCCATGTCCTTGCCGGCGGGTGCCGAGCAGCCGCCCGAGGCCTTCACGTACTTCGTCGCCATGTGCAGCTTGCCGTCGGACGTCTCCACCACGGCGCGCACGTTCGAGTACATGTTGACGCGCACGCGCGTCGACAGGGTGCGGTCGCCTTTGCCGGCCGCGTCGCCGAAGTGGAAGGTGGCGGCCACGGGTGCCGGGTTCTTGTCGATGACGAGCGTGAGGCTCTTCACGTCGCCAGCGCTTTTCGGGATGTGGATGGTGAGCGGGACGATCGCGGCATCCTCGGCCCGATAGGGGGCATCGAGAGTGACGGTCCCGTCCTCGGCGCTGATGGGGCGACTGTCGAAGACGTCGCGCTGAATATCGGGCCACGGATCGTCGTCGGCGCGCACCGGGGCGGCGACAAACGCCAGGGCCGACGCGGCGACGAGAGCGAGCAGCGGTTTGAGGAGAGATGATGGGCATTGTTCGTTTCCTCCTAGAGACGGCCACGTCGGTGCGGCTCATTCCCATTCCAGCTCAGCGAAGGCGGCCGAGACGTTACGCGCATGATACTCCTTGAAGAGCAGCCATGCATCCTTTTCGGACATTCCGGCCTCCCGCGTCGCCTCCGAAAGGGTGCGGCCTTCCTTGATTTCGGCCCGCACGTCGTCGGCGACCTTGGTCAGGTAGCGCTGCTCGGCGGCGAGCGCCTGCGGCCATTCCATGGACGCCGGCCCGTGGCCCGGCACGACCCGGGCGACGTCGGTGCGCTCCTTGAGCCGGTCGAGCAGCGCAAGCCAGCCGCGAATCGAGCCGTCGAGCGCCGGCACATGCTTGGCGAACAGGACATCGCCGAGAAAAAGCGTACCCGTCTGCTTGTCGAAAACGGTGACGTCGTTGTCGGTGTGGGCGGTCTTCTGGGCCTCGACCACGATCGTGCGCCCACCGAGATCGAGCTCCAGTTTGTCCTCGACGGGCTGGGTCGGTGGAATGATGCGGGTGCCGGCGAACGCGGCGTCGCCCAGTAGCTCCTTGTTTATCGCAAGGTAGCATTCGGCACGTGCCGCGAGCGCGCGCGCGCAGCTTGTGGTGGCCGACGAAGACCGGGTGCTCGGCCTCGAACGCCACGTTGCCGAATATATGGTCGGGATGCATGTGCGTGTTGATGACGTACTTGAATCGGCAGTTGCGTGCGCGCGCGGATCGCCTCGAGGAGGCGCTCTCCGACGCGCGGGCTGCCGCCGGTGTCGATCACCGCGACGCCGTCGCGGCCGACGATGAAGCCCGCATTGGAGGTGTCGCCCTCGTTGCGCGGGGTAAAGATCTCGTAGCGGCCCTGGTGGACGAAAACGCCGGGCGCGATCTCCTTGACTTCGAGCGGCTCGGCCCGCAGAGGCGCCGCCGCGGCCCAAGCAAAAGAGGTCGCAACGAGGGCTAGAAGCGCCCAGATGACGGGGAAATTTGGCCTCAGGGACGTGCTCCTTGCGGTCCGTGAATATGCTTCAGACATATAAGCATTCCTGATCACGGAAATAAGCACGGCTGATCACGCGCGCGCGAGCACCCCGTGATCAGGTGCTTGTCTCAGCACCTCCAACCTTTAACAGCAACGCTCAACTTGTCGTTTGCACGTTGTTGGAGCCAAAGCGGTGCTCATGCGCGTGGAAGATGCGCTGGATGCCGATGAAATCTGGCCGCGTACAACATCTTGTCGTGCGGTGCACCATTTCGACTTGCAGCGCAGCAAGGTGCGATGGAATGCGGCGGATTTTAAGTCAGGGTTCTTGTCCTATTCACGGACGCGTGAATTTTCGTTACTGCATCGTCTTGCGGTCGGGAAAAAAAAGTGCGTAGATGTGCCGCGGTGGTGACATGGCTTCCAGGGTCAAATGGCAATAGCCAAGAATAAGGCCCGGTCGATCGCCAGGGAGGAAGAAGGGGCAAACCCCATCCCAGATAATGGGTGTGAGGCGCTGTCGTTCACCATCGCTTGCAAGCGTGGCAAGAACCTTAAAATGGAGGAAGCGCAATGCGCAGAAGTGCATTCGCAGGTGCGTTGGTTGCATCGGTCGCCCTAGCGGCGCCGGCGTTGGCCAATGATAGTGTTACGAAGTGCGTAGCCGACGCAAATAACTGGTGCATGCAGTCAGCATGACTACGCTGGACAGCGTTATTCGACGTTGGATCAGATCAACACCAAGAACGTCAGCAAGCTGCAGGTCGCGTGGACCTTCTCGACCGGCGTTCTTCGTGGTCACGAGGGTGGCCCCCTCGTTATCGGCGATATGATGTACCTGAACTCCCCGTTCCCGAACATCGTGTACGCTCTGAACCTCGCCGACGACAACAAGATCATCTGGAAGTATGAGCCCAAGCAGGATCCGTCCGTGATCCCCGTTATGTGCTGCGACACGGTCAACCGTGGCGTGCAGTATGCCGACGGCAAGATCTTCCTGCATCAGGCTGATACGTCCGTCGTCGCGCTCGATGCCAAGACCGGCAAAGAGCTCTGGAAGACCGTCAATGCCGATCCTAAGCGCGGCGAGACGGGCACGGGTGCTCCGCTCATCGTGGGCAACAACCTCCTCGTCGGCGTGTCCGGCGCTGAGTTTGGCGTCCGCTGCTTCATGACCGCTTACGACATCAACACCGGCAAGCGGGTGTGGCGCGCCTACTCGATGGGCCCGGATGACGAAATCCTGGTCGACCCCAAGAAGACCATGATGCTCGGCAAGCCGGTCGGCGCCGACTCTTCGCTCAAGACCTGGAACGGCGACCAGTGGAAGCTGGGCGGCGGTTCGATCTGGGGCTACATGTCCTGGGATCCTGAGCTGAACCTCTTCTACTATGGAACGGGCAACCCTTCCACGTGGAACCCGGCTCAGCGCGCAGGCCCCGACGGCAAGCAGATCGATCAGCTCTATTCGATGACGCTGTTCGCTCGCAACCCGGAGACGGGCATGGCGGCTTGGGCCTACCAGTACACTCCGTTCGACGAGTGGGACTATGACGGCATCAACGAGCCGATCCTTGCCGACATCGACGTGAAGGGTAAGCAGCGCAAAGCGGTCGTCGAGTTCAACCGCAATGGCTTCGCCTACACGCTCGACCGTGGCACGGGTGAGCTTCTCGTCGCCGAGAAGTATGATCCCGGCGGTCAACTGGGCCTCGAAGGTCGACATGGACAAGTCGAGCCCGACCTATGGTCGTCCGCATCGTCAACCAGGACAAGTCGACGTTCCTGAACGGCGCCGATGTCAACACCACCGACATCTGCCCGGCCGCTCTTGGCTCCAAGGACCAGCAGCCGGTGGCCTTACTCGCCGCTGACGGGTCTCTTCTATGTGCCGTCTAACCACGTGTGCATGGACTACGAGCCCTTCAAGGTCGAGTACACTGCCGGTCAGCCGTACGTTGGCGCCACGCTGTCCATGTATCCGCCCAAGGGCGAGAGCCACATGGGCAACTTCCTTGCGTGGGATGCCGGCAATGGCAAGATCGTCTGGTCGAACAAAGAGCAGTTCTCGGTATGGTCGGGTGTTCTCACCACCGCTGGCGGCATCGCCTGCGTTGGCACCCTCGAGGGCAAGTTCAAGTGCGTCGATCAGAAGGACGGCAAGGAGCTCTATGTTAACAAGACTCCGTCCGGCATCATCGGCAACGTCATGACCTATGGTCATGGTGGCAAGCAGTACATCGCCGTCTTCTCGGGCGTCGGTGGTTGGGCCGGTATCGGCCTGGCGGCTGGCTTGACCAACCCGACCGATGGTCTGGGTGCCGTTGGTGGCTACGCCGGTCTCAACGACTACACCGCTCTTGGTGGGTCGCTGACCGTGTGGTCGCTGCCATAAGCTGACCTAAGACACGTTAAAGGACCGGCGCGGGGAATCCCCGCGCCGGTCTGCTTGTGTGAGTAAGGCTTAGCTTGTCCGTCCGGTGGCCCGTGTGTTAGGGCCTCCCAATCAAGAATGGATATGCAACCAAAAGCGATCCTGCCCGCAGATCCGCACTGATCACGACCGGGTGATCGTTTTTGTCGTTGTAATCGAGGGCGAAATTGCCCAAATCAAATATCGTATCAATCCCTGCAACGAAAAGCCGATAGGGGAAACGCGTGAGAAGGATCAGTGTCGCAATTGCAGCCGCGGTCGTCTTGGGTAGCGGTCTTGCAGCAACAGTAAGCGCCGAGGGCCAGCAAGAGGGTCCTCCGATGGTGACTCTCGCCGATGGCTGCATGAGCCAAGAAGGGGCCACACTCGATAACGGCAAGTGGGTGCTCCCTGACGGCACGCCCACATTCCACGTCTGCAAGAAGGACGGGACGCTCGTCACCGACTGGTACACCTACGACGGCTACCGCCGCTATCATTCGGAGTGCCACGTCTGTCACGGCCCGAACGCGCTGGGCTCCAGCTACGCGCCCGCCTTGGCGAACTCGCTCAAGACTCTGAGCTACAGCGACTTTCTCGGCACTGTCGCCAGCGGTCGCGTTCGCGATGAGGCCGGTACCAAATTTGTGATGCCCGCGTTAGGTGACAATAAGAACGTCATGTGCTTCATCGACGACCTCTACCTGTACCTGAAGGCGCGCGCCGAGGGTGCAGTGCCTGCAGGTCAGCTCGGTGGTCGCAATCACGACCCCAAACCGGAAGCAGCTCGTGAGTATGAAAAATCCTGTTTCGGTAACTAAACGCTTCGGACTCTTGACCGTAGCCTTGCTTGGGTTGAGCGGGTTGGCACAGACGGCAAAGGCCGTCGAAGGCCACCGCTCGGACCTGGTGAACCGGCAAGTGCTGCGCGTGTGCGCCGACCCGGCGAACATGCCGTTCTCGAGCCAGAAGGAAAAGGGGTTCGAGAACAAGATCGCCGACATCATCGGCGAAGAGCTCGGGGTGCCGGTTGAGTACACTTGGTTTCCCCAAGCGGTCGGCTTCACGCGCAATACGCTGCTCGCCAAGCGGTGCGATCTCATCATCGGCACCGGCCAGGGCGACGATCTCGTCCTCAACACCAATCCGGTCTATCGCTCGGCCTATGCACTCATCTACAAGCCGGGCACCGGGCTCGACGGCGTCGACAGCATTTTCGATCCCCGTCTCAAGGGCAAGCGTGTCGGTGTCGTGCAGGGCACGCCACCTGCCAATCTCGTCAACAAGGCGGGGCTCATGGGCAAGGCGCGGCCCTATCGCCTGATGGTCGATCGCCGCTACGACTCGCCCGCCGAGGAGATGACAAAGGATATCCGCTCCGGAGAGATCGACGCAGGCCTGCTGTGGGGCCCAATCGCCGGCTACTTCGCCGACCGGGGCGGGGAGAAGCTCACCGTCGTTCCGCTGGTCAAGGACGCCAAGAAGGACCGCATAGAGTTCCGCGTCACCATGGGTGTGCGCCAGGGCGACAACCTGTGGAAGCGTGAGCTCAACGACATCCTCAACAAGCGTCGCGCCGACATCGACAAGGCTCTGCTGGAATATGGCGTGCCGCTGCTCGACGAGGATGGCAAGCCGATCACCGCGCCGCGCGGGTAGAGCCCGGGAGCGCGCGCGCTGTGCGCCCTTTCTCTTCAATGTGCTGTCTCTCTGGGGCCCTGCTCGCCGGGCGTGAGCCGCGTCGTGGCGGCTGTGGCGCGCGACAGGGCGGCCGTTAGGGGCATCCGGCGCGCGGGTCCATCCAGGGGGCTCCCGGGGCTGCTGGCGCTCCTGGCGCTGCTCGTCGGGCCGCTGCTTGCAGTCAGGTCTGCTGGCGGCCGAAACGGTGCCCGAGCCGCCCGGCTACCGGATGGACGATTTCCGCAGTCCCGTTCCCGCTACGCTTGCCGGCGCCAAGGTGCTGACGCCCGACGCGGCGGCCGATCTGTGGAACAAGAACGCCGCCGTCTTCATCGACGTCTATCCGCAGGCGCCCAAGCCGCCGAACCTGCCGGCCGGCACTTTCTGGCGCGATCCTGTCCACCGCTCGATCGAGGGCGCGCATTGGCTTCCCAACGTCGGATATGGCGCGCTGTCGGATACGATGAGCGGCTACTTCCGCGACGGGCTCGCGCGCCTGACCGACGGCAAGAAGGACGCTGCGATCGTGTTCTTCTGCCTGCGGGATTGCTGGATGTCGTGGAACGCGGCCAAGCGCGCCGTGGAGCTCGGCTACACCAACGTCATGTGGTTCAGCGACGGCACCGACGGCTGGCAAGAGCTGGGCTACCCGCTGATCGACGTCAAGAAGGATCCGTGAACGTGCGGACGCGCCGACGTCCGCGGCGGCCTCAGTTCGACATCTGGGCGCGGATCAGCTGGGCGATCTCGTAGGCGCGCTGCTCGATGAGCACGGGGATATCGCAGGCAACCGTCAGGTTCTGCTGGCGGTCCTGGAAGATGCGCGCGTTCCAGTTGTACTCCTGCTGCTCGGGCGTGAGCTTGGCGTCCCTGGGCCCCAGCTGCTCGTCGGCCGGGATCTCCTGGTTTGCCTCGGAAAGCTTGCGCCCTTCCTTCTCGAGCTCCTCGGCGCGTGCCTTCTGGCGCCGCTGGAAGTCCTCCACGCGACCCATGACGAACCCGCGATCGGAATTGATCTTGTCCAGCACGCTGGCGAACAGCTGGGTCAGCTTCTTGTCGCGCTCGGCGGCGGGAATGCTTTCGGCATACGCCTTGATGGCCTTCTCGGCGTCGTCCAATTTGATGCGGCGGCTCTCCAGGTAGGTGGTGAGCTCGGCGATCTTCTCGTCGTTCTCCCAGCCCTTGACGTCATCGATGGAGGGGCCGTCCCAGATCTGGGCGGGTGTGATGGTCACGACCTTGCGCTGTACGCAGGGCCAGTCGGGGCTGCCCTTGACCTCTGCGGGCGAGACCTTGGGTGTACCCTCGTCAGCCGGCATCGGCGCCGCGCCTGCGCTCGGAGGCGCCCGCATGGCCGGCTGCCTGTTGTTGGCCTTGTCGCCGACTTGCGGTGCGTTCGGCAGCACGGTGGAGTCCATCGGGGTGACGGAGGGGACGTCGCCGCCGGGCTCGGCCGCCTGCAACGCCGCTGGGGCGGCGAGAGCAAGGATTGCTGCGAGACTGGCGCGCTCGGCAAAGCGCTTCACGTTTCTTGTCTTTCGCATGTCTTCAAGCTCCTGCGCCTGGACCGCCACGGCGGGCGATCAGGCCTTTCGATGGGTTGTAGGCAAAGATGGCGCCGCCGAGGAATACGGCGGTGCAGGCAAGGACGATGCCGAGGGCGAACCAGTCGACCTGCCCATAAAGCGAAAAGCGGATGAGCTCGACCGCATGGGTGAAGGGATTGAGCTGGCAGATGTGGTAGAGCACCACGCTCGACTCCTTGACCCGCCACAGCGGGTAGAGCGCGGAGGAGGCAAAGAACATCGGGAAGATCACGAAGTTCATGACCCCGGCAAAGTTCTCCAGCTGGCGGATCACCGACGACATGAACAGCGCCAGCGAGCCGAGCATCAGCCCGGAAATGACGAGGGCCGGCGCCACGGCGAAATAGTTCATCGATGGCGTCGACAGGTCCCAATAGTAGATGACCGCCACGATGGCCCCGAGCTCGACGACCGCCCCGAGGATCAGCGCGCGCTGCATGAACCTCTCTGAGAAGGTACCCGTGGCGGAGTTGAAGAGGTTCAAGACCCCCAAAAGAACCGGCGCGGCGAGCAGCAGCGGATAGCCCCAGCCGGTCAGCTCGCCTTCCCAGAAGTAGAAGATGCCGAGGAACACGTAAGCCTGGATCGCCGCCACGGCGACGCCGCCGATGAGCTTGCAAACAAGCAGGAACGAGCGCGGAAACGGGCTCACCAGAAGCGTGCGCATGGCGCCCGTCTCGCGGTCGTAGACCATCGACAGGGACGACTGCATGGCGTTGAACAGCAGGATCATGCCGAGCAGGCCCGGGACCACGTAGACCTCGTAGAGCACGTACGTCTCATAGGGCGGGATGATGGAGACGCCGAGCGTCTGGCGGAAGCCGGCGGCAAAGATGAACAGCCAGATGAGCGGCCGTACCAGTGCCGACATGAAGCGTTCGCGCTGGTGCAGGTAGCGCAGCACCTCGCGCCAGACGATGCCCTTGAAGCAGGTGTAATAACCGCCGAGCCCCAGCCGCGGCCGCTCCTGATCCCAGACGCTGAGTGGGGTGGCGCCGGCATTGGCGAGCGGCGGTGACTGTGTGGTTTGCGCGCTCATGCCGCCAACTCCGCATGTGTCGTGCCGGTGAGCGTGCGGAAGGCGTCGCTGACGTTTTGCGTCCCGGTCTTGGTGAGCAGATCGGGCACCGTGCCGGTGAACAGCACGCGGCCTTTGTGCAGAACGACGACGTAGTCGCTGGAAAGCACCTCGTCGAACAAGTGGGTGGCCCACAGGACGCCGAGACCTTCGTTTTGGACCAGCGAGCGCACGATGCCGATGACGCTCTCGCGCGAGCCGATGTCGAGGCCGACGGTCGGCTCGTCGAGCAGCAGCAGGGCCGGACGATGCAGAAGCGAGCGCGCAATCTCCACGCGGCGCGCCTGGCCGCCCGAAAGACTGCGCACCTTTTCGCCGGCGCGGTCGGCGAGCCCGACAATCTCGAGCGCGCGCGCCGTGCGCTTGCGCGCCTCACGCCCGCGGATGCCATGCAGCGCGCAGTGGTAGAGCAGGTTCTGTCTGAGCGTCAGGTCGAGATCGAGCGTGCGGCTCTGAAAGACGACGCCGAGGCGCTGCAGCGCCGCCGAGGCCCAGCGGCGAACGTCGTAGCCGAAGATGCGGATCTCTCCCGAGACGTTGTCGTAGAGGCGCGTGATCAGTGCGAACAGCGTCGACTTGCCTGCGCCGTTGAGACCCAAGAGCACGACGAAGGTGCCGCGCGGCACCTCGAGAGAAACGTTATCGAGCGCGAGCGTATCGCCGAAGCGATGACTGACGTCACGCACGACAAGTGCGGGGGCGGCCGCAACTTCGCCTTGGGGTTCCGATGCCATATCCATATTGACGATTTTGTCCCGCTTGCTCTTCAATCAAGCCATTGAAATATTTGTATATTTCTTTGAGGCTTGAACCGCGCGAAGAGCCTCACGGCCTCGTCTTTCTTTGCTCCAGTACTACCGCCATCGCCGTCGCTCGCAAGTGTTTTATGGCGCGCGACGGGACGGCGAGCGACGTCAAAACGGGGCGACCACGACGCCCCACGGATAGCGGCCGACCTTGATCGACTTGGTCACCTTCAGCCTGTCCACGTCGATCACCGACACGTCGTTGGACGTTCCGTTGGTGGTCAACAGCAGCTTGTAGTCGGGCGTGAAGGCCATCTGCCAAACGCGCTGACCGACGAGCAGGTATTTGATGACCTTGAGCGTCTTGGTGTCGACCACGGCGACGCGGTTGGCGGGCCCGAGCGCGATGAAGGCGATTTTGCCGTCCTTGGTGATGCGCACGCCGACCGGCTGAATGGCTTCCCTGGTGATGCCGGGGATCTCGAACGTGACCTTGCCGATCACCTTGCGGTCGGCCGGGTTGATCACGGTGACGGTGCCGCCGACCTCGGAGCTGACCCAAAGCTGGTCGCCGGTCGAATTGAACATCGCCACGCGCGGGCGGCTGTCGACCAGCACGTTGTCGAACGTCTTGTGGGTCTCCGTGTCGATGAAGTGGGCCATGTTGGTCGTCTCGGAGGTGTTGACCAACACCTTGCCGTCGGGGCTCATGCCCATGCCCTCGGGCTCGACGCCGACGGGAATGTCGGTGATGACCGAGCCCTTGTTGATGTCGACAACGGTCACGAGGTTGTCGTCCTCGTTGGCGACGTAGAGCGGGTTGCCGGACGGATGCAGGATCAGGAGCTCGGGATCGGGTCCCGAGGGGAGCGTCTTCACGAGCTCATAGGTCTTGGTGTCGTAGACCTGGATGATGTTGTCGTCGCTCGTGCACACGATCAACCATTTGCCGTCGTTCGACAGGATGATGCCGCGCGGCCGCTGCCCGACCTTGAAGGTCTTGATCACCTCGAGCTTGTCGGTGTCGATCACCGAGACGGTGTTGTCCTTCTCGTTGGAGACGAACGCGGTGTAGGCGAACGCGTTCGGAACCGGGACCAGAAAAGCGGCAAGGATGCCGAGCATCCACGCAAAGCCGACCTTAGAGCGCATCAGTGAACGTCCTCCTGAGATTTTCTCGTTTGTCTTGGCCTTTGCGGCGCGGCTCGCGCGTCATTGCGTATAGGCCTTGCATTTGGTTTCGGGTTTGTCGACACCGAGGGTGTCGAGCTCTGAGAACTGGTGCAGGAAGCCCGGCTGCGGCGAGACGCTGACAAGCAAGCTTGGGCGACGCCACCAGAACCGGCTGGCGTAACTGGCCGTTCCAATCGCGCACCGACAGACCGACGCCCTTGAAGGCTGCGAGCTCGAACTTCGGCGATTTCATGAAGGCCACTATGTCCTTGTAAGTAGGGGATTTTGCGCGTGCGGCGGCCTCGCCGATCATGCGCGTGGCCACCCAGGCGTTGTAGTCGATCGGACGCATGGTGCGGTCGTTCATGCGCTTGAAGCGGTTCTGGAACTGAGTGCCGCCCCACAGCTCGATGGCGGGATGCCAGCTTTCGGCGACGAGGCCGGAGGTGCCGGCGACCGGGCGCGGATCCCAGGTTCTGTAGGGCAGATAATCGCCGAACAGGTTGCCCTCGTCGGCGACGATGAGGACGTCGTAGTCGGGCGCGCTCTGCGTGAAGGTCGGGATCTGCTGCTGCACCTGCTCGAAGCCGCCGTCGGCGCGCCGGCTGCCGGGTTTGTAGTCGAACTTGCGCTCCTCGACGATCTTGGCTCCGAAGCGCTTGGCCGCGCGCCGCAAGGCGTCCGCGAACAGCTGGTCCTTCGGCTGCGGACCCAGAACGAGGAACCAGCGATTCCACTTCTTCCAGACGAGATACTGGGCGAGCGCGTCTGCCAGCATGGAGCGCGTCGGCGCCGTGTGCATCACGTGCGGACGGCAGTCCTCCTCGCGCAGGCGATCGTCGGGCGCGGCGTAGTTGATGATCAGCGCTTCTTTGCTGCCCACCGCGTCGGCGAGCTTCAGGAGCGTGTCGGGCGCCATGTCTGCCAGGATGAAGTGGGCGCCGGAATCGACCTTCTGCACCACGTCCTTGATGAGCGTCTCGGGGTTGGCCTCCTCGATCACGTCGAGGGTGAACTTCTGGTTCATGAACTGGCCGGTCGTGTTGTTGTCCTTGACGGCCAGCTTGGCGCCCGCGATGCCGAGATTGGACGGCGGCAGGTCGAGCAGCGACAGCGGCAGCGGCTCCTCGCGCAGCTGCCGCGCGATCACGATCGGTATGTCGACGACCTTCTTGTCGGTGTCGGCGGGCTTGGCGGCGGCTTCAGGCGGGGCTGCGGTGGCGCCGGCCTCTGGCGCGCCTTGGGGCGCGTCCTGGGCGGCTACGGGTGCCGAGAGCACCGCCAGCGGCGTCAGAAACAGTGCGAGCGCAATCCCGCAACGTGTTGCGGCGCAACGCTTAGTTAGGTGTGAACGTGCCGCGTCTTCCATTCAGCTCAACTCCTCCCGCCGACCGCACGAGCCGGTCGACCGGCTTCGTATCGTTATCGGTCGATATGTTACTTTGTTGCGGTAAAAAGGGGATTGTGAGGGGGTCTTGTCAAGGTCCGCGCGGGCTACTCGCGGACTTGTGACCTGTCGTGGCATCGCACATTGCAACAAGCCCCTTGCAAATCGACCCCTGATCGGCACACGTAACCTCATAACACAACATCGCTCCAAGAACCCAAGAACGGGAGCCTCGCGCTCCAGAGGAACGCCTTGATTTGTAATCGTATCGTTGCTTTGGCGCTGGCGTTGATGCTGCTTCCGGTGGCGGCCCAGGCGAAGCCGAAAGCCGTCATCTTCCCCTTCGATCTGATCGATCAGCAGCAGCAGTTCGAGATCGGGATTATGCCCAAGGAAATTGATCCTGAGGAGAAGCGTCGCCTCGGGGTCATTACCGAAGAGCTAACGAAGCTCATTAAGGAAAGCGGCCGCTACGAGGTCGTGGACACCGCGCCGATCGCGGACTTGATCGAAGAAAAGTCGCCCATGTACAAGTGCAACGGCTGCGAGGACGATCTTGCCAAGAAGGTCGGCGCCGACGTCGCCTTCATCGGCACGGTGCGCAAGGCGTCCGACGTATTGTTCACGGTAAGCGTCTACATCCGCGACATCGCCAAGGAGCGGGTGGTAAAGCAGGGCTCCAGCGAGATCTACGGCAACACCGACGCCATGTGGCTGCGCGCGGTGAACTACATTGTCGACCGGCGGCTGTTCAAAGAGAAAGAATGGGAGCCTCGCGATGATCGATCGCCGCAGCGTTCTCGTTGCCGGCGGAGCGGCGCTCGCGAGCGCAGGGCTCGGGTTTCCCGTTCGCGCGGCCGATCTCGGCACCTTGCGCGTGGCGTCGCTGAAGTTCGGCTCGCTGAGCTGGGTGCTGGAGACGATCCGCGCCGAAGGCCTCGCCGACAAGGTGGGCCTCAATCTCGAGATCATCGAGGTGGCGACCAATCAGGCCGGCCCCGTGGCGCTGCTTTCGGGCGACGCCGACGTGATCGTCAGCGACTGGCCGTGGGCGCTGCGCCAGCGCGGGCTCGGCGAGCAGCTGAAATTTGCGCCCTATTCCTCCGCGCTCGGCGCGGTCATGGTGCCGAAAGACTCCAAGATCGCCAAGCTCGCGGATCTCGAAGGCAAGAAGCTCGGCGTTGCCGGCAGCGCCATCGACAAGAGCTGGCTGCTGCTGCGCGCCTACTCGCGCAAGACGCTCGGCAAGGACATCGGCGACCTGAGCGAGCCGGTGTACGGCGCCGCGCCGCTCCTCACCGAGGAGGCACGCAGCGGCCGGATCGACGCGATTTTGAATTTCTGGACCTATTCGGCGCGGCTTTCCGGCGCCGGCTTCCGCAAGCTCATCGGCATGGACGAGGTGCTGAAGGAGCTCGGCATCGATCCGGTGCCGGCACTCGTCGGCTTTATCTGGCGCGAGACGACGGAGGCAAAGAAAGGTCCCGCGATCGCCGCCTTCCTCGATGCGGTGGCGAAGGCCAATGCGATCCTTGCCACGTCCGACAGCCGCCTGGGAGCGCATCAGGGAGCTGGTGAAGCCGAAGGACGACGCCGAGTTCGCGGCGATCAAGACCTACTATCGCGAGGGAATCCCCGGGCCGTGGACGGCCGCCGCAGACGCGCGCGGCGGAGAAGCTCACTCAGGTGCTCAAGGACGCCGGTGCCGGCGAGTTCATCGGCGGCGATACTCAGTTCGATCCGAAGCTCTTCCATGCTGCAGGTAGTTAAGGCGCCGGCAAACCGCATCAGGATTGGGCGCGTCGGCTGGACCTTGATCTCGCTGCTGGCGCTGGTGGCCATTTGGGAGATCTCCGCCCTTATCGCGCACAGCCGCTATCTGCCGGGGCCGCTGGCCGTCGTGCAGGTGATGGTGCGCGAGGCGGAGGCCGGCGAGCTGTGGAGCAACATCGCGGCGACGCTGATCCGCGTGGCGTTCAGCTTCGTCGTGGCCATGTTCATCGGCTCGGCCATCGGCATTGCGCTCGGGCGCAACCCCGGCGCCGATCGCTTCTTTGATGCCTGGCTCATCTTCTTCCTCAACCTGCCGGCGCTCGTCATCATCGTGCTTTGCTACATCTGGTTCGGTCTGACGGAGGTGGCGGCGGTGACCGCGGTCGCCGTCAACAAGATCCCCAATGTGGCCGTCACCATGCGCGAAGGGACGCGCAACCTTTCCAAGGACCTGGAGGAGATGGCGCAGATCTACCGCTTCGGGTGGTGGAAGACGATGCGCCACGTGACGCTGCCGCAGCTGGCTCCCTACTTTGCCGCCGCGGCACGCTCGGGCCTGGCGCTGGTTTGGAAGATCGTGCTGGTGGTGGAGGCCTTCGGCCGCTCCGACGGTGTTGGCCATCAGCTCAACATCGCCTTCCAGCTCTTCGACGTGCCCATGATCCTGGCCTACGCGCTGGCCTTCATCATCGTGGTGCAGTTTATCGAGACGCTGATCTTGCAGCCGATCATCGCGAGGGCGAACAAATGGCGCCGCTGAGCCATGCCTTGTCGGTCGACGTGCACAAGAAGGTCTTTCCCGCGGTGGGACTGCGCGGCGAGATCCAGGTCCTGAAGGACATCGCCTTCAAGGTCGATCCGGGCTCGTTCGTGGTGATCACAGGCCCCTCGGGCGGCGGCAAGACGACGCTCTTGAACATCATTGCCGGTCTCGACAAAGACTACGAGGGCACGATCGATTTCGGCGGCGATCCGCAAGTGGCCTACGTCTTCCAGTCGCCGCGGCTGCTGCCCTGGCGCACGGTCTACGAGAACATCGCGCTGGCGCTGCCGCCGGGCGATCCGCGGCTCGCCAACATCCCCGAGCTTATCGAGCGCGTCGGCCTCAAGGAGGCGGCGACCGCCTACCCGGAGATGATCTCGCTGGGCATGCAGCGGCGGGCGGCGCTGGCGCGCGCCTTCGTCCTGGAGCCCGAGTTTCTGCTGATGGACGAGCCGTTCGTGTCGCTCGACGATCCCACGGCGCAAAGCCTGCGCGAGCTGCTCGTGGAGCTGTGGTCGCGGCGCCCGACGACGGTGCTGTTCGTTACCCATGACCGCGCCGAGGCCGTGATGCTGGCGACCCGCATCTTGCGCCTGTCGGGGGGCTCTGCAAGTATTGCGGAGGATGTGCCGGTACCGCTGTCGGTGGCCGATCGGCTGAACCGCGACAAGGTGCAGGCCGAGCAGCGGCGCATCTTCGGCAACGGATAGAGAAATGGAACACTTCGGCCGTCCGGTGAGCTTCCTCGCCAGCGTCACCTGTGAGAGCGAGGCGCGGGCGTGCGCGGAGCTCGGCGCTGACATCATCGATGCCAAGAACCCCGCTGCCGGCGCGCTCGGTGCGTTGCCGGGCGAGCGCGTGCGCGCGATCCGTGCCGCCGTTCCGGCCGCGGTGCCGGTCAGCGCCACCATCGGCGATCCCACCGACGACCCGGATGGCGCGGCGGCAGCGGCGCGCTTCATGGCGGCGACCGGCGTCGACATCGTCAAGGTGGGATTCTGGCCGCAGGAGAAAAGTGCAGAGCAGGTCGTGCGCCGCTTAGGGACGCTGTCACTCGCCCGCGTGCGCCTGGTCGCCGTGCTGCTCGTTGACCGCGGGCTCGAGTTGGCGCTGGTGGGGCCGCTGCGCGACGCGGGCTTTGCCGGCATCATGCTGGACACCGCCGACAAGCGCACCGGCGCCTTGCCCGAGCGGCTGTCGGACGAGGTTTTGGCGAAGTTCGTTAACACCGTGCAGGGCGCGGGTCTGCTCGCCGGCCTGGCGGGCTCGCTGCGCATGACGCACGTGCCGCGTTTGCTGGCGTTGGGGCCGGACGTGCTGGGCTTCCGTGGCGGGTTGTGCCGTGATGGCGACCGCACGGGCGGCATCGATGCGGAGGCCGTGCGCGCGGTACGGACGGCCATAGCGCGGGGGCCAGAGCCTTGCCGCGCGGCGTCGGCGGGTGCTATGGCGCCCAGGCAACCGGAACGCGCGCTATGAGCAGACACAATGAGCAATAAGAAAGATGTCGGCGCCCCCATGCAGGCCGCAGGGCGCCTCGGCGGAGCGCCCGACCGCATCTTCGTGCGCGGGCTGGTGCTGCCGGTGGCGCTGGGCGTCTACGAGGAGGAGCAGGGCGTCACGCAGAAGGTGAGCTTCACCATCGAGGCCGCCGTTGCGACGCACGTGTCGCCGAAGGGCGATGCCATTGCCGAGGTGCCCTCCTACGACGACCTTGTGGGCGCGGTGCGCGGCGTGATCGAAGCCGGGCACATCAATCTGGTCGAGACGCTTGCCGAGCGCATCGCCGAGCGCTGCCTCGCCGACAAGCGCATCGTCGCCGTACTCGTGCGTGTCGAGAAGCTGGAAAGGGGACCGGCGTCCGTCGGCGTCGAGATCGTTCGTCCTCGGATGGCGGCAGCGGCTGTTGAGCTTGCGAACCTCAAACACTAGACCGCGCACCTCGCGACCCATCGTGGTCAAGTTGGGCGGCAGCCTTGCCGAGAGCAAGCGGCTTGCGCGCATTCTCGCGCTCGTTGCCCAAGCGCGCACGCCCGTCGTGATCGTGCCCGGCGGCGGCGCCTTTGCCGATGCGGTGCGCGCCGCGCAAGCCCAACACGGCTTCTCCGATGCCGAAGCCCACCGCATGGCGCTGCTCGCCATGCATCAGACCGGGCTGATGATGGCGGCGCTGCAGCCGCGATTAAAGCCGGTGGAAACGCTGGCAGGACTTAAGCGCATAGCGCGCAGCGGGCGCATCCCCGTGTGGCTGCCGCTCAAGACCGTCGAGCGGGACGGCCGCATCACAGCCGACTGGTCGACGACGTCGGACGGGCTTGCGGCCCGTCTTGCCGAGCGGCTGGGGCGGGCGCCGGTCGTGCTCGTCAAGTCGTGCCGCATCCCCAAGCAGGCCTCGGTCGCCGTGCTCGCCCACGACGGTGTGGTCGATCCGACCTTTGCCGCGATCGTCGAGCGCGCGCGACTCGATTGGCGCGTTCTGGGTGCCGGCGACGAGGAGGCGCTCGCGGCGCTGCTCCAGGTGGAGGGGCGCGGCGAGACGCCGCGAACGCGGGGCAAGCGCAATCCCGGTCGACGGGCAGCCGCCCCGCGTGCTATCGGCCGACGCACATGAAAAAGGACGAGGTCAAAATTCCCCGCTTCGGCTGGGCGCTGACGGGGTCGGGGCACTTCTTCAAGGAGAGCCTCGCCATCATGCGCCGGCTGCCCGATCTCGACGTGTTCGTGTCGAAGGCGGCGGCCGAGGTGGTGCGCATGTACCGGGAGGACTTCGTGCTTCCGCCCCAGACGCGCATCTACAAGGATACGACCGCGAGCGCCGCACCCGTCGGCAACTTCTACTATGGCGTTTATCATACGTTGATCCTGGCGCCGGCGACCTCCAACACGGTCGCCAAATGCGTGTACGGTATCTCCGACAACCTGGCGACCAACGTGTTCGCGCAAGCCGGCAAGTGCCGCGTGCCGACCATCGTGTTCGCTTGCGACAACGCGCCGGAGCTCGATACCGAGGCACCCAAGGGCATGGTAAAGGTCTATCCGCGCCGCATCGATCTGGAGAACACCGAGCGGCTCAAGTCCTTCGAGGCGACGACCGTGGTCGAGAGCGTGGCGGAGCTGGAGGCGGCAGTTGCAGCGCGCCTCGCCTGGCTTGCGGCCGAGAAAGCGGACGCCAAATGAGACCCGTCGAAATGCCCGCGCCATGGCTGATAGACTTCTCTTTCTGACAGGCAGGCTGGCCGAGCCGCGGCTCACGCGCACGGTCGCCGATCTCGGGCTTCCGGACGGGTCCTGGCGCATCGCCAACGTCGGCGTGAAGGTGGCCGCGCTGATGACGGAGGCCATCGTGCGCAACCGCCTGAAGGCGCCGCTCGATGCAGACCCGCGTGATCGTGCCCGGGCGCTCGCCGCATGAATCTTTCGCAATTGAAGGACCACTTCGGCGTGCCGTTCGAGCGCGGACCCGACGAGATCATCGACCTGCCGCAGTTTTTCGGCAAGGGCGGCAAGCCGCCCGATCTGTCGCGCTATGACATGCGCATCTTCGCCGAGATCGTGGAGGCGCCGCAGCTTTCGGTGGAGGCGCTGCTTGCGCGTGCCGCCGACCTTAAGGCGAAGGGCGCCGACATCATCGACATCGGCTGCCAGCCCGACGTGCCGTTTCCGCATCTGGAGGATCTGGTGCGCGCGCTCGTCAAGGGCGGCTACAAGGTTAGCGTCGATTCCGGCGACGTGGAGGAATTGCGCCGCGGCGCGCAAGCCGGTGCCAACTATGTCCTGAGCCTCGACGAGACGACGCTTGATGCCGTCGAGGGTACGAAGGCGGTGCCCGTGCTGGTGCCCAAGCCGCACGGCGACCTTGCCTCGCTCGTGCGCGCGATCGATGCCGCCAAGGCCAAAGGCCTGCCGCACATCGCCGACCCGATCCTCGACCCGATCCACTTCGGCTTCATGATCTCGCTCGAGCGCTACGCGGAATTGCGCCGGTTGCGGCCCGACGTCGAGATCCTGATGGGGACCGGCAACCTGACGGAGCTGACCGACGCCGATAGTCAGGGCGTGACGGCGACGCTCATGGGCATCTGCTCGGAGCTGGAAATCCGCAACGTGCTGATCGTGCAGGTATCGCCCCACACGCGGCGCACGCTTCAAGAGCACGATGCGGCGCGCCGGCTCATGTATCGCGCGCGCGAGGACGAGAGCCTGCCTAAGGGCTACGGCGGCGGGCTCTTGTCGCTGCACGACCTGCGCCCCTATCCGGAGACGCCCGAGCAAGTCGCGGCGATGGCGCGCGCCGTGCGCGATAACAACTTCCGTATCGAGGTGGCCGAGGACGGCATCCACATCTACAACCGCGACGGCCACTACGTGGCGCGCGACCCTTTCGAGCTGTTCGACAAGCTCGGCGTGGAGGCCGATGGCCCGCACGCGTTCTATCTGGGCTACGAGCTTGCCAAAGCGGAGATCGCGGCCGCACTCGGCAAGCGCTATACGCAGGACGGCGGCCTCGCTTGGGGCGTGGCGGCTGACCGCAAGGCAGAGGATCTGACGCGGCATGCCACCGAGGGCGCCACCCTCAAGGCCGCGCGCAAGGAGAGGACGGATGCCACGGATCGTCGAGACGATCGTGACGACGAAAAGCGCTGATGGTGAGGTGCACGTCGCTCCGCTGGGGCTGATCGCCGAGGGCGAGCGCTGGGTGATCGCGCCGTTTCGCCCCTCGCGCACGCTCGACAATCTCACCGCCGTGCCGTTCGCGGTGGCGAGCCACACCGATGACGTGCGCGTGTTCGCCGGCTGCCTCACCGGGCGCAAGAGCTGGCCGACGCGAGGCGCGGAGAAGGTCGCCGGCGCGGTGCTCGAAGGTGCGGTGTCGCACTGGGAACTCGCCGTCGAGGACGTCACTGAGGACGAGATGCGACCGCGCTTTGCCTGCCGCGTCGTGCATGCGGCCAGTCACCGGCCGTGGGAGGGTTTCAACCGTGCGCAGGCCGCGGTGCTCGAGTGCGCGGTGCTGGTCTCGCGGCTGAAGATGCTGCCGCCGGAGAAGATCGATGCAGAGCTGAAATATCTGGAGATCGCCATCTCCAAGACGGCGGGCCCGCGCGAAGTGGAGGCGTGGGGCTGGCTGATGGACCGCATCGACGCCTGGCGGGCTGAGAAGGCGCGGAAGGCTTAGGGAAGGTTGGCTCGCCAGCAGGGCGATTGCCGCGGCAGGCGCGCAGCGCGTCGCCCATTGCCGGAACGCGTCCTCGGACTCGATGAGATCGCCGAAGTCGCGGCAGGTGCGGCCGAGGTCGGCGGCGAGCGGCGCGATGAGGCCAGCGCCGATACCGGCGGCGATGACCGGGGCGTCCGGAGGGATCGGTGTTGCGGCGAGCACCTCGGCGACAGCCGCTCCGATCTCCGTCATTTGACGATCGGCGATCGTGTGGGCGGCCGTGCGCCAGTCCTCCAAAGACGCATCCAGCCGGTCGCGGCCGAAGCAGCGGGCGAAACGCTCCAGGCTTTCTTCCAGCGAGGTGCCACGGCCGTCGGCGGTGACGTGCTGATCCACATCCTCCGGCAGCTCGCCCGTGATGCGGCGTACATCCGCCATGGTGGCGAAGCCTCCGGCGGCGAGGCGATGCGTATGACCGTGCAAGGGCGCCTTGTGGGCGACGGCCGAGACGTCCGAGCGCGTGAGGCCGGTGTAGACGAGCTCGCCGGTGGTCAGGCGCTCGCCGTCGGTGAGCCCGCGCGGGACGGCGCAGCCGCCGACGATGGGAATGATGTCGGTGGTGGTCGACCCCATGTCGATCAGAAGGGCGTCGCCGAGGTGGCGCGCAATGACCGCGGCGGTGGCGAGAAAGTTGGTCGAGGCGACGGAGACGGGATCGATGTGCGCTTCTTGCGGGCTGCCGAAACCGCGCGGGCCCATCCAGATGGCGACGTCGGGGCCCAGGATGAACTCCAGGCGGTCGACCAGGGTGAGCACGCCGGTCTTGCGGTCGGGGAAGATCTCGCACAGCTCGCCGGTCATGGTGGCGGCATGGTGCTGGGCGCGCGCGCTCAGCGGACGCGCCGCAGCAAAGGCCGCATCGAGCCGGTCGAGGCCCTGCCACAACGGGCAAGGGATCTGCTGCACCGCAAGAATGCGCGTACCCTCGGCAAGCGCCACCTTGAGGTGGGCTCCCCCCACATCATAGCCAGCCGTGACGCCCATCTTCGGTCTCTCCGGGCCGATTCTGTGGCTCCAGCGGCAATCGCTGTGCACGCGGGGCCGTGATACACGAGGGGCGCGCGGAGGCAAGGCGATGGACATAATACCGGTTATTGACGTGCAGCACGGGCGCGCGGTGCGGGCGGCCGGCGGCCGGCGCGACGGCTACCATCCGTTAAGCACGCCGCTCGCTGAGGGCAGCGATCCGGTGGCCGTCGCCAAGGGCTTTCTCGCCGTCTTTGCCTTCCCGCGGCTCTATGTGGCCGATCTCGACGGCATCGAGGGGCGCGGACGCAATGCGGCGCTGCCTGAACAGTTGGCCGCGGCGTTGCCGGGGGTGGAGCTGTGGATCGACGACGGCGCCAGCCCGCGGGAGGCGGTCGCGCGGCTCGGGGCGTCCGCGGTCCCCGTCGTCGGCACGGAAAGCATCAGAAGTGACGAGGACCTTGCGGCACTGCGGACCTTGCCGACCGACCGCTACGTGCTGTCGCTCGATTTCGCGGGCGACCAGTTCACAGGTCCGGCCGACATCCTGGCCGATGCCGCGCAGTGGCCCGACCGCGTCATCGTCATGACGCTTGCGCGCGTGGGCAGCGACAGCGGGCCCGATCTTGCGAAGCTTGCAGACATCGTTGCGCGTGCCGGCGGCCGGTCGGTCTATGCCGCCGGCGGCGTGCGTGATCGCAGCCGACGTCGATGGCGCTGCGCCAGGCGGGAATCGCCGGCGTGCTGGTGGCCAGCGCCTTGCATGCCCAAAAAATTACAGCCGGCGATCTGAAAGTGATCGCCGGCTGTTGATGTCGTCGTCGCGCGAAGGGGCTCGAGCAGAACGGCGTGCCGGGCTCTAACCCTTCCAACGGCCTGTGAGCAGTCTACCCAATCGCGACAGCAGACCCGCCTTCATAGGCGGGGCGTCATCCTGCTGCGGACGGTTTCCGCTTCAAGTCTTCGCACCGAACGGATGCTGGGCGGAGTTGCGCTGGGCGGTCGCCTCGGCGGCGGTCGGCTTGCCGGCAACGGCACGGGCAATCGACTCCTTCACGGCGCGATAGTTGTAGTCCTGGATCTTGGCGTCGTCGGCCGCTTCCCAGTGGATGAACACGCCAACGCAGATGTAGATGTCGTCGGCCTCGGTGGCGGGGATGACGCCCTCGGCGACCGAGTCCTGAACGGCCTTGGCGACCGCGTACTGGGCAGGTCCGAACATCTGCACGGCCTGACGTGCGTCCTTGATGGTGACCTTGTTGTAAAGGATCGTGTTGGGCTTGCACTGGAGGTTCGGCGCGATGACGGCGAGAAGCGTCGTGAAGCCGTCCTTGTTGTTCGTCAGCGCGTTGCAGAAAGCCGTCTCGGCGGCACTGCCACGCGGACCCATGATGAGGTCGATGTGCGCAACCTCATTGCCGTCGCCGACGAGGGACTCGCCGACCATCACTTTGTTAATCTTGGCCATTACGGGGTTCCTCCCATAGCTAAAAAACACCACGAGCACCAACGCCACCCCGCACTAGCCGGGTGCAGCCGGTTCTGCCCAATCTCATAGCTATCCCTGTTGTCAGCGATCGGCGACAACTCGTCCCCGAACCGGTTCGCCGGATAGCGGCGCCTTGAGCGCCGCCCCTAAATAGCGCTACGCGCCCTCACTCGACAAGGGGTTACGCGCGCCCAGACGGCCCAATCGACCAGAAACCCCTGCGGCGAATAGGGTGGCTACAACGAAGTCGGCCGTTGTGCCGGGGTTAAGACTGCGCTCTTTCAAGTCCCGGTCGAAGGCGAGGAGGCCCGCCAGCGTTTGCTGCGTTGCGACAGGGTCCCAGAGCGCGCGCTGGCGGGCGGCCTCCTGGCGCACGGCCTCGGCGACGTCGCTGCCCGAACTTGCGGGCAATGTGACTGTCGGGTTCACGGGCGAGATAGGCCATGTGCAGCGTGGTGACGGCGAGCGCAAGGTCCTCCGTTCGCAGGCTAATCTCCTCCAGCGTGGGAAGTCCGAAGGCGAAGATCTCCTCCATGTCGGTGACGTAGGCGCGCGCGATGCGGTCGCGATCGGCGGCGAGCGCCATCGCTTCGCGCAACCCGAGCGTGGGCGGCGCGGCGACATCCTGCTCGGGCGCGCTGCCGAGGCCGCCGGGGCTCGCGCGGCGGATGGCCTCGTAGACGTTGGCGGCGTCGGAGGCATCGAGCGTGGAGAGTATGCGGCGCAGGCGCCCGCGCAGGTCCGAGCCGGTCTCGGCCTGTGACTGCGGCTGCGAGCGGTGCCGACAGGAGCACGATGCCGAGGTTCGTGTTGCAGCCCGCCGCAGCGAGCGAGGCCTCGACCGCGCGCAGGACGCGCTCGCCCACTTTGGCGTGCGGTACGGCGATGCAGGGGGCGGCCGCGGCCGCGCTCGCCTCGAAGTGGTGGGTCTCCATGCCGTGCCCGCCGGCATGGACGTGGACGTTGCCCGGCTTCAAGGCGACGAGCTCGGCGCGGCAGGCGGAGAGGAAGGCCTCGCGTGTCTCGCGCTCGCTCAGGCCCGGCATTGCGCCAGGCTTTGATGCGCGGCGATGGCGGCGAGGAAGTCCTCCACCACGGCGGCGGCGATGTCGATGTCGGTGACGCTTTGCAGGCCGCGCCACGACGGGTTGGAGTTGACCTCGAGCACCAGGAGCCGGCCGTCGGGGGCGCGGATCAGATCCACGCCGGCATAGTCGGCATCGACGGCAGCCAGCGCGGCTGCGGCCAGCGCCGCCATCTCGGGCGTAGGCTCGCAGGCGACCGGCGCGCCGCCTTGGTGCACGTTGGTGATCCAGGTGCCGGCCTTGCGTCCCATGGCGGCGATGACGCGCGCGCGCGTGGCGATGACGCGCCAATCCTCGAAAGCGTGGCACCCGTCGGCGCCACGTAGTCCTGCAGGTAGTACATGTTGTCGGCGGCTTCCGGCGCCGGCAGGTCGGCGAGCGTGTCGACGCGCAAGAGCCCTTTGCCCTGCGAGCCGAACAGCGGCTTGTAGATGAGCGGGCGATTGGCGTCGGTCACGTAGGCGATGGCGGGCGCCTCGCCTTCGACGGTACGCGTCGGCGGCGTGGGAATGCCGGCCTTGTGCAGAAGGAACGTCGTCATCGACTTGTCGACGCAGCGCTCAATCGCGCGCGCATCGTTCCACACGCGCACGCCGCTTGTCCGCAAGGCGTGCAGCAGGCCCAGCCGGAAGGTGATCTGCTCCAGCGTGCCGGCCGAGATCGAGCGTACGAACACGGCGTCGGGCAGAGTGCCGTCAAAGCCCGGAATATCGATGCCGCACGGCGATGCTCGTATCGAAAGCGCAGCGCGGCAGCGAGGTCACGACCACGGACGCGCCGCGCCGGCGCAAGGCCTCGGCGAGGCGGCGGACGTGCCAATCGCCCGCCTCCTCCTCGAGAAACAGCGCAATGCGCGGCCCGCTAGCGCTAAGCTCAGCGGAAGCTTGCGTCGACGATCTCTGGAGCAAGTTCGCCAGCATGGAAGGAAGCGCCCGTGTCGAGATTGGAGACGATGACCTGGGCGGGGCTGAAAAGCATGGGATCGATCTTGTAGAAGTCGCCGTTGACGGCGGCGAAGATCTCGGCGAACGGCTTGCCGTAGGAGGAGCTGCCGCGGCTCGGGAGCTCGTCGGCGAGCTTCTTGGCCGCCTCGTCGGATCCGCGCACGTAGAGCTGCACGCGGCCGCCGTAGATGATGGCGTCGTTGGTGCGCCCCATGGCCTTCACGAAATCGGGGATGGGCGGCGCGATCGGCGCGGTGCCGACGCCGTCGATGATGTTCTCGAGCGGGAAGTGCAATTCGTGCGCCTTGTGCAGTGCCACCTCGAGCACGCGCCCGACGACCTGCACGGTGCCGGCGAGGCAGCCGGTCGGCGCGAACAGGATGGTGAGGTCGGTGGGTGCGACGCCGCAGTCGGCGGCGACGCGCTTGACCAGCGCGGGCGGCGGCGGCTTGTCGCCTTCGATGACGAGCGCGGCCTTGTTGTAGTGATCGACGTAGTCGAGCTCCTTGAAGAGCTCCTCCTTGCGCGACAGGGCGCGCGCAGGCCCCGACCCGAGCGCGAAAAATCCGGTCGCCTCATCGCTCATGGTCCAGCCGCCGTACTGGCTGCCGAGGCAGGCGATGACGGGGTTGGTGGAGTGAACGGTGAGGCCGAGCGGCCAGCGGGCGACGCCGGAGCTCATGTTGAGCGAGACGATGCCGAGGCCGCCCATGCAGATCTCGGTGAGGAGCCGGCCCGCCTCCAGGCTGCCGGGTGTGGCGGCGCCAAGGTCGACGCGTCGCTCGCCGGCCTCGCCGGTTGAGACGATGCAGCGTAGGGCAGCCGCATCGGCAACGAGCGCATCAACGAGCTTAGCTGCTCGCGCCGACACGCTCGCGGCGGGGCCTATGTGTTTTTGCATTGTTTCGCTCCGTGTCTGGCGCTCGTCCATATAGCATGAGAGCCAATTCATCCAAGCGCCCACGGCAATTAAGCTCAGCGGCTGTCGCGGTTTCGCCGATGCGAGAACGGTTGCGACGGGACGATGGCGGGGAATGCGGGTGCCAGGCCCGGGCCGGTCGGCGGTCCAGGCAGGCCACGGCAAAACCTCGGCCACTAGCGGCCCCTGGTCGGCGTATAAGAATGCCGGCGGCGCGGGCTCCGGAGGGGGGTAGCGGCAGCGGATCGGACCGGCCCTGGCACGCGGCAAGGTGGGCGGTAAAGAGTGCGCCCGCGTCGTCGTCGAGCACGTCGAGGGTGGCGCCCGGCCGCGGATTAACCTCAAGCAAGAAATGAAAGGCCGTCCGCGAGCAGAAAGTCGAACGAGACGAGGCCGACGAGACCGAGCGCTGAGCTGACGGCCTCGGCGGTGGCGATCATGCGCGCTTCGGCCTTGGCATCGAAGTGCGCCGGGCCGACGGCGCCGCCGTAGCGATAGGGTCTGGGCTCGGTGCCGACCGTCCATTGCCGGGTGAAGCCCGCGATCGCCAGGTCGGTCGCGTTGCGCCACGGCGAGGAGCGAGACCGGGTCTCCGCCGATGCGGCGCTGGTAGTAGCGACCGGCGCGGGGAGGCTGCGGCCGAGCATCGAATAACGTGAGCACCGCCGCTGCCGCCGATCCGTTTCGACAGCCACGCCTCAGGGTCGGACTGGAGGCGAAAGCGATGTCTCGGGATGCGGGACGGCGAGCGTATCGAGCAGCGGGAAGAACGTAGCAGGGTCCTTCGCCCGCGCGATCGTCGCCGCGTCGTTGCCGAGCAGCCTAAACCGACGTGCCAGCGCGGCGACGAGCTTGGGCGTATCCTCGAAGCCGGATCCGAGCACCAGGCCGATCGGCGGCTCGGGGGCCTCGGCTGCCAGCGCTTCGAGCGCCGGGATAAGCGTACGCGCGCGGAACCCATCGCGTATCGCCTCGGGAAGACCTCGGTAGGCGCTTGCGCCCGCACGGGTATCCTCATCGCCGAACGCGTCGACGATGAGGGGAGCGAAACCCGCGCGCCGGGCACACGCCCCGAGGGCGCGCCCGGACAGCGCGGCGACAAGAACGTGCTTCGTCAAGTGGTGAGCGTCCGTGCCAGCTGGAAGGCGTCGCGGAAATCGAAATGGACCGCCTTGTCGGACGCGATCATGCGCTTGAACAGGCCCGACTCCGTCTTGTACTTGATGTCGCCGATGGCCAGCGGGCCCACGCCGAGCGCGTTGCAGCCCGGCAGCGGCGCGCCATCCATGAACATGTCCATGCCCTCGACGCCCTGGTGGCGGCACCGCGTTCACGTCGGCAACGACGAGCAGGTTCTTGGCAATGGCCTTGTCGGCAGCCGAGATGACCTGCACGCCGGCAGCGGCGGCAGCAAAGATCACCTCCGCATCGGCGATGATCGCCGCCTTCTGCTCGGGCGTCTCGCCTGGCGCCGGCTCCAGATCGACGCCGAAGCGCTCCTTGGAGACCGCGGCCGCCTTGATCACGCGGTCGACGCCGCGGTGGGCAACGAGCTTGACCTTGGCGCCTTCCAGCGCGGTGATGATGGAGGAGGCGAAGCCGACGACGCCGGTGGCGCCGAAGATGGCGACGCGGGTGTCCTTCCACCCACGGTTGAACTTCGTGCGCAAAACTCGCTCCACGCAGGCGACCATGGCGGCTGCCGTTGTGAACGAGCCGGCGGGATCGGCGAATGTGCACAGCTCGAAGGGCGGGACGAGCGCCTTTTTGGCGGCTTCCATCATGTCGAGCGCGAGGAGGGCATCCTTGCCGCCGATGAAGATGCCGGTGCGCACGCCGTCATTGGGAGGGCGCGAGAAGATCGCGTCCTGGGTCAGCCCCGTCACTTCCTCGAGCGTCACGTTGATGTAGGGCACGATCACCTTGTAACCGGCATCCGCCGCCATGTTCACGTCAAAAGGGCTCATGTGCTTCTGCGGCGAGAGCATGTGCAGAATAGGCGTCGCGTCGCTCATTGGTTATTTTCCTCGTCTCTTTGGGCGCTAGCTTAGTTGCTCGCGATCCGCTCGATCGTGGCGCCCCTGTTGCGTCCACGGCAGATCAAGATCTCGAGGCCATCAGATCTAGCGGCTTCGACCAAAGTCGCATAGAGGTGTTGGGCGTTTTCCTGGCTGGGAGCGAATGCGAAACCGGTCGGACCCCAGGAGCTTTGTCCGATGCCGCGCGCGCCCAGCTCCTTGAGCTTTTCTGCAATGCGCGCAACCGCCGGGCTCGCCCATGGCGCCCCACCCTGCGCTGCAGCAAAGTGGCCGCCGACGATTGATTGAATCTCGCTCACTGCAGCCCCGAACGCTGCGATGTCCGCCTCCATGAGCCCGGGCACGAGCTGCATCAGAACGAGGCGGCACACGTGCGCGGCAGCGGTATCCGGTAACGGAGGCAGGCGTGCGAACGCGTGTGCCTCGGCCTCGCCGTGCACGCCGGTGGTACGCGTGTCGAGAATGAGCAGCACGCGCCAGTCCTCGGGAAAGGTCGCGCGCATGAGGATGGGCGGGGGCCTGTCCAGGGTGCCACGGCCGCCGTCCACGATGAAGCCGCCCTGCTCGAACGCCCCCATGCCGATGGCGGAGCGCGCCCCACGGTCGGTAAGCTCACCGAGCTCTTCGGCGCCATGATCGATGTCCTCCAGCGCGGTGAGCGCGGCGCCGACCGCCAGGGCGAGCTGCGTCCCCGAGCCGAGCCCGGCGTGGCGTTGGATGGCCGAGCGGATATCGAGCTGATAGGCGGACTGAAGGGAGAACGCCTCCGCGAAGCGGCGCAGCGCCTTGAGTGCCCGCTCGCGGTCGGGACCGTCCGCCTTGAAGGCACGCGCGCGGGTCAGTACCAGCTCCGTTACCGGCTGGTCGATGGCGAGCCCGATGCTGCCGAAGCTGCGCCCCAGATCGCCGTTCAGGTCGAGAAAACCCAGGTGCAGCCGCGCAGGAGCGATCACCCGCACGGCGCCGGCAGGAGATCGCACCGGTTTTGGGGCAGGGTGTCCCTGAGAGGTCAACTCAGTTTGCGTCGCGTCGGCCAGAGGCATTACGTTCAACCCACGGGAGCAAGTGTCCACGAAAGACGAGGAGACCACAATATGGCGGCCGATCGCGAAAAGCCCATGCCGGATTCCGAGGTTACGGCATGGCTCCAACAAAACCTGCCCAAATGGCGTCTTGAGGACGGCTGGATTCGCAGAACATACAAGACGGCCAGCTGGAAAGGTACGTTGATGGTCATTAACACAGTCGGCCATCTCGCGGAGGCCGCCTGGCATCACCCCGATATCACAGCTTCCTACGCGTGGGTCGAGGTGCGCCTTATGACGCATACGGCCAAGGGGATCACCTCCAAGGACCTAGAGCTCGCCAAGAAGATCGAGGACGTCGTGCAGTGGCAGCCCGGCACGGAGGGCAAGGGGCTCGAGGGCACGCCAGCGAGCGACGCGCGCTTTGCCTACATTAAGTACGATTGACCCTGTCCCGCCGCGTTGGGTTCCGGTGCTTGATCCGGGACCCGCGGGCGGGGTAACGAACGTCGGCGTAACGGTCGGCGGGCGAACAGGGCACCATGGCGGAAAAAACAAAGAACAGCGCTGACCCCCACTTCGATTGCATCATCGCGCTGGGGTCAAATCTCGGCGACAAGGCCGCAAACCTCGACACCGCCATCGGACTTCTGACGGCGCCAGGAGACATCCGTCTGGTCGCACGTTCGCGCAACTACGCCACCGAGCCCTGGGGCAAGACCGACCAGGACTGGTTCGTCAACGCGTGCATCTCGGTGGCGACCGAGCTGTCGGCGCGCGCGCTGTTGGGGCGCTGCCAGGAGATCGAGCGGCACATGGGGCGCGTCGCCACCGAGAAGTGGGGACCCCGCATCATCGATCTCGATCTGCTGATGTACCGCGACAGTGTCGTGGCTGAGCCCGATCTCGTGCTGCCGCATCCACACATCAAGGACCGGGCGTTCGTGCTGGCGCCGCTGATGGACGTTGCCCCCGAGGCAATGCTTGGGCGCAGGAGCGTACGGGAGCTTTACGAGGCAATCGACCTCGGCGGCGTGCGCCCACTCGAGTGAGGCACCAAAGCAAAGCGCCGCAGGCTTCTCATGCCCGCGGCGCTTGCGCATCGATACTTGCGAGGACCGACCCGTTACTTGCTGCTGCCGTCGGCGTTGAACGTGCCGATGTAGGCGGCGAGATCGTCGCGATCGAGCTCATCCTTGATGCCAGGGAACAGCATCTTGTTGCCAGGGACCATCTTCTTGGGATCGGCGATGTATTCCTTGAAGGTGGCCTCGTCCCAAGTCATGCCGCGAGCCCTTCATGGCCGGCGAGTAGTTGAAGCCCTCGACCGAGCCGGCGGCGCGACCGAACAGGCCGTTGAGCTCAGGGCCCACTTTGTTCTTTGCGCCCGGTCCGATCGAGTGGCACGGCGCACACTTCTTGAAGACGTTCTTGCCGGCCTCGGCATCCTGCGCCGACGCGACTGCCGGCAACGCGACCAAAAGACCAGCTGCGATAACCCACTTGAGCATCCGGGTTTCCTTCCCTGTTGTTCGT
>CAVZNR010000001.1:0-16929 GCA_963776675.1 uncultured Alphaproteobacteria bacterium | reverse complement strand
CTCCAGGAGCATTTTACGCGTCATCAGGCGTCCGACATTGCGCATCAGGGTCTCCAACAGCCGAAACTCGCGGGGCGCCAGCTCGATCTTGCGTCCGTTGCGCATGACCGTACGCAAGAGGAGGTTGAGCTCGAGATCGGCGACTTTCAGCACCGCGACGTCGGCGTCGGCACCATGACGACGGCCCAGTGCAATGACGCGTGCACGGAGCTCCTCAAGCGCAAAGGGCTTGACCAAATAGTCGTCGGCGCCCGCCTCAAGCCCGTCCACGCGATCCTCCACGCCTCCAAGCGAAGTAAGAAGCAGGACCGGCGTTCTTATTCCCGTTCCACGCAGCGCCTTGACGATCGACAGTCCATCGAGTCCGGGCAACATGCGATCGATGATCATCACGTCGAACGTTTGGATGGCGCCAATCTTCAACCCGGCGTCGCCGTTCCTCACCGTTTCGATGGCATGGCCGGCCGCTTCCAAGGCGCGCCCAATGTGCTGAGCGGCCGCGGCGTCGTCCTCAATGAGCAGCACCCGCATCTGTTTCAAAGCCTCGGCTCGGTTCGTTCCGCAGGTGTCTGTTCCCAAGTCACCAATGCTAGGCCGACGCCTACCAGTATGAGACCGGCCAACTGTGGCGGCGAAATGGGCTCGTGTAGAAAGAGCCCTGCAGTCAGGAGAACGGTAAAATACGTCACGCTCGAGAGTGGAACGGCTACACTCAAGTCATGTCGACGCAATATTGCCAGCCAAAGCAGCAAGTTGGCAGCGTCGCAGATTATCGATGCGGCGAACCAGGGGCTGCTGACGATGGGGTTAACCGTTCCCCACAGAGTCGCACCCCCGCCTGCGACGCCAGCGGCCTTTTTGAGGGCAAGTTGCGCGCCCGTTTCCAGGGCAACGAACATCGTCCAAAGATACGACGCGCGCCATGGTGCGCCGGAGATTGTCGCTCGCATCAATGCGCCACCTTGCGTGCGCCTTCCTTCAGTTCGAGCAGGGCCGACACGGCTCTCAGGGCTGCCCCCACGAGGGGGCTGCGGTGCTTGAAGTAGATCCAATTTGAGGACAGCGCGCTGCCCAGCCGCGTTTTCGTTTCGTGTGCGCCCTGTCCGCTGAGGTAGGATGACAGGCCCCGCTCGATGCAAAGCTCGATGTTTGCCAACCAGCTCAGGAAATAGAGATTGAGTTCGCGTCCCGGCCCGTCGCGCATGACAAAGAACTTGTCGACGAGTTGCCAGTCGTTGAGCAGCAAGAGGTTTGCGGCGAGCAGCTCGTCCTTTTGGAAATAAAGGGCCAGAAGCGAATTGCCGTTCATCCTGTCCAGCACCTGCGAGAAGTAGGCGCCGGACAGTTTCTCGAAGGTGAATTCGCTGCGCTCGCGCGTTTCCAGGTACATGGCTACGATCTGGTCGAGATGCGGGCCAGGGCTGTTGCGAAACTCTAAGCGCACCTCGGGGCGGGCCTTGAGTTTTCGCCGCAGATCCTTCCGGGTCGGGGCACTGAGGCGTGCTAGGTAGGACGCGACATCGGGGAAGTCGATGCGCAAGCTGGCCGTCGCCAAACTTGGCACAGGCCGAAATCCGAGCTTCTCGAAGCTCGCTCCGAACCGGGCGCGATCGCGCTCCGATATGTCCTTTAGTCCCAGGAGTCCGATGCCGCGCCCGAAAGCGTGTGCAGCCCAGAACGCCAGCAGCCGGGCGATGACGTCGTCCGCCGCGTCAGGCCCGAGGTCCTCATGCACGCCGATGGGGCAGCTTTCGGTCACCGGGGATCCGAGGCATGACAATCGCAATTGTAGCCGGCCGGGAATGTAGGGTTGAACAAGGCGAAGCAGGCGCAGGGGTGCGCCGGAAGCGGTAGTCGTCAGATCGTAAGTTGTGATGAAGGACGGTATGGCACAAACCAGGACACCCTCGCGCTGTGCGAGATACCAGCCGAGTTCGAAGCTTTCGAGATCCGAGCTCTCTACCGCGCAGTGGTAGTCATAGTTTTCGACTTCACCGCAGAAGCATGCGGTCCATGCGGCTCTGTCGATGTGCCGTATAGAGTCGACATAGGTGATGCTCGTTGCAACCATTCAGCGGATCCTCGCAAAGAACCGCCTGCTACGCTCGGAGACCTGGGGATGCTCTTGGTCGATGTGGATCATGTGATAGGAGTCGTACAGCCACGCTATCTCGCAGGGGCCGCCGAGCAGTCTTTTGATGACCAGAGGGTTGTTGGGTCCCGACACGTCGTCGTCGCGCGCGTGAACCAGCAGCGTAGGCGTCGATATCTGCGGCAGGATCGACTTGGTGTCCGCAATGAGCTTCAGGTTTTCATGCAAGGTTTCCACCGGGAACGCGGGCAGCGTCCCGCGGATCCCCCTCCCGGTTTCGAGCAGAAGCCGCCGAATGCGATCGGACTTTATTCCGAACGGCGGGCGCTCCTTGAGCGCGATCCAACGGCCAAAACCCAATCCGAGGGCAAGCGGCACCGTCAGGCGCCCGATGCGATAGTGGTAGGGCATATTCCAGCCGTCGTACTGCAACAAAGCCGAGTAGACGGCCACGCCCCACACGGCTTTGTTGTCGCGGGCAAGGCGCAACCCGAGCAGGCCGCCCATGCAAATTCCGGCGACGTACAGCCGCTCGACGTGCGGCGCCAAATCGGCAGCCGCTCGTTCGACCGATTGGTACCAGTCCCGCCAGCCGCTCCGTCTGAGGCTCGCAAGATCGCAGCCGTGACCTGACAGGAGCGGGGCGTAAACAGTGTATCCGGCGCGGTGCAGGGACTTGGCGACGTATTTCATCTCGACGGGCGAGCCGGTCACGCCGTGGATCAGCAGGACGCCGGCCCCGTTGCTGCCCCCGCGAAAATACGTAAGGCCATCGTCGGGGACGAACGGCGCCTCGGACGCATTGTTGAGCTTCATCAGCATCACGGAATGCCCGTCGCTCCGATGAGCGCCACCCCCGCTGCGATTAGCCCGGTGCCGAGCCAGCGCCGGGTGCTCACGCTCTCGCCCAGAACCGACCATCCGATTAACGCCGATCCGACGTAGGTGAGGCTCATGACAGGGAAGGCGACGCTGAGCGAAAGCTGCGAAAGCACGACCGCATACGCGATGATCTCGACGGCCCAAACTACAATGCCCGCGGCCAACCACGCGGCCGAGCCGGAACCGTCGATGCGCGCAGCGAGCTTGAAGCACAGCTCACGCGCCACGTCGGATGCAACGCAGCCCAGAAGAAGCAGGATCAACATAGGAGGGGCCCCAGGGCTTCCAGCAATTCGAGGTTGCTTCGTTCGTTGACCTCATCGATCACGTTGGCCGCCGCGCGGGAACGGCGCTGGTCGACGAAGGCTTCTGAGCGCTTCCAGACTATGTCGAGAGGGGAGCCGCCGTAGACCGGATCAGAGTAATCCCCGCCGATATCGATGCCCGCAATGCTGTGCCCGTCCATGACCAGCCGCAGCCACGCGATGAGACCACCGATGGACAAACGCCCCTGGTCCCAGTTTGTCACCGCGTGGCAGGGCAGAAGCGCGTCCTTGTCGATGGTGATGTAGACCGCCTCCGTTTCGATGCTGTCCAGAACGGCGCGGCTGGAAGCCTCGTCGGGGCAATCTGGGAATTGCGTCCAGTGGATGCGGTGGCCGACGCTTTGGTGCGCCGGGCCCCATCCGTAGTCTGCGGCCACGACGCTCCAAGCTCGGTCGAGCGGAAAAAGGACATGCCGGCCGGCGGCGATCAGAGCCAAGTCGGCGCGCTTGAGTTCGGGCCATGCAAGATCGGCGCTCGTGACACCCAAGCTGACGACACGCTCGACGAGGCCCTCGCGCAGCACGCGACTGACCCACGACCCGCAATGCAGACCGCTGCGGCAAAAGACCCAATCAGGGTGATTGTCAAAATGGACAACCGTGAGAGGCGTGCGGCCGGCGGCCAGCGCTACCAGCAACGCCGTGAGGTGATGGAAATCGCCCGAGCCGAACCAAGTGACCGCCGGCGTGCCAGGGGACGATCGCGAGAGCTCGTCCGTGATCTTCTGCTGCAGACGCCCAATGGCGTCGTCCCGTCCCCAAAGCCGCACTTCGGGCGCCGCGCTGCGCGTATCGATATCGCGTGCGCCAAGCTCGGCGCACCGGCGCAAGAAACGCTGTTGGCGTGACAATGCGTCGTCGACATGAAGTAAGCGGAGCTGCATGGCGGCGTCGCCTCACTGCCCAGCGACGCGATCAAAGAGCTGATCGAGCAGGGCCAGTGCCAGGTCGATTTCGCCGTAGGTGATTTCGAGCGAGGGCGCGAGCGTGATCACGTTCTTGTAGTAGCCGCCGATATCGAGAATGAGCCCCATCGTCCTGCCTGCGTGCTCGAGCTCGCCCGCGAGCGCGATGTCCACGAGTTTGTCGGTGATGGCTTTGGACGGCGTGAAGCTGTCGTGCGGCTCGCATATCTCGATCCTGAGAGCCATGCCCATCCCGTCGACGTCGCCGATGATCTTATGTTTTCTTTTCAGGTCCTGCAGGCCGGACAGCAGGCGTGCGCCCTTCAAGGCGGTCATCTCTTCGTAGTCGGTCTCCTGCATCAGCTTCATCGCCTCCAGCGCCACGGCTGTACCGATTGGATTGGCGCTGAAGGTGGAGTGCGTGGAGCCGGGCGGAAACACGTCGGGAGCGATCAGTTCCTCTCTGGCCCAGACACCCGACAACGGATTGAGCCCGTTCGTGATCGCTTTGCCGAAGACGATGATGTCCGGTTTGACGCCAAAGTTCTCGATCGCCCACAGCTTTCCTGCACGGTAAAAACCCATCTGGATCTCATCGTCGACGAGCAGGATCTTCCTGGCTTCGAGAATCTCCTTCAGCCGCTGGAAATACCCCGGCGGCGGCACCACGTAGCCCCCGGTTCCCTGGATCGCTTCGATGTAGAACGCCGCGTATTCCGACACGCCGGCCTTCGGATCCCAGACACCGTAGTATTCGGTGTCGAACAAGCGGGCGAACTGCTCGACGCAGTAGAGGCCGCAATCCTCCCGCTTCTTCCCGTATGGGCAGCGGAAGCAATAGGGAAACGGCACGAACTGCGCGCGATCGCCGAAATGGCCGTAGCGGCGCCGGTAGCGATATGACGAGGTGATTGCCGACGCGCCCAGCGTGCGCCCGTGGTACCCGCCCTCGAAGGCGAACATCAGACTTTTGCCGCCGCTTGAGTTGCGCACGAGCTTGAGGCTGTCCTCGACGGCTTGGCTGCCGCCAACGTTGAAATGGACGCGGCCCTTATGGCCGAACTTGCGTTCGGCGTCCTGCGCAAGAAGGGCGGCGAGCTCAATCTTTTGCCGATGAAGATATTGGGAAGCAACCTGCGGCAAGCTGTCGAGCTGGCGCTTGGCCGCGTTGTTAAGCCGGGGATTCGCGTATCCGAAGTTGACCGCCGAGTACCACATCTGCAGGTCGAGGAACTGGCGCCCTTCGGTATCGTAGATGTAGGAGCCCTCGCAGCGCTCAAACACCTTGGGCGGGTCGGTGTAGTGGACCGTATCGCCGTAGGAGCAGTAGCTGCTCTCAAGCTCCAAAAGCCTTTGCGTGTCGCCAACGCCTGCAGAGCGGGCGAGGCGGCGCGCATTCAGATCAATTGTGTTCATGGAGCGTCTCCGGCCGGCGTTCGGATTGCGGGGCATGGCGCGACAGGAGCTCGGCAAGAAGCTGCCGCACGTCCGCGAAGGTGACGAATTCCTCGCAACTGCGGTGCGTCGCCTTGAGCTGTGCCAGCAGTTTGGATTTGGCCGCCACGGTGTCGGCCATGCGTGCCGCGGCACAGAAGTCCGATTGTCCGTCCCCGACGAACAGAATTCGATCGGGTCGCTGCGCCACGAGGTCCGCGACGACCTCGCACTTGCACGTCCCCGCCTTGGTGCAGCAGTCGGCATTGCGAAAGGGCGAAAGCAGCCGGTGCTGATCGACGCCTACCGTCAACAAGGAGTTGGCGTACACGGGAAGGTGACCAAGGCCATGCCTGCGCAGGATCCTAACGATCACCTCGTCCAAGCCGTCGCTGACGATGACCAGCGGGACAGCACTGCTAGCGCAGAATTCGGCGAACTCTTTGAAGTAGGGGTCAATGTGAACGGTGTCGACAAGGGCATCGATATCCGACCGGTTGGCGCGGAGCACAGCAAGCTGGCGGCTGAGGCATTCCCAGGAACCAATTTCGCCGGATTTCCACTCGACTTCGATGGCGAGCCACACCGGGTCGGCATAGGCTTCCAGCAGGAAGTCGGTTACGTCGATTGTCGAAATAGTTCCGTCGAAGTCGCAGACGACGGTCCATCCTTGGCTCATGGGTGGCATTCGTGTTCCCCCAGTTTGTTGTCCCCGCCTCACCTGCAGCACTGCCCTATGAACCATGCCCCTCCCGACGGCTGACACCATTGAATTAAAACGAAGAAAGCTCTCTGAAAGCGTCACGATTCCGGCGACTGCGTCACGGTTTTGTATGGTTTGTCGGCTAGCGAGCTGGCGGCGTGCGGCTGCTCCCTGAAGCACCCACCACCATCAGCTGGTTCGGGCACTTGTCGTCGGCAATGGAGTGCTCGAGGTTCTGGCGATAGGCGGATCGCAGCGCCGCGTAGCCGTCCAGCGAGGTGCGCTCTAGGCTGTCGAGATCGGAGGCGGCGTCGATCTCACGGTCGGCGACGTCCATCCCACCGAGCGGCCACGTCGAAGCCAGCAGACCAGCGCTCCGGAAGCCGATGTCGACAGGATCGGCGAAGTACTCCACCGCCGTTCCGGTCGTGCCGCGCAGATCCGACGGCCCGAGCACCGGCAGCATTAGGAACGGACCCGGCGGCAAACCCCATGCCGCGAGCGTCTGGCCAAAGTCGTTGTCATGCGCTTCGATGCCGAATTGCTTTCCGACGTCAAATATCCCGCCGATCCCCAGCGTCGAGTTCACCATAAAGCGCCGCAGCGAGGCGCCCGCCGCGCAGTCGCGGCCCTGCGCCAAATCATTTGAGAAAACGAGCGGCTCTCTAAGATTTCACGAGAACGTTGTGGACGCCGTGCCAAAGTGGTCCCAAGACGCCCGCCTGCTCGACCATCGGCGAAAGAACGTGCCGCGCCTTGGTGTTGAAGGCGTAGATCTCGCGGTTCGCAGGCTCAAGTGGGTCGTTGACCTGTTCGACCGGCTCCAAACCGTCCACGGACGGAGGCGTGGCGCAGGCATCGAGGACGATGCAGCCCATTAGGACGCACAGCGCTTTCTGGCTTCGCACCAGCCACATACGACGACATCGAACAACTCGCAGGGACATGTCAGGGGGCTTTTGATTTCAGTGCCGCGGTCAAGGCATCGAGATCGCCGTTCGACGACCGCAACACGGATGCATAGTCTTGTTGGGTGGTTTTCGACGTGCTGACTCCGTCGATGACGACATCGATCAGCTTTTCCCCGCCAGCCGCTCCCGCGACCATCCAGTCGACGTCGTAGCTCTTCGATCCGGTCGGAGTTTCGATCGTCGTTTGCACGACGGTGATTCCGGTCTCGCCCGGCCGCGTGTCTTTGATCTGCAGCGACTCGCCGTCGTAATCATAGAAGCGCTCGGTGTAGATCGAGGCGAGCGCGCCCTGAAAGACTTGCTCAAAGTGTCGCTGCTGCTCGGGCGTCGCGCGAGCCCAATAGGGGCCAACGACAAAGCGCGCGATCGCCGCAGCATCGAAGTGGTTCAGGATGATCGACTGGAATTGACCGCGCCGCACTGGGCTCGACAGGGACGAATCGGTGAGAACTGATATCGCCTCCGTGGCCGCCTTCTTAACGAACACAGCCGCATGATCCTGGACGGCTACTGCTGCCGACGGCAGAGCCAGTAGCGCGATAGCGAGCAGCAACCCGCAAGGCCTCCGCACGATGTGGCGAAGGCCCGATGCCCAATCAGTCAGCTTCATATGGCTCTCCACTGCTTCCAACGACATCGGTCTGATCGAAAAACACGTCGACGCGCATGCCCGGGATAAGCGGGCTGCCGGCCTCAAGGTCGACGATGACCTCGATGACGCTCTCTGCATGCTGAGGGCCGTTTGGGCGTTGGCCGATTTTCTTCGGTGTGGCTGCGAGCGCGACGAATGAAACGCGGCCGCTGATCGTTCGTCCCGGCAACGCATCGGTTTTGATTTGTGCGGACCGCCCAACGGCGACCTTGCCGACCTCGCGCTCATCGATCTCGGCGCGGACGCGCAAGGACGTAACGTTGGCGAGGGCGATGATCGGATCGTCGGGCGAAGCCGCGGCGAGCTCTCCGGGCACTTTGTACGTTCGCAGCACGCGCCCCTCGAACGGCGCTCGCACGAACGTCTTCTGCAGGGCAGCTTCCGCGACCGCCAATTCGGCGCGCGCCACGGCAAGCACGGATTCAGTGCGGGTCGGCTTCGGTGCCGCCGGGTTCGCCTTGATCGATCGCAGGGCCTCTGCCGCATGGATTTGTCGCTGGTCCGCGGCGTCCAAGGCCGCGCGTTTGCCCGACACGGTGGCGGCATCGCACAATCCGAGTCGCGCCTGCTCCCGGGCCCCATCGAGCTCGCTTCGTGCCGCCTGCGCCGCTTCGGTCGCGGCCGCCAGCGCATCCTCGGCGGTGCGGCGGTCGCTCTGCTGAGTGCTGTCGACGGAATTGTCCCGCTCGGTAAGCCGGAACTCGACTTCGGCACGCGCGGACTTGAGCCGCGCAAGCTGCTCGGCGTTGTCGAGCTCGGCGACGATCTCGTCCTTCTCCACCGTGTCGCCGGGTGCGACCAGCAACCGGATGACGTTCGCCGTGATCTGGGAGGAGACCTTCGCTTCACCCGACTTCGTCTCGACGAGACCCGGCCCGACCGCAGCCCAATCGCGAATGCCGCTCCGCGCCGGCGTGCGTACGCTGAGTGCGGCCGGGAGCGGCGTGCTCCGAGGAACGAGCGGCATCAGGGCCAGCGCGCCCGGGATCGCTATTGCGATCCCCAGGAACGCCAGAAGGCCCGGCTTCATCGACCAAAACCTCGGCAACCGTCGCATCGCGCGTCGAATCATTGAGCAAACACCTCTGCCGGATCGATGCGCATAACCCTGCGAACGGCGGCCATCGACGCCCCGAGCCCCATCAGCAGGGCAAGCCCCACGACGATGGCCGCCAGCTGCGGAGTGAGCACGATCGGCAGGGCGGAGTTGGATGCCGAAAGCGCCACTCCGATCACGAGGAGTGCTCCCAAGCCGAGTCCGGCGGCGGTGCTGACGCCAGCCTGGCCGAGAACGACGGCCCTTAGGTAGCCGCGCGATGATCCCATCGCCTTGAGAGTCGCGAATTCCTCAACCCGATCGTTTACGCTTGCGTAGACGGTTTGGGCGACGATGAGGCTGCCGACCAGAAGGCTGAGTATGGAACCGCCGATCAGAACCGCTCCGGCGCCGGTGCCGAACAGCCATTTTTCGATATTCCGCTCGCGAAATTCCTCGGGAAGAAGCACCTCGACGTTGTGCAATCTCGCGGCCAGTCTTGCTTGCGTCTGGCGCGCATCGGCCCCGTCCCGGAGCGTCACGGCAAGGTACGTCGCGCGATCCCCGGAGAGCCCCAGATAGTCGCGCGCTTGCGCCAGAGACGTGAACACATAGGGGGAGGTCGTAAACGACCGGATGCCGGTCGTGGTGGCGACAACGGTCGCCTTTGCACCTTCGATCGTGGCCTCGTCGCCGATGCCGGCGACACCCAGAATGCCTGCATACGTCGTATCCACGAACACTCCGCCCGGGGTTCGCGCGCGAGGATCCTGCCCGCCCGACACGTTCCAAGGGGTCAAGGTGTCCGTTTCTGCGTCGGCACCCAAGACGATGACCGTTGTCGTGCCGCCCAGCGGCCGGCGCCATTCGGCATAGCCGACCACGATCGGCGCGATGCTCTCCACGTCGTAACTGGTCAAGGCAAGGTACCGCTCGCCGGTATCGAGCGTGCCCGAATCGTCGAATGCCGTCGTTCCTTCCGGAACGATCCATAGGTCGGCGTGCGCATGGTCGAGCATCGCCGAGATCATGCGGTCGAATCCCAAAAGCACGCCGAGCTGAATGCTGACCAGAGCGATCGACATCGCCAAGCCTGCAACGACGATCACGCACCGGGTGCGATCGTGCACAAAATTCCTAATCGCCAGCTTCGCGATCATCGTCCCCCCGTGGCCTGCCAAGCAGCATCGCGCCGCTTGTGCGGCGTTGGCATTGCCCAAACCATTGGCGGCAAACGTGGTCGAAATCCGCCGGGTTTAATACGGGATTGTATGATTGCGGGCGTTGCAGATGGGGTATGACGTACGAGCAACTCTCCGGTTCACAGCTCGTGGAGAACTGACCATTTTCACGGATTGGTTTTTGGACCTAGCCTTGTCGCGCGTAATCGCGGCGGGCAACGTGGAGGTTATGACTCCGACGGCCAAACACGCGTTTGGCGACGGCACCGGACCCTGCGTTGTGGCTCGCTTTCACGATCAGCGTGCCGTTGTCGCGTTTCTGACGGATCCGGACCTAAGGCTGGGCGAGCTTTTCATGGACGGCCGCCTGACGATGGAGACCGGCACCATCTACGACTTCCTGTATGCGTTGCTGCGCGGCTCGCGCGAAAGTCGGCCGCCCCTTGTTCTCCGGCTCCTAGACCGAGTCCGCTCCGCAGGCGGGCGTTTCAGGCAGGCGAACTTCCCCTCCCGGTCCCGACGCAACGTGGCGCACCACTACGATCTCGACGACAGGCTTTATCGGCTGTTCCTCGATGAGGACATGCAATATTCGTGCGCCTACTTCGAAAGCGCCGATGCGACGCTGGAAACGGCACAGCGCGCCAAAAAGCGGCACATCGCCGCCAAGCTCTGCATCGAACCCCATCACCGCGTATTGGACATCGGCTGCGGCTGGGGCGGCTTGGCGCTGTATCTATCCAAGGTCGCCCGCGCCGCGAGCGTTCGCGGGATAACGCTGTCGGAGCAACAGCTCCGCGTGGCCGAGCGGCGCAGGAGGGAATTGGCGCCCGACCGCCAAGTGGACTTTGAGCTCGCCGACTATCGCGAGATTTCCGGCACCTACGATCGCATCGTGTCGGTTGGAATGTTTGAGCACGTCGGCATCGGGTTCTATGAGCGGTTCTTCGCATCCTGCCACCGTTTGCTCGCCGAGGACGGCGTCTTGCTGTTGCATACGATCGGCTGCTCGGGGCCGCCGGGGTTCGTCATGCCTTGGCTCAATAAGTACATCTTTCCCGGCGCCTACGTTCCCTCGCTGTCCGAGATCGTTCCGATCATCGAACGCTGCGGGTTCGTCATAAGCGATCTAGAGGTTCTGCAGCAGCACTACGCACTGACGCTGCGTAGCTGGCGCGAGAGGTTCCTGGCTCGGCGCGCGGAAGCGACCAGGATCTACGATGAACGGTTCTGCCGCATGTGGGAGTTCTATCTTGCCGCCGGCGAAGTCGCCTTTCGGTGCGAGGATGCGAATGTTTTTCAACTACAGCTGACCAGGGCACCAGCCGTAACGCCCATCACCCGCTCATACGTTGCGGCTCGCGAGTTGGGCTTGCGTGAGGCGGAGAAACTCGATGCAATTTTGCACGAGGAGGGGGCGTCCGGCGGTTCACTCCCGGCGCCGCAATCCAATGAAAGTGTGGGTGCGGCGTTGTCGTCGAACGCAGCAGAATGAGTTGACCCGCCCCGTCGGAGCACCTTCCATGATGCCCGGACGCCGCTCGCTGCTGCGTCCTACAATGCTCGGTGACACGATGGAGACTGTTTAGAATGCATTTGAAAGAGAAGAACGGCGCCTTGAGCAAGGTACCCGAGGTCACGCTCGGGTTTTGGCTCATCAAGGTGCTGGCGACGACCCTTGGCGAGACGGGCGGCGACACCGTCACCATGACGCTGGGTTGGGGCTATCTGGCCGGCACGGCGTTGTTTCTAGGCATCCTCTTCGTGCTCGTCGCCGCGCAGATTATTGCCGAACGATTCCATCCGCTTCTCTACTGGGCAACGATCATCGCTTCGACCACGTTCGGCACCACCATGGCCGACTTCGCCGACCGGTCCCTCGGGATCGGCTATAGCGGCGGATCCACGATCTTGCTGGCCTGTCTGGTGGGCGTATTGGCGCTGTGGCATTGGTCCGAGGGAACGATATCCGTAAACACTGTAAACACACCCAAAGTGGAAGCCTATTATTGGGCAGCGATCACCTTTTCGCAGACTCTCGGCACGGCGCTCGGCGATTGGATCGCAGACACTGGCGGCCTAGGCTACGAGGGCGGAGCGCTCATTTTCGCGGTCGGTCTCGCGGCGCTCGCTGCGCTCTATTTCTGGACCAACGTCTCGCACGTGTTCCTGTTCTGGGCGGCCTTCATTCTTACCCGACCGCTCGGCGCCACGGTGGGCGATTTCCTCGACAAGCCAGTGGGCCAGGGCGGCCTTGCGCTGAGCCGTCCGATCGCGTCGGCGGTGCTGACGGTATTGATCGTCCTGCTGGTTCTCGTTCTACCGCAGCGTGCTGGTCGGCATCCGGGCGGGAAAGCCTGATCAAATTTCACGTACGAACTCGGTCACTCGCGGACGTCTGAGTCGTTGCAGGTACCCGCTCCTTAAGAGGTTCCCCGAGGGCATGCGGCCTAACGCGCAGTGACGCGGCACTATCCAGCGTGCGGCATGAGGGTGGACGGCAACCTCGGCGTGGCGACGCTGGTTGCTGGGCGGCATGGGCTTGGCCGCGCTGTTCGAGGCGGTTTAAGTCGACTGACGTTCGTGGTCGCGAAAACCCTCAACGGGACTTCTGCCTGCAGGTTCAGAGCCGACGTGCGGTCCAGCGCGATGGAGGGCCGGAAATGACCCGAGGCGGACTCCAGGTGTCCTCAGGCAGAACGTCTGCGGCGGGATGGATTGGGGACTTCGATCCCATCCCGCGGCCGGCTCGCGGTCATGTAGCGGCTTTTTGCAAGACATCTTGCAACTGCCGATCGAGCTCTAGCGCTACCAAATCCACCTTCGCGTCGTTGAATTGCCCGAAGACACTGAGGGGACGGTCATACTCAAACGCGACGAGGCCATTCTCGCTCTCGCTCAGGAACACTCTGATCGGTGCGTATAGACCGGCAGAGAGCTGATGGCGGGTCATTTGAGATGCTGTCAGCGGATTGCCGATGTCGTATTGAATTGCATTCCAATTCAACCCCGCCACTTGCAGCAATGGGCCGTGGTCGCGAAAACCGAAAATCGACAGAGCCGGACATTTTTCGAGTTCTCGCCGGGCGCGCGCTCCCTCGCGGTATCGCAATAGGACGAAGATCCCGTCATCAATTCGGGGAACAGACGCCTCGAGCGCACTCCTCACGCTGTCGAAGGACTTCTCTGATGGAATTGTGACGTGCTCGACCGATATCGTTGTCCTGGTGAGTTCCAGCTTGGCCATCGTGACATCCTTTGGCGCTAGCGGTTCCGATTGGCGCCGAGTTTTGCGGGCCCTTCTCGCCTACGCATACTTCTGAGATGAAATTGCCATCTTGAGGATGATGCGGCGCTGCCGGCATGTTCCGCAGCCAGACAGCGCCGCCCGTGGGTCAGTCCTGTAGGAACTTCAGCGCCTGGTCCAGAAACGCGCCGTGATACTGGAAGATTGCGCCGTGACCCGCGTTGGGGAAGATGCTCAGCTCGGCGTGCGGCAGCTTGCGCGCCAATTCGACTGAGCTGATGGTCGGCGCCATGATGTCAGCGTCGCCATTGACCACCAGCACAGGCTGCCGGATGTCGCTCAGCGCCGTTGCCGGCGTCAGGCCCCATTTGGTGATCGCGGTCACCTGAGCAACGATGGTTTCGTTTGTCACCGGTGCGTCTCGGTCCTGCGACCGCGCGTTCAGACGTTGGAGAAACTCGCCGGCAGCCTTCTGACCGTCCTTGGTCTGGGTGAAAAAGAGAAACTGCTTGGGATGCTTTTTCTCGGCGCCGGCCCGGGCGACGGCGTCCTGCAGCACGGCGCCCATCATGCTGATCCCTTCACCGCCGGTAGGCGCGGTTCCCGCCAGGATGATCCGCCGCACCAGATCGGGGCGCGTCTGCGCGATCACTTGGGCGATGAAACCGCCCAACGAGAAGCCGAAGAGATCGACCTTCGACAACCCGAGGGCTTCGATGAAGGCCACGGCGTCCCGGGCCATCTCCTCCACGTTGTCCGGCGCCGTACCTTGGGATCCGCCGACGCCGCGATTGTCGAAGATGATCACCCGATGCTTCGCCGCGAGGCCGTCGATCGTCCTCGGATCCCAGTCCTCCAGGACGGCGGTCAGATGATGGAGGAAGACGACCGGAACGCCTCCTTTGTCGCCGATCTCCCGATACACGAACGGTGTCCCGTTCACGTTGACTGTTTTGGTCGTCGCGTTCTCAAAAGTTGCTGTCATCGTCTTTCTCTCGATTCTCTCTGGGGTTGAGCCGGACCATCGGTCCCGGACATGAAATAACGATCGTTATATCACGATCGTTATCCTATGGTGGCGTAGCGATCAAGCTGCTTTCGAGAGGTCGTGAATGAGATATCCGCCGGACCAAAAGAAAAAGGCCAAGGAAGCCATTTTGCAGGCTGGGGCGAGAACCCTCAGGACAACCGGATTTAATGGAGTCGGCATCGACGGCCTGGCCGCGGCGGCAGGCGTGACGTCGGGCGCGTTCTATTCGAATTTTGCCAACAAGGAGGCGCTTCTGAAGGACGTCATCGAGGCGTTCCTAGGCAACCCGTTCATTGACGCTGACAACGGGAGCCTTGCGGAGCGCCGGGAGCGCCTAAGAGGCTACCTCAGAATGTACATTACTAGCCAACATTGCTCCGATCCCGCCAACGGATGCGTGATGCCGACGTTGAGTGCGGATGTAGCTCGCTCCAGCGCTGCGGTACGCAAAGTTTACCAGCGCAAAATGACGGACCTGATTCGAAAAATGTCCTTGGTGATGGGAGGGACGCCCAGCGAGCGCGAGGGCAAAGCTTGGACCGTGTTGAGCCTCATGATCGGAGCGGTTTCCGTCGCGCGGGCGCTGCCTGCCGGCGACAGTGCCGAGAACGTTCTGAAGGCGGCGTTGGATACCGCGATTTCGATCGTGGACCAAGCATAGCTGCAGACCGTCTGTGACCGCATTGCCGCGTCCGGGGATCGCAGTGCGACCAAAACGGCCGTTGGTCTGCGGCGGTCGGCTGGCCACAAATAGAAGCAATGCCACGTCTGCAATTGGCCGATTGTGTTGAAGAAGTCCGTTGAGGACGCCAGCGAACAGTGATTCCGTGGGAGGGGGCAGCGACGGAGGCTGGCGATGATGGGATGGCAGACGGCGGACCAGGCGCGGTTCTTCTACGAGTTCCACCTCGACGAGCGCGTCCCAGCCGATCATCTTCTCCGCCGCATCGATGTGTTCGCAGCAACCGCGCTTGGCGATCTGCGCCGTAAGCTCGCCGAGCACTATAGCCACACCGGCCGGCCATCGGTCGATCCCGGAGCTGCTCATTCGCATGCTCATCGTGGGGTATTGCTACGGCATCCGCTCGGAGCGCCGACTGTGCGAAGAGGTCGCCGACCGGCTGACGTTCCGCTGGTTCTGCCGCTTGATCTCGACGACAAGGTTCCCGACCACTCGACGTTCTCCAAGAACCGGCACGGGCGCTTCCGCGATAGCGATGTGTTGCGCCACATCTTTGAGCGCGTCGTGCTCGCCTGCATTACGGCCGGCCTCGTCGGTGGAGATGGGTTCGCCGTTGACGCGAGCCTCATCGAGGCCGACGCCAACAAGGGCCGCTCAATCCCCGGTGCTGAATGGAGCAAAGAGCGTGATCCAGCAACGGCGAGCCACGCCGTGAAGGAGTATCTGGCGACGCTCGACGATGCGGCCTTCGGCGCGGCGAGCGAGGTCACCCCTAAGTTCGTCTCGCCGTCCGATCCGGCAGCCCAGTGGACGGGAGCAATGAAGAGCGCTGCGTTCTTCGCCTACGCCGACAACTACCTGATCGACGTGAAGGCCGGCATCATCCTTGACGTGGAGGCTTCTCGCGCCATCCGCCAGGCCGAGGTCGGTGCCGCGCGCACCATGATTGAGCGCACACAGCAACGCTTCGGTCTGAAGCCGAAGCTACTCGCCGCCGATACAGCCTACGGCTCGGCGCCCATGCTCAACTGGCTGGTCGAGGAGAAAGGTATCGCCCCGCACATCCCCGTCATCGACAAGTCGGCGCGCGAGGACGGCAGCTTCAGCCGAGCCGACTTCCGCTACGATGAGGACGAGGATGTCTACATCTGCCCGGCCAACAAGGCACTCAGGACCAGCGGCACGATCGTCAACGACGAGCAGCGGCTCTATCGGGGTGCGACGGCCGACTGTCGCAGCTGTCCGCTGAAGCCGCGCTGCTGCCCGAAGGAGCCCGTGCGCAAGATCCCGCGCAGCGTCTACGAGGCGGCGCGCGACGTCGCCCGATCTTTGTTCGGCACCGAGGCCTACGCGCAGTCACGCCGTGATCGCAAGAAGGTCGAGATGCAGTTCGCCCATCTGAAACGCATCCTGCGCCTCGACCGGTTGCGCCTACGCGGGCCACGTGGTGCCAGGGATGAGTTTCTGCTCGCCGCCACGGCGCAGAACCTGCGCAAGCTTGCCAAGCTCCTCATCCGGCCGCCGCCGGATCTCGAAGTGGCGTGCGTTGCGTCACCGTAGATGGCGTCAGTGAGGTGATTACAGACCGCCCCTGCAGCGGGCGGCACCAAAACGAACCGTGCGGTCGAACGGCCGCGCCGCTCTACTCGGCGACTTTGTCAACGAAATCGGCCCTTCGCCGACGTACACTCCAACGGCACCGTTGACCGCTCCTGGCGGTAAAGCTGCTCCGATATGTGTGATGGCGCGGCAGTATCCAGTGTGCGGCCGGAGGGTGAGGGGTGATCA